>JBKPTE010000069.1:0-46935 GCA_046735335.1 Acidobacteriota bacterium | reverse complement strand
GACACCGAAAGGGACTACATCATGGGCGCGGAGCAGGGGAAGGAATACGGTATTATTGATGACGTCATTCGGAAACGAGCCTAGAAGCCGTGGGCTGTCAGCCGACCGCTGAACGCTGAGAGCTGCAGGGAACCACATGGTCAAGAAAAACGGCGAAGGCGAGATTCTCCGCTGCTCGTTCTGCAACAAGGATCAGAACGACGTCCGCAAGCTCATTGCGGGCCCCACCGTCTTCATCTGCGATGAATGCGTCGAGGTCTGCAACGACATCATCGCGGACGACAACCGCTTCGAGGCGCGCGGCGGCGCGCGCTCTTCCCTGCCGGTCCCGCAGGAGATCAAGAAGTTCCTCGACGAGTACGTCATCGGCCAGGAACAGACGAAGAAGAAGCTCGCGGTTGCCGTCTACAACCACTACAAGCGGATCGAGATCCAGAAGCAGTCGCGCAGCCGCAACGAGATCGAGCTGACGAAGTCGAACATCCTGCTGATCGGCCCGACCGGCACCGGCAAGACGCTCCTCGCGCAGACGCTCGCCAAGCTCCTCTCCGTCCCGTTCACCATCGTCGACGCCACGACGCTGACCGAAGCGGGCTACGTCGGGGAGGACGTCGAGAACATCATTCTCAAGCTGCTCCAGGCCGCCGGCGGCGACATCGAGAAGTGCCAGCAGGGGATCATCTACATCGACGAGGTCGACAAGATCTGCCGCAAGGACGAAAACCCGTCGATCACGCGCGACGTCTCGGGTGAGGGCGTTCAGCAGGCGCTGCTGAAGATCCTCGAGGGCACCGTCGCCAACGTCCCGCCGCAGGGCGGGCGGAAGCACCCGCACCAGGAGTTCTTCCAGGTCGACACGACGAACATCCTGTTCATCTGTGGCGGCGCGTTCGTCGGGCTCGAGAAGCAGATCGAGCGCCGCACGGGGAAGAAGACGCTCGGCTTCAAGGCCGACGTCAAGTCCGCCGCGAACCGCGACATCGGCACCACGCTCGAGCAGGTCGAACCGGAGGATCTCATCAAGTACGGCCTGATCCCCGAGTTCGTCGGCCGGCTCCCCGTCGTCGGCACGCTGCACGAGCTCGACAAGGCCGCGCTCGTCCAGATCCTCACGCAACCTCGCAACGCGATCACGCGTCAGTACCAGAAGCTGTTCGAGTACGAGAACGTGAAGCTCCGGTTCACCGACGATGCCCTCGAGGCGATTGCGGAGCAGGCGCTGGCGCGCAAGATCGGCGCGCGCGGGCTGCGCATGATCATCGAGGATCTCATGCTCGACCTGATGTACACGCTGCCGGGTCAGAAGAAGATCCGCGAGTGCGTGATCACGCGCGAAGTGGTCCAGTCGAAGGAAAAACCCATCACATTGATTGAGAAAGCCGGGTAGGTGGTGGATTGGTGAATTCGTGAATCGGGTGCATTCCATTCACGAACCCACCAACTCACCAACTCACGAATTACAGCGCATGGAACTCTACGAGACCCTTCCCATCGTTCCTCTCCGCGACGTCGTGGTCTTTCCGCACATGATGATGCCGTTCGTCATCGGACGGCCCTCGTCGACGCGCGCGCTCGAGCACGCGCTCGGGAAGGACAAGCGCATCTTCCTCGCGGCGCAGCACGACGCCGCCGTCGACGAGCCGCAGCCGTCGGACATCTACACGATGGGCTGCGTCGCGAACATCGTGCAGAGCCTCAAGCTCCCCGACGGCAACATCAAGGTGCTCGTCGAGGGGATCGAGCGCGCCCGCGCGGTCGAGTGGAAGGAAGACAAGGGCTTCTATCGCGTCGTCGTGAAGGTGGTGCCGAAGCCGAAGGAAGCGGGCGTCGACGCCGAGAGCACGATGAGCAAGGTCGTGTCGCTGTTCGAGCAGTACGTGAAGCTCTCGAACAACCTCCACTACGACGCGATGATTGCCGCCGTTCGCGTGGACGATCCCGGCAAGCTCGCCGACACGATTGCCGCGCATCTCGTGGTCGGCGTGGACGAGAAGCAGAACCTGCTCGAAATCATCTCGCCCATCGAGCGGCTGAACCGCATCGCCGCGCTCCTCGAGGCCGAAGTCGACAAGCTCCAGGTCGATCGCCGCATCCAGTCTCGCGTGAAGAAGCAGATGGAGAAGGCGCAGAAGGAGTACTACCTCAACGAGAAGATGAAGGCGATCCAGAAGGAACTGGGCCGCAAGGACGAGAAGGGGAACGAGATCGAGGAGCTGAAGAAGAAGATCGAACAGGCGAAGATGCCCGAGGAAGTCGAGGAGAAGGCGATCCAGGAGCTGAAGCGGCTCGAGGCGATGCCGCCGATGTCCGCCGAAGCGACCGTCTCGCGCAACTATCTCGACTGGCTCATCGCCGTCCCGTGGCACAAGAAGACGAAGGAGAGCCGCGATCTGAAACGCGCAGAGGAGATCCTGAACGAGGATCACTACGGCCTCGAGAAGATCAAGGACCGCATCCTCGAGTTCCTCGCCGTCAGGGCGCTCGTGAAGAAGCCGAAGGCGACGATCCTCACCTTCTCCGGACCTCCAGGGGTCGGCAAGACCTCGCTCGCGAAGTCGATCGCGCGCGCGATGAACCGCAAGTTCGTGCGGCTCTCGCTCGGCGGCGTCCGCGACGAGGCGGAGATCCGCGGCCACCGCCGCACCTACATCGGCGCGTTCCCCGGCCAGATCATCCAGATGATGAAGAAGGCCGGCACGATGAATCCGGTGTTCCTGCTGGACGAAGTCGACAAGATGTCGATGGACTTCCGCGGCGACCCGTCGGCGGCGCTGCTCGAAGTGCTGGATCCCGAGCAGAACAGCGCCTTCCTCGATCACTACCTCGACGTCGAGTACGACCTGTCGAACGTGATGTTCATCTGCACGGCGAACGTGCTGCACACGATTCCGCAGGCGCTGCGCGACCGCATGGAAGTGCTGCAGCTCGCCGGCTACACGGAGCAGGAAAAGATTGAGATCGCGCGGAAGTTCCTGGCCCCGAAGGCCGTCGAAGGGACCGGCCTCACCAAGGAGAACATCACCTTCCTCGACGAGGCGTTCCAGACGATCATTCAGCGGTACACGCGCGAGGCCGGCGTCCGGAACCTCGAGCGCGAGATCGCGTCGATCTGCCGCAAGATCGCGCGCAAGGTCGTCGTCGAGGGGAAGGCGTTCAACGAGGAGGTCACGGCCGCGAAGGTGACCGAATACCTCGGCGTCCCGCGGTTCCGGCCGACGGTGGCGGAGGAGAAGAACGAGGTTGGCGTCGCGACGGGCCTCGCCTGGACGGAAGTCGGCGGCGAGATCCTCGTGATCGAAGCGACGCTGATGCCCGGCAAGGGGCGCCTGACGCTCACCGGGAAGCTGGGCGACGTCATGCAGGAATCGGCGCAGGCGGCGATGAGCTACGTGCGCTCGAAGGCGGACGAGTTCCAGATCCCGAAGAATTTCAACCGCACGACCGACGTCCACGTCCACATCCCGGAAGGCGCGATCCCGAAGGACGGTCCTTCTGCGGGGATCACGCTGGCCACCGCGCTCGTGTCCGCGCTCGGGCACACGGCCGTCCGCAAGGACGTCGCCATGACGGGCGAGATCACGCTGCGCGGCAAGGTGCTGCCCATCGGCGGCGTGAAGGAGAAGGTCCTCGCGGCACACCGCTCCGGGTTGAAGACGATCATCGTCCCCAAGGACAACGAGAAGGATCTCGCCGACATCCCGAAGAACGTGCTCGACTCCCTGAACGTCTACATGGTCGAGTCGATGGACGAAGTGCTGCGCATTGCGCTGGCCGAACCGATCGGAGCGATCACCACGCCGGTCGACACGGCGGTCTCGGGCGATCAGGCCACGATTTCGCACTGACGCGCGGCAATGCCCCATGAAGGTCGTCGAGGCGCGCTTCGTCACCAGCGCCGCGGACGCGAGGGGCATTCCCGCTGACGGCGTTCCGCACATCGCGCTGGTCGGACGATCGAACGTCGGCAAGTCGACGCTGATCAACGCGCTCTCGGGCAGTCGCATCGCGCGGACGAGCGCGGCACCCGGAAAGACTCGCCTGGCGAACCTGTATCGGCTCACGGTCGACGGGGGGGCGGGCGGACCGGGGCGCTGGAGCGTCCACCTCGTGGATCTGCCAGGCTACGGCTACGCGAGAGGCGGTGCGCAGTCCGTCGCCGAACTGCGCGAGATCGCGGAGGCGTATTTCGGGTCCGCGGATCGCGGGCGCCACCGGATTGCTGGTGTTCTCCATCTCGTGGACGCGCGCCATCCGGCGCTGGACGCTGACGCGGATGCCGCGCGCTGGCTCGATACCCTCGATGTCGAACACGCGCTCGTGGCCACCAAACTCGACAAGCTTTCGCGCGGAGAACGCGTGAAGAACCTGAAGGAACTCGAACGGAAACTCGGAAAGGCCGCCCTGCCGGTCTCGGCAGCGCGCGGCGAAGGATTGGACGATCTGTGGACACTGATAGCAAGACTGAGCAGGCAGTAGTTGCGGCGCCCGCCGCCCCCGCCCAGGCAGCCCCTCCGGCCACCGCCCCCACGCACGGCGTCGACCTCGCGACCCTCAAGGAGATGAACATCTCCGAGCTGACGAAGGTCGCCAAGTCGCTGGACGTGCCCGGCGCGACCGGCATGCGCAAGCAGGAGCTGATCTTCGAAATCCTGCGGTCGCGGGCGGAGAAGAGCGGCAACCTGTTCTCGGAGGGGGTGCTCGAGACGCTGCCGGACGGCTTCGGCTTCCTGCGCGCGCCGAACTACAACTACCTGCCCGGGCCGGACGACATCTATGTCTCGCCGTCGCAGATCAGGAAGTTCGACCTGCACACCGGCGACACGGTGAGCGGGCAGATCCGCCAGCCGAAGGACGGCGAGCGGTACTTCGCGCTCATCAAGGTCGAGGCGGTGAACTTCGAGCCGCCGGATCGCACCCGCGAGAAGATCTTCTTCGAGAACCTGACGCCGCTCTACCCGCAGGAGCGCCTCAGGCTCGAAACCGCGTCCGACAACCTGTCGGCCCGGGTGATGGACCTGATGGTGCCCATCGGCAAGGGGCAGCGCGGTCTGATCGTCGCGCCGCCGCGCACCGGCAAGACGATGCTCCTGCAGAACATCGCGAACAGCATCACCGCGAATCATCCCGAGGTGTACCTCATCGTCCTGCTCATCGACGAGCGGCCCGAGGAAGTCACCGACATGCAGCGCTCGGTCAAGGGCGAAGTGATTTCGTCGACGTTCGACGAGCCGGCGCAGCGGCACGTGCAGGTCGCCGAGATGGTGATCGAGAAGGCCAAACGCCTCGTCGAGCACAAGAAGCATGTCGTCATCCTGCTCGACTCGATCACGCGCCTCGCGCGCGCCTACAACACGATCGTGCCGGCCTCGGGCAAAGTGCTCTCGGGCGGCGTCGATTCGAACGCGCTGCAGCGCCCGAAGCGCTTCTTCGGCGCCGCGCGCAACATCGAGGCGGGCGGGTCCCTGACGATCATCGCGACGGCGCTCATCGACACCGGCTCGCGCATGGACGACGTGATCTTCGAGGAGTTCAAGGGAACCGGCAACCTCGAGATCCATCTCGATCGCAAGCTCGCGGATCGACGCGTCTTCCCCGCCATCGACATCCAGAAGAGCGGCACGCGGAAGGAGGAGCTGCTCATTCCGAAGGAAGATCTGAACCGCGTCTGGGTGCTCCGCAAGGTGCTGAACCCGCTCTCGCCGCAGGAGGCGATGGAGTTGCTGCTCTCGAAGATGGGCAAGACGAAGAACAACGCGGAGTTCCTCGCCTCGATGAACGGCTCCAAATAGGGCCGCGGAAAACGCGGACGACGCGGACAGCACGTAGGCCGGGTCCCTTAGACCCGGCGTTCCAGAAATTCCGCGTGCAATCGCCGAACGGCATCATCCAACCGCTCGCCTGGCACCAGCCACGTGATCCTGAAAGACGAGGTGGCGAGCCCCACTGGTGACAGGCCCTCCTGGCGCAAAAACGCTGTTCCGCGCCGCACGTTGACATAGCTCGTATTGATGCCGGCGCCGATGACGCTGACGGCGCCGAGGCCGTCGGTGAAGAACGCGTCGGCGCCAAACCGCGCGGCGATCGCCTCCCGCAGGTGCTGCTCGTCGTGCAGGTTCTCCCGCGACAGGATCATCGTCAACCCATCGCAGCCGCGGCCCACGCCCGAGACGTGAAGCTGCTTGCCGCTGATGCCGCGCGCGTCCAGCAGCTCGAGCAACGGCTCGAGCGTCGTGCGCGCCTGCAGGACGAGGACGTCGCGCTCGCTCGCGACACCCGCGACGGTGCCGGGCGTCCTCGGCGCGTGGCGCCGCACGACGCTGCCGTCGGATGCGGGATCCTCTCCCGGGAGCGCGGACGCGGTCGCGCGAGCATAGATCGCGATCCCCTTCTCCTTCGCGAACTCCACGGCCTGGGCGTTGAGCACCTTCGCGCCCGCTTCGGCAAGCTCCTGCGTCTCTTCGTACGAGAGCGTCCCGATGCGCCGCGCAGCCGGCACGACGTGCGGATCGCCCGTGTACACGCCGTCCACGTCGGAGCAGATCTCGCAGTATTCCGCCCCGAGCGCTGCCGCCATCGCGACGGCGGTCGTATCGCTTCCGCCGCGCCCGAGGGTCGTGACCTCCCGGCGGTACGACACGCCTTGATAGCCGGCGATGACGACGATCTTGCCGCGCGCCAGCTCGTCCTGCACACGGAAGGGCCGCACCTCGATGATCCGCGCATCGACGTGGCGGTCGTTGGTGATGATGCCGGACTGGCTGCCGGTGAAGCTGATCGCGTCACCGCCCAATTCGCGGACGGCCATCGAGAGGAGCGCCATCGAGATCCGCTCGCCCGCCGACAGCAGCATGTCCAGCTCGCGGCGATCGGGGTTTGCGGACACGCGCTTGGCGAGCGCGAGCAGTTCGTCCGTCGTGTCCCCCATCGCGGAGACGACGACGGCGACGTCGTAGCCCGCGGATTTCGTACGCATGATCCGTTCGGCCACGAGACGAATGCGATTGACGTCGGCCACACTGCTGCCGCCGTATTTCTGGACGACGATGGGCATGGATCGGTTCTACGGTTCTACGGTTCTACGGTTCTACGGTTCTACGGTTCTACGGTTCTACGGTTCTACGGTTCTGGTTCGACGGTTCTACGGTTCTGGTTCGACGGTTCTGCGGTTTTGGGGGTTCGGCAGCGGTTTGCGCGGGAGCTTCTCATCCCGCATCGCGGCGTCGTACGCAAATGTCGCCGCGACCACCGCCTGCTGGATCAGATCGTCGCGCTGGAGACGATCGTACACGTCCATATTGGAATGATGCGTGCGCGAGTTGTACTCGAGGCGATCCTGCACGAACTGGAAGCCCGGAAGCCCCACGTTGTCGAAGGACACGTGATCGGTCTGCGCGACGGAACGCGGCCCGAGGATCGTGACACCCAGGCCGCGAAGCGGCGCCATCCACTCCTCGAAAATCGGCCGTGCGGCCAGGTTCCCCTGCAGCCAGATGCCCCGGATCTTTCCCGTCCCGTTGTCGAGATTGAAGTAGGCCGAGAGCGCCGCATGCTCGGGCAGCAGCTTCATCGTCTGCGGATCGCCGAAGTGCGCGGCCACGTAGGCACGCGAGCCGAGCAGGCCTTCTTCTTCGCCGCCCCAGAGCCCCAAGCGGATCGTTCGGCGCGGTTTCACTCCGGTCGCCCGTAGGATTCGCATTGCCTCCATCATCGCGGCGCTCCCGGCTGCGTTGTCGGTGGCGCCGGTGGCCGCGTTGACGGAATCGAAGTGCGCGCCGAGCATGACGACCTCGGAGGCCAGGTCGGCGCCCGGAATCTCCGCGATCGTGTTGAAGCCGTCCGCGTCGTGGAACTGCACGCGCAGGTCGAGCTCGATCCGCAGGGGCACGCCGTGCTCGATCAGCCGCACCATGCGGTTGTAGTGCTCGACCGCCAGCGTGACCTGCGGCACGCCCGCCGGCGCCGTTGTGCGGTTCACGGTGCCCGGAAAGACGGTTCCTCCGTCGGTGCGCTGCTGATCCCACGACAAGTCGCTGCCGCCGGCGGCCATGTCGCTGTCGCTACCGCGATCGAACACGGCCGCGACCCCCTCGTCCTTGTAGAACTGCTGCAGGCGGTCGCGGAACTGGCGCAGCCGCTCGACGTCGAATCGGCTCTCTCGCGCGGGCGGGATCGGCGTGGTCTCCGCCTCGCGCGTCATTGGCTCGTCCATGCGAAGAATGAACGGCCCCTCGAGCATCCGGACCTCGCGCCCGGGCTGTGCAAGGACGATCTTCCCGCGCAGCTGTCCGCGATATTTTGCGAGGTCGGCGTCGGTCGTGATCGTTGCGCGCACGACCTCGGCGGTCACCGGACCGTCGGTCCCGACCGACCACGCTTTCGGGAATCCGATGATCGGCTGCACCTCGGGCTCGATCATGTGAGCGCTGAACCGCACGAGCGACCAGCCCCTGCCGAACGGCCACTCCTCACGATGGACGTTGACCAGGCCCCAGTCGCTCATCCGCTTCATCGCCCAGTTGCTCGCGTCGAGGATCTCCGGCGAACCCGTCAGCCGCGGCCCATAGCGATCCGTCAGCCAGAACACGGTATCCATGATCTGGGAGCGATTCAGCCCTTCGTCGCGAATCCGCTCCAGCGCGGCGTAATCCTGCTTCTCGGCCTGCGCGACGGGAACGGCAGCGGCGATTGCGAGACAGAGCACGGTAGCGGCGTATCGCATCTCGAATCCCTAATCCCTCATCCCTAATCCTCGAATCCTCGAATCCCGAATCTGGAATCCATAATCGAATCCCTCATCGAATCCCTAATCCGAATCCCTAATCGTAATCGGGAATTCCTGTTGGCGGCATGACCGTGCCAGGCAGATCGGCATGGCAAAAAAATCGAAGAACTCCCAGTCTTTCAGAGGGCAACAGAACTCTGGGGTGCAGTTCATACAATCCTCGAGCGCCCTGCGCTGCGCAAGAATCGCCGGCTGTACGATCAGATCGACGACGCGAACGACTCGATTACCGCCAATATGGAGGAAGGGTTCCAACAGAGTTCCGACGAGGGGTTCGCCCGCTACCTCTCGTACTCCGAAGGATCCGTTGCGGAAGTTGCGCGACGGTTGCGTCAGGCCAAAGCCAAGGGCTCTCACCGAAGCGGAATTGACCGAACGAGTGGCCGCTTGCGAGGAACTCGGCAGAATGCTGGGCGGTTTCACAAAGTACCTGCAGCGCTCCGGCTTCAGGCAGCGCGGCCACTACCGTTCGACCGATTAGGGATTAGGATTCAGGATCAGGGATTCAGGATCAGGGATTCAAGGATTAGGGATAGGGGATTAGGGATTCACGTCTATGCGTTACAGATCGTTCGGCCGCACGGGATGGCAGGTTTCCGAAATCGGCTACGGCATGTGGGGGATGGCCGGGTGGACGGGATCGGATGACGAGGAATCCGCGCGATCGCTGGACCGCGCGATCGAGCTGGGATGCACGTTTTTCGACACCGCGTGGGCGTACGGCGACGGACGCAGTGAACAACTGCTCGGCGCGGTGCTGAAGCGGCACGCCGACACGCGCCTGTACACCGCGACGAAGATCCCGCCGAAGAACCGGCAGTGGCCCGCGCGCGCGCACTACGCGCTCGATGACGTGTTTCCTGCCGACTACATCCGCGAGTACACGGAGAAGAGCCTGCGCAACATCGGCGTGTCCACGATCGATCTCCAGCAGTTCCACGTGTGGACCGACGAATGGGCGGAGGACGAACGGTGGCAGCGCGCCGTGTCGTCGCTGAAGGAGGAGGGGCTCATTCGCGCGTTCGGGATCAGCATCAACCGGTGGGAGCCCGCGAACGTGCTGAAGGCGCTGGCAACGGACCTCATCGACAGCGTGCAGGTGGTCTACAACGTCTTCGACCAGAACCCGGAAGACGAGCTCTTCCCCGAATGCCGGCGCCGCAACATTGCGGTCATCGCGCGCGTGCCGTTCGACGAGGGCAGCCTGACCGGCACGCTGACGAAGGATTCGAAGTGGCCCTCCGGGGATTTTCGCAACATCTACTTTCAGCCCGACAACCTGCGCAACACCGTCGAGCGCGTCGAGAAGCTGCGCCCCGTCGTGCCGAAGGACATGACGATGGCGGAACTGACCCTGCGGCACATCCTGCAGGAGCCCACGGTCAGCACGGTCATCCCGGGGATGCGCAAATTGGCACACGTCGAAGCGAACACGAAGGCCAGCGACGGGCGGCCGCTGCCCCCGTCCTTGATGGCCGAGCTGAAACGGCACCGCTGGGATCGGTGGATCGACATTCCCTGATATACTGGTGTTTTGCTGAAATCCTCAAGGAGCCCGCTGTGAAGGAAGGGATTCACCCGAAGTACTACGACGTCGAGGCCCGGTGCGCCTGCGGCGCGACGTGGAAGACGCGCTCGACGAAGCCTGAGCTGCACCTTGAGATCTGCAACAACTGCCATCCGTTCTTCACGGGCCGGCAGAAGCTCGTGGATACCGAAGGACGCGTCGAGCGGTTCACGAAGCGATTCGGTGCGCAGACCTCCGAGAGCCGCAAGCAGGCCGCCAAGGCCACGAAGCAGGCAAAGCAGCCTGCGAAGCAGAAGGCCGCGGCCCGCTGAGCCCGTCCGTTCTCCCGGTCAGGCCTCTCCCCGCCTCCTCCGTCCTGTCGCGCTGAGCTGCCGGACGGGCTGCCTGGCATCGACCTCGCTCTTCCGTCCTCTGCCGTCAGAAAGGTGAAACGGACCGTTCCGTTTCTGTTGCACGCGGCGTGGAAGGATGGGTTGCGATGTTCCGATGTGCGGGCCGGTGCCTGGCCGCCGTTCTCATACTGCTCTGCTGCGCGCGCGCCGAAGCGGCCGAGCGCCTGTGCGATCCCGCCGCCGACGACTGCCGTGCAATCCTGCTCCAGCTCATTCAGAACGAGCAGCAGGGCATCGACGTGGCCTTCTGGTTCATGGAGGACGCCCGCTACTCGACCGCGCTCGCGCAGCGCGCCGCCGCCGGCGTCCGCGTGCGCGTGCTGGTGGATCCGCGCACCACCAGCCCCGTGAACGCCCAGATCGTCGCGCAGCTCGCCGGCGCGGGGATCCCGATGCGCGCCCGCACGTCCAGCGGCATTCTCCACTGGAAGATGATGCTGTTCGCCGGGCAGCGCACCGTCGAGTTCAGCGGCGCGAACTATTCGCCAACCGCGTTCCTTCCCATCGACCCGTATCGCAACTACATCGACGAGGCGATCTACTTCAGCGACGACCTCTCGCTGGTCCAGAGCTTCATGCGCAGGTTCGACGACCTGTGGATCGATACAACGACGTTCGAGAACTACGCGAACATCACCGGCACGCCCTCGCGCCGCTACGCGCAGTACACCGTCGATCCCGATCTGAACTTTCCGCCGTCGCAAAACTACCGCTCCCGCGCGGTCTCGCGGTACCGCGCCGAGACGAAGGGGATCGACGTCATCATGTACCGCATCACGGATTCCGCGCACAGCGACGCGATGATCGCGGCGGTGCAGCGCGGCGTGCCGGTGCGTCTCATCACCGAGCCGCAGCAGTACCGCGATCCCACCCGCTTGTGGCATTCGTGGAACGTCGATCGGCTCTACATGGCCGGCGTCCAGATCCGCGTTCGCGCGCACGAGGGGCTGAATCACCAGAAGTCCGTCATCCTCAAGGGACAGGGGATGGTGATTTTCGGATCGTCGAACTGGACCTCCCCGTCCGCGAGCTCCCAGGAGGAGCACAACTACTTCACGTCCAAGAGCTGGATCCTCGACTGGTTCACGGGGCAGTTCGAGCGCAAGTGGAACAATCAGGCCGGAGCGCCGGAGACGCAGCCGTTTGCGCCGCTGCCGCCGGACATGCCGACCTACGTCCAGCCGGCCGCCGGTGCGACGAACGTGGCGTTGAACACCGCGCTCGTATTCGACGCCGGGCCGTTCGCCCACCTGTACGACGTCTACTTCGGCACCACTCCGGATCCTCCTCTGCTCGAAGCGAACGCGCCGCTCGGCCCAACCCCGCCTGGGCAGAAGCCGCGCCGCTACGTGCTTCCTGCGCTTCAGCCGAACACGACCTATTTCTGGCGCATCGTGGCACGGACGATGGCGCTGCAGGAGCGCGGACAGGGAGTTTCGAGGTTCACCACCGGCAGCGTCGCGCCGGCGCCGAGCCCTGCTCCGGTTCCAGCGCCTGCGCCCGCACCAGCGCCGTCGCCAGCTCCGGGCTGCGCGACGCCGTCGCCCGGAACCGGGTGGACGTGCGTGAATGGCGGATGGGTGCCGCCGGGATATCCAATCGGGCCTGCTGCTCCGGCGCCTGCGCCGGCCCCTGCACCGAATCCAGCGGCGTGTCTCACGCCGTCGCCTGGAACGGGATGGACGTGCGTCAACGGCGGATGGCTGCCGCCCGGCTTCGCCACCCCGCCGTCCACATCGCCGCCGCCCGTCTCGCCTGCGCCGTCCGCACCCGTGACGGCCGCCTGCCAGACGCCGTCACCGGGATCCGGATGGACGTGCGTGAATGGCGGCTGGCTGCCGCCTGGTTTCCCTGGCGTCACCGCCGCGCCAACGCCGTCAGCGTCGCCGACGCCGCCTGGTTCGGCCGTCTGTCGGACGCCGTCGCCCGGCGCTGGATGGGTGTGCGTGAACGGCGGCTGGCTGCCGCCCGACAATCCGCTGACGCGCGGGGGCGGTTAGCGCGACGGGCTCACGCAGAGCGCGCGAAGAGCAGAGGATCGCAGGGACCGCTGTCGCGTTCGTCTGGCCGGCCTTTGGCCGCCGCAGGGAAGTGAGGCAGATCGCGCGATTACACGCACGCCAGGATCCTCGGCGTGTTTGTACTCGCGTGATCTGTCTGACTTCCCGCCGCGCGTCCGCGCGGCGACGAACGCGACAGGCCGCGTCCTCATGCCCTTTGCGCGCTCCGCGTGCGATCGTCGTTGCTAGCCGAACAGCTGACTGCTGCCGCGCGCCGCGAGCTTGCGATCGAGGCGTGCGATCCGGTGCTCGGTCGCGTCGACGCGGCGTTCGTCGGCGGCGTCGATCTCGGCGCGCGCGAGCAGCGCGAGCTCGCGCGCGCCGGCGTAGTCGCGCTCGCGGTGTTCACGATGAACGGCGAGCGCTTCGGCGGCGACTTGCCGCAGCGTCGACACCGCGGGGCTGCGGCGGCGGCTCCGCGCGGACGGCAGATCGAGCAGTGCGCGCCACGCCTCGGCGGCCTCTTCGAATCGCCGCTCGCGCCGCAGCCGGACGGCAATGCGGTAGAGCGCTTCGGCGCGGAGCTCGATCGGCGCCTCTGAATCCGACGCTGCGCGGCGATAGCACTCGGCAGCCCTGTCGAGCGAGCCCGCCCGGTCGTAGACCTTGCCCAGCGCGAGCGCTTCCAGTCCATCGCGGCACGCAGCACTCCCCTCCTCGACGAGCCGCACCGCGCTGGCGGTCACGGCCGCAAGCGAGATGAGATCGAGCCGGTTGTGCTCCAGCACCGGTTCGAGCGGGTACGCGTCGCCGGTCCGGAGGAACCGGAAATATCGCGAGGGGATCTCCATGCCGGGCACGTCGCCTGCGCGCCGCACGCCGCACACGAGGCGTTCGAGCATCGTCAAGCGGCAGCTGCCGTCGCCGTCCGGCGATTCGGCCGCGGATCGAGTGCGCCACAACCTGCGCGCCGGATGCAGCATGTCGAAATGCCGCACGCCCTCGAACGGCATCGCCATGCGATGGAACAGCCAGCGCGTTTCCATGACGGGGACGTCGAACGTCTTGCCGTTGTACGTCACGAGCAGCGATGTCTCGTCGAACACTTCGGCAGCCGCGGCGAGCAGCGCGCGCTCCGCCGCAAAACTCGTGAGCAGGAACTGGCGGACCTGCAGTGCGCCGAGATCGAACCACGCGCAGCCCACGAGGAACGCGACGGTGCCCGCGCCGCCGCTGATGCCCGTCGTCTCGAGGTCCAGGAACACCGATTTCGTCCCACAGCCGTCCGGCGGCTGGAGTCCCGGATCGAGCAGGCGGAGGCCGTCGCCATCGCACAGCGCGCAGTCGCCGACGCACGAGGCGCCATGGTGCCGATCCGATTCGTAGCGGCGATCGATGACGAGCGCCCGCCCGAAGCTGTTCTGAATGACTCGCCCGCCCAGCACGTCCGCCACGCGATCGAGATCGAGCGTGGCTTCGTAGCGCCCCGTGTCCGGCTCGTACGTCAGCTCTCGCGGAGCCGCACCGGCCGGGCGCACGATGGAGCGGAGCCGCGCGGTTAAGTCCATGACTGCGCCGAGGCGCCCAGCAGGCGTTCGAGGATATCTGAGGCGACGCGCTTCGCGCGCGGGCCCGTGTTCCCTTCCGGCCCGACGCACGAGGGGCACCCGGACTCGCACGGGCAGCCCGCGATCAGCTCGCGTGTGCGTTCGAGCAGCAGATCGTGCATCTCGAACAGCGGACGGCTGAAACCGATCCCGCCCGGGTAGTTGTCGTAGATGAAGACGTTGGGTTCCGCGGCCAGTGATTCGGGGATCCCGGCTCCGCCTGTTGGGGCCGGACGTTCGAACGAGCCTCCGTCGACCGACAGGCCGATGTCGTGGCCATCGCACATGAGGAGCAGCTGCGCCACATGGCGCATGGCGAACGCCAGGCCGATCACGCCGTCGCGACGATCGTCGGCTGCGTACGGCAGCGACGCCATCACCTGCGACGCAATCGTCAGCCAGTACGACGAGGTGTGCATCTGCTGCTCGGGCAGGTCCAGCTCGCCCGACCCGACATTCTCGTTCGTGTAGAACTTGATCTTCTTGAAGCCCACGACACGCGACACGACGTGCACCTCGCCGTGGGAGCGCTTCGCGCGCGGAGGTTGGAGGTTGGTAGTTGGAGGTTGGGAGTTCTCAGCTGGTTTTCCAACCTCCAGCCTCCAGCCTCCATCCTCCTCGAACGTATCCAGAATCGTGACCTTGGTGTACGTGATCGCGTCGGTGTAGTAGTCGCAATCGACGCTGCGGACGTACGCCTTCCGTCCGTCGAAGTCCAGCGTCTCCACCTGGAACAACTGGCCTTCGACGATGTAGATCGCCTTTTCGTGGAGCGTCGCCGGGCCGCTGGTGAAGTCGGTTTCGCCGATGACGCGCTCGCCGTGCGTGACGTCGACGATGACGAAGTTGTCCGATGAGACGGACCGCAGGCTCACCGCATCCGCCGGATACGACTCGTGCGTCCAGTTCCATTGCCCGTCGGCCTCGTGCACGAAGCCTTCCTCGCCGAGCACGGACAGAATCTCCTGGACCTCCTCGACACCGAAGCGCTCGTCGCGCGTGAACGGCAGCTCGAAGGCCGCGCACTTTACGTGATCGAGCAGGATGTGGAGGTTGTCGGCGTTGATGAGCGCGTGCTCGGGGGAGGCGTCGAAGAAGTACGACGGGTTGCGGATGATGAACTGGTCGATTGGCGCGCTGCTCGCCACCAGCACGGCCGCCGATCTCGTCGTCCTCCTCCCGGCGCGGCCCGCTCGCTGCCACGTCGCGGCAATCGTGCCCGGATAGCCTGCCATGATCGAGACATCGAGGGCACCGATGTCGATCCCGAGCTCCAGCGCGCTCGTCGAGACGACCGCGCGGACCTGCCCTTCGCGGAGGCCGCGCTCGATCTCGCGGCGCCGGTTCGGCAGATAGCCGCCGCGATAGCCGCGGACGATGTCCGCCGAGCCGGGCGCACCCTGATACGCATCCTTGAGATAGGTCGTGAGAATCTCCGTCGCCAGCCGGCTCTGGGCGAACAGGATGATCTGCAGGTTGTGCTTCAGGAACTCGAGCGCGACGCGCCGCGCTTCGCTGAGATACGAGCGCCGGATGCCGAGCTCCGCGTTCACCACCGGCGGGTTGACAAAGAGGAAGAACTTCTCGCCGCGCGGCGCACCGCTCTCTTCTATCAGTTCGAAGGCACGTCCGGTCAGCGCTTCGGCCAGCTCGCGCGGGTTTGCGATGGTGGCCGACGAGCAGATGAAGATTGGATCCGATCCGTAGTGGCGGCAGACGCGCTGCACCCGGCGAAGAATGTTCGCGAGGTGGCTTCCGAACACGCCGCGATACGCGTGCAGCTCGTCGACGACGACGAATCGCAGGTTCTCGAACAGCTTCGCCCACCGCGGATGGTGCGGCAGGATGCCCGAGTGCAGCATGTCCGGGTTGCTGAGGACGACGTGCGCCTTCCCGCGGATTGCGCGGCGCGCATCGGATGGCGTGTCGCCGTCGTACGTGAACACGCCGATCTCATGGACGCCCTGTTGTTCGACGAGCTGCACGAGCGTGTGCAGCTCGGCGAGTTGATCCTGCGCGAGCGCTTTCGTCGGGAACAGATAGAGCGCCCGCGTCGAGGGGTCTTTCAGGATCGCGTCGAGCACCGGCGCGTTGTAGCAGAGCGTCTTTCCCGATGCGGTCGGCGTCGTCGTGACGACGTTCCGGCCAGCGAGGACGTGCGCGAACGCCGCCGCCTGATGCGCGTAGAGCTGCTCGATGCCGCGCGCCGTCAGTGCGCCTCTGAGACGATCGTCCACGCCGTCCGGAAACGGCGCAAAGGACGCCGGCACGGCAGGAATCCGGCGCGTCGCCGTGACGATCGGGTCTGCATCGCGTCCACCCGGTATGCGCGATGCGGCAAGCCTGCCGAGCGCCTCCTGAAGCGAGCGGTCCTTGTCGCCGGCGAGGACGGGAAGCGTCTGGAGGTCCATGAGGATTCGCGGACCTCGGCGCAAACCGCTGTCCGCACGGGAATTGGGCAGCGATCGTAACAGGGTCCGGGATGGCGATCAAGGGGCGAAACCGGGCGCGGACTCACGCGGACGACGCCCACTGCGGACTCACGCGGACCAACGCGGACTTTAGAAGAACACGCGGAGGCCCAGCTCGATGCGGCGTCCGGGAAGCGCGGCTGTGGGACGGCCGAAGTACGGCGACGTGAGGACGTTGCTGTAGCTGGTGAAGTTCGGCGTGTTGAACAGATTGTCGACGTCCGCGTAGATCTCGACGCCGCGCCCCGCGCTGCCGCGCTCGCGCTGGCGTCCGCGTCCCCAGAGACCGTCGTTGCCGCCGATCGTCCAGCCAACCCGCATATCCGACATCACGTGCAAGTCGCCGCGCGCCGAGTTGCGGCCGACGCCGGCGGGACGATCGTTGAGGACGGCGTCGCCGTTGTCGTCGAAGCCCGTGCGGATCGTATACGGCGCCCCCGACGCGACCTGCGTGCCTATGCCGAGGCCAATCCCGAAGGGCAGGCGCGCACGCACGTAGCTGAAGATGCGGTGGCGGATGTCGTTCGATGACGGCCCCCACTCCGCCGCGAGATTCGAGCTGCTCGCCGGCAGCGAGAGCGGCCCGTCCGCATCATCCAATGCGCGCGCGTAGCGGTAGCGAATCATTCCGAACAGCCTGCGATCGAATGCCCGGAGGCCCAGGGTGGCGTCGAACCCGCGCTGCTGCGCCTTGCCGATCGAGCGGATCTCGGTGATCCGCGCGAACGCCGGGTCCGGACGAACGCCGTCGAGCGGCGCATTCACGTCGAGCGCGCGCAGCCGGTTGGACGTCGACTGGCCGAAGACGTTGAAGCGGACGTCCATCGACGGGTTCACCTTGTACTGAAGACCCATCGACATCCGCCTCGTC
This sequence comes from Acidobacteriota bacterium, assembly GCA_046735335.1. Lineage (GTDB taxonomy): Bacteria > Acidobacteriota > Vicinamibacteria > Vicinamibacterales > 2-12-FULL-66-21 > JBKPQB01. Next base: position 29,284 of record JBKPTE010000069.1, on the reverse strand, counting down.
GTCGGCAAGTGGAGGTCGTCGCTTGCGCGGACGACGCTCGGCGGTGGAAGGACGATCTGACCGGCGCCCGCGAACGGATCCGGGTAGGCGGGATCGATCACGATCAGTTCGCGCTGCCGCACGCCGTCGAGCCGCAGCGTATCCTCGTAGAGGTCAGCGCCGTACCAGTCGTAGAAGAGGCCGGCGCCCGCACGAACCGTCAGGCCCTTCACGCTTTCGGGGTTCCACGCGATGCTGGCGCGCGGGCCGAAGTTTGCCCAGTCGTTCGTGAACGACTGGAATTCGTGCCGCAGGCCGAGGCCGACCTGGATGTTGTTGCGCGGCTTCAGCTCGTCGTACGCGTACCAGCCGAACTCGTACCGCGAATACGCGAGCGACGGATTCCCGACGCGCTGCACGAATTGCAGCGGCGTGCCCGAGGAGAACGCGTCGAGACTGGCGAACGTGAACCGCCCGTTGGCGTTCTCGAGGAGGTTGCTGCGCACGCGCCCGAACTCGCCTTCGAATCCGAAGCGGACCTTGTGCCGGTTGCTGAACGCGAGCTCGAAATCGTCCCCGAGCTCGACCTCCCACGCACGCGTGCCGCCGCCAAGCTGCGCGCCGCCCGACGTGACGGCGTTCGGGACGTCGATCGTCACCGCCTGGCTGCGCGAAGCGCGATCGTCGCGATTCCACATTGCTTCGAGACGAAGCTCGTTGTACGCGTTCTGGCCGATGGGGCTAATGACGGAGGCGCGGAACAAGTGGCGGCTCGCGTTCGTGTTGTAGGCGTGCTCCGGAAGGCTGAACTGCCCGACCCCGAGATTCTCGCGGTCGCGCGTTCGCCGCTCGTACTGGAGCCGCAACATCTGGCGATCCGTCAGCGCGTGCTCCAGACGCACGTCGGCTTCGAGCCCGCCGTTCTCCTGGTTCGCGGTATTCGAAACGGTCCTCCCCGGCAGCGCGGCGACGATCGGCTGCACGTCGAACGCGTTGCGGCTCGAGACGCTGTACGACAGCGACGTACGATCCTTCACGAGGGGGCCGCTCCCGCTCCACCGCATGCGCCGCGTCTGGCCTTCGCCGGGGGTGGGCGAAAACGGGTTGCGTGCATCCAGCGATTCGTCGCGCAGCGCGACGTTGACGTGCTGCTCCCACTCGCTGGTGCCCGGCTTCGTGATGACGTCCACGCGCGGGTGGCCGGCGCCGTGCGTATCGGGCGCGTACGGATCGTGACGCACGCGAATCGACTGGATTTGGGATTTCGGCGGCAGATTGTCTCCCTGGAAGCCGTTCATGCGGATCTCGGCGTCGGGTCCCGCGAGCTCGCCAATCAGCTCCATCGCTTCGTCGGGATCGTCGGGGAGCTGATCGATTTCTTCCGCGGGGAACGTCTCCGTGAAGTTGTGCTCGAGCTGTTGCTCGCCCTGATCCACCGTCACGGTGACGTGCTGGGCAAATGTTGCGAGCGGGAGCACCACCGCGTCCTTCACCTGACGCCCCGCGGCGACGGCCACCTCCGTCGTCGAGGTCTCGAACCCCGAGAGCTCCACGACGACCCGATAGTGTCCGGGTGGGAGATCGGTCAGCGCGGCCTGCCCCGCGACGTCCGTGACCGCCGTCGTGACTGTTTGTGCGGGCAGCGGTCCCGTGGCTGTGACAGAGGCCCCGGGCAGCGCGCCGCCGAGGGAGTCCGCCGCCTGCACCAGTATCGAGGCGCTCGTCTGCGGCGGCGCGGACACGGCATGTGTTACCGGCGGACGGCGGGCGTCCGTAACTTGTGGTCCCGCGGCCGCCGGCGCCGCACCGATCGTCAAGCACAGCACTGCGAGTCCGCCGTGAATATGCCCCCGGATGCGCATCCTCTTGACAGTACACGTTGCAACCTGAGGGACCGATTAAGACGCCGTTCACCGTCTCTTCAGGAACGGTGCGGCACAATGGGTGGATGCGCCGCATGCTGATCCGTTCGCGGACGGCTTGCCTGATCGTGTTCGGCATGGTGCTGACCGTCTCCGTGCGGGCGGACGCGCCCACGACGATCACGTTCGACAGCGTGCGCGTCGGAACGCTTCCGGCGGGCTTCAAGGCCTTGTCGTCCGACAACGCAGCGCCCGGCAGATGGCAGGTCGTGAAAATGGGCGAGAAGGCCGCGCTCGCGCAGATCGACGTCGGCGGCCCGGGGTACCGCCTCGCCGTGCTCGACGCGCCGAAGCTCGCGGATCTCCGCGCCGGAACGACGCTGCACATGGGGCCCGGCGATCGGGCCGCCGGGATCGCCTGGCGCGTGCACGACGCTGGAACGTACTACGCCGCGCGGCTCGACCTCGCGCAGAACGAGTTCGTCCTCTACAAGTTCGTCCGCGGCAACCGCGTGCGCCTCTCGCGCCTGTCGAATCTCCGTCTTTCGGATTCCGACTGGCACGAGCTGACCATCGAGCACAAGGGCGAGCAGATCCGCGTCTGGCTGAACGGAATCCCGGTCGCTTCCGAGCGTGACGACGCGCTGCCGGAGGCTGGGATGGTGGGACTGTGGATGCCGGCGGACTCGACGGCCCAGTTCAAACGGCTGTGGTACCAGCCCGCGCGTGGGGACTGATCCGAATGCGAGTGCTGATCGTCGAAGACGAGACGGATCTCGCGGGCGTCCTGAAACGGCTCCTCGGAGACGCGGGGTTTTCGGCTGACATCGCGGAGGACGGCGAGGCAGGGCTCGCGCTCGCGCTCGACCAGGCCTACGATCTCGTCGTGCTCGACCTGATGCTGCCGCGCCTGCACGGGGAGCGCGTGCTCGGCGCCGTGCGCGCGCAGGGGCGAAACGTGCCGGTCCTCGTGCTGACGGCGCGCGATCTCGTGGCCGATCGCGTGCGGCTGCTCGACGCCGGCGCCGACGACTACCTGATCAAACCGTTCGACCCGGCGGAGCTGGTGTCGCGGTGCCGCGCGCTCGTGCGCCGCGCGGCCGGCCATCGCTCGCCGGTGATCACGATTGGCGACGTCGAGATCGACACGGCACGACGGATGGCCACGCGCGACGGGCACCCCGTCGCGGTCACCCCGCGCGAATTCCGCGTCATCGAATATCTCGCGCTGAACCGCGGCCGCGTCGTGTCCCGCGACGAGCTGCTCGCGCATCTCTACGACGACGCGGAGGAAACATGGTCGAACGTCCTGGAGGTCTACGTCGCGGGCCTGCGGCGGAAGCTTGGACCCGACATCATCCAGACGCGCCGGGGCCACGGATACTACGTCGATGCCTGACGGCCGCAGCGCTGGCTCGCTCGTTCGCCGCCTGACGCTGGGCGCCGCCGCGTGGGTCGGCGTCATCGGGCTCACGGTGGCGACGGTCTCCGTCTGGCAGTACTGGCGAACGTCGCTGCGCGGCATCGACGCGCGGCTCACGGAAGACGCGCGCGCGCTCGTGTCGCGGATCACCGTCTCGAACGGGCTGCTCGAAATCGACATCGATGCGGCGCTCTCCGGCGAGGCGCAACCCACCACGTCATCCCCGAATCGCTATTACGCGGTGTACGACGCCGCAGGACGGCTGCTCGACGGGACGTCGCCGGTCGTGCCCGATCGGCTCGCGGCCACGCCAGGCCCGAGGACGCGCGACGGGTATCGCGAGGTCGTCGTTGCCGGTGCGAGCGGCTCGCTCGTCGTTGTCGGCGAGTCGTTGTCGCGCGTCTACGCGGACGTCCGCCGCCTCGCCGGCAGCCTGCTCCTGGCAAGCGCTGTCGGCGCCGCGCTCGCCTGGCCCGTGGCGATGTGGCTGCGACGGCAGCTTGCGCGATCGATCCTGCAGATCGGCGAGACCGCGCGCACGCTCGCGCCCGGCCAGCCGACTCGCATCGATCCGCGGCGGGTGGACGAGGAGTTCAGGGGTGTGGCCGGCACGCTGAACGGCGCCTTCGATCGGCTCGAACAGGCGCTCGCGCGCGAACGGCAGCTCACGTCCGATGCGAGCCACGAGCTTCGCACGCCGGTCACGACCCTCGTCGCCGAAACGCAATGGGCGCTCGGACGCGAGCGCGATGCCGGCGAATACCGGAAGTCGCTCGAGGTCTGCGCGCGCCAGGGGCTGCGCATGAAAGCGCTCGTGGAGAGCCTGCTCACGCTCGCCCGTCTCGAAGGAGGCACGCTGCCGCTGTCGCGCGATCGCGTGCCGCTCCGGCCGCTCGCCGACGAGACGATCGCGGAGCTTGCGCCGCTCGCAACGCACCATCAGGTGCGCGTCGACGTCGATGGCGACGCGACGGCCTGGGCCGATGAGACGCAAGTGCGCATCCTGCTGTCGAACCTGCTGTCCAACGCAATCCGCTACAACCGGAGCGGCGGGTCCGTGTCCGTCGCGCTGACCCGCACGGACGCCCACGTACGCGTGCTCGTCACGGACACCGGACCCGGCCTCGAACCGGAGGTGGCGTCGCACGTCTTCGAGCGCTTCTGGCGCGCCGATCCGTCGCGCTCGGCGCGCGATGGCGGCAGCGGTCTCGGGCTCGCCATCAGCAGGGCGATCGTCGACGCGCACGACGGCACGATCGCCTGCGAGAGCGAGATCGATCGAGGCACGACCTTCACGGTCACGCTGCCCCTCGGCAACGGGCACGATCGACCGCGTACCGGCCCGGACTAACCACGCGCTAGTGGGCGAGCAGGACCGTTGTGCGAACTGGCCGTGAAGTGCAGCGAAGCCGCGGCCAGGAAGCACAATGGTCCTGCTCGCACAATCGCAACGCGAGTGTCGTGAGAACGTTCGAACACTACCGCGAGAAGAAATCGCGGACCGCATTGGCGAACTGCTGCACGAGCGGTGGAAGCTTCTGGACGAACTCGCGAATCTCCGGGATGTGGTTCGAGGCCATCCAGAGCACGAACGCCATCCCGATCAGCCAGACGACGGCGCTCCAGAAGGCATGCGGGGCCGGCTGTCCGTCGGCGCGCCAGTTCCACGACCAGTGCTGCACGGCGCGAATCGGAGAGACCACGATCTGATACGCGACGAGCAGGATGAGGACGCCCGCCCACAACGGCACGTCGGGCGGAAGCGACCAGTCGAGCACGCGCCCCGTGTTGACGAGCGAGATCATCATCGCAGCCATCGCGACGAACAGCGCGAGGTGCACGAGCGCGAATAGCGGCACCAGCGGCGCAGCCCAGGGCGGCTGCACGTACGCGAAGGATGCGCCTGGCCTCCAGCCGAATCGGCGCCAGTGCCGCTGTTGCCGGCGCCACTCCCGTTGCCACTGCCGCGTGCCCTGGGTTGCCTGGCGCTTCGCGCGGTCGATGACCTCCTTCGCGTTGAACGGCAGCCCGCCGGCGACGGCGCGCTCCTCCGCGGTGCGCGCCTCCGGGACGATGAACATCATCGCCACGTACACGACGATCGCCGCGCCCTTCGAGAGGATCGCCGCGATGACGAACGCGATACGCATGAGCGTGACGTCGATCGCGAAATACGCCGCAAGGCCGTTGCAGACGCCGGCGATCATCGCGCCGTCCGGATTGCGGAACAGGCGCTTCGGCGGCGGCTCGGCGTGATCCGCTGCTTTGCGCGCGCCGCCCCCCTCCGTCGTGGTGCCGGCGTCTTCCGTCCTGGCGGTTTCGATCGGACCCATCTCCTTCACGATCTGTTCGACTTCCGCGGCGGTGACGACCGACTTGTGCGGGCCGAGGAACTTCTGGCACTTGTCGGCGATCGCCTGCTCGAGATCGACCATGATCTCCGCGCGATCGGGATTGCCGGCGAGCTCGCGCTCGGCGCCGGCGAGGTACGCCCGGAGCGCCTCGTATCCGGTTTCGTCGAGCTGATAGGCATTGCCATTCAGGTTGATCGTGATGACTTTCTGCATCGCTATCGCCCCAGCTGCGCGATCGTCGCGTTCAACTGCTTCCAGTAGTCGTTCAGGCCCGCGAGGTGCGACTTCCCTTTCGCCGTGAGCTCGTAATACTTTCGCGGCGGACCAGCGTCGGACTCCTGCCACTCGTAGTCGAGGAGCCCATCGCGGCGCATCTTGCTGAGGAGCGGATAGAGCGTCCCTTCCTGCGTCGCAAACTCCGTTTCGCTGAGGCGCCGCATGATGTCGGCGGCGTACACCTTGTCCGCCGACACGATCTTCAGGATGAGGAACTCGAGGAGTCCCTTGCGGATTGCCGCGAATTTGTCGGGAAGACCCATCTCTGCCACAGCTACCTTGTCAGGACAAGGTAGCTGCCAGCATATACGAAAGGAGCCGTGCTCGCGTTCGGTGGTTCCCCGCGCAACCGGGGCCTGCGAGCGCGGGCTAACGCAAACGAGTGCTGGCGATCTTCGCCACGATCGCACTCAGCCCGATGACGCCAATCAGGTTTGGAAAGACCTGTAGCGCATTCATCAGATCGCCCCACGCCCAGACGACGTCCACTTTCGTGACCGCGCCAAAGGGTATCAACAGGCAGTAGATCCACCGGTACGGGATCGTCACGCGGCGGCCGAGGATGTACTCGAAGAACTGCTCGCCGTAGTACGCCCAGCCGATCAGCGTCGTGTAGCCGAAGAGGAACACGCAGAAGGCAACGATCCATCCGCCGACGGTGGGCATCACCGCGTCGAACCCGGCGGCAACAGCGGCGCTGCTGGTCAGCCCTGACTGCCACGCGCCCGTCAGGAGGATCGTCATCGCGCTGATCGTCGACGTCACGAACGAGACCGTGAACACTTCGATGATTGCGTTCAGGCCCTGCTGGACCGGCTGCGTGCTGAGAGCGGTGCCGTACGCGACGGCGGCGGTCCCGTATCCCGCCTCGTTCGCATAGATGCCCCGGGCGATGCCGTAGCGCATCGCGACGAGCATGCCGAGCGTGCCGCCCGCAGCAGCCTGTGTCGAGAACGCGCCGTGGAGGATTGCGCCGAACACGGCCGGAATCCGCGCGGCGTTGGACAGGATGACGATCGCGCCGCCAATCAGGTAGAGCGCCACCTTGAGCGGCGACAGCTTCTCCGCGGCACGGCCAATCGACGTGATGCCGCCGATGATCACGAGCCACGTCAGAATCGCGATCGCGATTCCGGCGGCGAGCTGCGGGATGCCGAACACGCTGTTGACGACGAGCGCGATCGAATTCGGCTGGGTGAACGGCGTCGTCGTCAGGGCGGCGACGGCGGCAACGAGCGCGAAGAGCCAGGCGAGCGCCGGCGACTTCAGCCCGTCGCGCAGGTAGTACATGGGCCCCGACAGCGTCGTCGCGCCGCGCTGCTCGCGGAACGTCACGCCGAGCGTGGCCTCGCCGAACTTGATTGCCATTGCGACGAAGCCGTAGACCCAGATCCAGAACAGCGCGCCCGGACCTCCGGACACGATCGCCGTCGCGACGCCCGCGATGTTGCCGGTGCCGATCGATGCCGCGAGCGCCGTCATGAACGCCTGGAACGGCGTGAGCACGCCCGCGCCGCTGTCGGATCGCGGCGCCCGCAGGACGCGCCACGCCTCGGCGAACCGCCGGAGCTGGACCGCGCGCGTACGCAAGGTGAGCCACACGCCCGCGCCGAGCAGGATCCCGACCACCCACGGCATGAACAGGCGGTCGGCCAGCGTCTGGATCAGATATTGGTCCTTCCCTGGCAGCCGTCGACGACGATGCAGGCGCCGCTGATCCAGCTCGCGCGCGGCGACGCCAGAAAGGCGACCACAGCGCCGACCTCCTCGGGGCGGCCGAACCGGCCGAACGGCAGCTCGCGGCGGACGAAGTCCGCGATGCCCTCGGGATCCGCCTGCTGCCGCTTGTGCCACGAGCCGCCCGGAAACAGGATCGATCCCGGCGCGACGCTGTTCACGCGGATGTTCACGGGCGCGAGCTGCTGCGCCATGGCCTTCGCGAGGCTGATCTCGGCCGCTTTCACGGCGTTGTACGTCATGCGACCGCCTGCTTCACGGCCGTAGATCGACGCGATCATCACGATGGCACCGCCGCCGCGCCCCTTCATGTACGGCACGGCGAGACGCGACGCACGGATCGCCGGAAACAGCGTCTCGTCGAAGGCCGCCTGCCATTCGGCGTCGCTCGTCGCCAGCAGATCGGATCCGCCCGCCCTGCCGACGTTGTTGACGAGGACGTCGAGCGCTCCGAACGTATCGATCGTGCGCGTGATCACCAGGTCAATTCCGGCGGGGGTCGAGACGTCCGCCTGGACGGCACACACCATGTTCGGACGGCGGGCCGCCGCTTCGACCTCGATCGCGGCTTCGGCAAGCCGCTCCTCTCCGCGCGCACAGAGGCAGACGCGGCAGCCTTCGCTCACGAGCGCGCGCGCAGACGCGAGCCCGAGACCGCGACTCGAGCCGGTCACGATGGCGACTTTGTCGGTGAGAAGAAGATCCATGCCTGGTCAACGACGAACGACGAAGGACGAATGGCGAGTTGATGTCAGCGACCGGTCAGGTCGTTCAGGTTCCAGTCGAACTGGTGGAACACGACCTTGAACTCGTTCTTCCGGACGAACTCCTTCTCGAGTGGCAGCAGGTTGGGCTGGATGAACGCGAGCAGCGCGCGCTCGATGGGCGAGCGCTGCGCGAAGGGCGAGTCCGGCTTGTCGTATGCGGCCACGAAGGCCTGCTCGCGCCAGCTCAGGATCGGCGTCACGGACATCTGGCCATTGTCGCGGTCGATCCGGAGCATCTGCTGCTCCGACACGAACTCCTTCTGGATTGCGTCGAGCTGCCCCGCGAGACGTGCCGCCGTGTACGCTTCGCTGCGGAGCCGCCCGCTCCCGATCGCGCCTCGCCCGAGCGCCAGATACAGCCGCGGCTCCTTGAACTCCGGCAGGATGTTCTTCTCGATCTGATCGAGCGTGACGGAGCGTCCGGCGGCACGCCAGGTCGCGTCCTCGAATGCGCCGGGAATCTGGCGGATGCTCGAGGCCGGGTACGTCGCGCTGCGGCCGTGAATGGGATAGTGGTTGATCACCGTCTGCAGCACGAACGCGTTGTAGGCATCGACCCAGAAGGCCATCTTCTCCTGCGGCGACCACCCGTCGTACGTCCGTGCGGGCACGTTCAGCGATGCGGCATAGCGGTCCAGCCGCGCGCGCTCCGACTTGAGCGCGCGGTAGTAGACGAGGCCGTCGCGAACGTACAGATCGAGAATCTCGTCGAACTGCCGGTGAAACGGATCCTCGCCCGGGGCAGACGGCGCCTGCCGGGCCGTGCCCGACACCGGAGCCAGCCAGCACAGCACGAGGGCGATCGCAGCGATGCGCATCCGGGAAGATTACATGTGCGCCATCAGAAAGTCATGGAGCGCGCGGGAGAACTCGTCCGGATGCTCCAGGCTCGACAGGTGCCCCGCGCCGGGGATGACCGTGAGCCGCGCACGCGGAATCGCGCGTTCCATGATCCGCGCGTCGGCGGCCGGCGTGATGACGTCGTGCTCGCCCACCACGATCAGCGCGGGACAGGAGATGGCGTCGAGGTCGGGCGTCGAGTCGGGCCGCTGCATCAGCGCGTTCAGCGCGGCGTCGAGTCCGTCCACGGCGTTCGCCTCGATCAGGTCGCGGACGTGCGCGACGAGATCGGGAGGCGGCGGTGGCACCGAGTCCTCGAAGAACTTCGGCAGCATCTGATCGGCCACGGCGGACGGGCCCCGTGCCTCCAGGAGGTCACGCATCTTCGCCCGCGCGGTCCGGCCGTCGGGCGTGTCCGCCTGCGGGCGCGTGTCGGCGAGGATCATGCCGCTGAAGCGCTCCGGCGACTGGCGAAACAACGCAAACGTCACGTAGCCGCCCATCGAGAGGCCGCCGATGACGGCTTCGTCGATCTTCAGACAGTCCAGGAGCTGGCCGATGTCGCGCGCGTAGTCGTCCATCGTGAGCGTGTCGACGGAAGGGTGAATGGGGTGCGGCACGCGGTCCCTGCCGCGCACGGCGCTCACGCCTTCGGACGGCAGCGATCGCGGCAGGTGCACGGGAGGACGAAAGCCGCGCAGATCCGGCGCGACGAAGCGCCAGCCGTCGAGCGCGCGTTCGAGCTGCGGGCGCCACATGTCCGCGCTCAGAGGGAATGCGTGGATCAGGACGAGGGGCCAGCCGGCACCCGCTTCGAGGTAGCGAACCCGCTCGCCGCCGATGTCGACCGTGCGTTCGTGGATCACGTCAGACGATCTAATCATGAACCACGACGATGGAGAAGAGGGCGGTCTCACGGCATATCGTAAACGCCGGCCCGTCGTTCGGGTAGCATGCAGCAGTGTCTGCCGTCGATCTGTCCGGAACCATCGCGCTCGTCGCCGTCGGCCTGCTGACGGCCAACCTGCTGCTCGGCCTGCTGCTCGCCGTCGGCTACAACCCGACGCGGCAATGGCCGAAGCGCCGCGTGAAGCTGTTCACCTTTCACAACTGGACCGGCTACATCGCGTTCGCGGCCGTCGTCCTCCACGCGGGAGTGCTGCTGTTCTCGCGCGAGCCGCGGTTCCGGATGCTGGACGTGCTCGTGCCGCTCTGGTCGCCGGTACAACCGTTCTCGAACACGCTGGGCGCCGCGGGGTTCTATCTCGTGCTGGTCGTCGTCGCCACGTCGCTGAAGCGGTCGCGCACCGTGCTGGGACGCCACCGCTGGAAAGCCGTCCACTACACGACGTATGCGGCGGCAGCCGTGTTCTTCGTCCACGGCGTCATCGCGGACCCGCTCCTGAAGGGCCGTCCGGTGGATCTCATCGACGCGGAGAAAGTGTACGTCGAGCTGTGCGGGCTCATGATCGTCGGCGTGAGCGTGTGGCGCCTCAGGCACCGCCGCTCGCTGCGCCGCGCCGCACGAGCGTGATCTGAAACACGCGCGGCCACAGCTTGCCCGTCACGAACAGCCGATCGCCTGCCGCATCGTACGCGATTCCGTTGAGAACGTCGGCTGACGCTCGCTCCGATGCGGGGAGCAGGCCCGACAGATCGATCCAGCCCGTTACCCGCCCGTCCTTCGGCGAGATGCGCGCGATGCGCTCGGTCTGCCAGACGTTCGCGAGGATCTCCCCTTTCATGAATTCGAGCTCGTTGAGGTTCGCGACCGGACCCGACGGATCGCGCACCGTGATGCGCCCTGTTTCTTCGAGCGTCGCGGGGTCGATGAACCGCAACTGCGGCGAGCCGTCGCTCATGATGAGACGCGTGCCGTCGTGCGTGAGGCCCCAGCCTTCGCCCTTGTACTGAAAGGTCCGAATCTGGCGGAAGGACGCGAGGTCGTAGACGAACCCCAGCTCGGACTGGTACGTGAGCTGATAGAGCTGCCCGTGCAGCTCGGTGATGCCCTCGCCGAACAGATCCGCCGGAAGCGCATGAACCTGCAGGACCTCTCCGGTTTCGACCTTCACCTTGCGGATGCTCGAGCGGCCGTTCAAGCCGGTGCCTTCGTAGAACACGCCGTCGCGATAGATCAGCCCCTGCGTGAACGCCTGGCGATCGTGCGGGTACGAGCGGACGACCGTGAAGCCGAAACTCCGCGGCGGCGGGACGGAACGTTGAGCGGGAAGGAAGCCAATCAGGAACATCGCGAGGAGCGCAACACGCATCCACGTTAGGATACCGCTACGATGAAGATGAATATTTCGAGAGCTGTACCCGCTGTCATGGTCGCGCTCTGCGCAGCCGCGGCGCTCGCCGCGCGCGCTTCGCAGCCGGTCCCGCGCGCGCGGTTCGAGGTCTCATTCCCCGCGCAGGCGCACGCCGAACCGATCACCGGCATGGTGTACGTCGCGATCAGCCGCGAGAACGGGCGGACGCCAATCGATCAAACAGGACCGATCGGCGCGCCGCTCTTCTCGACGTATGTGGAGGCGCTGGGGCCCGGAACAGCGGCGATCATCGATTCCAGCACCAGCGGGCACCCGGTCGGCAGCCTGCGCGACATCCCCGCCGGTGATTACTGGGTCGAGCCGTTCGTCAACGTGTACACGCGCTTCTCGCGTGCCGACGGCCATACGGTCTGGATGCACATGGACCAGTGGGAAGGACAGCAGTGGAAGCGCTCGCCGGGCAACCTGTTCGGCGAGCCGGCGAAGATCCATTTCGATCCCGCCTCGTCGACACCGATTCGCCTCGTGGCGGACAAGATTATCCCGCCCGTCCAGGTACCGTCCGACACGCAGTACGTGAAGCACATCAAGCTGCAAAGCCAGGTGCTCACGAACTGGTGGGGCAGGCCGATATTCCTCGGGGCGACCGTGCTGCTGCCGAAGGACTACGACGCGCACCCGGACGTCCACTACCCCGTCAACTACGAGCAGGGGCACTTCTCGCTGAACGCGCCGGGAGGGTTCGGCCGCGGCGGGCCGCTGGACAAAGTATGGCTGGCTGACGGCACGCCCAGGTTCATCTACGTCACGCTGCAGCATCCGTCGCCAAACTACGACGACTCGTACGGCGTGAACTCGGAGAACAACGGCCCCTACGGCGACGCGATCATGCAGGAGCTGATTCCCGCGATTGAGACGAAGTTCCGGGTGATCAGACAGCCGTGGGCGCGCGTGCTGAGCGGCGGATCGACGGGCGGGTGGATTGCCCTGGCGCACCAGATCTTCTACCCGGATTTCTACGGCGGCACGTTCGCGAGCTGTCCCGACTCGGTCGATTTCAACTATCACCAGATCGTCAACATCTACAAGGACCCGAACGCGTACTTCGTCGATGCAGGCTGGACGCACGTCGAACGTCCCAGCCATCGCCGTCCGGACGGCAACATCCTCTCGATGATGAAGGACGAGAACCGCTACGAGCTGACGGTGGGCGACCATTCGCGGTCGGGAGACCAGTGGGACATCTGGGAGGCCACGTACTCACCCGTGGGACCGGACGGCTATCCGAAGCGGCTCTGGAACAAGGCGACGGGCGAGATCGACAAGACCGTCGCGGAGCAGTGGAAGAAGTACGACCTGCTGAACATCCTGCGCACGAACTGGCCGACGCTCGGCCCCAAGGTCGCCCACAAGATCAACGTCTACATCGGCGACATGGATTCGTACTACCTGAACGACGCGGTCGAGAACATGAACGACTTCCTGAGCAAGGCGGACAATCCGAAGTGGACGGGCGAGATTGTCTTCCAGCGCCGCGCACCGCACTGCTGGGGTCCGCGCGGCCCCGAGCTGCTCCAGAAGATGACGGCGTACATTCAGAAGTACGCACCGACGGGCGCCGACCTCAAATCGTGGGAGTACTGACCCTGTGCAGATGACAGGAGGTCAGGCGACCAGGAGCAAAACAAATCATGCTCCTGATCGCCTGACCTCCTGTTCACCCTCAGAAGAGCACTTTCAAACCAAACTGCGCCTGACGCGCATCGCGCGTGCGGGTTGCCTGGCCGAAGTTGCCCGCTGTGGTGTACGACGTAATCTTCGTCTGCGTCGGGTCCAGCGTGACCGACTGCAGATTCATCGTGTTCACGAGCCCCTGGCTCAGGAAGTTCGTATTGTTGAACACGTTGAAGATCTCGAACCGGAGCTGCACCTGCGCCTTCCCGGACGCATGGAACGTCTTGTAGAGCGCGAGGTCCGTCTGGAAGAAGCCCGGGCCCCGGCACGCGCCGCGCTTCTCGTCGCCGATCGTCCCGAGCTGGAAGTCGTTCAACGTCACCGCTTCGGGGTTGAGGATCTGCTCGGGCGTCGAGGTGTCGTTCGCGCGGCAGGAAACCCCTGGAACCATGTTCGGGCGCTGGTTGTCAGTAAACCCCGTTCCGGAGGGGCCGCCGTTCAAGCCGCCCGGCAAGCCGCCGGTAAAGATCGTCATGGCCTGGCCCGACGCCGCCTGCATGATCGTGCCGATCTCCCATCCGCCGAGGACCGCCGCCTTCGCGCCGTGCTGCCCTTCCATCGTCGGAAGCGCCAGCACGAGCGCTGCGTTGAAGACGTGGCGCCGATCCGTGTTGGCCAGCCCTTCATCGAGCGCGGGGTTTGACAGATCGATGCTCGAGTCGTCGGCCGACAGTCCGCCTGAACTGTCCAGCGGGACGTTGGCCCTCGTTCTGGAGAGCGTGTAGGACGCCTGCACTTGCGACGCGCCCCACCGGCTGATCACCTGCGTCTGCATCGAGTGGTACATCGAGTGCCCTTCGTGCTCCCAGAACGTGATCCGACGATCGCCGAACACGCCGTACGGGCGTAGTGCGCCGTTTGCGGGCGTGGTGATCACGTACTGGAGCCGATCGGAGACGCCGTCGTGGTCGCTGTCCCCAGGCGCGATCTGATTGATGTCCACGATGCTGAGCAGGTCGACGCCCTTGTTGCCGACATACCCGATATCCCACGTCGTGTTCTTGAAGATTTCGCGCTGGTACGAGACGTTCCACTGCCAATTGTTGGGCGTCTTGCTCGTTTGCTCACGTCCGGATCCCGGAGCGCCGAGCGTCGTCGCGAAACAGCCGTCGCACGGCTCGACGTTTGTATCGAGCTTCCGGATGCCATTGATGTTCTGCACGAACGGCGGGTTCGCGCCGATGTTCAGCCCCGGACTCAATCGCTCGCGCAGGAAGAACTGGCCGAGGCCGGCACGCAGCGCCTGTTTGCCGTCGCCGTTGATGTCCCAGGCAACGCCGAGCCGCGGCGCGAAGTTGTTGTAGTCCTGCGGGAACAGCGATCGATTCGGTCCCGTCGTTCCGCCCTTCAGGTCGGCCTGCTGGCACCACGACGTGCCCGGCGGCTGCAGGAGGCCGTTGCAGGGATCGTCGGCGAGCGCCGCATTGAACGCACCGGGATCGAAGCTCATGATCTTGTTGTCCGCCGCATACGGATTGTAGAAGAGGGAGTAACGCACGCCGTAATCGACCGTGAGACGCGCGGTCGGCTTCCAGGAATCCGACGCGTAGAACTCGGCATCCTTCCACCGCTGCGGCACCTGCCTTTGCGCTGAGAACTCCGAGAACCCGAACGTCATGTCCTTCAGCAGGAAATCCGCGAGGATGTTGCCCGTCGTCGTGCCCCACCCGTTCAGTCCGGCGGAGCCCCAGAACGCGGAGTTCTCGTACGAGCCGTAGCCGCCAACGTCCTCGTTCTTCCTGTTCGTGCTGAACAGGCCGCCGACCTTCAGCATGTGCTTGCCGAAGACGAGCGAGTAATCATCCTTGAAGACGTAGAGGTCCTGATTGTTGTGGAACGGCGCCTCGTTCCACAGCGTCGAGTACCCGCCGCCGCCCCAGAACACCGGATGCCCTTCGTTCCCGGCATATTCGTGCGCATTCGTCGGGAAGATGCCCGGAATCAGGGAATTGACCTTCGCGTTCAGATCCGGCTCGGTGCCGCCGCGCGTGACCGTGATCTTGTTGGCCGAATAGGAGAACTGCAGCGTGTTCACCGCGTGCGACCCGATCGTCTGATTCAGGGACGCAACGAAGGATTTACCCGGCTGATCCCAGTTCGAGTCCACAGCGGGGAACGGATCGTCACCCCACAGGTTCGCCTGGTTGCTCGGCGCATTGTTCGTCCAGCTGTCCTGGGTGTAGCGCACCATGACGCGGGACGCGTTGGAGAGCGAGTAATCGAGCCTGACGTTTTCCTGGCGCCAGTTGATCGGCGAATTCAACGAGGCCACCCAGTTGTTGCAGCTTCCGGCGGGCGGCGTCGTGTTCGGCAGCGGGTAGAGGGTGAGAAACGTCTGGCCGGGCACGCTGAGGCGGTCGGCGGGAATCTGATTGCCCGAAAACGCCTCGCCCGTTTCGGGATCGATGGGCGCCGGCAGCGTGCACCCTGCGATCGCCGGCCCGTTGAAGTTCCCCGCCCGCTCGGCTGCCGTCGGAACGAAAGCGGTCCGCACGGTGCCGCGCGTCTCACGATTCCACTCTTCGGACGCGAAGAACTGCAGCCGGTTCTTGATGATCGGCCCGCCAAACGTCCATCCGTAATCGTTGCGCCGCAGCTCGTCCTTCGGCTGATTCGCCTTCTCGAGGAAGTAGTTCGTCGCGTCGAACTTGTCGTTGCGGCCGAACCAGAAGCCGCTGCCGGTGAACTTGTTCGTTCCCCCGCGCGTGACGATGTTCACCTGCGCGCCGCCGGCCTGGCCGAACTCCGCGCCGTAGCTGTTGCGCAGGATCTTGAATTCCTCGATGGCATCGACCGAGGGATACACGAGGATCGTCCGATTCGATCCCACGTCGTTGTTGTTGGCGCCGTCGACGGTCCACATATTCGCCGTAACCGCGCTGCCGCTGACGGACAGATCCGATCCGCCAAGGAGCCCCTTGTCCTTGACGTTGAGGAAATCGGGCGCGCTGACGCCCGGCATGAGCGTCGCGAGCTGCAGGAAGTTGCGGCCGTTCAGCGGCAGCTCACGGACTTGCGTGCCGGTGATCACTCCGGAGACGTCGCCGCCGACGGTCTTCACGGGCGTGGACTCCGCCTGCACGCTGACGCTCTCGGTCAGCGCGCCCGCGGCAAGCTCGAAATCGAGCTTGCGATCCTCCGCGACGTTCAGGACGATGTCGGTGCGGGACGCGGTCTTGAAGCCCTGAAGCTCCACCGTGAGGTTGTAGCGGCCTACCGGAAGGTCGCTGACGGAGTACAGCCCCTGCCCGTTCGTGACCGTTGAACGCGTGAGGCCGGTATCCTGATTCGTCACCGTCACTGTGGCACCCGGCACGACGGCGTGCGTGGGATCCGTGACGGTGCCAAGGACGCTGGCGGTCGTGCGCTGCGCCGACGCAGGCAGCGCACCTGCCAGAAGGATCACACCTAAGAACGCTGACACGAGAGACTTCCGCATCGGACGCTCCACCTCCTAATGGGGGGAGGTTAGTTAACCTACTTTAGAAACACTATGTGGGCTCATTCTTCTTTGTCAAGGCGTTTCAAAAAGCGGTGGATCGGGTGTCCGTTAGGCGCAATCGCCGCAGCGGCGGGCCTGCTGGTTGGCTGCTCCAAGTCGCCGCTCCCCGCGCCGTCACAGCGTCCCACACACGTGCTGCTCATCACGGTCGACACGCTCAGGGCGGCTGCCGTCGGCGCCTACGGCAACAAAGGCGGCGCCACGCCGCTCCTCGATCGGCTGGCCGCCGCCGGCGTCCGCTTCGATCGCGCGCACGCCCACAACGTCGTCACGCTCCCCTCGCACGCCAACATCCTGTCGGGTCGTTATCCGATCGACCACGGCGTCCGGGACAACGCGGGGTTCCGGTTCCCGGCGTCAATGGACACGGCGGCCACGATTCTGAAGTCGCACGGGTATCGCACCGGCGCCTTCATCAGCGCCTTCCCGCTGGACGGCCGGTTCGGGCTGGCCCGCGGGTTCGACGTCTATGACGACGGGTTCGTCGATGCCACGCCGCGTCCGGCGTTCCTGGAGCAGGAACGGAAAGGCAGCGAGACGGTGGCCCGGGCGGTGAAATGGCGCCAGGCGCAAGGGTCAGAGCCCACGTTCTCCTGGGTGCACGTCTACGAGCCGCACTTCCCGTACCGTCCCCCCGAGCCGTTCGCGTCGCGGTTCAGGAGCGATCCGTACGAGGGCGAGGTCGCTGCCGTCGACGCCGAGCTGGCCCCGCTGATCGATCCGATCCTCGACGCGGGACCCAACGGTCGGACGCTCGTCATCGTGACGGCCGATCACGGCGAATCGCTGGGGGAGCACGGCGAGGCCACGCACGGGATCTTCGCGTATGAAGCCACGCTTCGCGTGCCGCTCATCGTCTACGCGCCGCAACTGCTCGGCCCTCGAGTCGTGTCGTCGCTCGCGCGGCACGTGGACGTCCTGCCGACGATCCTCGACGCGGTCGGCGTGGACATGCCGAAGGATCTGCGGGGCCGCAGCCTGCTGCCCGCCGCACGCGGAGAGCCGGACAAGATCGAGGTCGATTCGTACTTCGAAGCGCTCTCGGCCAGCCTCAATCGCGGCTGGGCACCGCTCACGGGCATCGTGCGCGGGACCTTGAAGTACATCGATCTGCCCGTGCCGGAGCTGTACGACGAGGCGGTCGATCCTGGCGACTCGCACAACGTGATCGATGCGCGGACGGACCGGCGCGACGCGCTGCGCGCGGCGCTGATGCAGTTCCAGCGACGCACGGCCGCGCCAGTCGAAGAGACCGCGGACACGCGCGAGCGGCTGCGCAGCCTGGGTTACGCGAGCGGCGGCGCGAAGCCGCGGGCGTCCTTCACCGCCACCGACGATCCCAAGAACCTCATCTCCCTCGACACGCACCTCCAGAACATCGTCGGCAAATACATGAACGGGGACGTCAAAGGCGCGCTGATTGACGCGCGAGCGTTCGCGCGCGCGCATCCAGGCATGCCGCTGGCGTTCATGGAACTTGGGCATCTGGAGCGCGAGAGCGGCAACATGGACGCGGCGATTGCGGCGATGCGGACCGCTCTTCGCCTGCGGCCTGACAGTGCCGACGCCGGGGCGCTCCTGGGGGCGTACCTGACCCAAGCGAACAAAACGCAGGACGCGGTCGCCGTGCTCCAGCCGTTCGCGGCGCAGAGCGAGCCGCAACTGGAGGTCCTCGTCGCGCTCGCCATTGCGCAGGCGAGGAGCGGGCAGCCGGACGCCGCGCTCGCGACGCTGAGCCGCGCGCGCAAGCAGGCGCCGAACAACGCGATGGTGCTCGTCGACATCGGTACGGTGAACATGATGACCGGGCGACGGGACGAGGCGCGGCGCGCGTTCGAAGAAGCCATCGCGCAGCAGCCGGACACCGCACGAGCCTACAGCTCCCTTGCGGCTCTCGACGCGGAGGCGGGACGCACGGATGCGGCGCTGGCGGGGTGGCGCAGGGCCGTCGCACTGGATCCGGCCGAGTACGGGCCACTGTTCGCCACCGGTGTCTCCATGGTTCGTACGGGGCGTGCCGCCGACGCGCACGCGTACTTCGACCTCTTCACTTCTTCCGCGCCCGCAGATCGGTACGGTCCACAGATCGCTCAGGCGCGCGCGTGGTTGTCAGGTCAGCGGTGAAGGTACAATTTGGACTAGATCCTCATGCATTGCGCGATGCTGCGGCGACGAGTCGTCAACACCGTTGCCGCAGTCTGCCTGGCTGCGACTTCCACTGTGTCCGTCGCGGCGCAAACGAAGCCGCAGGATCCGATGGCGGCGCTGCAGGCGAAGGTGTCGGCGGCGGATCGGGCACTCCAGGAGAACGAGCGGCAGATTGCCGAGAGCCGCTACCGCGACGCGCTGTACGACGGCTGGATGATCGCCGCCGCGCTTGGAGTCGGCGACGCGCGGCTCACCGACGCGCGCGACGCGTTCGATCGCGCCGCGCAGGTCGTCGTCGACAACCGCGACGCGCTCGAGTCACTCGCGATCGTCGACCTGCAGCTCCGCGATCCCGCGGCCGCCATCGGGATTCTCACGCGCCTGGTTGCTGCGAATCCGAAGGGACAGGCGCTCCGGCGTCTCTTCGCGCAGGCGCTGGTGATGAATCGTCAGCCCGAGGAAGCGGTGCAGGCGCTCGAGGAAGGGCACGCCGCGGATCCCACGGACGCGGAGACCACGTTCGCGCTCGCGTCGGGGTATCTCCAGACGAAACACGTGGACGCGGCAGACAAGCTCTTCGCAGAAGTCGCGGCTGCGCGTCCGATTCCGCAGACGTATCTGCTGATCGGGCGCGCGTATCGAGACTTCGCGCAGTATGCGCGCGCGAGGACCGCGATCCGCAAGGC
Source organism: Acidobacteriota bacterium (assembly GCA_046735335.1). Lineage (GTDB taxonomy): Bacteria > Acidobacteriota > Vicinamibacteria > Vicinamibacterales > 2-12-FULL-66-21 > JBKPQB01. The sequence continues at coordinate 9,700 of JBKPTE010000069.1, read as the reverse complement.
GCTGGCGCTCGACCCGAAGGTGCCGCACGCGCACTTCTATCTCGGCACGATCGAGGTGATGGAGGAAGGGGTCGTGCGCGTCGACGCCGCGATGGCGGAGTTCCGCCGCGAGCTGCAGATCGATCCGAACGATCCGCTCGTGAATCTGCGTCTGGGCATGGCGCTCGTCGAAGCGCATCGCGAGAAGGAAGCGCTCGCGCCGCTGCAGGTGGCCGCGCGGGATCCGTCGGCGGGCTGGCAGGCGTTCCAGTATCTCGGCCGATGCCAGCTCGCGCTGGGTCAGGCCGGCAATGCGGTGCAGTCGCTGCGGAAGGCCGTTCAACTGTCCGAAAGCCTTCCCGTGCACCTCCGGATCGGGAACCTGCACTATCAGCTCGGGCAGGCGCTGCGTCAGTCGGGCGACGAACAGGGAGCGGCGGCGGAGTTCGCGGCCGCCAACGCCGAAGCGGCCGAACGCACCGAGAGCGGGCGTGACGCGCTCCAGCGCTTCATGAAGGACGAAGCGGACGCGCCCGGCAGCAACCCGGCGATGATGCTGCCGCTGGATCCGGGCGGATTCGCGAAGTTGTCACCGGCCGCGCGACAGGCGCTCGCGCAGCGGACGAAGCAGGTCCTCGCGAGCGTCTATCTGAACCTCGGGGTGATGCAGGCGCAGGGCGAACGCTTCGCCCGTGCCGCCGGGTTCTTCGAAGAGGCTGCGGCGGTGGACCCGGCGTTTCCCCGCGTCGAGTACTCCCTCGGCGTCGCGTATTTCAACGCGAAGCAGTACGCCAAGTCGATCGCGCCGTTGACGCGCGCGGTTGCTGACGACGCGCAGAACGGCGACGCGCGCCGCATGCTGGCGCTCGCCGCGCTGAACACCGAAGACTACGGCCGCGCGGCGGAGCTGCTCCGCGGCGATCCTGGACGGCCGGGCGATGCGTCGCTCCAGTTCGCGTACGGCGTCGCGCTCGTGAGGAGCGGCAACGCGGCCGAGGCGGAGCGGATCTTCTCCGAAATGCTCGCGCAGCACGCGGACAGCCCCGAGCTGAACGTGCTGATCGGGCAGGCGCACGCCGAGCAGAAAGACTACGACGGCGCCATCGCCTCGCTGCAGCGCGCCCTGCAGCTGAAACCGGATGTAGCCGAAGCGAACGCGACGCTCGGGCAGATCTACCTGCGTCAGGGAAAGCTTGGCGAAGCCGCCGACGCGCTCAGGGCGGAGCTGAAGTCGCATCCTGAGGACGTGAAGGCGCGGTTTACGCTCGCCACCGTCCTGGATCTCGACAGCCAGTCCGACAAGGCGGTGACGGAGTTGAAGGGCGTTTTGCAGGCGCGCCCGGAATACGCCGATGCGCGGTATCTCTACGGCAAGATCCTGCTCGCGGGCGGATCGGCGGCCGACGCCGTGGAGCAGCTCGAGATCGCCGAGCGTCTCGCGCCGGAAGATGCCAACGTCCACTATCAGCTCGGCCAGGCGTACCAGAAGCTCGGACGCACGGAGCAGGCGCAGCAGCAGTTCGCGGACTTTCAGAAGCTGAAGGATCGAAAGCGCGGGGGCACGCAATGATGGCCGTGGCGGTGGCACTCTACCTGTGGCTTCCGCCTTCAGGCGGAAGTGCGGCCACGGCGCAAACGAGCACCGCGCGCCCGGCCACGGTGGCAGACCGCGCGACGTTGCTGAAAGACGCCGCCGCCGCAATCCAGGCCGGCCGACGGGACGAAGCGAAGCGTCTGCTGCGCACGGCGGCCGAGAAGTACGCGTCGGTGGAGGCGCTCCTCATGCTCGCGCGCATTCAGTCGGGTGAAGGGGACGCCGCCGGCGCGCTCGACTCGCTCAAACGCGCACGTGCGCTCGCGCCGAATGCGGAGGAAGTGCTCAGCGCGCAGGCACAAGTGGCGCTCGCCGCGCGCATGCCAGTCCCGGCGATCCTCACGCTCGAATCGCTCGTACGGATCTGCCCGACCGTGGCGGAGTATCACTATCTGCTCGGCGTCGGCCTCATGACTGCCGGAGACATGATTGCCGCGGTGGACGCGTTGACGCGCGCCGACGCGCTCGAGCCGAATCGTCCTCTTACGCTTACAGCGCTCGGTCTCGCGTACAACAACCAGAAGCTCTTCGCCGAGGCGAAGACGTCTCTAACGCGCGCGCTGGAGCTCGATCCCGCGAGCACCGAGGCGCTCGCGGCCGCCGCGGAGGCCGAGGCGGGGCTCGGCGACCTCGCGACGGCCGAGACGCACGCCTCCGCGGCGATGGCCAAGGCGCCGCAGAATCCAACCGCGAATCTCGTGATGGGCATGGTGCGGATGGCGCAGCAGCGCTACCCCGATGCGCGCGACGCGTTGACGAAGGCGATCGCAGCGGATCCGCGCTCGCCGAAGCCCGAATACCAGCTCTCCCTCGTTTTCGCGCGGCTCGGCGACGAGGCGCGCTCGCAGGAGCACGTGAAGCTCTATCAACAGAAGCTGCGGCAGATGGAGGCGGACGTCAAGGCGCTGCACCAGAGCGGGTTCAGCGGGAGTCCCGCGCGGTGAAGCCGACGGTCGCGATTCTGCTCGCGTCCGCGCTGTCCGCGTCGTCCGCGTTGTCCGCGTTGTCGGCGTCGTCCGCGTTCCGTGACATCACCGCCGAAGCGGGCATCACGTTCCAGCACCACGCCGCGCCGGAAAAGAAGTTCATCGTCGAGTCCATGAGCGGCGGCGTCGCGCTGTTCGACTACGACAACGACGGGCTGCCCGACCTCTATTTCGTCGACTCGCTGACCGTCGACACGGCGAACGACCCGAAGGCCGCGAGGAGCGCGCTCTATCACAATCTCGGGCACGGACGGTTCGAGGACGTCACGGACAAGGCGGGCATCGGACACCCGGGCTGGGGAATGGGCGTCTGCACCGCCGATGTCGACGGCGACGGGTGGGAAGACGTCTACGTGACCGCGCTGAACGGCAACCATCTGTACATGAACAACCGGAACGGCACGTTCACCGATGCCACCGATCGCGCGGGCCTGCGCGTCGGCGGCTGGTCGGCCGGATGCGGCTTCGGCGACTACGACCACGACGGCAGGCTCGATCTCTTCGTCAGCCGCTACGTGAAGATCGATCTCGCGCACCTGCCGGAATTCGGCAGGGACAAGACGTGCGAGTACCGCGGCGTCCCCGTGCAGTGCGGCCCGCGCGGGCTGCCGGGCGAGACCGACTTCCTCTTTCACAACGACGGCGGCGGGCGCTTCAGCGATGTGTCGCAGAAAGCCGGCGTCTCCGACCCGCGCGGCTACTTCGGTCTGGGCGTCGCGTGGTTCGACGCGAACGCGGACGGCTGGCCGGACCTCTACGTCGCCAACGATTCGACGCCAAACTTCCTCTACATCAACCAGAAGAACGGCACGTTCAAGGAGATGGCGTTTCCGCTCGGCGTTGCGGTCAGCGAGGACGGCGCGGAACAGGGCAGCATGGGCGTTGCCCTCGGCGATTACGATCACACCGGCCGATTCAGCCTGTTCGTGACGAATTTCTCCGAGGAGTACAACAACCTCTATCGGAACGACGGCGATCACTTCACCGACGTCTCGTTCCGGTCGCGCACCGCGCCGAGCAGCCTTCCGTTCGTCGGGTGGGGAGACGCGTTTCTCGACTACGACAACGACGGCTGGGTGGACATCATCGTCGTCAACGGCCACGTCTATCCGCAGCTCGACAAAGTGAAGCTCGGCGCGTCGGCCGGATACCGCCAGCGAAGGCTCTTCTACCGCAATCGCCGCGACGGCACGTTCGACGAAGTCGCAGCGCAGTTCGGCGACGTGATGATGCACGAGCGCGTGAGCCGGGGCCTCGCGATCGGGGACATCGACAACGACGGCCGGATCGACGTCGCGATCAACGACCTCGACGGCGCGCCGCAGCTCCTGCACAACGAGATCGCGCCGGCGGGCAACTGGATCATCGTGAAGCTGCAGGGGAAGGCACCGAACACGGACGCGATCGGCGCGATCGTGACGGTGACCAGCGCGGGCGTGACGCAGAAAGCGCTCGTGCAGAGCGGCACGAGCTACATCTCACAGAACGATATGCGGCAGCACTTCGGGGTAGGCGCGGCGACGGCGATCGACACGATCGAGGTCACCTGGCCGGACGGAACGGCAACGCGTCAGAGCCAGGTGAAGCCGAACCAGATCGTCACGATCCGGCAGGCGCCCTGAACTGCGCCTTCACGGTTTCCGCTGGCGCGGCGGGCCGCTCCTGCAGCCGTCGCGTCCCGACGGCTCCGCGGAGCGTCTGGCGCAGATGGCGCCGCGCCTCCATCGAACCCACGAGCAGGCAGCCGGCGAGCGGCGCTTCGGTGCCGAGGCCCGACAGCACGATCTCGAACGGCGCCGGGATGATGCGCCGGACGACTTCCCGGACTGCCTCCACGAGCCGCTGCGAGGACGCGAACATCGATCCGCCGAGGACGATCAGCGACGGATCGACGATCGATCCGAGGTTTGCCGCCGCCATTCCGATCAACTCGACCGTCTGATCGATCGCGCGGCGCGCCTCGGAGTCGCCGGCCTCCTCGTGCTCGAGCAGCGCCTCGAACCAGCGCGCGGGATCCTGCTGCTCGGCCATGGGCCAGCGCTCGCGCAGCGCATCGAGGCCCGCCAGCACTTCCAGGCACCCGCGCGATCCGAAGTCGCGGCCCACGTGCTCGGGGGCCATGCACATCAAACCGATTTCCCCCGCCGTGTAGTGGTGCCCGTGGTGCAGCAGCCCGTCGATGAGGATCGCGGAGCCGATGCCCGTGCCGACGAAGATGAACGCGCAGGTGTCGTGGCCGCGGGCCGCCCCCTGCCAGTGCTCGCCGAGGAGCGCGAGATTGACGTCGTTCTCGATGAGCGCCGCGGTGTGGAGCTCCTGCTGGAGCATCGCCCGCATCGGAATCTCTTTCCAGCCGGGCAGGTTCGGTGCGCTCAGGACCACGCCGCGATCGAGATCGACGGACCCCGGCACTCCAGCGACGGCGGCGAAGAGCCGATCGGGCGGGATCTCCGCCTCGGCCATGAGCGCGCGGACCGCCGCTGCGATTTGCGCGACGAGCGCGTTGGGCGCCACGCTCGACGGCGTCGTGATGATTTCGCGCGCGAGCGGCTGCCCTCGCAGGTCCGCCAGCGCGACGCGCGTGCGCCTTGGCCCGAGATCGATGCCGGCAATGTAGCCGTGCCGCGCGTTGAACTCCATCAGGGCCGGCCTGCGCCCGCCGCTCGATGGAGCCGTGCCGAGGTCGGTGATCACTCCGCGCCGGATCAGGTGCGTGGTGAGGCTCCCGACCGTCGGAGCGGACAATCCGGTGGCTTGGATGAGCTCTGCGCGAGTGAACGTGCCCGGACGTTCGATGGCGATATTGAGCACGCGATCGATGTTCAGACCGCGCAGATGAGAGGTGTGTCGCGCACCCCCGTCTCCCCCACTGCCCCGGACAAGCCGATGGGAGTCTCGCATCTCAAAAGTGTGTGACCCGGGCTTGGGGTCGGCAATAACTTAGCGGTTCGAATTGCGTATTGCAAAGAAAAAAGGGCGGCCCTGAAAGGGCCGCCCTGCGTGGCTTCCGCGCGACCTGGCTTCCGCCTTCAGGCGGAAGTTACTTCTTCCGGGTTGCCGTGAAGGTCCCGTCCATCAGATCGCCGTAGTTGACCGTTCCCTTCATGCCGTCCTTGTCGACGGTGCCGGTATAGGACACGTTGATGTTGTTGCCTTCGACCGCCATGACGAACGTGATTGCGATCTTGCCGTCGTTCAGCGTGCCGGTGAGCGGGAACTGCCCGTATTGCTGGCTCTGATACTGCCCAGTGATCTTGTCGCCGTCCTCCTTGAGCGTCATCGTCGGGCTTGCGGTAATGGACGAGGTCGTCACCTGGACCTGCCACGTCCCCGTCACGTCCGAAGCGGCTGGAGCGGCGGCACTGGATGCGTCGGGCTTCGCTGGATCAGCGGCCTTACCGGTATCGCGCGTCGCCGAAAACGTGCCCGTCGGACTTCCATCCACCGTGAAATCGCCGGTGAGGCCATCCGTCCCAATCGTGCCGGTGACGCCAATGGCGAGCATATTGCCGCTGCCGCTCGGATCGCGCGTGCTGAACCTGAAGCTGATGCTCTTGTCCTGAACGGTTCCGGTCAGCTTCGTCTCGTCCTGCTCGGATCGGATCGTACCCGTGAGCTTCTCGCCATCCTGCGTCAGCTCGATCCGCGCGGGATAGGCATGATCCGGCGTGACGAACGACGCGTTCCATGCTCCATTCAGCGAGGTCTGCGCCGCGGCCGGCAGTACGCTCCCGACGAGCGCGAGCACCGCGACGAGAACTGTATGAGTGCGCATTGCAACGCTCCTTGTTGCGTAGATAATAGCCCTTTCGACCGGAGGTGCTTCGTGAAAAGGGCATTTGTCTTCGCGGTCGCGCTTGCGCTCCTCACGATTCCAATGACGCTCGCCGCCGCCACCAAGACATATCAGGTGACGGGGCCGGTGCTCGAGGTCCGTCCCGACGCGATCGTGGTGCAGAAGGGCGCGGAGAAATGGGAGATCGCTCGCGACGCGAGCACGAAGATTCCCGCGGACGTCAAGGTGGGATCGAAGGTGACGATCACGTACCGCATGACCGCGACCGACGTGACCGCGAAGCCGGACACGTCGGCGAAGGTTCCCGCGAAAAAGAAGTAAGAGGATCGCATGATCCGGCGCCGCTTCGCTCTCGCCGCCGTTCTGTGTCTTCTCTTCGCGTCGATTCCCGCCTCGTGCGCGAGAAGCGCGCCGCCGGTCACCACGCCGGCGGCCCCGCAGGCCGCGGCTCCCGCGCCGCCGCCTGCACCGCCCGTTGCGGCCCGCGAGCCAGCGATTCCGGAGCGGCTGTCGGATCAGGAATTCTGGGATCTCGTCACGCAGTTCTCCGAGTCGAACGGATATTTCCGATCGGACAATCTGCTGTCCAACGAGATCTGGCTGCAGTACGTGATTCCGGAGCTGCTCTCGGTCGCGAAGCCGGGACGCGTCTACATGGGCGTGGGGCCAGAGCAGAACTTCACCTACATCGCCGCCCTCAAACCGGCGATGGCCTTCATCGTCGACGTGCGCCGCGGCAATCTCGATCTGCACCTGATGTACAAAGCGCTGTTCGAGCTCTCGGAGGACCGCGTCGACTTCGCGTCGCGTCTCTTCGCGAGGAAGCGGCCCGAGGGCCTCAGCGCGGCCTCGTCGGCCAACGACATCTTCGCGGCGCTCGCCACGGCGGAGACGAACGAGTCGCTCTTCGCGGAGAACCTCAGCGCCGTCGTCGATCTGCTGACGAAGACGCACCACTTCGCCCTCGCGCCGGACGATGTCCCCGGGATCGAGTACGTGTACAGGAACTTCCAGACATACGGCCCGGGATTGACGTACTGGATGGGGGGACGTGGCGGCGGCTTCGGGCGCAACTCGCCGTCGTACGCGGATCTGATGGTCTCGACCGACGAGAGCGGGCAGCCGCGCAGCTACATGGCGAGCGAGGAGAACTTCACGACGCTGAAGGATCTCGAATCGAAGAACCTGCTCGTTCCGCTCGTTGGCAACTTCGCGGGGCCGAAGGCCATCCGCTCCGTCGCGCAGTATCTGAAAGAGCGCCACGCGGTGGTCGCGGCGTTCTACCTGTCGAACGTCGAACAGTACCTCCGGATGGACGGGCTGTGGCCGGCGTTCTGCTCGAACGCCGCAACCCTGCCGCTCGACGAGGGGAGTCGCTTCATTCGATCCGTGCGGAACGGCCAGTTCGGCTACGGACCCGGGTTGTCATCCACGCTGGGCGTCATGACCGACGAAGTGAAGGATTGCAGCACGGCCGTCGAGATGAACGGCCGGCTGACGGCGATCGCTCACCCGCATTGAAGTCACCCCGCATTGAAGCTGGAGGGCACCTCTTCAGAGGTGCCCTCCTGACAGCTCCCTCAGAGGTACCTACGCCGTCAAAACCGGACGCCGATTCCGACCCTCACCTGATTGATGGTGTACGCGTTCCCCGCGTTGAGTGCGGACGCGACGCCGTTGCCCGCGAGGATCTTGTTGTAGCGATACCCGAGATCCAGCGAGAGCGCGCCGCCCTGCAACAGGATCCCGCCGCCCGCGCCGAGCATCGGCTCCGTGCGGTTGAAGAAGTTCAGCCCCGTGTCGATGATCGCGTCGGTGCGGTCGCTGATGCCCGAGAGGCCCGTGCTGAGCCGCGCAAAGCCGAACGTGGCCTCGCCATACGGACGCACGTGCGAGTACGGCGACGCGATGAACCGCACGCCGCCTTCGCCGTACCAGGCGGTCACGCGGAGATCGACGGGCGTGAAATCCAGCAGGTCCAGCAGCGGCGGCTTGATGTCCGTCATACGGCCGCCTTCGACGATCGCCTGGAGGTTCGGCAGCAGCCCGATGGCGACGCGTCCGCCGAACGTCGACGACGTCGACGTCCCGGCGAAGGACGACGACCCGAACGTCATGCCTCCGAACCCTTGCACTTCCGAGTTCCCGTCCTGCGCACGCGCGGGCAGCGCACACGCGGCGAGCATCGCCGCGGCCAGCATCACATTTCGCATCATGAGGGCTCCTCCCGTTGGGCTGCGCACGTATCGAGCAACGGGGGTGCCATGCAGAATCGCCTCAATCAGGCCTGTTTTTGAACGTTTCATTCGAGCGGTGACCGCTGCTCAGGACAGCTCAGCGGCTCACGGATCCGGCGTGATGTGGATTGTGTTCAGGCGATAGAACAGATCCGCGTCGAAGCGGCCCATCTCGGTCGCGTGAAACAGGTTCGCGCTGCTCGACACGATCAGCCGCGGCCGCGGCCACGAGAGCGTGCCGTTGGCAGCATCGGTCAGCCGCGTCCGGACGACGACCTGCGTCTCGAGCGGCATGTGCTCGATGTCGAGCAGCACGAGCGTCCCGACGTCCGAGAGGTCCTGCAGGCCGAGCTGCATCCCGCACGAGTGCGGCGAGACGGCGCAATCGATTGCCACCATCTTGCCCGGCAGGCGCTCGCTTCGTGAGTGAATCTGCGCCGCAATGCCAAACGCGCGGCCGCGGTTTGCCGAGATGAGCACCGGCACACGCGTCCGGGCCGCCAGCTTGATCTCCCCTTCGAGCGGGTGCGTGAACCGCCGGTTCCAGTTCCGCCGGTCCCGTGCCGCCACAATTCGCACGCTGTCACAATTGAGCAGGTAGTCCATGGGTTGCGCTCCGTCTGCCGGAACATACGGCGCACCCGGGACAACGTCCATGTGCGGAGCATGGAAATCGTGAGAGAAGCGCGATGAGGACCCAAACTGCTGATGTAAAGCAACTTAGGCCACAGGATGAGGGCCCGGCACCAGACCTTTGGACCCTCCGCCAGGGCTGACAGGCCCCCGCCTTTTCGCCTCGCTACGGCGCGGGCAAGCTGAGTGATACGCTTTTCGCCGATGCTCCGGTTCGGCACCTTCGAGCTCGACGAGGAGAATGCACAGCTCAGTCGCGACGGCCGGCCCGTCAAGCTGGCGCCGCAGCCGTTCCGCCTGCTCCTGCTGCTCGCGTCGCGCCCTGGCGAGCTCGTCACGCGAGACGAGATCCGCCAGCAGATCTGGGGCGGCGGCACGTTCGTCGATTTCGAACAGGGGGTGAACTTCTGCGTCAAGCAGGTCCGCGCCGTCCTGAGGGACGATGCGGAGCGGCCCCTGTATGTGGCTGTCTCTT
>JBKPTE010000068.1:0-28516 GCA_046735335.1 Acidobacteriota bacterium | reverse complement strand
GGCAGGTGCAGGCGCACCCGCCCCACCCGGCGCGGCGGCTCAGGCTCCCGGCGGCGGACGCGGTGGACGCGGCGCGCCGCCACCCGGACGCGGCAACGAAAACGTCTACGCGATCTCGAGCGGAGGGATGGCCCACACGATCAACCCGCAGATCGGCGTCGACGTCGTGCCGCCGATCAAGTTCCTCTCGCCCGGCGCGAACGTCGCCGGCACCGCGTTCGTCGACGGCGTGCTCTACGCGGCCACGACGGGCAATTGCGGCGGTACCGTGAACGGCGTCTGGGGCCTCGACCTCTCGAACGAGGCGCACACGGTGAACAACTGGGACGCGCAGGGCGCTGCGATCGCGGGCACGTACGGTCTGGCCCTGAGTGGGACCGGGACGATCTACACGGCCACGGGCGCGGGCGGCTCCACGTATGCGAACGCGCTCGTGGCGCTCGACCGACAGACCCTGAAGCCGACAGGCTGGTACAAGACAACGCAGCCGTTCACGACATCGCCGCTCGCGTTCGAGCACAAGGGAAAATGGATCGTCGCGGCCGGCAACGTGGACGGCCGCGTGTATCTCGTCGACGGCGCAGCACCCGGCGGGGCGGACCACACGGCCGCGTTGTACAAGAGCGATGCGTTCACAAATCCGGCGGGCGCGACGGGCGCCGCGGGCGCGCTCGCCACGTGGCTCGACGACGACAACACGCGATGGGTGTTCGCGACGACCGGCGGAAACGTCCTCGGCGCGGCGGGCGTGCCGCCCGGCAACGGCAACGTGACGAACGGAGCCGTCGTCGCGTTCAAGCTTGTGGATCGGAACGGCGTGCTGGCGCTGGAGCGGGCGTGGGTATCGCACGAGATCGCATCGCCGGCGCCGCCGCTCGTGATCAACGGCGTCCTGTTCGCGCTCTCGACGGGCGAGTTCAAGGAGGATCCGAAGATGCCGGCGGCGGAGCGCGCGAAGCGATCGAAGCCCGCCGCCCTCTACGCGCTCGACGCGAAGACGGGCAAGGAGTTGTGGAACAGCGGCGCGGCGATCACGTCGTTCACGCACGGGATTGGACCGGTTGGTGGCGACGGCACGGTGCTCGTCGCGACGTACGACGGCACGCTGTACGCCTTCAGTCATCCGGTCGATCGATAGCTCGTAGGGCGCGTCTTCAGACGCGCCGCATGAAGGGACCTGATATGCAGAGAACGATCACCCTCGCCGCGACGCTGGCGTCCTGCGCGCTCGCGTGGAACGCCGGCCGCCTGCCGCACGCCGCCGTCGTCAGCGCGCAGACTGAGGCGAGCGGACAGCTCGTCGACTGGCTCACCGACGGTGGCGACAACCAGCGCACCGGCTGGAACAGGGACGAGAAGATCCTGACGAAGGACAACGTCAAGGACCTGAAGTTGCAGTGGAAGATTGAGACGGGCAACGAGCCGCGCGCCCTGCACGCGTTGATGCCCGTCCTGATCATCAGCCGGCTCGAGACCGCCGCCGGCCCGAAGCAGGTCGGCATTGTTTCGGGGATCTCCGACAACCTCTACGCGTTCGACGTCGAAGCCGGCAAGATCCTCTGGAACAAGCACTGGACGTACGAGGCGAAGGGGAACACGAGCGGCTTTGGCGGGCCGGAGCCCCAGGATCCGCGGCATCTGGGATTCCTCCGTCCGGGCGGCAGCAGCGACACGCCGGTCATCGGTCCGCCCGACGCGCAGGGGCGGAGGCCCGTGTACTTTGTCACCGGCGACGGCATGCTCCACATCGTCAACGCGGCGACGGGTGAAGATCTGCAGCCGTCGTACATGTTCCACGAGGGGAAGGGCTGGTCGCTCAATCTCGTGGACAACGTCCTCTGGATGGCCAACACGTACGCGGGCAGCTCGGTCGCTGCCGTGCGCCTCGACGACCCGCAGCATCACGTCATGAGCTGGAGCGCTGGAAGCGGCGGCGCGTGGGGACGCCGCGGAGCGGCGATCGATTCGACGGGAGCGGCGTGGTCGACGACAGGGGACGGCGTCTACGATCCGACGAGCGACCCGCCCCGGTACGCGAACAGCGTCGTCGCCGTCGAGATCGCGGGCAACAACCTGAAGCTGAAGGACTACTACACGCCGAAGAACTGGGACTGGCTGCGCAAGCGCGACCTCGATCCGAACAACACGCCGACGATCTTCAACTACAAGGGGCGCGAGCTGCTGGCCGCGTCCGGGAAGGAATGCCGCGTGTACCTGCTCGATCCGCGATCGCCGGGCGGCGCGGATCATCAGACGCCGCTCTACAAGACGCCGCTCTTCTGCAACGAGGAGGTCGACTTCCAGGATGCCGGCAGTTGGGGCGCCCTCTCGACGTGGGAGGATCCGTCCGGGACGCGCTGGGTGCTCGCGCCGTTCTGGGGCCCCGTGCACTCGCAGATGAAGTTCCCCATCACGAATACGCCCGCCGCCCAGGAAGGGGGAGTCGCCGCATTCAAGGTCGAGGACAAGGACGGGCAGCCGGCGCTCACGCCCGCGTGGGTCTCCCGCGACATGCATCGCGGCGAGCCGGTCGTGATCGTCAACGGGATCGTGTTCGGCTACGGCAGCGGCGAAGAAACGAAGCAGTCGTGGCCCGACATCGGTCTGCAGTTCGACTCCACGATCCGCGCGTCCAAGGGGACGCACGCCACGATCTACGCGCTCGATGCGGAGACCGGGAAGGAGCTCTGGACGAGCGGCGACCAGATGCACATGTGGAACCACTTCTCCGGGATCACCGTCGTCAACGGGCGCGTGTATCTGGGGACGTACGATGGCACGTTGTACTGCTTCGGCGTGACGCAGTAATCAACGGCGATGGGACGCGCCGCGGTCGCGATCGGGTGTCTGCTCGTTTCGTTCGCGCCGGCGTCGCGTCCGTCCGACATCCCCTTCCGCATTCAGACGATCGACATCGGCGCCAGCGAGACGGCCGCTGTGGCGGACATCAACCACGACGGCCGGCTCGATATCGTGTCGGGCGAGTTCTGGTACCAGGCGCCTTCCTGGACGAAGCATCGCTTCCGCGAATTGAACTTCCTCCAGCAGTACATCGACGACTTCAGCGATCTCCCCGTCGACGTCGACGGAGATGGCTACCCGGACATCGTCTCGGTCTCCTGGTTCGCGAAGCAGATGGTGTTGTGGAAGAACCCGGGTCGCGCCGCAGCGCGGAACTTCAGTTCCGCGGATCACATCTGGCCCGCATCCGTCGTCCACTCCGGCTTCAACATCGAGTTCGCCATCCTTGCCGACGTGGACAACGACGGCAAGGCGAACGAGATCGTCGCGCAGGAGAACGGCACCGGTCAGGCCTGGTACGAGGCGAAGAACGGCGCGTTCGTCGCTCACGTCATCAGCGACCGCAGCTACGGCCACGGCATCGGCGCGGGCGATGTGAACAAGGATGGCCGAACCGACATTCTCACGCCGCGCGGCTGGCTCGAGGCGCCTCAGGATCCGCGCGCGGCCGGCAACTGGGCGTTCCACCCCGACTGGGAGACGACGAACGTGACGCAGGCCGGCCCTGAAAAGACCGCCCCTCGAGTGACGGACCTTGGCTTCATGCACGTCGTCGACGTGAACGGCGACGGCCGCAATGACGTTGTCGCGAGTGCGGCGCACGACTACGGCGTCTTCTGGTTCGAGCACACGGCCAGCGGCCCGTGGGTCCGCCACACGATTGACAGCGCCTGGTCGCAGGCCCACGCCTCGACGCTCGTCGATCTGAACGGCGACGGGCGCATGGATCTCGTCACCGGCAAGCGATTCATGGCCCACAACGGCAACGATCCGGGTGAGCGCGAGCCGCTCGGCCTTTATTGGTACGAGTTCCGACAGTCCGCGTCTCCCGTCCGTTCCGCGTCGTCGGCGGCGGTCGAATGGGTGCGCCACATCATCGACTACGGCGGACGGGTCGGCGGCGGCATGCAGATTCCGGCGGTCGACATCGACGGCGACGGCGATCTGGATCTGGTGTGTGGTGGCAAAAGCGGCCTGTTTCTGGTATTGAATCTCTCGCACGGACGGTCCGGCCGCCCAGCCAGCGCGCGATAACCGTTTCAGGAGCGGTCCCATGCAGAGACAGAGGCTCTTCGTCGCCAGTTGCGTTTCGCTCGTCACGACCGCGATGGTGTTCGCGATCCGCGGCGACATCGCGCCCGCGCTGAGCAGCGCGTTCCAGCTCACGAACGAGCAGATGGGCCTGATCTTCAGCCCTGCCTTCTGGGCCTTCACGATCTCGATCTTCATCAGCGGCGCGCTCGTGGATCTCGTCGGCATGCGCGCGCTGCACGTGCTGTCGGCGATCGGGTACTTCATCGGCGTCGGGCTGGTGCTCGTCGCTCCGCACCCGACGGCGCCCGTCGCCTCGATCTTCTCCGAGACCGGACCGACGATGCTCTATGCGGGCTACTTCGTGATGGGCCTGTCGCAGGGGCTCGTCGAAGGAGTCATCAACCCGCTCGTCGCCACGATCTACAGCGATCAGAAGACCAAGCGCCTCAACATGCTCCACGCGTGGTGGCCGGGCGGCATGGTGATCGGCGGCCTCCTCGCGGTCGCGATGACGCAGATGTTCAACGCGAGCTGGCAGGTCAAGCTCGCCACGATTCTGGTTCCGGCCACCATCTATCTGATCATGGCGGTGACGATGCCGTACCCGCAGACGGAGCGGGTGACCTCGAACGTCTCGACCGCGGAGATGTGGCGCGAAACCGCGCGGCCGCTGTTCCTGCTGCTGTTCATCTGCATGTGGATGACCGCCGCCGCGGAGCTCGGGCCGGATCAGTGGTTCCCGTCGGTGATGAGCGCGCTCGTGCCGCAGTTGCAGGGCGTGCTGTTCCTCGTCTATACCGCGGGGCTCATGTTCCTGCTGCGCACGTTCGGGAGCGGCATCGCGCACCGCAATCCGATCGGGACGCTGTTCGTGTGCTCGATCCTGACGGGTCTCGGGCTGTACTGGCTGGGCGCGCTGAAACCGGGGACGAGCGCGATGGTGGCGTTTGCCGCGGCGACGCTCTTCGGCGTCGGCAAGAGCTATTTCTGGCCGACGATGCTGGGCGTGACGGCGGAGCGGTTCCCGCGCGGCGGCGCGTTGCTCATTTCGATCATGGGCGGCACCGGCATGCTGTCCGTCGCGGTTGCGCTGCCGATCATGGGCGCGCGGATCGATCGCTACGGCCCCGGGGCAGCGCTGCAGATGATCTCGATCCTCTGCGTCATCCTGTTCTTCATCTTCGGCGGGCTGTGGCTCTACTTCAAGGCGCGCGGCGGCTATCGCGCGATCCAGCTCGCGACCGACGGGCCGCTGCCGGCGGGGGAGATGTAGCCGCTGCCGAACGTCAACATCGAATGACGAATGACGAACGTCGAATTGTGACATTCGTCGTTCGTCATTCGTCATCGTCATTCCGCCAGCCTGAACGTCACCGACACGGTCATCACCACTTCGACCGGCTCGCCATTGAGGAGCGTCGGCGTGAAGCGCCACTGCCGGACGGCGTCGAGGGCCGCAGCCGCAAAACCCGGATGGACCTGCGCGCTCAGCACGCGGGCTGTGGACACGCTGCCGTCGCGCGAGATGATGGCTTCGATCGGGACGACCCCTTCGCGCCCCGCGGCGCGCATCGACGCCGGGTAGGTGGGATGCACGTCGCGCACCTTCATCGGCACACGAATATTCCCACCGACGCGAACCGGCTGCTGCGCTGATGCTGTGGCGCTCGCGCTTGTTATGCGCTGCGCCTGGACGGTGATCGACTCCTGAAGATCGCCGACCTGCAGCGTGATCGCGCGGTCCCAGTCTCGCGCCGTTCGCAGTTCGAGCGGATAGCGAAGCGTCTTGAATGCGGGGAGCGATGCGTTCAGGACGTAGCGTCCCGGCGCGATCGACGCCAATTCGAAGCGGCCGCTCGCATCCGTTCTGGTCGTGACAGCCGTATTGTTGGCCCCTTCGAGGGTCAGCTCCACGTCGGGCAGCACCGCGCCGCTCGGATCGTAGACGGATCCCTTGAGCGGCAGGGGAGACGTCTGGGCCGCGCGCAGCAAGGCCGCAGGCAGCGCGATGCAGAACAAGAGCGCGGCGACGGTTGCGACTGCGCGGCGGGACGCGCTCCTGCGATCGATATTCGAGCTCAACATGGCAGCGATCCTCCTTTCCAATGTCGACGAACGGGCCATGAGCATCACCGGACCACGGCCCCGAAACGGCCGCGCACCGCCCGTCGTGGGCCGGCAGATCCGTGCGAGCTCCAGAAGATGGGTGGCGTACGTAGACGGCGAAGTACCCGCTTCGATGACTTCGTCGTCGCACGCGTGTTCGCTGTCGCGACGCAGCGTGCGGCACGCGATCCAGACGAGCGGATTGACACAATAGATGGAGCGCACGACCTCGCCTCCGATCTGGACGATCCAGTCGTGGCGCCGCACGTGCGCGAGCTCGTGGCGCAACACGATGCGCACCCGCTCCTCGTCCCACTCGCGGGCGTGCCGCGGCAGCAGCAGGCACGGATTGACCACGCCCCATGTGGCCAGCACATCGGATTCGTCGGTCTGAAGGAGCGCGACGGTGCGAGTGATGCCGTACTCGGCGCAGGTCTGTTCCGCAGCGCGGTTCCACCGCTCGTCGGCGAACGGTCGAGCGCGGCGGGTGAGGCTCCCGAGCCGCGCGATGCCGAACAGGAAAACAGCACCATTGCCCGCGGCGGCCAGGACCCACAACGTGGCCGCGAGCGGCAGGTCCGTGTCGCGCGCCGGCTGTCCGTTCGAGCTCGCGACGGACGTCGCGGCCGTCCGATCGATCGACTGATCCGCGGCCGAAGGTGCACTTCGGGCGCTGAGAGCAGGTACGGGCACGGCCCAGACAGGCAGGAGCCATGACAATGGCGCAACGGCCGCCGTCGCCAGGAGGGTCGCCGCTACGACGCGATGACGCAGGCTCGCCGAGCGATGCCGCACCGCAGCCCGCACAATGAGACCGGCCCCGAGCACGATCGACGTCCGGATGGCCACCTCGGCGAACGTCATCATCGGGCACCACCTTTCGCGTTCTTCACGAGTTCCGCAATGCGGTCCAGATCCTCGTCCGGGATCCGGTTGTCGCCGCCGAGAAGCGCAGCGACGAGCTTCGCGCTCGATCCGTCGAAGAAGGTATCGATCAGATGCTTCACGGCGGACCTGCGCGCGGCGTGGCGCGGCACGCGCGGACTGTAGACGAACCGAAGACCCTCTTCGTCGTGCTGCACGTAGCCCTTCGATTCGAGCACGCGCAGCTGGGTGCGCACCGTCGAGTTGCTGGGCGAGTCGGGAAGGGCGTCCATGATGTCCGCCGCCGTCGCGCGGCCGAGCCGGAACAGCACGTCCATGATCTGGCGCTCACGTTTGGTGAGGACGTTGTGGAGGGGTGTCGGTGACATGTTAGTTTTATAACGTCTCTGCGATGTATGTAACATGCCTGCCGGACGGTGTCAATCGGCCCTTGACACGCGGAGTGCCGTGGTCATATGACCTGCCTATGGACTCATCCAGAAAGGGTCGAGATGGCGCGTAACGAAGGGGTTCCCCCGAAGGCGCACGACGCGGCGATGCGTGCGTACGAGAAAGAGCTTTTCTCCGAGCGGAGAGCGATGATTCGGCGCGCACGCGCAGGCGGGAAGGCCGCAGCCTTGCTGGCGCCGGCGCTGAAGTCGCGCGGTCTGCGCGAGAGGCTCGCGGAGCAGTCCAAGGCCTTCGAGAAGGCGGCGAAGGAACGGCCGCCGCGGATCAAGGCGTAACGGGAGGCAACGATGCCGTTTTTCAACCCGTTCACGCCCTTCGGCGGACGTACCTTCCTCGATGGCGCCGCCATCGCGTTTCGCGGCGCGACGGCGACACGCGCGACGGGCGGCTTCATGGCGCGGCTCGACGCGGGCTCCATCTTCGTGCCGCCGGTCGGCTACGGGTACGGCGATGCATCGGTGGGCCTCTCGTTCGATGCGGGATTTGCTCCCGCCGGCTCCATTGGCCTGACCGTCTCTGTCAGCGGCGTGGTTTCGAGCGCGGGAGCGCCGTGGCAGTGCTCGGCTACGCCGAAGCGCGCGCTGCCGTGCGGATCACGATGTGGGAGTTCTCACCCGATCGAAAGCGGCTGCTGCGGAGCGCATCGGCCGCGACACCGGCCATCAACGTGCTGACGAGCCCGATCGGCTGGCAGATGGCATGGCAGAATTCCGCGCCGTTGACCGCGAGCATCTTCCGCACGGTCACCCCCGGCCTGTTCTATCGCTGCGGGATCAGCGCGGAACTGAGCACCATCAGCTACAGCGCCTTCACCGGCTACGCGCTGTCGGGATCGAATTTCACCTTCGATTTCCCGGTCGCCTTCTTCAGTTTCGTCTGATCACCCCGAACCACCGAACCCTTCCGCGTGAGTCCGCGTAAGTCCGCGGCCCGCGTGAGTCCGCGGCCCGTTTTGCCTCTCGAAAGCGGGGCGGCCGGAAAGCGCCAGCCCCCTTTCGGACGATTGGCCCTGCTCCGACGCGCTTTTCCGCGCATGGGCGTGCCCCTGGACCACACGCGCGGGCCGTTTCGCTCCTCGAAATGCGGCCGACCCCGTCGAAAGTGTTTGCTCCGGGTATGCCTTCCGTCAGAGCGTGAGGACTCGGACCGCGGACGCGCGGACCGCGGACAGCGCGGACCCGTGACCCGCGGGCGACGCGGAATTCACAGGAGGAGTCTGCACGATGTCCAGGTATTTCGCTCTTGCGCTGACGGCGCTGACGGCGCTGACGGCGCTGCTGGCGCTCTGTCCGGCGGCGCTGGCGCAGGAGACCGCTTCGTCCGGCATCACCGGTCAGGTGCTGGACGCCAGCAAGGCCGGGCTTCCGGGCGCGACGGTCACGGTCACGAACAACGCGACCAACGCCCAGCGCACCACGCAAACCGACTCCGAGGGGCGGTTCACGGTTCCGAATCTTGCCCCCGCGACGTATACGGTGAAGATCCAACTCACCGGGTTTCAGACGGCGGAGGTGAAGGATCTCACGCTGCGCAACGGCGAAATCGCCCGGCCGACCTTCACGCTCGGCCTGGCGTCGCTCGCCGAGACCATCAGCGTGCAGGGCGAGTCGCCGCTGCTGCAGCAGACCAACGCCTCCGTCTCGCAGACGATTAACGAGAAGCAGATCGAGGAGCTGCCCGTCGCCGCCCGCAATCCGCTGGCGTTCGCGGCGCTCTCGGCGGGCGTCACGCCGCAGGCGTTCAACCGCGGCACGCAGTTCGGCGCGGCCGGCAGCAGCCGGAGCCAGTACATCACCGTCGAAGGCGGGCGGGACAGCTCCACCAACTACGCGATCGACGGCGTCTACGTCCGGTCGCTCAGGTTCAACAATCTCTCTCTGAATCCGCCGCTCGACGCGGTGCAGGAAGTGAATGTCCTGCGCAACTCGTTCACGACGGAGTACGGCCAGGGCCAGGCCGTCGTCTCGATGGTGACGAAGTCGGGCACGAACCGCGTGAGCGCGTCCGCGTACGACTACCGCCGCGACGACAGCTTCGCGGCCCCCAACTACTTCGGCCAGAAGCCGGGCGATCGCACTCAGGGCGGCTTCACGCTGGGCGGACCGATCGTGAAGAACCGGGCGTTCGCGTTCGGCGGCTACGAAGGATTGCGCACGTCCGCCGATCGCACGCTGTTTGCGAGCGTCCCGAGTCCGGCGCTCCTGGCGGGCGACTTCTCGAGCGTCGCGACGCCGATCATCGATCCGCTGACGGGCGCGGCGTTCCCGGGCAACCAGATTCCGTCGGGCCGCTTCTCGACCTTCGCGAAGGTGCTCGCGCCGACGGTGCCCACCCCGAACAATGCCGGCACCAACAACTTCAGGATCGTCAAGCCGTTCAACGACGATGCGGATACTGCGGATGTGCGGTTCGACCAGGTATTGAGCCACTCGCACAACCTGTTCGAACGGTTCCTCTACTACAAGGGCAGTCAGCTGAACCCGTCCGCCTTCAGCTACACGAACTTCCCGCAGAAGGGGCGCAACTTCGCGGTTGGCGAGACCTGGGTCGTATCGTCGTCGATCGTGAACGAGACGCGTTTCGGCTACAACTACGCGTATCACCTGAACGCGCCGATCAGCCTCGACGGCCGCAACTGGGTCGGTGACATCGGCCTCCGCAATCTCGCGGGATCCGTCGATCCACTCGACTACGGCCGCCCGGGCTTCACGATGAGCGGCTTCAGCGGCAACGGCGAAGGCGGCATCACCCAGGGCGCGACCGAACACATCTACAGCATCGCGAACGCGACGAGCTGGGTGAAAGGCGGGCACAACACGCGCTTCGGCATCCAGGCGCAGTTCCGGCGCTTCGAACACCTGACGGAAGTGCCGCCGCGCGGCGGCTTCACCTTCAACGGTCAGTTCACGGGAAACCCTGTCGCCGATTTCCTGCTCGGCTACTGTTCGACGTGCACGGGCGCGTTCGGCAGCTCGCGTTCGACCTACAGGTCGCCCACGTTCGCGCCGTTCTTCGACGACAACTGGCAGGTCACTCGCTCGCTCACGCTCCAGATGGGCATCCGTTGGGAGTACCTCGCGCCCTGGGCGGAGATCAACGGCATCGAGGGATCGTTCGACGCGGCCACCGGGAAGATCGGCTATCACAAGCTTCCGGCGAACCTTCCGCCGCAGCTCGTGCCGCTCGTCATAAACGAGGACAACTACTTCCCCGCGGGAATCCTGAAGAAGGACCTGAACAACTGGGGACCGCGCGTCGGCGTCGCGTACGACGTGAATCAGCGCACCGTCGCGCGCACCGGGTTCGGCGTCTACTACGACAACCTGAACCTCAACGAGCTGCAGTTCTCGCGCCTGGTGCCGCCGTACTACGGTCAGTACTCGCTGCAGCCGACCGCGAAGGATCTGAGCCTGAACGCGGACACGTTGTTTCCGGATCTGAACAACATTCCGCAGTTCCCGGCTCCGTTCTCGATGGATCCGAACAATCGCAGCGCCTACACCGTCCAGTGGAACGGGAACGTGCAGCGCTCGCTCGGGCGCAACTACGTCGTCGAGGTCGCGTATACGGGCAGCCGCAGCTACAACGAGCACAAGCGCTACAACATCAACCAGGCACAGCCGGGGACGACGCCGATCGTGACGCGCGTGCCGTATCCCGCGTTCCAGTCAGCGATCCTCTACTCGTCGGATGCAGGGTGGGCGCGCTTCCAGGGGCTGTCGTTCCGCGTCGAAAAGCGCTATTCCGCCGGCTTGTCCTTCCTCGGGAACTATCAGATCTCGAAGAGCACCGACAACGGTTCCGGCGAGATCGAAGCGAACGACACCGCGTATGCGTGGGATCTGAATGCCGACGAAGGCCCGGCGCGCTACGACCAGCGGCATCGCGCGGCGATCAGCGGGATGTACGAGCTGCCGCTCGGTCCCGGAAAGCCGTGGCTCGCCGGGGGCGGACCAGCGGCGTACGCGTTCGGCGGGTGGCAGGTCACCGGCATCGTCCGGGTCGGATCGGGATTCCCGTACTCGGTGACGTCCACGAACGTGTGCCAGTGCGGATCGTTCATTCCGCAGCGCGTGAACTTCGCGCCGGGGCGCGAGGGAGACAAGGGGAACATCGACAACCCGACGCCGGATCACTGGTTCGATCCGACGGCCTACGTCGTCCCGCCGGCGGGGACGCAAGGCACTGCCGGACGCAACACCGTCCGCGGACCGGGAACCGAGCGGGTGGATTTCTCGCTGAGCAAGCGCTTCCCGATCGACAAGGCGCGCATCGAGTTCCGCTGGGAGGTCTTCAACCTGTTCAACCACGCGAACTTCGGCACGCCCGATCTGAACATCTCGAACCGCACCGTCGGCACGATCACGAGCGCCGACGACGGTCGGAGCCAGCAGTTCGGCCTTCGATTCGTCTGGTAGCTGTAAATGCGGTCTGACTCCGTACCCTGGCACTGCCGGGGTCAGACCCCATGGCGTTCTTACCTGGCGCGCAGTTTCTGCGATCAAAACCGCCACAGTCGGGGTCAGAGCCCGCCGGGCTCTGACCCCGGGGGATTCGCATGAAGAGCGGCGTCATTGGACTGACGATCGGCCTGACCATCGGGGCCGCCATTCCCTTCAGCGGCATGGCGCAGCAGACGCCAACGCCGGCGGGCCGCGGCATGCGCTTCACAGAGCCCAGCCCGATGGACTTCAACGATCACGACGGCTACGTGCCGCTGTTCGACGGCAGGTCGCTCACGGGCTGGGATGGCAACCCGAAGTTCTGGCGCGTCGAGGACGGCGCGATCGTCGGCGAGTCCACGCCGTCGAATCCGAGCGGCAACAGCTACATCGTGTACCGCAACCTCGAGGCGAAGGACTTCACGCTGAAGTTCGAAATCAAGATCGAAGGCGACGGCGGGAGCGGGATCCAATACAGGAGCAGGACCGGGATCCCGTGGCTCGCGCCCATCTCGCCGGCGGTGACGGCGAACGTCGGTCCCGTGAACCTGAACTGGATGATGACGGGGCCGCAGGCGGATTTCTGGCCGAGCCGCGTCTACACCGGTCAGTTCTATTCCGAGAACACGCCCATGCGGATCCTCGCGTGGCGCGGTCAGGTGGTCGAAGGATTCGGCGAGAAGAGCAAGAAGCTGATGGGGACGATCGGCGATCGCACGGCACTCGGCTCGATCGTGCGGATGAACGACTGGAACCAGTACACCGTCATCGCGCGCGGCGGCACGTTCCTCCACATCGTGAACGGCCAGCTCATGGCCGCGATGATCGACGACGATCCGTCTTCGTCCAACAATCAGCCTGGCGTGTTCGGCATCGAGATCGAGGCGACGACGAAAGTGTCCGTCCGCAACATGTGGCTGAAGCAGATCGGGCGGTAGGCGGCCCTGAAAGGACCGCCCTACAGCTTCTTCATCCAGATATTCCGGAACTCCACCTTCATCGGCTCGCCGACGTGCATCTGGAAACCAAGGAGGCCGCTCATCGCGCGGTTCTTCGCGTCGTGGTCGACGAGCATGCTCGTCATGTGCCCGTTCAGGATCTCGATGATGACCTCGCCTCGCGCGATGATGTGCACCTGG
Source organism: Acidobacteriota bacterium (assembly GCA_046735335.1). Taxonomy (GTDB): domain Bacteria; phylum Acidobacteriota; class Vicinamibacteria; order Vicinamibacterales; family 2-12-FULL-66-21; genus JBKPQB01. The sequence continues at coordinate 15,438 of JBKPTE010000068.1, read as the reverse complement.
TTGAAGTCGTTCGGCTTGATGATCCCTTTCAGATCGTCAGGACCGGTCTGCAGCGCGCCGAGAATCTTCGGACCGCTCCCGTCGGGGACCACGGTCATCTGGCCGCGCATGGCGAGAAAGCCGCGTCCGCGCTCCTCGTAGATCTGCCCCGTGTACGTGTTCGCGTAGTCGATGTCGCACTGATAGCCCTTGAGGACCCACTTGCCCTTGATCGCTCCGCCGCGCCCGTCCGGCGATCCCTGCGGCAGCTGCACGCTCCTGATCTGAATGCCGCTGTTGGTCGCGCTGATCCGATATTCGAGCTTCAGTTCGAAGTCCGCGGGCTCCCCGCCGCGCCAGATCAGGAAGGTGTTCTCGTCGATCTTGTTCTCGGGCGTCGTCTGCCCGACGATGGCGCCCCCTTCGGCGCGCCATAGCTTCGGATCACCGTCCCATCCTTTCAGCGACGTGCCGTCGAAGATCGAGTCGTAACCCTCGTGATACTCGAACGGCAGCGGCTGCGGACGTCCGGGCGCCTGCTGCGGCGCCGCGTGTCCCGCACCGCCGGCGAGCAGAAGCGCTGCCCCGCTGATACCCAGAAGCGTCGCAAAGGTCGGGCGCATCGGACTCCTCTTATTGAAGCTTTTTCAGCCAGATGTTCCGCGCGAACAGCTTTCCCGTCCCTTCCACCTCGAGGCCGATGATGCCGCTCTTGCGGACCTGACGCGAGGCATCCTCGTCGACGAAGATCGAAATGACGTGGCCGTTCAGGATGTGCGTGAACTGGTTCCCGATCGCGATGATGTGGAGCTGGTTCCAGTCTTCGGGCTTGTAGTACGTATCGATGACCGAAGGCTCGCCGAGGTTTGCGACGAGACGCGGGTTCTTTCCCGCTTGGGTGCGGACGGCCTGTCCCTTCCACGCGAGGATCCCTCTGCCGGTGGATTGCTCGTAGAACTGTCCCGTGAAGCGGTTCGCCGCGTCGAAGTCGTACTGCGGGCCCCACATGTTCCACTGCGCTTCCGATGACGGATCCGGCGGCGTCCCGCGCGCGGCGCCACTGGGGCAGGGACCCTGGGGGCCGCGTCCGCCGACGCCTCCGCCACGCTGCGGGGGCGGCGCAATCCAGCCGCGGTACTGCACGCCTCCGTTGATGTTGCCAGTGCCTTTCATCTCGAGCTTCAGCTCGAAATCGCTCGCCTCACCGCCCTGCCAGACGAGATAGATGGTGCCGGTGGGCTTCTCGCACGTCGAGTCGATCGCGATCGCGCCGTCCTCGACCTTCCAGTTCTGATCGCCGGACCAGCCCTTCAGAGTTTGTCCATCGAACAAGGCCGTCCAGCCCTCGTGCTCCTGGAAGTCGATCGGGTCAGGCTGTCTGAAGAACCCGCCGCCGCGTCCGCGGCCCTGCCCCGGCGTTTGCTGCGCCGCGCCGGACGAGGGCGCGGGTTGCTGCGCGGAGGGATGAACGGCCCACAATGCGGCAGCCGCCGCTGCAGCTACGACGAGTCCGCCCCTCATTGAGCCTTCTCCCATTGACGCGTGCGGGCCGACCTCAGGACCGCATCCGTGACGCGATCCGTCGCAAGGCCGTCGCGGAACGTCGGCGCGGCGCTCTGGCCCTTGCCGGCGGCGGACAGGAAATCCGCGCACTGATGGATGAACGTGTGCTCGTAGCCGATCTGCAGGCCGGGGACCCACCAGTGCTTCATGTACGGCTGATCGCTGTCGGTGACGTGGACGCTGCGCCAGCCGCGGACGCGACTTTCGTCGCGATGATCGAAGTACTGAATGCGGTGGAGATCGTGCAGGTCCCAGAACGCCGACGCGTGCTCGCCGTTGATCTCGAGCGTGTAGAGCGCCTTGTGCCCGCGTGCGTACCGTGTCGCCTCGAACGTCGCGAGCGAGCCGTTCTCGAACCGGCACAGAAACGCGCTCGCATCGTCAATCCCCACGGGCTCGACCTTGCCGGTGAGATTGTGTGTGCGCTCCTTGATGAACGTTTCCGTCATCGCCGAGACTTCGGCAATCGATCCGTTCAGCCAGAGCGCGGTATCGATGTTGTGCGCGAGCAGATCCCCCGTGACGCCGCTGCCGGCGACGCCGACGTCGAGCCGCCAGAGCCCTTCGCCGCCCTGGGGGAGATCTTTGGAGATCGTCCAGTCCTGCAGGAACTTCGTCCTGTAGTGGAAAATCCGCCCGAACTTTCCCTCGTCGAGGAGCTGCTTCAGCATCACGACGGCCGGTACGCGGCGGTAGTTGTACCAGACCGAGTTGGGCACGCCGGCTGATTCGACGGCCGCGACCATCTCCTGGGCCTCCGGCGCGTTCCTGCCGAGCGGCTTCTCGCACATCACCATTTTTCCCGCGTGCGCGGCGGCAATCGCGATGTCGTGGTGCGTGTCGTTGGGGCTCGCGATGTCGACGAGATCGATGTCCTTGCGATTGACGAGCGTCTTCCAGTCCGTCTCGTACGATTCGTAGCCCCAGTTGGCCGCGAACGCCTTCACGCGATCTTCGTTGCGCGCGGCGACCGCCTTGAGCACCGGCTTGTAGGGGAGATCGAAGAACCGCGGCGCCTGGAGGAACGCATTCGAATGCGTGCGCCCCATGAAGCCGTAACCGACGAGCCCGACGTTCAGTGTCTGCATCAGTGAGCTCTCAGCAATCGACAATCGCCAATTCCATCATCAATCGCCAATTCCATCATCAATCGCCAATCCTCCATCGACAATGCAATCGGCAGTCTGCAACCGGCAATCGGCAATCGGTCCTACTCCCAGCCGTGCGCATCGCGAACGGACTTCATGACGCCCAGCACGTCGTTCCACGTCTTCTGCTGGGTCATGACGGCGTTCGGGAACATGCAGCCGTCCCAGCAGATGTGCTCGAACCTCCGCGTGAGCTTTCCGTCTTCGTCGCGCAGCCAGAACCCCGCGTGACGGACGATATCAAGCTTGCCGTTCGGATCGAACGGCAGGCAATGACGTCCGGTCTTGTCGTGTGAGCCCGATCCCTTCACGGTCGCGTCGTTCTGCGCGACGTGGAAGTCGATCGTCCACGGGCGCAGCGCGTTCGTCATCTTGCGCAGCCCTTCGTCGAGCGCGGCCTGATCGTTCCAGTCGAATCCTTCGGGCAGAATGCGGTCGTCCGGCGCGTTATAGCCCATCGTGAACAGCAGCGTGTGCGCCATGTCCGCCTGAAAGCCGACCGTTTTCGGCCGGTCCACCATTTCTAGCAGCTCGAGGTTGCGCTTGACGCTGTGCATGCCTCCCCAGCAGATTTCCCCTTCGGCAGCGAGGCGTTCGCCGTAACTCTCGGCCATATCGGCCGCCTTCCGGAACGTGTCGGCGATCTTCTTCGTGTTGCCGGTCGGATCCTTCGCCCACTCGCCGGGGCTGGCAGCGGAGTCGATGCGGACGATCCCGTACTTGCGGATGCCGATGTCGCGCAGCTTGCGCGCGATCGCGCACGCCTTCTTCACCTGCGTGAGGAACTTGCTCCGCTCGTCCTCCGAACCCATCGCGGATCCGCCGCCGGTCGGCGGCCACACGGGCGCGACGAGCGAGCCGACGACGAGATCCTTGGAGCGGATCTTGTCCGCGAGGCGTTTCAGGTCGTCATCGCTGGAGTCGATGCTGACGTGCGGGTCGAAGAGGAACAGATCGACGCCGTCGAACTTCGTCCCGTTCACGCGCGCGGCCGCGGTGAGGTTCAGCATCGTATCGAGATCGATGGGCGGCTCGGCGCCAGGTCCGCCCTTGCCGACCAGGCCCGGCCACATCGCGTTGTGCACTGCGGGTTTTCGGTGGGTCGCTGTCATTCGTGTCTCCACTGAGGAGGTTGGATGTTGGAGGTTGGATGTTGGTTATTGGGTATGGGTTATTGGTGATTGGGTGATGGGGCAACGAAAGTTGCGCGCTACGAACCTCCAACCTCCAAGTTCCAACCTCCAACTTCCAACCTCCAACCTCCTCGTTATTGCGCTGACGGCGCGTCGGCGTTCCCCGGCCCGAAGTGCTTCAGGATCACCAGCGGATCCGACTCGCTGCGGTTCTCGATGCGGACGCCCGCGCGGGCGGCGTCGAACGAGACGAACAGCTCGTCTTCCGTCATCTGTCCGAAGCGAATCATTGACGGCGTCGAGACCTGCAGGCCGCCGAAGGTGCCGTGCCCCTGCGTCAGGATGATTCCATACGCGCCGCTGTCGGGGATCGTCACCGTGCGCTTCGGCAGGACGGTCAATTCCTTCGCGGAGTACCACGGCGTGCCATACGTGACCCAGACTTCGCGGTATCCCTCGGGCTCGGTCTGGGCGAACGGCTTCACGGGCCTGGGGAATCGGCGGTTGCTCTCGGCAAACCGCGGATTCACGTTCGCGTCCCAATCGAGCATGCCGATGATGTAGTCCAGATCGCGATTCAGCTCGGGCGGAACGTCCTTCGTCAGCAGGCTCCAGTCGATGATCCGCCCTTCGACCTCCGACTGGAACATCGCGAACACGTCGCTGTTCACCTGCGGCTCGTAGGTCAGGAGCGATCCGGGCGCGTGCAGAATGCCGGCGTCGATCTGCCAGCCGGTGCCGCGCTCGAGCCGGAACGCGCGCGAGAGATACGTGATGCCGTTGTCCCCCTTGTTCCAGTTCTCCAGACAGCGTCGCACGTCCTCTTTCGTCGTGCCCGGCTCCAGGCCCATGAACGTGTACGGATAGTTGTTGTCGGTCGGGTTGTATTGCGGTGGGAAGTAGTAGGCCTCCGGCTTTCCGCGACGGCCGACGCGCTTCGCATGCTCGTCCTTCTGATGCATGTGATGCGGAATCGGGCCCATGTTGTCGAAGAACTTGCAGAGGAGATTCCAGCCCTTCTCGCGGCCCATCACCTCCTTGCCGAGCAGGAGATCGCCGGCCGTCTCGACGGCTTCCTTGAGAAGGAAGCGCGTGCCGTCCTGCTGCCTTACGTAGCTGAGCCCCTCGTCTGGCGGCGTGCCCGGGCCGTTGTCCGCGTTCGTGGTGGACGAGAACCAGCGTTCGTTGATGCCGCCGCGCTGCGCGCCGTAGGCATAGAGATCGTCGGGATGCAGCCGAAGACGGCGTCCCGGGTGCATGAACGATCGCGGCACCCAGCACGGCTCGAGCCTGAGCAGCCCATGTTGTGAATCCAACGCCTGTCTGATGCTGTTCGTGTTCATCGTGTCACGCGTTTTCCGAGCCTCGAGCTCACGACGATACATCCTCACGACGAACGGGAGCAATGCCCCGATCGACGCCGCCGCTGTTTTGTACTGTGAAACAGGGAGCGCCCATCTTCCGCCTGATCGTCGCATCTCCTGTTCTTTCCGGCGCGTCGCTCGTTCCATATGGCGAAACATCCGCGGCGCGCCAGAACGCCGTTGGCCGGCACTCGCTCCGGGCTTATGCTCTCCGTGGGTCATGCGAACCCGGTTCCTGGCGTTCGATCTCGGGGCGGAGAGCGGCCGCGCGATGCTCGGCACCCTGCGGGCAGGGCTCCTCGAGCTGCGCGAGGTCGACCGATTCGCGAACGAGCCCGTGCGTGAGGGGGTCTCGCTGCACTGGGATCTCCTGCGCCTGTGGCTGCACATGCAGCGTGCGCTCGAGGTCGTCGTCTCCGAAGGGACGACGCTCGACAGCATGGGTGTGGACACGTGGGGATGCGACTACGGCCTGCTGGACGAGCGCGGCGAGCTGCTCGGGAACCCGTTTCACTACCGCGACCCGCGGACCGACGGCGTCATGCAGGCGGTCTTCGCGCGCGTGCCGCGCGCGCGCATCTACGACATCACCGGCATCCAGTTCCTGTCGTTCAATACGCTCTATCAGCTCTATGCCGCGTGCCAGGCAACCCCACGCGTCATCGCCGCGGCCGCGGGGTTCGGCACGATTGCCGACATCCTGAACTACTGGCTGACGGGCGAGCTGCGGGCGGAGTTCACGAACGCCACGACCACGCAGATGATCGACGCGCGGACCAGAAGCTGGGCGCGCGATCTGCTCGCGGAGCTGTCCATCCCGACGCGCTTCCTGCCGCCGCTCACCGAGCCCGGGACGGTGCTCGGTCCGCTCCTGCCCACGGCGTCGCGCGGGCTTGCCGGCACGCCGGTCGTCGCGCCCGCGTGCCACGATACGGGATCCGCCGTCGCGTCGGTGCCGGCGGCGGGGAAGCGGGCATTCCTCAGCTCGGGGACGTGGTCGCTGCTTGGAACCGAAGTCTCGCACCCGATCATCTCGTCGGCCGCGCATGCGGGGAATTTCACGAACGAAGGCGGCGTCGGCGGCACGACGCGGCTGCTGAAGAACATTGGCGGGCTCTGGATGCTGCAGGCGTGCCGCAGCGCCTGGGCGCGGCGCGGGCAGCGCTACGAGTACGCCGAGCTCATCGACGCAGCCTCGGACGACCGGCTCGCGTTCGCGGCACTGTTCGATCCGGACGACCCGGTGTTCCTCCACCCCGACGACATGGTGGAGGCGATCGCGGCATACTGCGCGCGTACGGGCCAGGCGGCGCCCGCCTCACCTGCCGCGTACACGCGCGCGATCCTCGAGAGCCTCGCGTTCAAGTACCGGATCGTCGCCGAGGCGCTGCAAGCGTTGACCGGCGTCGAGATTGCCGAGATTCAGATCGTGGGCGGCGGCTCGCGCAATCGACTGTTGAATCAGTTCACCGCGGACGCGACGCGCCGCCGGGTGCTCGCGGGCCCCGTGGAAGCGACCGCGCTCGGCAACATCGCGATGCAGATGCTCGCGACGGGCGCCGTCGGCTCGCTCGCGGAGGCCCGGCACATCATCGAGCGCTCCTTTCCGGTCGAGCGCTTCGAGCCGACGAACGCGGATCGCTGGGACGCGCACTACGCGCGCTTTCAGGAGTCCGCCGCCGCGCGCGCGTAATGGAGTGACCTGTGTGAGTCTAATCTGGGGGGCTTCGGCCCCGCCGGACCCCATCGCGCGGTCGAGCGCCCGGAACTCTCGTCAGGGGAACGTATATGGCCGATGCTTCTGTGGAAACCACTTTTCTCGAGAATCTCTGGGACGATCGCACCGCACAATCGCTTGCGGCCTCGCCGCTGGAGCTGCTGCGCTATCGCTCGAACCTCCTCGGCGAGGATCTGCGCATCACGAATTTCGGCGGCGGCAACACCAGCTCGAAGTTCGAGCTGCCCGATCCGCTCACGGGTGAGCCTCAGCGCGTGATGGCGGTGAAGGGGAGCGGCGGCGATCTCCGCTCGATCACGGCGTCGGGGTTTGCCGTGCTCTATCTCGAGAAGCTCGAGGCGCTGATCCGCCGGTATCGCGGCGAAGCGCACGAAGACGAGATGGTCGCGTTGTATCCGCTCTGCGCGTTCGGCGAGAACCGCGTCGCCGCGTCGATCGACACCGCGCTCCATGCGTTCCTGCCGGCGCCGCACGTGGATCACCTCCATCCCGACTGGGCGATTGCGCTTGCCGCGAGCGCGAACGGACGTCAGAAGCTCGACGAATTCAACCGGGCCTACGACCGCCGCCTCGTCTGGGTGCCGTGGCAGCGGCCAGGGTTCGAGCTGGCGCTGATGCTCCGTCGAGCCGTGGAGGAGAACCCCGGGTGCGACGGCATCATCCTCGGCGGCCACGGCCTGTTCACGTGGGGCGACACGCAGCACGAGTGTTATCTGAACAGCATCAAGACCATCGATCAGATGGGGGAGTTCATCGAGGGGCACGAGACGCGGGCGAATCGTCCGCGGTTTGGCGGAGCGGCAGTCTCTGGAGATGTTGCCGATCGGGAATCGGTCGTCGCGGAGCTCCTGCCGTACGTCCGCGGCGCGGTGTCGTCGAACCGCCGTACCATCGCGCACGTGAACTCGTCGGCCGACGCCCTGGCGTTTGCGAATTCGCACTGGGCCGAGGACCTGTGCGGCATGGGCACGAGCTGTCCGGATCACTTCCTTCGGACGCGCATCTCGCCCATGTTCATCCCGTGGGATCCGGCGCGCGAGCCGGCGACGGCGATCCGCGATCGGCTTCGCGAACGGATTGAGAAGTACCGCGCGGATTACGCCGAGTATTACAAATCATTCGCGGACGCCTCGTCGCCGAAGCTGCGCGACAGCAACCCGTCCGTCGTCGTGATTCCCGGGCTCGGGATTCTCGGCTTCGGCAAGGACAAGCGCGAGGCGCGCATCACGACCGAGTTCTTCGTCAATGCGATTCACGTGATGGCAGGCGCCAACGCACTAGAGGAGTCCGCGTCCTCCGCGTCGTCCGCGGCTGTGTCGTCCGCGGCCCAACTGCCGCAAGTGCGCCGTCCGGAGCAGGCGCGCGAGTTCAGGACGTTCCACAACTACGTCGCGCTGCCGCGGCTCGAGGCGTTTCGCATCGAGTACTGGGCGCTCGAGGAAGCCAAGCTCCAGCGGATGCCGGCGGAGAAGGAGTTCAGCCGGAAGATTGCGATGGTCGTCGGCGGCGGCAGCGGGATCGGGCGCGAGGTCGCGCTGCAGCTCGCCCGCCGCGGCGCGCACGTCATCGTCGCGGACCAGAACGCCGCCGCCGCGGCGGAGACGGCGAAGGGGGCGGCAGCGCTCGGATCGCCCGAGTTCGTGCTGTCCTCCGAGCTCGATCTCACCGCGAAGGAAACCATGACGAAGGCCGTGCGCGACGCGGTCCTTCACTTTGGCGGCCTCGACGTGCTCGTCAACACGGCCGCGATCTTTCCCACGCCCGATCCTTCCGCCACCGCCGATGCCGTCTGGAGCCGGACGCTTCAGATCAACGTGACCTCGAACTACCTGCTGGCGCAGGAAGCGGCGCGCGTGCTGAAGGCGCAGAACCTGCCCGCGTCAATCGTGCTCACCAGCTCGGCGAACGCCGTCGTGCCGAAAGCTGGCAGCGAGGCGTACGACGTCAGCAAGGCCGCGGTGAACCACCTCATTCGCGAGCTGGCGCTCGGCCTGGGACCGCTCGTCCGCGTCAACGGGATCGCGCCCGCGACGGTGATCGCCGGTTCGGCGATGTTCCCGCGCGATCGCGTCATCGTCTCGCTCGAGAAGTACAAGATCGCGTATTCGGACACGGAGTCGACGGAGGATCTGCGGACGAAGCTCGCGAACTTCTACGCGCAGCGGACGATCACGCGCCAGCCGATTCTCCCGATCGACAACGCGAACGCGATCTGCTGGCTCGCGGGGGACCAGAGCGCGAAAACGACGGGACACGTGATTCCCGTGGACGGAGGGTTGCCGGAAGCCTTCCTTCGTTGAGCACTGCACTGAACTCGTTGCTGGAGGAGATCGATGCACAGTCTCCTTGACGATCTACGGCACGCGATTCGGCGGCTGCGGGCGCAGCCATGGATGGCGCTCGTCGCGGGGGCGATGCTCGCGCTCGCGATCGGGATCACGGCGGCGATGCTCACGATTGTGGACCACATGCTCCTGCGGCCGGTGCCTTATCGCGATCCTGCGTCTCTCGTGTCAGTGTTTGTTGGCCGCGGTCCGCACGAGATGCTCCCATACGTCACGCGCGACGTCGTGCGCGCATGGGAAGGAAGCGGTGCCTTTGCGGCGGTCGCCGGCACCGTTCAGCAGCCTGCGATCATCGAAGGCGAGAGCGGAGCCGCGACCAGATCGGCCGTCTGGATGACGCCGGGAGCGTTCGAGATGCTCGGCGCCTCGCCGCTCAAAGGCCGCACGTTCATGGACGGCGAGGGACGGCCCGGAACCGCTGACCGCATCATCGTGTCGGAGGGCATCTGGCGCAGCGAATACGCGAGCGATCCTGGGATTATCGGTCGACGCGTCCGCGTCTCCGGCGCCGATGCAACGGTCGTGGGGGTCATGCCACGCGGTTTTCACTTTCCGTTCTGGCAGACGGAGATCTGGCGTCCGTACGATCTGAGTTCTCCGCCGCCCGCAGCGGCGCGGCGTCCGGTGTGGGCATTTGCGCGGCTGCGCACTGGTATCCCCGCGTCAGATGCTGCACGTATGGCGACAGCCGCCGCGAGCGGCATGACGCCGCTCGAGAGCGAACAGCACGTGATCCTGCGAGGCGTGGCCGCCGGGTTCCTCGACGAGTACTCGCGAACGGCAATCGCGGCGCTTGCTGGCGGCGTTGGGCTCGTGTTCCTGGTACTGTGCGCGAACGGCGCGAATTTGATCCTGGCGCGAGCGACGGGGCGCCGGCTGGAGTTTGGCGTCTGCTCTGCGCTCGGCGCATCGCGAGGCCGGCTCCTGCGGCAGACGCTGCTCGAGAGCGCTTTGATTGCGCTCGGCGGCACCGCATTAGGTCTTTTCATCGGGTGGGAACTCGTTGCCGCTGCCCGTAACACTCTGCCCGAGGATTTTCTGGTCCGGACCTTGAATCCCGTCCGGATGGATCTTCGTGCGATTGCGGCAACGGCGCTTCTCGGCCTGGTTGCGCTGCTGGCGGCCGGGGTACCGCCGGCATGGATTGGCACCGCGCTGAATCCAGCGGACTCGCTGCGCGCGACCGCCCGCGGCGGGACGGCCACACGCACCGCGCGCGCGTGGACGACGTCGCTGCTGGTCGGCGAAGTGGCGCTCGCGACGGCGCTACTCGTCGGCGCGGGCGTCCTGGTGTCGTCGTTCGTGAAGATGATGGCGATTGATCCAGGGCTCGACCTTCGCAAGGTCGTGACGGCGTCGATCACGCTCCCCGATTTCTCGTTCGCCAATCGTGATGCGCGGGCGGCGTTCTCGCGAACGCTCCAGGAGCATCTCGATCGCTTGCCGGGTGTGGAGCGCGTCGCGTTGTCCTACGGCTTGCCGATGGGATCGGCGAGCACCACCTCGGATCCGGTGCAGACAGATGTTCCTGGCATACCCGAGCGACGACTAAACGTGGAGTTCTTTTACGTAGGGCCCGAGTTCTTTCAGGTCTATGGCATCCGCCTCCTGCAAGGCCGAACGTTTCAGCCGGCAGATGGCGCCACTCAGGCGGTCGTGAGCGAGAAGCTTGCGAACCTGCTCTGGCCGCACACGTCAGCACTCGGCCACACGTTCACGTTCAAAGGATGGACGCAGTCGTACCAGGTGATCGGTGTGAGCCGCGAAGTGCGCAGCACCACCTACCTCGATCCGCTGCAGGATCTTCCGGAGTTCTACACGCCCTTGACGTTGGGCTCGACGCAACTCGGCGTCGGATTGCGATGCGCCGCCGTCTGTCCCGACGAAGCGGTCATTCGCCAGCGCGTACGCGCGACGAATCCGCATGCGGTCGTCTATTCAGTTGATCCGCTGGAGGCGGCGTACGCTGAACAGCTCGCGCGCCCACGCGCCGCGTCCGCGCTGGGGACCGCGTTCGCCGCCATTTCCCTCGTATCAGCGGCAGGGGGGTTGTTCAGCGTTCTGAGTTGCGCCGTCGGGCGTAGACGGCGCGAATTCGGGATTCGCCTCGCCATGGGCGCGCAAGCGGCCCAGATCCGGCGGCTCGTATTGAGCGACGGCCTGAGCGCTGCCGGGGCGGGTATTGCGCTCGGCGCAGTGCTGGCCTGGACGTTATCGCGTGCGATCGTGTCGATTGCCTTCGGCGTCACGATTGCCAACCCTGTCGTGTGGGCAATCACGATCGGCTTCGTCATCAGCGCGTCGCTCCTTGCCGTCTGGCGCCCGGCGGCTGTGGCGGCGCGTGTGGATCCCCTCATCCTGTTGCGTGACGAGTAGCACGGGATCCCTGGAGATCGTAGGCGTCGCGGCGCTCGTCGGAGCGCGCCGGAGCGCCACGAAAACGCGCGTCTCGCGCGCAAACGGCCGGCTTGGCGGACGGCCTCGCAACAAACGGGCGTCAGCCCGTCGTGGCAAATCAGCGCGGTGAACGTCTTTCGGTTCAGCACGACGCGATCTGCATCAGCGTGTCGTTCGGATAGATGTGATCGACGTTCTCCGGCGTCACGAGCTGGTGCTTGACGAACACGGCAGGGGGAATTGGCCGCTTGTGGAGGATGTCGAGCGCCACCGCGATCACGTCCGCGCCGTACTTCTCGGGGAAGTACGCCACTGATCCGATCAGCCGCGTGCCCGGCTGCCGCAGTTCCGCACGCCCTTCCGGTGCCGCGTTCTGCCCCATGATGGCGCAGCATTCCTGACGCCCGGCTTCCTGCATCGCGCGCAGCGCGCCGAGCGCGCTCGGGTCATTGATCGCGCCAATGAGATAGCGGCGCGATCGGCTGACGCGCAGGTGCCGGCGCATCACTTCGAAGCTCTCGCCCAGCTTCCCGTCGCCATCCAGATACGTGACGCGACAGTGTTCGAGCGGCGGATGGATCTCCCTCATCCCGACCAGCATCCCCGTCAGCCGCATCTTGGGGAGGCTGCCGGCGCGGTCGAGCGCGATCAACACGATCTCGTCGGCGTCCGTGTAGCGCTGCCCCTTCGCCCAGCGGCCGAGATGACGGCCGCCAATCAGGCCCGCTTCGTAGTTGTTCGCGCCAAAGTACGTCGCCCCCGGGTGCGGCACTTCGAGCGCGATGAGCGGAATGCCCGCTTCGCGGTACTTGGCGGCGACGATCGGAGCCACGTGATCGTCGGTCTGGAACTCGATGACGAGATCGACCTTTTCGCGGACGAGCACGTCGGCGTTGCGCTGCGCGATCTTCGGGTTGTAACGGTTGTCGACCGAGATCAGCTCGATGCCCTGCGCCGCCGCGGCGCGCTGCAGCCCCGTCGACACCTCCTTGGAGAACTGATAGTCCGTGCCCTGCGCGGCGTATCCGATGCGATACGGACGCTGCTTGAACGGACGGAGGTGCGAGCGATACAGGTTCTCGCTCACTTTCTCGATCATCCCGCAGCGCTCCAGCGTGTAGAGCAGACGGAACGCCATGCTCTTCGGCAGCCCGCTGCGCGCCGAGATCTCGCGAAGCGGCAGCGCCTCCCCGGACGAGCGGAAGGCGGTCAGCAGCTGCGACGAGTGCACGATGGACTTGACGAGATATGGATCGCGCGGCGCTGTCTTAGCGGACTTGTTCATGACACGTCCCTTCGAGGGCGGTGATTATGGCGCACCGTTTTGCATCGCGCAATGGTTACCGGGCCCGCCAATCCGCCCGCGGCACAAGAGCTTCGATCGGCTTCCGTCGATCCAAGATTTCGAACGGAATTCAATCCTCTGAATTCGCTGCCAGCCACCCTCGACTTTTTTAAGTCGTCGCGGGAAGGGAGTGTCCCCATCGGCGGCTGGCACCCGCGCACGTTTCGTTCTGTGAAACGGCGACTTCCACCGGCACGTTCCCATCTATGGCAGAATCTCGCCGCCGTGCTCCTGCGCGCCTCAGCAATTCGAAAGTCGTACGCGGGCGTCCGCGCGCTCGAGGGGGTGACCTTCGCGCTCGAGGCTGGCGAAGTCCACGCGATCGTCGGCGAGAACGGCGCGGGCAAGTCGACGCTGATCAAGATCTTCACGGGGGCCGTGGCGCCCGATGCGGGAACGATCGAGATCGACGGACGCCCCGCCGGACGCCTCGATCCGTACGCCGCGCACGCCCTGGGCATCGCGGCCATCTACCAGCAGCCGGCACTCTTCCCGTCCCTGACCGTTGCCGAGAACATTGCGCTGGCGCTCGAGCGAGGGAGCGTGTGGCGCCGGATCGACTGGGACGCACGGTCGCGCCGCGCGCGCGAGCTGCTGGAGACCGCCGGCGCATCCATCGATCCGGCGCGGCTCGTCGAGACGCTGAGCATGCCCGAGCAGCAGATGGTCGAGATTGCCAAGGCAATCGGTGCGGACGCCCGCGTCGTCATCATGGACGAGCCCACGGCGTCGCTGACGGACCGCGAGGTGGACGCCCTGCTCGGGGTGGTCCGCCGGCTGCGCGATCGAGGCGTCGGCGTGATCTACATCTCCCATCGCCTCGAGGAGGTTTTCGCGATCGCCGATCGCATCACGGTGCTGCGCGACGGCCGCACGGTGGGCATGCTCGACGCGCACGGCGTCGATCGCGCGCAGATCGTCCGGATGATGGTCGGCCGCGAGCTGTCAGCGGTGTTCCCGAAGCGTGACGGTGCGATTGGCGGTCCGGCGCTCGAGGCGCGCGGCATCGGCCACCGCGCCAGCGGCATTCACGACGTGTCGTTCACGGTTCACGAGGGGGAAATCCTCGGGATTGCGGGCCTGGTCGGATCCGGCCGCACGGAGCTCGCCGAGATTCTCTTCGGGCTCCGGCCGGCCGATGACGGTGAGCTTCGGCTGCGGGGTGTTCCCGTCTCGATCGCCTCGCCGCAGGACGCGATTGCCAAGGGCATCGGCTACGTGCCGGAGGATCGCAGGCATCACGGCGTCATTCTCCCGTTGTCCGTCGCGAAGAACGCGAGCCTGGCGGACCTCCATCGCATCTCGCGCGCCGGCCTGATCGATGCCGATCGCGAGCACGCCGCGGCGGCTCGTCTTGCCGAATCCCTTCGAATCAAGACGCCTTCGGTCGATGCGCCCGTCGAGACGCTGTCCGGCGGCAACCAGCAGAAGGTCGCGCTGGCGCGCTGGCTTGCGACGGAGCCGGCCGTGCTGATCCTCGACGAGCCGACGCAGGGCGTCGACGTCGGGTCGAAGGCCGAAATCCATGCGCTGATGAGCGGATTGGCACGGCGCGGGCTCGCGATTGTGATGATCTCGTCGGAGCTGCCGGAGATCCTCGGGATGAGCGATCGCATTGGAGTGATGCGCGCCGGACGGCTCCGCGGCATCCTGTCGAGGGAACACGCCACGCAGGCCAACATTCTCGAGCTGGCGCTCGGGGAGCCGCATACGTACGTGGACGAGGCGGACAGGAAGGCCGCGAGCGAGGCATGAGCAGGCGTCGAGAAGCGTCTGTCGGCTTCGCCATTGGCGCGCTGGCGATCCTGCTCGCGCTCACCGCTCCGGGATTCTTTGCTCGCGGGAACCTCGTCGACATCTTTCTCGGCAACCTGCCCGTCCTCGTGGCGGCACTCGGGACGCTGCTGGTCATTCTCACGGGCGAGATCGACATCTCGATCGGATCCGTCTTCGCGGTCTGCGGTGTTGCCGCCGGCGTGTGCGCCGACGCCGGTCTGCCCATGCTCGTGAGCGCGGGCGCCGCGCTCGTGTGCGGGCTCCTCGCCGGCGCCGCCAACGGCGCCTTCGTGGCGTATCTCGAACTGCCCTCGATCGTGGTGACGCTTGCGTCCATGGTCGCCGTCCGCGATGCGCTGCGATGGACGACGCAGGGTGCGTGGGTGCAGAACCTTCCGGCCACGTTTCAGTGGTTCGGGTTGCGTCAGGAGCAGTTTCCGATCGTCGCGTTCGCGATCGCGGCGGCCCTCGCCGCCGCGCTTGCGTGGGGGCTGCGAAACGTGGGTGCGGGCCGCGCGATTTACGCGACCGGATCCGATGTCGACGCGGCGCGGCTGGCCGGACTCGACACGCGCGCGGTGAAGTTCGCGGTGTTTGCGGCGGGAGGCGCGCTGACGGGGCTTGCGGCGCTCCTCAACGCGGTCCGGTTC
>JBKPTE010000067.1:0-15506 GCA_046735335.1 Acidobacteriota bacterium | reverse complement strand
CCTCGGTCCGGCGCGGTGACCGCTCCGACCGGCGTGCGGCAGCGACGCGGGGGGGTCTACCCGTCGAGATGCAGCAGCTTCAGCCGGAACGAACTCAGAAGATTCACCCTCACTACATTCGAAAGCAAGCGTAGCGGCGGGCAAGTACTGGGCTCCGCGAAACCTCTGTGCGACGCGTGACGAGACAACCGCGGTGCTTGCCGCCGCGCTCCTCCCGGCCGGAATGTCGCAGGCGAGAGGAAGTTGAGACTCTATGCAACCAAGGGTATCGCGCAAGGTGTTACTGTCCTGCGGCATTCTGGCGTCGCTGATCTATCTTGGCACCGACATCGTCGCCAGCCTTCCGCATCGTGGATACAGCTTCATTGATCAGACGGTCAGTGAACTCTTCGCCATCGGTGCTCCGACTAGCCGGATCGTCGTTCCGCTGTTCACGGTGTCGAGCGCGCTGTTAGCAGCGTTCGCCTTCGGCGTGTCGAGTTCCCGCGGTCACGGCCGCGCCGTGCGGTGGCTGGCCATCATGATCTTCGGAAACGCCGTCAACAGTCTGGTGCTGTGGAACTTCTTTCCGATACACATGCGCGGCGTTGCGCCGACGCTCACCGATGCGATGCACGTAGTTCTGGCCATCAACCCGTTCGTGCTCCTAAGCATCGTGTTCGGCACGGTAGCCTTCAGAGGCTGGTTCCGCGCCTACTCCGTTGTCACTGTGCTGATACTGCTCGTGCCTGCGGTGTTTTCATTGTCGTACGTAACGGCTGTCGCAGCGAACCAGCCGACGCCGGGAATGGGATTGGCTGAACGAGTCGCACAGTATGGGTACCAACTCTGGCAGGCAATGCTTGCCGTGGTTCTATTGCGTGAAGAGAAGATGACGTCCCAAACATCCGCGTTCAACCACGGTCGGCATTTAATGGTCCGCACCGCCTCATCCGACACGACGGCGGGCATGACACGCGAGTTCGCTCGCCTTCACAATAATCCTAGCGGGTTCACCGGGCGTCGATTGAGAACATGGTGTTCGAGTTTACCGACGTCTCGGGTATGCGCTGGAGGACGTCCCAGTGCTCGACCATCTTTCCGTCGTCGTCGAGCCGACAGATCTTTCAAATGAGGCGACAGAGTCGCTGGGTGATCGCACCGTTGGCTTGGGCGTGGCCGAGGCGCGGGACGAGCCGGCGATATACGATCGCGAAGATGGTGCCTTTCGCCTGCACCGCCGGCCGATTTTCATGAGCTTTCGCGGGCTGCAAGCCCAGAGTTAACCCAGTTGCGGAAATCGTCCACTGCGGCGAAGGGGAGTTGTGGAAGAAGATCGAGGATTTCCCTGCCGCTTCTTCGCGGTCGCGTTCGCTTGGTCGTGGCTGATGTGGCTGCCACTGCTCCTTGGAGGGACGGGCATCATCCCGCTTGGAAGGAGCCTATTGAGCGCATTGACTTTGCCGGCGATCAGTCTGGGTGCCTTCGGGCCTGCGGCGGGAGCGCTCTACAGTCTGCGAACACTGAGGGGCGAAGACGCCGTCCGCGAGTACCTGCGCGGCCTGCTGGATCTTCGTTTCGGCTGGCAGGCGTGGCTTGCGCCCCCGCTGGTGCTTGGCGGAACCACCTGGCTGGCGTGGATACTGCCGGAGCTATGGGGAGTACCGCACCTGCAGATGCTCCTGCCTTCCGTGTGGGCCTTCCTACCGTTTCTGCTGCTGATGATCTTCCTCGGCGGCGGACAGGAAGAACTGGGCTGGCGCGGATACATCCTGGACCCACTTGAGGAACGACTGGGACCCTGGCTGGGCAATCTGGTGCTCGGGATGGTCTGGGCCTTGTGGCATCTTCCGCTGTTTTTTATACCGGGAACCAGCCAGATCTTCGTGCCGTTCATCGGATTCACGCTCGTTCTGATCGGCCATTCCTACTTCTTCGCCGCGATCCGCCAGGCCGCTGGCAAGCGCATCATGGCGGGTCTCGTTGCCCACGGCTGGGGGAACGCGTTCGTTCCGCTGTTCCCAACGATTGTAATGGTCGAAGGGACGGCACAGCAGCGCTATTGGATCTGGGCGAGCCTCACGCTACTGGCGGGTGTGTTGGCGATGATCGTTCGGTTGAGGAGGCGCGAATGAGCGGCCGGAAACATGAGTGATAGACCGTCCAGCGCAACCCTCACACGGGTGTCACAGACTCCGGGCCTCTCGGCAGTCGGCCCGAAAACATCCGTCGTTTGGGATCACATCTGAGCGGCATCTTCGACAACGAGGCTAGAGCCGAAGCATACCGAGGGACGCAGCGACGGACGCCGCGACGGACGCGAACAAGTCAGTCAAGGAACCGAGGTCAGTTCAAAGGAGGACGTCGTGCTTCACAGAGGTCTAGCGCTTGCGGCGTCGCCATGACCGACGCGCTGCGCAAGGAAATGCCCCGCATGCTCGAGGAGCACAAACGGATCCGGGCGGCGACCGAGAAGCTGCGGGCCTTCGCACGCGAAGAGAAGGCGTCGGCGCAGGAACAGTTCGCCGAGACGCTGGCGGCACACGCATGAACCGAGGAGGAGATCCTGTATCCGGCAGCCATCCTCGTGGGCGACATCATCCGTGCGCGGATGGAAAAGAAGTAGATGCACTCGTCTCGTCACTTCTCGTGAGCACGTCGAGCATCATTGGCCTTCTGATCGCCGAGGATCACAAACAGGGCGACGGCCAACGCATAGCCGCCGACCAGGATCGCCAGCATCGTGGTCCACGAGACACCGTCGACGAGTTGGCTGACCTCCACTCCGCTCCCTTCGCACCGCCAGTTGTTCCGAACAGCGCTAGACTCTCACAGGGCGCAACTTCTCCGGTGCAGCACCTGAAACCCCATGAACATCGAACGGATCTCCGGCGTCGAGTGCGACAGGCCGTTTCCGCTCTACCACGACCTCGTGGACACGCTGATGCACGGTCACGAGGCCGAGTCAGGCGAAGGCAATGCCACGGTCGCGCACGTGCTCGCGACGTGCGCCGGATATGCGTATTCCGACGTCACGACTGTTGCCACGATGATGGCCAGGCTTGGCCTTGTGGCCAACGCGTGCGTCCAGATCTCGCAGACCGTCGATGCCATGCTCATTTTTTCGACGGCATACGTCGTGCAGAGCCGATGCGGCCGTGTCGCTGTGCTGTGTTATCGCGGAACGGAACCGGGCTCGCTGGGGAACTGGCTGGGCGACGCGGAGATCGGGTCTGAATCGTCGGCGATTTCGTCCGAAGATCAGGATCCGGTCCGAGTGCATGCGGGATTTCATCTCAACCTCCGCGCCACATGGTTAGGCGTGATCGAGAACCTGGAGCTCGCGCTCGAAGGTCGGTCGCTTACTGCCCCGGCGGAGAACGTTGCGAATCGTCTGGAGACGCTATACGTCGCCGGTCACAGCCTGGGAGGCGCCATGGCCGTCCTGTTCGCGCTGTCCATCGTGGGCAGCCGTGCGCGTCAAGCGATTGCTGACAAATTGCGTGCTGTCTACACGTTCGGGCAGCCGATGGCCGTGTGCAGGCCGCTGCCGCAGTGGACGAACGCGGTTGGAGAGAAGCTGTTCCGGTACGTCACGACACGCGACCTGATCCCGGCGCTTCCTGCGGCGCCGTGGGGTCCGTTCACGCATCTCGGACACGAGTATCGGTACACGCTCGGAGCATGGCAGAGGGCGGACGCACATGTCGCACAACTCACGAGCATCAGGGAGATGCCGAGGGCCGTCCTCGCGCTCTTCGCGCGAGAGAAGCAGCGCGGCTCGTACAAGTATTCGCTGGGCGACCATGCCCCGCACCATTACATCGCCGCGCTCCGCCCGTCGGGGATGATCACCGAGTTCGGCGTCTGAGCCTCGCCGCCTGCCACCCCGTACAACGAGCCGATCGGTCAGCCGGACAGCACGCCTGGCCAGTACCGCATCCACCCCCGGAGCTCGGCTCGATGACGCCAGGCGGAGTCCTGCGGGTCGACTCGCCGCGACGTCGCGAGCAGTTCATCGAATCGTGCTTCGATAGTGGTCGCAATCGACGGGTCTTCTACCACGAGCAAGAGCTCACTCTCCCAGTACCCGGCAGTGACGTCGAGGTTGGCGCTCCCGACAGCGCACACGTGTCCATCAGCGCTCATCGCCTTCGCATGCACGTGCGGTCGAATGTCACCGACCGACGGATCCCATTGTGGCTGGTGCCGCACGACGTACTCGTAACATTCAGCCCCGGCAGCAACGAGCGGATCGATCCGCGAATGTACGAATGATGTGGCTATGGTCCGCGCCGCGGCCCAAGACCCTTCGAACGGTGCATCGCCATGTCGAGGCGTCAGGTTACCGACCAGAGTTCGGACACGGACGCCTCGCTTCAACGCCCTGAGCAGCGCGTGTTGTATCTCGAGCAGCAGCGCAAACCCGTTGACGACGTACACGTGCGAGCGCGCGGACTCGATCAACGCGAGATAGGCTTCAACCGTATAGGCATCCCGCAAACCGTGATGGACGACGACGCGCGCGGCTGCCGTGCCGGCGGGAGCAGACACGGGGATGTCGAATGCACTGCCGCCGGCATCCGTCCAGGCCTGAAGGAACGATCGCTCGAGCACCGCCACGGCCGGACCTTCGACACGTGCCCCGGCGTCAAGCCACGGCACCATCCGCCACGTCATCTCGGGATTGAGCGGGACCTCCTCGAAGCCGGTGTAGTACTCATGCGACAGGTTGCGCCCCCCGAGCAGCGCGACGCGGCCGTCCACAACGACCAGTTTGCGGTGGTCGCGCTGCTTCAAATCTTCCAGCGACGACTCGCGCGTGATTGGCTTCCCGAGGTGAAACTCGACGCCAGGGCGTGATGAGAGACGGTCGAGAATGGGATTGTGCAGGCCGAACGAGCCGTGCAGCCCATGAAGCGAGTCGACGAGCACTCTGACCGTCACCCCGCGCGCGGCCGCGGCCGCCAGCGCCGCTTCGACGGGTCGGCCGACGTCGTCATCCAGCGCCATATAAACTTGGAAATGCACGCGTCGCTGGCTGTTCTCGATCGCGTGTAACAACCACTGGCGAGCTTTCGGATTGTCCAGCTCCACCTCGATGCGATTGTCGTTGAGCACCTCGCTACCGGTCGTCGCATCGAGCCGTGAACCGAGCGACGCGCTGCGAGGCACGTCCGCCGGCGGAGGAGCGAGAGAGGCCAGCGCCTGCGACCGTACGGCGGGGAAACCAATCGTGGACGGTTGATGTGGACCTCGATACACGATGGCTGAGACGCGAAATCCGTCCGCGCGCATTCGCGCCGCCGTGCGAGCAAGCCGCACGGCATCGACGAGGGGGGAGATATCGTGCGCGTCTCCCTCATCCAGCACGGCGCCTGTATCGATCACGACTGGCGGCAGTCCGACGGCCCGCAACCTGGCGCGCAACGAACGACAACTGCGAGTCGAACGGACCCGAACGCCCACCGGATCGGCCCATGTCACCGCTCGGACAGCGCCCAGATCGTCCGCATCGAGTTCGGCATCGAAGAGCAGGAGCACGCGCGACCCAGGTCGCAGCACCGACACGCGCGCTTCGATCGAGGAGAGCAGTTCCCCACCGGCCTGATCACGACGGCGAAAGACGCCGAGCGACTTGCCGAGACCAGACGCCAGCTCGGACTCGCCGTCACGGCTGAAGGCACGTGCGACCACAGAGCCGTCGCGAACGAACGCGAGCTCCTGATCCGCGATCGGCGTCCGGCGACCGATCCCGACGGCATACTCCGCGCGAACGCGTACCGATTTGCCGTCGTCGATGAGGTCCGGCACGTCGAGAGCCCTCTCCCATTCGGTTCCAACCGCGCGAATTGCAGGAAGGATGAGCACCGGGTGATCGCGTCCTTCGCACTGGCGCTCTTCAGCAGTTGGTCCACGGTATCGAATTCTTCCGGTTTCGAGAGGTGACTGATATCGCCGGTGTGTAACATGAACTCGGGCGGCGTCGCCAAGCGATTGATCTTGTCTACGGCGGCCCTTAGTGTCCCTACCACATCCGGATTCGCTGCCTTGTTGAATCCCATATGGCTGTCGCTGACTGCACGAAGCTCAGCTCGCCCGCCGACTTGGATCCTAACAGCGGCATTTGCTCAGGCTGTAGGATTTCAGTATGCCGCCCTGCAGACGAAGAACGCTCCGGCTCCTGCCCACGCCATACATTTCAAGAATCCCCGCCGGTCAACGCCGTCGTCGTCGTGACCGTCCAACAACTTGTCTCTCTTCTTGTCAGACATCCTCGTGCTCCCGGTCTGCTGTGTCCTTCATCATTCCATTCTCCGCATGCCACGAGGTGCTGCGCGGTCGCAGATGAACCCTCAGTCGCAGTACGCGCCCTGACAGGGCACTGCCGCTTGCGTATCCTGATTGATGCTGCCGATCATCACGGGATGAATTGAGCAGTGATACTGGCCGCCGCCGGCGCCGCCGATCGTCATGGGCTGACTGGACGCGCCAGGGGCGAGATCGCCAGTGTCCACCGACCGATCGTTCAGCACGACGTGGTGTGTGACGTTGTCGACGTTGTGCCACACGACCTTCTGTCCGGCCGGCACACTCGACGGATTTGGCGAGAATGATTGGGCGGCATTGATGGCGACGACGTTGATTGTCACGACACCTGGGTCGCCTGATGGCGTTGGACTTGTCGGGTTCCCACCTCCGTTTGAATAGCCGCTGCCGCCGCAGCCCCACACTCCGAGGCCGACTGCGATCACGGTACTTGCTGTCACGAGTGCATGCATTTGCTGATCCTTTACTTGTTGCCGTTTGATTCCGTTGTCCGCCGGCATCATCGCCCGTCTGTTTCTCGTAATGCAGACCAGAGCGGTCGCGAAAATATTCCGGCCCGACGCGTATGGAATTAGCGAAAAGGCAGACCCGTGTCTCGGAGACTGAACCTGTCGTGGGTTGGACTCGTTGGACGCACCGCCATGACCTCGGTCACACGAATCGCTCGTAATGAATTCGCGATCCCCTCACCTGCAGCGCGCGAAGTGCGCCGATCACACTCTTCATCATCGGCGGAGGTCCGCAGACGAACGCTTCGCGTTCCTGCACGTCGGGGACGAGCCTCTCGAGCATCGTCCCATCAAGCCGGCCGCGTTCATGGCCATCGTCGGTTGTGGCCGGCTGCGAGAGGATGAAATGGCAGCGCGGCGTCAGCAGGCGCAGCTCGGCAGCGAAGACGAGATCGTTGACGGTCCTGGCCGCGTACACGAGCACGACGTCACGATCGCCAGATGGGAACGACTCGATGAGCGCCCGAATCGGCGTGATGCCGATCCCTCCGGCGACCATCAAGTACTTGCGACCGATCGATGCGCCGGCGGTGAACGCCCCTAATGGACCCTCGAGCAGCACGAACGCGCCCGGCGTCAGATGATGGATTCGACGGGTGAAGTCGCCGACCGCTTTGATCGAGATCCTCAGGAATCGTCCGTTCGGCGCCGCAGAGAACGAAAACGGATGCGGCACCCACAGACCCTTCGTGAGGAATGCCACATTCGCGTACTGGCCGGAACGGAACGAGAATCGCTCGAGCCGCCGCCCCGTTAGATACACCGACGTCACGTCGTCGCTTTCAGAAACGATTCTGTCGATCCGGAATCTGTGCCGTGCAAGGTTGAAGACCGGCCGCCCGGCGCGAAACACCACCAAAGCGCCGATCACGGCGACGTGCAACGCCACCCAATACCACCCCCACCACGGCTGCTTGAGCATTTCTGCGCCCCTCGCCTGATGAAGGGATGCGAGGCCGAGCGCTATGTACATGGCGAGATGACCGCCGTGCCAGACGTCGTACGTCAGATGGCGTCTGATCGGCGGCACCGACGATGCCACGACAAGCGCGATGATCACGATTGCCCCGATCGCCAGCCACGCATACGGCCAGCCCGTCGCGATGTCAATGAATTGTCGGCTGATGGAGACGTGATGCCGCCGCGCATATCCGATCGTCAGCAACACGGGATGACTGAAGATCAGCGACGCGACGCCGAAACCGACGTATCGATGCAGACGAAACAGGCGGTCGCATCCGACGGAAGGTTCGATCCATGAAAGACGAGCGATGAGCGCCACTTGAAGTAGTACAGCCGACCCGACAAGCAAGCCCATCAACCTGCCGAGCGCCACGAGGCGACTACCCGGCGCGCCACTCGAGATGAGGGCGCCGGAGATGTGCCACCACGCGCCGCCGACTGCGCAGGTGTGAACCACGCACGCACCTGCGAACCACTGTAGGGGTGTGATCCGGTTCCCACGTTCCCAGAGCAGAATCAGATGTCGCACTCCCTTCGGCTTGGGAGACTCGCGACACGCATCGAATATTCCAGTGGTCTCGGGCGCCTGCGTAGCGCAATAGACTAGCGGACTCTCTAAAACTGACCTCTCATCGACCGAGCCCAACCCGGCGCTCGAGGTCCTGAAATCGCGGGTCCGCCCGGAGCGGATCGAACCCCGGCCGCAGCAGGACGCTGGGGTTGAATCGCTCTTTGTAGCTCGTCTCGAGCCAGGTTATCGCTTGATCGTTGTCCCCGAGCGCCGCATAGATTACGGCAATCTCCGAGGCATTCGAAGAGCTGGCCCGCGAGCGCTTTTTCAAGTCGCCCAGAAGTTGTACCGCTTCGTTTCTCCTGCCCGATGCGGCGAAGGCACGGGCGAGATTGGCTATGCACGTCGGGCTGCCTGCGGACAGGCGGACCGCTGTTTGGAGTTCCGCGATTGCTTCAACGTGCTTCTGGTCCTGGAGGTAGGCAACGGCCAGTTGATTGTGTGCGAGAGGAAAATTCACGTCCATTTCAATCGTCTTGCGGCTCTGTTGAATCGATTCATTCGTGAAATGCGCGATGAGCAGAAGCTCGGCGAGATCGGCGTTGATGATCAAAGACAGGGGATCGAGGTTTTGCGCTTTCTTCAGTTCGGCGATCGCGTCGCTATTTCTCCCCAATAGGCTCAAGTGCCACGCGTACCAGTGATGAGCGGTGGCGTAGCCGGGGTTCAGGTCAATGCCTCGCCGGAATTCCGTGTCAGCAGACTTCAAATCCCAATCGAACGCCTCCAGGCAGAATGCGAGCGACGTGTGAGCTTCACCGAGCCTGTTATCGAGTTGCAGCGCTCTGAGGGCCGCCGCCTTCGCTCGCGGGAGCGCGTCCTTGGGCGCGAGCACTCCATATTCCCAGTCGCCCAGCAGGGCATACGTGTCGGCCAGGCCACTGAACGCCTGCGCGTAGGCCGGATCCCGCTCAATCGCGCGATTGAAATACTCGACCGCTCTTTCAAGGTCGTCACCTGTTCGCTTGTTCCAGAAGTATCGTCCCTTGAGATACGCCTCGTACGCCTCGGGATCGACGACCTTGCGCTGCTTCAGCGTGGCCTGTTCCTGCGGGTTGAGGCTGATCCGGATCTGCTCGGCGATCGCTCGCGCCACCGTGTTCTGCAGCGTCAGCGCGTCGCGCAGATCGCCCTCGTAGGAATCGGACCACAAGTGCTTGTCGTCGCGCGCTTCGATCAACTGCGCCGTGATCCGCACCTGACCGCCGGAGCGGAGCACGGTCCCTTCGACGACGGCGTCCACGTTCAGCTCGCGTGCGATCTGCGGTAGTCCCTTGCGCGCCCGTTTGTACGGCATCACCGAGGTCCGCGAAATCACGCGCAACGCGCTGATCTGACCAAGGGTCGCAATCAGCTCGTCGGTCATCCCGTCGGCGAAATATTCCTGCGAGTTATCGCCTGATAGATTTTCGAGAGGCAGTACGGCCAGCGAGCGGATCGGCGCCGGCTCCGGCGCTCGCGACTGTAATGCCCACGTGGCGACCACGATCGACGCAAACGCCAGTGCGATGCCGGTGATCGTCCACGGGTACGACCGGCGCAAACGCCCCGTCGGCGCCGGACTTGCGACTGGCGGCGCCGACGCATCCGCTACGAGGTCGCCAGTCCTGCGCTCGGACGTGGCAATGGGAGCCCCTTCGACGACCGCAACGGGCGCGATAAAGCGGTAACCACGCCGAGCGACGGTCTCCACGAAGCGCGGGCTCGCCGCCGAATCACCGAGCGCATCCCGAATCCTGTTGATGGCTTTGTTCACGCCGTGGTCGAAATCGACGAATGTCTCGGCGGTCCACAGCCGGTCGCGCAGCTCTTCCCGGGTCACCGTCTGACCGGGCCGTTCGAGCAACATCGCAAGAACTCGAAACGGCTGCTCCTGCAGTTTGAGCCTCACGCCGTGCTTCCGCAGCTCGCCGGCTCGAAGATCGGCCTCGAATACGCCAAAACGGAGGCGAACGGGATCGGTTGCCTCTGGCATGGAATGGTCGATCGATGACGGCGAGTCTACCACCCCACTCGGTTCCAAAACCTCGCAGAGGAGGATTTCAGGCAACCCTTCTGTTTCGAGCTACTTGCCAGGGGACCCACACCCCAGAAACTCAGGATTGCGATTCCATTGCCCTCGCCGCTCGCCGCGCGCACATTCGACGCTCGAAGGAACGGAGTCTCGAACATGTGCCAAGCAATTCTGAGGAGAACGTGCCGATGAGCAAGCGATCCCCTGTCCGCCCTGAGGTTGGCGGGCTTACGGAACTCCTTCTTTCGCATATCGATTCCGCTTACAACCTCGCGCGCTGGCTGGTGCGCAACGGTGAAGACGCTGAGGACGTGGTGCAGGAGGCTTACCTCCGGGCGTTTCAATATGCCGGCGGCTTCCGCGGCGGCAATTCACGGGCGTGGCTGCTCACGATTGTGCGCAATAGCGCGTATGCGTGGCTCCGAAAGACGCGCGCGTACGAACCGGTTACGGCATTCGACGAAGAAGTACATACAAGCGGCATTGAAACATCGAATCCAGAAGAGCTACTGCTCCGCGACGCGGACAGGCGCCTCGTCGAGAAGGCCTTGAGCGAGCTCCCCATTCGGTTCCGAGAGGTTCTGGTGCTGCGCGAACTAGAGGCCCTCTCCTACAAAGAGATCGCCGACGTCATGGGGATGCCGATGGGCACCGTCATGTCGACGCTGTCGCGCGCACGCGACCGGTTCCGGCATGTGGTCGACAAGCTCGTCAAAACGCATCTCTTGTCGGAATCAAATTCCCCAGCGGTGGCGGTCCGTGGATGCGTGGGTGCCGGCAGCTGGTGTGCGGAATATACGCGGGTGTCCGCGGATTAGTGAAGGTATCGAAGCGCCTGCGAGTTCGCAGCGCAACCGTCACGCATTGTGAAAGGTCTGGACAGAAAATGATGAAACACGCAGCAGTCGTTCTATTCGCCCTGGGAATTATTGGGCCGGTCAGTGCGCAGGAGCGTGATCTTCTGGTGAGATTCGACGGCGGCATTGGTGTCATTCCGGTGTCGAACGGTGCTGGGCCGGTGAACCCGGACGGCACGTTGGCAAACGTGAAGCTGAACGTCGTGAGAGGAGTCTTCCCGGGCGCGGGCCCCTGGAGGATCGCCAAGCTGAGGGCCGACATCGACACTGATGGTCATATCACCGTCAGGGGTCGCGGGTTGCTTCTGGCCAGCAGCAACAGCATCGGCCAAAACGCCAATCAAAGCGTCTTCGCGACATTGATCTGTGAAGCCGCCGCTCCCTTCGTCGAACACAACACGACGTTCAGCGTTGCGCTCGAACCGAACGGCGATTTTCGAATCGACGATACGCTGAGTCCGGTGCCATCAAGCTGCCCCAGCCCGGTGCTTCTGATTCGCAACACAGGTGGCGTGTGGTTCGCGGCCGGAATTCCGAAGATCGGAGACGAGGACTAGAGGCAGTGTTGCCTGGACGCGTCAGAGAAACGGCGCGAGCGCGAGTGCAATCACAGCTGGGAGCCGTACTTTGATCACGCGCGCCCGATCGTCCAATGTTCTCACCAGCAATGGTCGCCTCCGATACAACAAAGGCTGTTCTCTTCGCGTTTTCGCGGTTATCGCCGCCGTTCTCGGAACCCGTGACTTAGTCGCATCGCAATGCGATGTTCGGATCGAGGAACGACGCCGTTATTCGACTCGCTTCCCGACGATCGTCTGGCCGGCCTGGTGCAGGATCAGGCCGGTTACGCGCCCGGTCGCGTCGCTCTCGACCGTGATCGGTGCATCTACGACCTTAAGAAAGAGGCTGTTTTTCTTCTCGGCGAAAATTTCGAAGCACGGCTGACTTGCCGCCTGCTCGAAGGAATGATTGTCGTGCTCAACTGTGGATTCTGCATGCGGGCGCCGTCCGCCGCTTGCTGGAAGCACCGTAGACAAAAGCGACGCACCAGGGGAGCCGGTCCGCAGGGTCGAGGCCGACCGGCCGGGTCGACGGCCGCGCGCTGGTTTTCGCGATCTGCGCTGAGTACTTCGCAGACGATGCGAATCCCCATCGTGAGGGGGCCGATGTTTTCAAGAATCGACAGTGAGTGCTCTGGAAACCGCGCTTGCACTTATGCCCCGCCCTTCGCGGTCAAGGGGCCATTCGCATATCGCGCCGGAGATTACAGGTACGCGATGCGCGCTGGCCACGGGATTAGTACATCCACCAGTCATAAATGATAATTGCCGGATGGAGGACCAGCACGATGCCCGTTACGATGGCCAGGCAAAAACATAGCCGCTCGACGAGGTCGAGGAACCGCGTCCGGCGCTCGGATACAACTGTGCCGATTCGCCCGCCGCACGACCATCAATCCAGCGACGGCAATGGCGGCTGGCAGCCAGACAGGCCAGGTGAGCCAAAGCGCGAACAGCCCAACGCCATCACGCCGATATAACCGACCACTTCCTCGGACTCACCCTCGGCTTGCGCGCCTGGCCCAGCACCCATGCGGTGTGATTCTGCCGACGGCGGTCGTGGGCGTACTCACAAATGCCTTTGCCTAAAGCTTGGCGAGAACGAAGTGGTGATGGCCGACTGCGAGTACGAAAGCGTGCCTAGGAACACGCGGTGAGGAGCGACTCGATTGTGATACGTCAGGCCAAAACCCCCGAGAACCATCGAGGTCTACGAGCACACTGGCCAACCGTTTTGGAGGGTTAACCCGCTGATCGAATGTGCGTTGACGCGGTTTGGAGTGGGTCAAGTGCCGCTGACCCGCTTCGCTTTCCGAGAGTGTTCCTTCAACCGCTAGAAGGACTCCACTCAGAATGGTTGTCTGCTCCAAATCCAGATGGTTGCGGGAAGCGGTCGCGGGCACACAACGTACAGCCAAAAAACCCGCGGATTCATTCGCGGGCTTCCTGCTGAGATTGGATTTGCGGGGGCGTGCAACCGGCGGTATTTGCAGCTGTGGCGAGCGGCTGCTTGATCGCCTGACCTGTCCCATGTTCCACCGCGCCGGCGGGAGATGCCTTCTCCTGCGCGCCTCACTGCGGATCGCGCTTCGTCTCCTCGCCCGCCAACCCTGAACTGCCAGGCAGTTCCTTGTCTAAGGTCTGCATCAGCTTGAAAACGTTCGTCTCTTCACCCAACTTCTCTGCTCGGGCCTGCTCACGCGATTCTGGCTTGATGTCCAACCGTTCGGAGATTCGCCGGAGCATGCGCAGCATGAGCGTCATCTCCTGCTCCGCGAGCAGATCCACCTGCAGGTTCAAGTGGTCGCGCCGGTCGCTGTGAGCCGCCATCCGATTCTGAGTGATCAGCACGAATGTCGCAATGAGCACGCCCTCCAGCGACACGATGAAGGTGAGCAATCCGTACGGATATGGGTCGAAACGGAGCTGCTCCGGTGCCGTCGCGTTCCACACCGCCCACGCTACGAAGGCGGTCAGGTGACAGAGCACGAACCAGAGGCTGCCGGCGAAGCGGCTGATCGCATCGCTGATGCGCGCGGACCAGCTGCTGGACGCAAGAGCATTACGCTCGAGGTCGATGATGGCGCGGATGTTCTCGGCGGTGGGGCTCGGTTCGGAGGCCATCTGTTATCAGAACGGAGTTTGCCCGCCCGTTGCGCCGTAGACCTCACCAGTTACGAAGCGTGACTCGCCGGATGCCAAGAACACGAAAAGGGGCGCAATCTCCACGGGCTGTGCGGCACGGCCGAACAGAGTGTCGGCACCGAATTTCTTCACCTTTTCAGGCGGCATCGTCGATGGGATGAGCGGCGTCCACACGGGACCCGGCGCGACCGCGTTGACGCGCACCCCCTTCTTCATCGCCATCGGCGCGAGCGCCTTGGTGAAGCTGACGATTGCCGCCTTGCTCGGAGCATAGGCGAGCAGGTGGGCACTCGGATCGTAGGACTGGATGGACGCCGTGTTGATGATGGTGTTGCCGGCCTTCATTCGCGGGAGTGCCGCGCGGCAGAGCCAGAACGTCGCGTAGAGGTTGGTGCGGAAAGTCCGCTCGAATTCCTCGCTCGGGACATCTTCGATCGTCTCATACGTCCGCTGGAATGCAGCGTTGTTAACCAGCGTGTCAAGCCGGCCGAATTGCTCGATGACGCGGTCAACCAGGGAATTACAGTGCGCCTCGTCCTGAATGTCTCCGGGCAGCATCAGCATGCGGCGGCCGGCCTCCTCGACCCAGCGCTTTGTCTCCTGCGCGTCCTTTTCCTCCTCAGGCAGGTAGCTGATCGCCACGTGCGCCCCTTCCCGCGCGAACGCGATAGCGACCGCGCGGCCGATGCCGCTGTCGCCGCCGGTGATCAGCGCGACGTGATCGGTCAAGCGGCCGAGGCCCTTGTACGAGTGCTCGCCGTGATCTGCCCGCGGCGTCATCTCCGAGTCCAGTCCGGGGGGATTGATCTGCGCCTGCGGGTACTGCGGACGCGGGCCCCGGGACTTCGGGTCGGCAGGCTCAGGGTCCTGAAGAGTGTTCGATCCCATGGGCCCCACAGGAGCAACTCGTGTGCCCTCAACCGTCCGCGCGAACAAACCGCGCGAAATGATTGGCGGGTTGCTGGATGAGGTCGGTGTTGCGGGGGCCCGCAACAGATTGTACCGGCAGCTCTGTTGGGCGGCAGCGTGAACGTGAACACGCTGACGTTTCTGACGGAGGTGCCCGGTGCTCGACGACTCTCGTTGGGGTGAGGATCCCCGCGATCGTGACGACAACTCGCGCGATCTCAGCCGCGGGAGTCGCGGCGGCTCGGACCCGCGTGAGCGTGAGCGCACCGACCTGCGCGACGTGTTCATGGAACACGTCAACCTGCCTCGTGGCCTCGAACGAGAGCACGTCCACTACCACGGCCACGATTACACCCTCCGCGGCTCTGAAACGCGCACGCTGACCACAGTCGGCGCCTTCCGCGCCGTGCCAGCGACCGATCTCCGCGACAGCTTCGATCAGCCGCTCGACCCACGCCACGGCGAGCTCTGGCACCTCCGCGACTCAGGGCTGGTGCAGACGGTGCGGCTCGACCGCGATCACGCCGTCGTCACGCTGACCAAAGAGGGTCGCGACCTGCTGGAGTCTCGGCGTCTGGACGATGACTCGCGCGAACGCCAGCCTTTCTACGCCGGCGTCTCGAAGCCGCGAGAACTGAAGCACGACGCGGAACTCTATCGCGCCTACAG
>JBKPTE010000066.1:0-47134 GCA_046735335.1 Acidobacteriota bacterium | reverse complement strand
GGAACAACACGAACTACATGGAGACGGCGGTCCTCTCGGCGTTGCAGTTGACGTCGATGTTCCCGAACCTCGTCGTCGAGAACTTCTACCGCAAGACGCAGAACTCCATCGATGCGGGCAGGACGCAGCCGCCGTATGGGTACGTGATCCCTCCCGAACGCGACATGACGCGCGTCGCGGCGCTCGTCAACATCCTTCGCGCGCAGCGGATCGAAGTCGGCCGGGCGACAGCGGAGATCAAGACGTCAGACGGCACGTTCCCCGCGGGCACCTACGTCATCAAGCGCGACCAGCCGTACGGGCGCCTCGCGAAGAACCTGCTCGAGCGCCAGACGTACCCCGACGCCAACCTCACGACGTACGACGACAGCGGATGGACGATGGGGCTGGCGCTGATGACGGAGGTGAAGGAGATCAGGGACAAGGCGATCCTCGATGCGCGCGTGACGCCCGTCGACACGGCCGTCGCGCGCGGGAAGGTGACCGGCGCCGGCTCCGTGCTCGCCGTCGCGCACTACGGGTCCACGAACATGGTGGCCTTCCGGTACCGCCTGAAGGACGTGCCGATGAAGATCGCGGAGAAGCGATTCACCGCAAACGGAGTCGAATGTCCCCCCGGATCGTTCGTCGTTGCGGACACGCCTCGCGCCCGTGATGCGGTCGTCGATCTCGGCCTGACGGCGGCGGCGCTCCCCGTGGCTCCGGACGTGGCTGCGCACGATGCGGACCTGCCGCGCGTCGCGATCTACTCGGGCTGGAACGCCACCCAGGAAGCCGGCTGGGTGCGGTTTGCGTTCGACAAGTTCGGCATCCCGTACGACCTGATCTTCAAAGAGCGGCTGGCGCGTGGAAATCTGCGGAGCGACTACGACGTGATCGTGATGCCGACGCAGCCTGCGACACGGCAGGCGATCTTCGCGCCGCCGGCGGACCGGCCCGTGCCTTACATGAAGAGCGAGAAATACAAGTTCCTCGGTATGTATGGCGAGTCGCCCGACATCACCGGCGGGATGGGCGGCGCGGGCGTGGAGGCCTTCGCGAAATTCCTCGATGCGGGCGGGACGCTCATCACGATGGGTGAGGCGTCGCGGTTCCCATCCGAGCTTGGCTTCGTGCGCACGGTCGACGCGAGCGGATCCACGTCGTCGCAGTTCTACGCGCCTCGTCCGATTGTGAACGCCGAGATCCTGAAGCCCGAAGATCCCGTCTTCTACGG
Source organism: Acidobacteriota bacterium (assembly GCA_046735335.1). Classification (GTDB taxonomy): domain Bacteria; phylum Acidobacteriota; class Vicinamibacteria; order Vicinamibacterales; family 2-12-FULL-66-21; genus JBKPQB01. The sequence goes on along the minus strand of JBKPTE010000066.1, from coordinate 45,918 downwards.
CTACCCGGACAAGATCATTCCGGTGAAGTATCTCGGAGGTCCGCTCATCAGCGTCGCGTCAGCGGATCAGAGCACGGTGGTCGGACGTTATGTCGGCGGCGACGCGGCCGTGCTGAGCGGGTTGATGCGCGGGGCGGACGAGATTCGGGAGAAGCCCTTCGCGCTCGACGTGCCGGGCGGCTACAGCGGTATGGGCCGCGTCATCATGTTCGCGACCAATCCGATCTACCGGTGGCAGAACCACGGCGAGTTCAACATGGTGTTCAACGCCCTGCTGAACTGGAACGACAAACCCGCGCCGCCTGCGAAGCCCGCCTCGTCAGGAGATCACATGCAGGGCACGTCTTCAGACGTGCCGCAGCGTCCGCGTTAATCACAGTTCTCTACATCTTTCCGGATCCACCCAGCACGCGATCGACGTCGGCGCGCGCGGCGTCGACCGCCTTCTTCAACACCGCATACCGCTCGATCGCGTCACGTCCGATCCTCTGGTCGGCACCCCGCGTCATGCCGGCCAGGTAGGTGACCTGCGCCTGCAGGCCGGGCTTGCCGTAGCGGACGGCTTCGGTCAGCAGCGTCGACGCGAGCGCGTCGACGCGCTTCAACGTCTCCGTGTCGCCGGCGCTGCGGAGCCGCTTCTGGGCATCGCGGACGCGCGTTGCGAGCGCGTTCACCTCGTCGACGAGATCGTGCATGCGCATGTTGTGCGCGAACTGCTCCTGCAGGTCCGCCTCCGTCACGCCGCGCGCGGCGATGCGAGGATCGATCAGCACACGGAGCGGCTGCGTCTGCGTCGTTCCCCCCACGGTGAGCCGCACGCGGTACTCGCCGGGCGGCATGCCGACGCCGTTCTGGTGACGCACGTCCCAGACGAACCGGTTCATGCCTGCGTCTTTCGTCACCGGGGGCGGCGGCTCCGCACGCGCCCGTCCGCCTGACGATTCAGGATCGGCCTGTTCTTCGGCCGTCGTTTGGCGTCCGCCGCGCCGATCGGCTGGCCGTGCGTCGCTGCTGTACGAGTTCACGACGCGGCCGGCGGAGTCCAGCACCTCGATCGTCACCGACCCCGCCGGGACGGACGGCAGGTAGTAGGTCACCATCGGCCCGAGCAGCCTCGGACTGGTGCGCGTGCGATACCCGTCGCGCGGCTCGAACAGCTGTACCGCGTCCGCCTTCGCCCCGCGCGCAACTTCAGGTGCGCGGCCGGGAGACGTCGCGTCGCGCGCACCTTCAGGTGCGCGACCGACAGGTGGCATCAACTGCTGCAGCACGCTGATGTCGTCGAGGATCCAGAACGAGCGCCCTTGCGTGGCGACGACGAGATCCTTGTGATGCACCTTGATGTCGGTGACGGGCACGTTCGGGAGGTTGAGCTGCAAGGCCTGCCAGTGCGCGCCGTTGTCGAACGAGATGAACAGGCCGAACTCCGTACCCGCGTACAGCAGTCCCTCGCGATCCGGATCCTCGCGGACGACGCGGGTCGGCCAGTCCTCTGGAATCCCGTTCTCTCCCGTCGTCAGCCGCGTCCACGTCCGGCCGTAGTCGTCGGTGCGATAGATGTACGGTTCGAAGTCGCCGAGGAGATAGCGGTACACGGCGAAGTACGCGGATCCGCGGCGGTGGGGCGAGGCTTCGATGTACTGCACGCGTCCGCCCGGCGGCAGGTCCTTCGGGGTGATCGTCGTCCACGTGCGTCCGTTGTTGCGCGTGATCGAGAACGGACCGTCGTTCGCGCCCGCCCAGATGACGCCGCGCTCGAGCGGCGACTCCGCGATCGCGTACAGCGTGCTGTAGAACTCCTCGCCCGTGACGTCGCGCGTAATCGGCTCGCCGCTGACGCCCTGGCAGCAGTCCGGGTGCGCCGTCAGATCGGGCGAGATCTTCTCCCACGTCACCCCCTTGTCCCGCGTCCGGTGCACGAACTGCGACCCGTAATAGAGGACGTCCGGATCGTGCGGCGAGACGGCCATCGGCGACACGCGCTGCATCCTGTAGATCAGATCGCGTGCAGGATTGCCGTAAAGCGACTGGCCGCCAATCCAGTAGTTCTGTTCCTGTCCGGTCTTCAGATCCATCACGCTGAACTGGCCCTTGCACGATCCGTAGACGATGTCCGGGTCCCGGGGATGCGGGATGATCGGCCCTGTTTCGCAGCCCGGTCCGCTGCGCCAGTCCTCGCGCGTGTACGGTTCGGCCACGCTCGACGTGATGATCGTCGTGCTGTCCTGCTGCGCGCCGTACACCTTGAAGGGAAACTGATCGTCGACCCAGACGCCGTAGATCTCCGCGGTAGGCTGATTCAGCTGCGTGGACCAGGTCCGGCCTCCGTCCGTGGAGACGTTCGCTCCGCCGTCGTTGGCCTGAATCATCACGTTCCCGTCTTTCGGGCTGATCCAGATGTCGTGGTTGTCGCCGTGCGGCGTTCGCATGAGGCTGAACGTCCGGCCGCCGTCGCTCGATTTGAAGAAGCTTTCCGCCCCCGCATAGACGAGGTCGGCGTTTGTGGGATCGGCGCCGAGCGTCGCGTAATAGAACGGCCGCTGGACGAGCGCGCCGTCCGCGTTCACCATCGTCCAGCTCTGACCGGCGTCGTCCGAGCGATAGAGTCCGCCGCCGGGCTTCGCCTCGATTAGGGCGTATACGCGATTCGGGCGGGCGGCCGTGACGGCGAGATTGGCTTTGCCGATCAGCTCGGACGGCAGGCCGGCGGTGATTTTCGCGAAGTGCTCGCCGCCGTCGATGCTGCGATAGAAGCCGCCGTCCCTCGACCCGCTGATGATCGTCCACGGCTTGCGCTCGAGTCGTGACATCCACGCGTACACGACGTTCGGGTTTCCGGGCTGGAGCTCGACGTCCATGGCGCCGACGGTGTCGGAAACGAACAGCACGTTCTTCCACGTTTTGCCGCCGTCATTCGTCTTGAAGATGCCGCGCTCGGGATTCGCCTTGAACGTGTTGCCTTGTGCGGCGACCCAGACGATCTCGGGATTGGACGGATGGATGCGAACGGCGCCAATCTGACCTGCTTCGTACAATCCGGCGAACGTCCACGTACGGCCCGCATCCGTCGTCTTGTAGATCCCGCGGCCCGTCGACACGTTGCTCCGCACATCATCGGATCCCGTACCCAAGTAGATGACGTTGGGAGCCGAATCGGCGACCGCCACACTGCCTGTCGAGCCCAGCGGCACCTTTCCATCGGTAATTGGTTCCCATGTCACGCCGGCATCGGTCGTGCGAAAGAGGCCGCCGCTCGCGACGCCCATGTAGAAAGTTCGGGGCTGCGATGGAACACCGGTCACCGTCGTGACACGGCCGCCGCGCGAGGGACCGATCGGCCGGTAAGCCAGCCCTTTGAAGCGCGCCGGGTCCACCGTCATTGCTGCCGCAGTGTGGCGTTCGGGATGAACAGGCTGCGGGTTCTGCGCGGCGGCGACCGTGGAGACGACCAGCGCGAGCGTGAATCGAGTCATCGTGCGGTGATATTAACGCCACCGGGCTTGGCGCTTGCATGCCCCGTCGGCACACATCGCAGGTTCGTCGATGGATCCAGCAGACCCGCTCGATGCCAAACAGATTGTGATCGAATACGCGCGCGTGCTGGAGCGCGATATCGATGAGCAGCGTCATCCGTCGCGGATCGATTCGCTTCCATTCTCGAAACCGGTCATCCAGGCAGCGATTCGCACGTCCGTGACGCACCTATTGTCCAGCGGGGCGCTCACCCCGGATCTGCGGGACTACTTCGAAACGGCGTACATCTCGCTCGCGGAATATCTCGATCCGGAGCTCGTGGCATTGATGGCCGAGTACCGCCGATCCGCGGAGCACTTGACCACGGAGTCCGTCGTCGTGCGCGAGCGGACGGCGACGTCCGCATGGCGAACGCTTGCTGAAACGAGCGCCTTGGCGGGCGAAGTCGCGCGTGCGACGAGCCTGGAAGCGGAGAAGCTGAAGACCGAATTTCAAGAGCTCGTTCGGCCTGCGTAAGCACGACACGACGGACCGAACGCCCGGTCCGTTCACCTCAGGAATTGTTTGCGCTCGGAACGGCTCGCGTATGTCCGTCATACAGCCCCCTCGATCATGACGTCTTGAATCCACTCCGCATGGAGGTACGTAATGGATGCGGCCCACGCCCACGCACCACTCCAGGACAATCCCCCTTCGACGCCGCTGCGCCTGCAGACGAAAGCGGAAATCGAACAGGAAATCGAACGCCGTGTGGAAGCCGAGCGGCGGCGCCTCGAAGGCGTGGCGGCGCGCGGCGGACGCGCGCATTTTCATCGCCCCATCGAGCGGCCGTTCACCGCAGCCGAGCGCGACCGGGTCACGATCCTCTTCGGCGGACTGACGTGGAAGCACGAGTGGCTCATTCGCTCCGCGTTCGAGTCGGCCGGCTACAGGGTCGAACTGCTGCCCACGCCGGACGTCGCCGGATTCCAGCTGGGAAAGGAGTTCGGGAACAACGGTCAGTGCAACCCGACGTATTTCATGACGGGGCACCTGATCAAATACCTCCAGGGGCTCGAATCGAAGGGGCTGACGCGGCAGCAGATCGTCGACAACTACGTGTTCTTCACGGCAGGCTCGTGCGGCCCGTGCCGCTTCGGGATGTACGAGGCGGAATACCGGCTGGCCGTGGAGAACGCGGGGTTCCGCGGCTTCCGCGTGCTGCTCTTCCAGCAGAACGACGGCATCAATGCGGCGTCCGGCGAAGCGGGCCTGAAGTTCAGCGTCGATTTCGGGCTCGGAGCCTTCAACGCGCTGAACTTCGGCGACGTGCTCAACGACGTCTGCTGTCAGATCCGGCCGTACGAGGTCAACGCGGGCGAAACCGAACGCATCTCGAAAGAGATGATGGCGGAGTTGTCCGCGGCAATCCGCGATCGACGCATGTTCCACGTCTCCGATCGCGCGCCCGCCTGGCTGGCGACGCGCGTCCTCGCGAACCGGAAGGCGGAAAGTATCACGCACACGGCGGGCAAGATCGTCGATCACCTGTGGGGAAAACAGACGACCGACGCGCTGCGGAGCGCCCGCGCACGGCTTGCGCAGGTGGAGGTGGATCGGCTGCGCGTGAAGCCGCTCGTGAAGGTGACCGGAGAGTTCTTCGCCCAGACGACCGAGGGTGACGGCAACTTCCACATGTTCCAGTTCCTCGAGCGCGAGGGAGCCGAAATCAAGGTCGAGCCGATCGCGAACTGGATTCTGTATCTGCTCTGGCAGGCGAAGGCGCACCATCGGGATCGCAAGTGGCTCGACATGGCGAGGCCTCCGGAGTGGGCGCTGCACAAGCGCGCGCTCGCGGAGCTGAAGTTCCGGCAGAAACAGCTCTTCTTCGGCGTCGGCGAGGGTTTGTACTCACATCTGTACCGCCGCGCGGTCAAGCACCTCGGCGGCGTCGCGCACGAGCTGCTCGACATGCAGGAGCTCGCGCGCCTCGCGCAGCCGTATTACCACCGTTTCGCGCGCGGGGGCGAAGGGCACCTCGAGGTGGCGAAGAACATCTACTACACGGTGCACAAGAAAGCGCACATGGTGCTCAGCCTCAAGCCATTCGGCTGCATGCCGTCCACGCAGTCCGACGGCACGCAGTCGGCGGTCATGAACCACTTCAAGGACATGATCTTCCTGCCGATCGAGACGTCGGGCGAAGGAGAGATCAACGCGCACAGCCGTGTGCAGATGGCGCTCGGCGAGGCGAAGGCGAAGGCCAAGCGCGAGTTCCATCAGGCGCTCGAGTCGACCGGCAAGCGGCTCGAAGACATCCAGTCGTACGTTGCCGAGCATTCCGAGCTGCGGCGCCCGTTCTACAAGGTTCCTCACGTCGAAGGCGTCACCGGGACCGCCGCGAACTTCGTCCTGCACGTCAGCGGCCTGATGGATCGCCGCCGGCCGTTCACGGGCGTGGCGCGGGCCTTCGTAGCGGGGCCCTTTAGGAGCCGCGAGCCGCAGCAGATGTAGCCATGAGCGCGCAACTGCTCCTCGGCATCGACGTCGGCTCGACGACGGTCAAGGCGGTGGCAGTCGACGCCGCCGCCGACAGCATTGTCTGGTCCGACTATCAGCGCCACGAAACCAAGCAGCCCGAGAAGACGCTCGAGTTTCTGGGCCGCCTCGAAGCGGATCTCGGGATCTCGCACGACAACTGCCGCGCGTTCATCACGGGGTCAGGCGGCAGCAACATCGCACCTCTCATAGGTGCGAAGTTCGTTCAGGAGGTGACCGCGGTGTCGCTCGCGGTGGAGAAGCTCCACCCCGAAGTGCACTCGGTGATCGAGCTTGGCGGCCAGGACGCGAAGATCATCGTCTTCAAGCCGGATCCCGAGACGGGCCGCAAGAAGAAGATCCCGTCGATGAACGACAAGTGCGCCGGCGGCACGGGCGCGGTCATCGACAAGATCAACGCGAAGCTGAAGATCCCCGCGCTCGAGTTGTGCAACCAGGGCTACCTGGGGATCAAGCTGCACAAGGTGGCGGGCAAGTGCGGCGTGTTCGCGGAGACCGACATCAACGGCCTGCAGAAGGAAGGCACGCCGTCCGACGAGTTGATGGCCTCGCTGTTCGACGCCATCGTGCTGCAGAACCTGACGGTGCTCACACGCGGGCACACGCTCAAGCCGCACGTGCTCCTGCTCGGCGGGCCGAACACGTTCATCCGCGGGATGCGGGAGGCGTGGCAGCACAACATCCCGAAGATGTGGGCGGAACGCGGCGTCGAGGTGCCTGCCGGTGAATCGCCGGAGACGCTGATCAAGACGCCGGAGAACGCGCAGTACTTCGCGGCGCTCGGCGCGATCGAGTTTGGCAAGGACGAGGACGCGAGCGTCGGGCGCTATGCCGGCGCGCGCCCGCTCGAACACTACATAAACGTCGGGCGCCTCGAGGAGAAAGCTGCTGCGGGCGGCCGCGGCCTCAGCGCCTCCACCGAAGAACTGGAAGCGTTCCGGCGGCAGTACACGCCCAAGCGGTTCACGCCCGCGGCGTTCAGGGCGGGAGAGGTCGTGCGTACGTTCGTCGGCGTGGATGGCGGATCGACTTCGACGAAAGGGGTGCTGCTGTCCGAAGACGGAGAGGTCCTCTCGAAGGCGTATCAGCTTTCGAAGGGGAATCCAATCCAGGACACGATCGACATCTTCGACGAACTGCGCGCCAGCGTCGAATCCGCCGGGGCGTCGCTCGAAATTCTTGGTGTTGGGACGACCGGATACGCGAAAGACGTGTTGAAGGACGTGCTCGCGGCGGACGCCGCGCTCGTCGAAACCGTCGCGCACACCGAATCGGCGGTCAAGTACTACAAGGACCCGCACGTCATCGTGGACGTCGGCGGCCAGGACATCAAGCTGATCGTCCTGAACGAAGGGCGCGTGAAGGACTTCAAGCTCAACACCCAGTGCTCCGCGGGCAACGGCTATTTTCTGCAGTCGACCGCCGAGACCTTTGGCATCTCGGTGAAAGAGTTCGCCGATCGCGCGTTCACCGCGACAGCCATGCCGATGTTCGGCTACGGCTGCGCCGTCTTCATGCAGTCCGACATCGTCAACTTCCAGCGCCAGGGCTGGGCGCCCGAAGAGATCCTTGCGGGGCTTGCCGCCGTTCTCCCGAAGAACATCTTCCTCTACGTCGCGAGCATTCCGAACCTCGCGAAGCTTGGGACGAAGTTCGTCCTGCAGGGAGGCACGCAGCACAACCTCGCCGCGGTGAAGGCCGAAGTCGACTTCATCCGGTCGAACTTCCGCGGCGCGGACGTCGAACCCGAGATCATCGTCCACGAGCACTGCGGCGAATCCGGCGCGATTGGCGCGGCCGTCGAGGCCCGCCGATTGTACGCGGGCGGCCACCGCACGCGGTTCATCGGGCTCGATGCCGTGCGGCGGATCACGTACCGGACGACGCGCAACGAGTCGACGCGGTGCAACTTCTGCAAGAACAACTGCCTGCGGACGTTCATCGACATCAAGATGAGCGGCCCGTCCGCCTCCGCTGAAGCTACGGCCGACAAGCCGGCGGCGCAGGCTGCGGAGGTAAAGCCGGTCAAGTTCATTTCGAAGGTGCCCAAGGCGGCGGACGAGCAGCGGCTGATCATCGCGACATGCGAGAAGGGCTCCGTTGAAGACGTCAACCAGATGCGCGGGATCAAGGCGGGGCTGGACGCGGTGAAGAAGGCAAACCCGAACTTCGTCGAGATCGCGTCGAAGGAAGTCTGGCGCGCGCGGAATCCCGAGCGCGTGGGCGTTCCCGTCCCGGCGCGCGCGTGGACGAAGGCGGCACGTGTGCGCATCGAGCGCATGCGGCGCCGCGAGGCACTGCGCATCGGCATGCCGCGCGTGCTGAACATGTACGTGTACGCGCCCTTCTTCAGCGGGTACTTCGAATCGCTCGGCGTCCCTGGCGAGAACCTCGTGTACTCGGACTATACGAGCGGCGAACTCTATCGCGAAGGCTCCGGACGCGGCGCGATCGATCCGTGCTTCCCGGCCAAGATCGGGATCGCCCACGTGCACAACCTGCTCTTCACGAAGCACGCGAAGAAGAAGCTGGACGCGATCTTCTTTCCGATGGTCGACAAGCTGCACACGCCGCTCGTGAACCTGCAGGGATCGAACGGGTGCCCGACCGTGACGGTCACGCCCGAGACCGTGAAGGCGGCGTTCACGAAAGAAGCTGACGTGTTCGCGCAGCAGGGCGTCGTCTATCTCGACCCGTTGATCGACTTCTCCGACAGGAAGCTCCTCGGACAGCAATTGTTCCAGGCGCTGGATCCGCTGCTGGGCCTCTCGCCCGAGGAGAACGCACGGGCCATTGCGGTTGGTTTCCGCGAGCTGGACGCCTACGAATCCGATATCCGCCGACGTGCGCGTGCGGTCATCGATCAGCTCGAACGGGAGAACCGCATCGGGATCGTCGTGCTCGCGCGCCCGTACCACCACGATCCCGGGTTGAACCACGAGATCCTCGAGGAGTTCACGAAGCTCGGCTATCCCGTGTTCTCGCAGAGCACGCTGCCGCTCGACGAGGACCTGCTCGAGCGGTTGTTCGGCGACGAGGTGCGGAGCGGCGCGATCGCGAGCGCCCTCGAGATCCAGGACGTCTGGAAGAACAGCTATTCGGCGAGCACGAACCACAAGGTGTGGGCCGCGAAGTTCACGGCCCGGCATCCCAACCTCGTGGCCCTCGAGATGTCGTCGTTCAAGTGCGGACACGACGCGCCGATCTATACGACCATCGAATCGATCATCGAGCGCGCGGGCACGCCGTACTTCTCGTTCAAGGACATCGACGAGAACAAGCCGACGGGATCGATCAAGATCCGCGTGGAGACGATCCACTACTTCCTGAAGCGCTACATCGAGCGCATGAACGAGCCCGTGCGGAACGAAGAGCTCGAGCGGCAGATCGCGGAATACGAGCAGAAGCTGCGCGAGCAGCTGATGCGGGAGAACGAATTCGCGATACTCGCCGCCGAACAGCAGGAGCTGGCGAAATCGAAGCGGTTCCTGCCAATGGCGGTCGCGGACCAGGCAGACCTGCGCGCTGCTTCTTGATCGGCCGCGGACAGTGGAGGGCCAATTTCGAGTAGCGTTACAATCAGCACGCCATGCGAATGACACTCTGCGTTGGACTCGTCTCGCTGAGTCTGGGCCTCGGCGGCTCGCATCCCGCGGCGATTGCGGTGCGCTCGACTCGGTCAATCACGCAAGCCGACGGGCTTCCGCCAGCGACGGTCCCCGACCGCGTCATGTCCCTCTTCAACGGACACGATCTCTCCGGGTGGACGCCGGACGTGCCGGCAAAGGACGCCAATCCATCGGCGCCGGCCAGCTTCATCGTGCGCAACGGCATGCTGGTCAGCCTCGGGACGCCGCCCGGCCATCTCGTATCGAACGCGTCATACCGGAACTACCGTCTCGAAGTGGAATACAGATTTGCGGCGAAGCCCGGCAACTGCGGCGTCCTGGTGCACGCCTCGCGGCCGCGCGCGCTGTACAAGATGTTTCCGCAGTCCATCGAAGTGCAGATGCTCCACGAGAACGCCGGCGACTTCTGGTGCATCCAGGAGAACATCGAGGTGCCCGACATGGAGAAGCGCCGGCCGCGGACCGAAGGTCAGAAGTGGGGCGGCGCCGAAGGGGACGCGCGGCGCATCCTGAACCTGACCGACGGATCCGAGAAGCCGGTGGGCGACTGGAACACGATGGTCATCGAGGCGCGCGATCGCGGAATCAAGGTGTGGGTGAACGGCGATCTCGTGAACGACGGCTTCAACTGCACGGCCGATCGCGGCCGCATTGCGCTGCAGGCGGAAGGCTCCGAAGTGGAGTTCCGGAAAGTCGAGATCGGACCGCTGAAAGCCGCGCCGTAGGCATCGCATGATCGTCCGTTCGGTGGACGACCGTCTTCAGCTCATCACGCAGCCCGATCATGCGCGTCTCGCGCTGCGGATCATGGAAGGTTGCGCGCCGCTGCGGGCGCGTCCGCGGCCCGATACGATCCTGTTCGCGATTCGCGAGCACGACAACGGCTGGACGGAGCTCGATGCGGCGCCCATGGTGGATGCGAGCACTGGCAGGATTGCGGACTTCATGACGGCGCCGGTGCCCGCACGCCAGGAGGTCTGGCCGCGCGGCGTCGGGCGGATCCAGGAACCGTGGGCGGCCGCGCTCGTCGCGCAGCACGCGCTGACGATCTACGACCGGTACCGCGAGCGTCCGGAATGGAGCGCCTTCTTTGCGACGATGGAATCGATGCGCGACGAACGGCTCCAGGAGGCGGGCGGATCGCTCGACGACCTCATGGGCGACTACGCGTTCGTGCGGCTGGGCGATCTCGTCTCGCTGGCGTTCTGCACCGGCTGGACGGAGGAGCAGCGTTTCGGCGAGTGGGCCGTCCAGCGATTCGACAGTCGGATCGTCGTGACGCCGGACGCCTTCGCGGGAAGGACGATCCCCTTCGAGATCACGGCGCGGGAGCTTCCGGACCGGCCGTTCACATCTGACGCGGACCTGCGGGATGCGCTCGGGGCGGCGGCGCTGACCTTCTTGCGCGGCGAGATCTGCCCGAACGTGTCCGCTACTTCACCGTGTAAATCCTGACGATATTCTCGTCGCCCACGGAAGAGGCAGTTGCGATCGTATTCGCGGCACCCGCAAGTGCTTCGGTCCACTCGCCACGCGGCGCCGGCAGGTGCAGGAGCTCGTTCGTGGCGGTGCGAAGCGCAACGGGTGTTCGACCGATCCAGCCGGTGACCCATCCGTCTACGGTGGTGTTCGTCGTGCGGAAGCGCCCTTCGATGCTGGCGACCGGCGTGATGCGAGCCGAGTCTCCCGCCACGGACGCGATTCGCGTCCGCACGCCATCGAACGCGACGCATACGAGCGAGTCCGCCACTGCGTCCCCGCTGCAGGTGACGTTATCGAGGTGCGATTCGGCAATTCGTTCCGGGGCGCCGACGTCGAGCCGCCATACGCGGGCGGAATATCGAGGCTCTCTCAACCTGTACCAGAGCCGAAACGGATCGCCGCCGAAGAGGCCCGCCTCGTAGGTCGCATCCACGACGAGCGCGTGCCGGTCCGACGCCATCATCGCGCTGACCCACCCCTCGCGATTCGGGACAGTCCATTCGAATCGTGCGGGCGTGCTCGAATCGAGCCTCCCGCGGACGCTCACGATCGTGCGTTCATTCGTCCAGCCGAGGAGCTGCCATTCGTGAGCCGACGGCGAGAATCTCACCGTCCCGCTTCTCATCTGCGGGATGCGCTGGCGCCAGAGCGCCTCCTTTGGAGCCGCCGTCGCGAGTTCCTGCAGATCGGCGTCGGCACCGTCGAACCTGACCGCGAGGACGTGCCCTTCGTCGACGAACGCGACATCGTCCGCAGCGATCGGCACGAGGCCGCCCTCGCTGCTGCTGACGTGGAACGTGCGCACGGCGTGTTGACCCGAATCCGGGTCCTCGTCCGGAGCGATTGCGAGCTGCTCTCCTGCCGGCGAAAGCCTCATCTCGGAGGGAACGAATGGAATGCGGAACGTGGTCGTCGCACGAGCGAGCACCGGCCGCTGAATGGCTGGTGCGGCCTGGACGAGGAACGGATCCGAACACAGGCGATAAAGGAAGCTCATGGACCCCGCGCCAGCGGTGATCGCGGCGAGAAGAAGCGGTATGACGGCGGCGGCGCGCACTGTTCGCGTGCGTTCGGTGACCAGCACCGTCGCGAGGGCGGTGAGCAGGATCGTCGCCGACGGCAGCGCGCGCGCGCTCTGATGAAGACGCACACGATCGAGCCCCCCGCTCATCAGGAATAGCAGCATGAGCGCTGCCGCGGCAGCGAGCGTTGCGACCGGCTTCATGGACGGCGATTCGGTACGATCGCCGCGCATCAGCCACGCGAGCGCCATCAGGGCGCTGCCCGTGATGAACAGCATGGCGGCGATGCTGGCTCGGCCGCGCGCGGATCCGTCCCGAAGCAGAAGCGAGGCGCCCGTGACGGCTGCGACACCCGAACCGGCGACCAGGTTTGCGTTCGGCCTCAGGAACGCCACGAGCGCAACGAGCGCGCACGCGAACTGCGCGGCGGCCGCGCCGATCAGCATTGCGACGAGTGCCATCAGCCGCGCAAACCCGGGAGACATGCGTGGTGCCGTGAATGCGCCGAGCCGGCCGTCGACCCCGTCGAGCGTGGCCTGAATCGCGGCGAGGTCCTGCGCCAGGACGGGCATCTGCCATCGGCGTCCTGTTCGCTCGACGGCGACGAGTTGCGCGCCGTCTCGCTGCGGCTGCAACCGCAGCTCCGAGAGGTGCGAGTACTCGAGGGCGTGCGTCGCGCCTTCGTGCTCGCGCCACTCGAGGCGCGCCGGCGTGAAAACGACGCGGGCGGGGCCGTGGGCGGCGTCGAATGCGGACGAGGACGAGACCGCCGCAGGCTGGAGGCCTGCCGCCGCGCGGATGTCGCGGATGCGCCGCGCGAGGCTCGGATGCGTAGCGGTGCGCTCGCGATACGCGTCGAACCGCCGCGGTACGCGCGCAAACTGGTACAGCTTCGTCAACGCTCGCGCGAGCGCATCGGCGTCGCCGCACAAGGCGATCGCGCGCACGTCGCTGGCGGTTTCGTTTCGCTGCCGGTCGCGCGCGCGCACCACGAGCGCAAACAGAATGACGAGCGGAACCAGCAGCCACGCAAACGCTGCTTCCGACGGAAACGCCACACGACTGATCGGCGCCGCGATCAGCGAGAGTCCAATCAACCCGAAGTCGACCCACCGATACCGCCGCATGCGGTCAGGGCTGTAGTACTCCAGGTGCGCGATTTCGTGCGCGCAGATGGCGGTGATTTCGTCGGCGTCGAGACGTTCCAGCAGCGTGCTCGTGAAGAGGACGGTCGATCGTCGCAGCGAGGGCAGCGCGAGCGCGTTGGCCAGTGCGCCGCCGTTCATGTTCACGTATTCGAACAACCATGGCCGATCCGGGGGAGCTGCAGCCGCCATGGGCCTGAAGCGCTCGAGCAGCAGCCGATCCTGCACAGGTCGCGCGCGCAGCAGCCGTCGCAGGGTCTCAGGGTAGCGCTCGTGCCACGCGATCAGGATCGCGCCGAGCAGCGCCGCAGCCATCCAGTCGAAGCGCCCTGCGCGGCTTGCCAGGAACGGCGTGTTGATGGCCAGCAGCCAGAAGCCGTAGACACCGGCGATCAGGCGACCAAAAAAGAAGAGCATGCCGGCGAGCGACCAGCTCTCGCCGTAAATCTGTCTGCGAAACGGAAAGCCCGCGGCCGTGCGGCTGAGGATCAGGAGCGGCAACGACCAGAACGTCGCGCGTGGCGACGTCCAGATGAGGACGAGGATTGCGAACGCGAACACGGCGCCGTTTCGTTGATGGTGCGCCGCTAGGCGCTCCGGAAACGTGGCCTCGTCGAGCCGCCCGAGGAGACGCACACCCATCCACCAGCGCAGCGCTGCGGGTACAAGCGCGACCACCAGCGGGATGAGACCGTTCGGTCCAGACATCATGCGGAGCGAATGGCTGCTCGAGGCAACCAGTGTGCCGCATGTATGTGGCCGTGTGGCGACGATTTTTGTCGGGACAGCCTCGGGGAGACGCGCAAAATGTCAGCGGCGAGACGGATTTGTCGCGGCGCCGCCCACGGACGTTGAACGGCTGTCGTATTGACACTCGCGTCGACTGGCAGTTGAATCCGTGGCCAGGAGAATCACGGATGCATCGACGCGAGTTCATCGAGCGATCGTCGGCGGCCCTCGCGGGGGCCGCCATGCTGAACTGGACCGGTGAAATGCAGGGGCAGACGGCCGCGCGCACGATCGGGATTCAGGTCGGCGCCGTCTCCTTCCTCGACGAAGGGACCGATCGCGTCCTCGACCTCTTCGTCGAGAACGGCATCAACACCCTCTTCCTCGCCATCTTCACGTACGGCCGCGGCATCGGCGGACGCCAGCCGCGCGGCACGCCGCTGCCCGACCACGGCAAGCAGGAGTACGACGACGCGTATCACGGCGGGAACTTCGCGACACCGCATCCGCAGTACTACAAAGGTACCAGCATCGCGCCGCAGAAGGCGCCGGATTACGGCAGCTACGACGTCATCGCCGACGTGCTGCCGCGGGCCCACGCGCGAGGGATGAAGGTGATCGGCTGGTACGAGGACGTCTTCCGCCACGACGTGCCCGGGCTCGACACGGCGTTCGAAGTGGACGTCCACGGCCGTCCGGCCGCGCGCGTGTGCTACCGCAACCCGAACACGGTGAACTTCTGGTTGGGACTCACGCGGGATTTCCTCCAGTCGTACGCGCTGGACGGACTCATGTTCGGCAGCGAGCGCCAGGGGCCGCTCAACAACGCGATCGGGGCGAGCCACGGGGGCGGCCCGAGTCCGTCGACGGCCGGCTGCTTCTGTCGGCACTGCGAAGCGGCGGCGCGCAAGGAGGGGATCGACGTCGATCGCGCGCGTCAGGGATACCTCGCGCTCGAGCGATGGATCGACGGCATGAAGGGCGGAACGCGTCCCGTCGACGGGGCGTTCGTGACGTTCTGGCGCATCCTCGTCGAGCATCCCGAGGTGCTCGCGTGGGAGCGCCTCTGGAACGAAGGGCTGCGCGGCACCTATCGCGCGATGTATCGGACGGCGCACGAGGCCTCGACGCCACGGCCGATGGGATGGCACCTCTGGCACACCAACTCGTTTGCGCCGTTCTATCGTGCGGAGCAGGACTACCGCGCGTTTTCGGAGTACGCCGACTTCCTCAAGGTCGTGATGTACCACGATTGCGGTGGACCGCGGATGGCGCGCTACATTCGCAACGTCAACTCGACGGTGTTTGCAGACCTCACGCCGGAGCAGACGACCGCCGTCACATACCGCATCCAGCAGTACGGTGACGAAGCTCCGCTCGACCAGTTGCCGACCGCGGGCCTGAGCGCCGATTACGTGCGCCGCGAAACGACGCGCGCCGTCGCGAGCGCCGGCAGCCGGATGCAGATCTGGCCGGGGATCGAAATCGACATCCCGACCGGAGAGCACGAGAAGAAGTCGACGCCGGATGACGTGTACGCAGCGGTACGCGCCGCCCTCGAGAGCGGCGCGCACGGGATCATCCTGTCACGCAAGTACTCGGAGATGCGGTTCGAGAATCTCCGCGCGGCTGGGCGCGCGATTCGCGGTTAGATCAATGACGAATTACGAAAGACGAACGACGAATGGCAGCGATGACGGGTTCGATCGACGGACGTTTCTGCGTGGAGGCATGGCCGCGGCGTTGACGATTGGCAGCGGCGCGCTGCGCGTCGAGTCCGCGAGCCGGGCAGACCAGGCGGACAAGCCCGAGCGGCCCTGGTACCGCCGCGCGTACCTCTGGGGCCAGACGAACATCACCGAGAAGGATCCGGTGCGGTACGACATCGCGTGGTGGCGCGAGTACTGGAAGCGCACGCAGGTACAGGCGGTCATCATCAACGCCGGCGGCATCGTCGCCTACTATCCGAGCAGGTTCCCGCTGCAGCATCGCGCGCAGTTTCTCGGCGGCCGCGATCTGTTCGGCGAGCTGACGAGAGCGGCCCACGAGGACGGGCTCTTCGTGATGGCGCGGATGGATTCGAACCGCGCAGCCGAGGATTTCTTCCAGGCGCATCCGGATTGGTTTGCGCGCGACGCCGACGGACGCCCGTATCGCGCCGCCGACAAGTACGTCGCGTGCATCAACAGCGCGTACTACGACGAGTATCTTCCGGACGTGCTGCGCGAGATCGTGGAGCGCTCGCATCCCGACGGCTTTACCGACAACAGCTGGGCGGGGCTCGGGCGCGACAGCATCTGTTACTGCACGAACTGCGATCGGAAATTCCGGGCGAAGACCGGCGCGGCGCTCCCGCGAAAGGCGGACTGGGACGATCGGGCCTATCGGCAGTGGATTCTCTGGAGCTACGCCCGCCGGATCGAAGTCTGGGAGATGAACAACCGCGTGACCCGCGAGGCCGGCGGCCCCGAGTGCATCTGGGCCGGCATGAACAGCGGATCGGTCACCGCGCAAGCGCGCTCGTTCCGCGATCTGAAGGAGATCTGCCGGCGCGCCGACATCATGATGCTCGATCACCAGCGGCGCGACGACGACACGGGGTTTCAGCAGAACGGCGACGCGGGTAAGCGCGTGCACGCGCTGCTCGGGTGGGACAAGCTCGCGCCCGAATCGATGGCCATGTATCAATCCGGTCCG
The DNA here is from genome assembly GCA_046735335.1 of Acidobacteriota bacterium. Taxonomy (GTDB): domain Bacteria; phylum Acidobacteriota; class Vicinamibacteria; order Vicinamibacterales; family 2-12-FULL-66-21; genus JBKPQB01. The sequence goes on along the minus strand of JBKPTE010000066.1, from coordinate 29,202 downwards.
GGCTATTACCGCCTGGCGAGCAAGCCGGCTGCCGAGGCACGGATGTGGATGATTGCCGGGATTGCCGGCGGCATCCAGCCCTGGTGGCATCACGTGGGCGCGTATCACGAGGACCGGCGCATGTACCACACGGCGGAGCCGGTGATGCGCTGGTGGAAGCAGCACCAGGAGTACTTGATCGATCGCACACCCGTGGCGAGCGTCGGCCTCGTGTGGTCGCAGCGGAACACGGATTTCTTTGGGCGCGACGCAGCCGCGGATCGCGTGGACGCGCCGCACACGGGTTTCATGCACGCCCTCGTGCGCGCGCGGATCCCCTACGTCTCGATTCACGCCGACGACATCGACGTGCAGAGCGGCCGCCTCGGCGTGCTCGTCCTGCCGAACGTTGGCGCGTTGTCGAACGCGCAGGGGGACGCAATCCGGCGCTTCGTACAGCGCGGCGGCGCGCTCGTCGCCACAGGCCTCACGGGCCTCTACGACGAGTGGGGCGATCCGCGTGCGGACTTCCTGCTCGCGGACGTCTTCGGGTGCCACCGCGTCGGCGCCGCGCCGAAACTGTCCGCTGGACGGCCGTCCTTCGACAGCGTCCATACGTACCTGCGCTTGACCCCGGAACTGCGTGCGCGCGTCGACGGACCGAAGAGCGGAGACGAACCGCCCGCCACGGGTGCACGCCATGCGGTGCTCCACGGCTTCGACCAAACCGATATCCTGCCGTTCGGCGGCGTGCTCGCGCCGCTGCGCGTGGATGCTGGCGCCATCGTTCCGCTCACGTTCATCCCCGTGTTCCCGACCTATCCGCCCGAGACGTCCTGGATGCGCGAACCAAAGACTGATATTCCCGGGATGGTCCTGTCGCAGCACGGGACGAGCCGCGTCGCGTACATGCCTGCTGACATCGATCGACGCTACGCGCGCGAGCACCTGCCGGACCACGCCGCGCTGCTCGCCAACATCGTTCGATGGGCGGCGGCCGAGCGCATTCCGCTCTCGGTGCAGGGGCCGGGGCTCGTCGATTGTCATCTGTACGAGCAGGCGAACCGGCGGATTCTGCACCTCGTGAATCTCACGAGCGAAGCGACATGGCGCGCGCCCCTCGACGAGCTGATCCCCGTCGGTCCCTTCACCGTGCGTGTGGAGCTGCCGCGCGACCCGCGGCCAACGACGGCGCGGCTTCTCGTCACGGAACGGGAAAGCCCGGTGCAGATCGACGGCAACAGCGCCGTCGTGCAGGTCGAATCAATCCTGGATCACGAAGTGATCGTGCTGTGAAGAGAGTGGTCCACGAAGAACAATCACACGCCGTCACTGCCCAGAACTGGTGCTCAGCGACCAGCTCGTCGATCCCGGCGGGCAGGAGGAGACGACCCCGTTGCGGCTGAATTCAACGGTCCCTTGAAAGGTGCCGGTCGCGAACGACGTGAAGGGCGACAGTCCCGTCAGCGGGACGGCTTCTCCACCTGACGGGTCGAACGTCAACCTGGTGCCCGTTGGCGTGCGCCCCCCCTCGTCGAGCGAGTCGATGGCGTACCCGCGCGCGGAGCCGGTGAGCGGGATGGCGCCGAACATCCCGGTGCCGGCAGCGCGCTCGATGCGGATTTCGAAGCTGCCGCCCCGCGTTTCACCCGCGCGGAGCATCGAGGCCATGCCCTCAAAGGTCACCAGGACGTCGACGGTGATCGCGGTGCCCGACTGCGGGTTGCGCACGTCGCCGCACGTCAACGAGTCGCCGATGATGGTGAGGTTGCGGCGGCCGGTCCCGAGCGCCACGCCGCTGCTGACGGGTACTGCCGGGGTCGGCGCGGGCGGGGTGCTGCCGCACGCGCCCGCGAGGACGGCGGCCGTGAAGATCAGGATGGGCCGGCACATCGGACCGCTCGCGAAGTGTCCTGCAGTGTACCTCAGGGACGCGCCGATGGCGAGCCGATAGGCCGACGGATTACGCTTTGAGTAAAAGATGCGTATGCGCGTGATCGGGCTCCTTGCGCTGTTCGCCGCGTTGAGCGGCGTCACGCTCTCGGCGGCGGAGCTTCGGCCGAAAACGACGGCGGCGTTCGATCGCTATGTCGAGGCGGCTGAGCGGCGGATGAGCGAGGAAGTCAAATCGGCCACGTCCTTCATCTGGCTGGACACGCTGGATGCGGCGCGTCAGCAGGAGGTGCGCGCGCGGCTCCGTCGCGGAGAGGTCGTCACGGAGCGGCTCCGGGTCGCGGAGAAGATCGACGTCCCCGACGGCCTCGTGCACCATTGGGTCGGCATCGTCTTCATCCCCTCGGCGCACATGCGTGATGCCGTGCGGCTCATGCAGGACTACGATCGACACGCCTCGCTGTTTGCGCCGAACGTCGTCCAGTCGAAGATTCTGGCGCGCAACGGAGATCGGTTTCGCGTCTTTCTCCGGTTCTACATGAAGAAGGTGATCAGCGTGACGCTGAACACGGAGAACGACGCGCAGTTCGTGACCGTTGCGCCGGATCGGGTCTACAGCACGATCCGGAGCACACGCGTGTCCGAGGTCGAGGATGCCGGCACGCCGGCGGAGAAGGAGCTGCCGCCGGGACAAGGGCACGGCTTCATGTGGCGGCTGAATACGTATTGGCGCTTCCTGGAACGGGACGGCGGCACGTACGTCCAGTGCGAGTCGATCACCTTGTCACGCGACGTGCCCTTCGGGCTCGGCTGGGTGATCAAGCCGTTCATCACGGAGGTGCCGAAGGATTCGTTGACGTTCACGCTTCAGCGCGTCAGGGCGGCGCTCTCCACGCCGCGAGCGTCTTCGGTCGCTCTCACGACGAATCGCTTCGGCGCCGGACCGATGTAGCGGAACGGATAGCAGGTCACGAGCGTGAGCGTCGGCCCCTCCGTGGGGGCGAGGACCGAGACGTCCGTCGGCGCCACGACACGCGTGTCGCGGACGGTGAAGTACACGCTGCCCGCCGGACGCGTCACCGCAATTCGATCGCCCACGCGGACGTCCTTCAGCTTTCGAAAGAGCGTGTCACGATGCCCGGCGATCGCGCTGTTGCCCGGTTCACCCGGCAGCGGCGTGTCGGACAGATGTCCGGCAGCCGTCCGCAGAGTACTGTCGTCCGCTCCTTCACGCACCACTGTCGAAAGACCGAGCCGTTCGATGTCGAGGCGGGCGACGTACGCGCGCGCCCGAAGCGGTGATGAAGCCGGACGGCGGGGGCTTCCGCCTGAAGGCGGAAGCCACGAGCGCGCATTTCCTGAAGCCCGTAGCGACGATTGGTCCCTTGCGGTCGCGGCGGACACACCCGCGTACCATCCCAGCGCGAGCCCCGCAACGAGGAGCAGCGCGAGCTGGATCAGCTCCAGCCGCCGACGTACCCGCACGCTACTGCCGCTCATCGTTTTCGTCGGGAGAGGGAAGTACGTATCCGCGGCGCGCGCGCACGCTGACCTTGCGTCCGTCGGGCGGGCGAACGGTGACCCGAATCGCGCGGAATCCATGTCCGCGTGTCGCGTCGGGCACGTAACCGATGCTGTAGCCGCTGCGGATGTCGGTGGCGATCCGCTGCAGGATGTGCGTGACCTCTTCCGTGTGCCGCGGAAAAAACGCCTCGCCGCCCGTGGCCGCCGCGAGCTGCTTCAGCACCTTCGGATTCGCATCGTCGTCGTACTGGTCGTAGAGACCGACGGTGTAGACCACGACGTTCGTGCGGAGCGCGCGGTCGAGGACGTCGTCGAACCGCGTCCGGCTGGCGTTGTCGCCGCCGTCGCTGATGACGATCAGCACGCGCTTCTGCTGGTGCCCCCCCGCGAGCTGCGAGAGCGATGCGGCTATCGCGTCGAAGAGCGCCGTCTGCCCCCGGGCCGTCGAGGCCGCGAGCGCCGTGCGAAGTTCGCCGTGGTCGCTCGTGAAGGGATGGCCGCGCAGGCCGGGCCACACGCGCTCGTTGAAGTTCATCGTGAACATCTCGTCCTGCGGGTGGCTCGAATCGGCGAACGCCAGACCGGACGCGATGACCGCGTCGCGCTTGGGCTGCATGCTGCCGCTGTTGTCGATCGCGAGGCCCACCGTCACCGGCGTGTCCTCGTTCCGGAAGAACTGAATCGCCTGCGGTTTTCCGTCCTCGTACACGGTGAACGCTTCGCGCGAGAGTCCCGAAACGAAGCCCGACTTCCGATCGACGACGCTCACGTGGAGAACGACGAGATCCGTGCGCGAGGAAAAGAGCGCGTGCGGCGGCGGGTCCTGAGACGTGGCCGGCAGAGCTGCGCCCGCGCTCCACAGCAGGATCGCAACACCACACGTGCGAGTCCAGAGGGAGCGCGGGATTGGCATGGGGATTACACGAGTCTACGACGAAGCGCGCCGAGTCCGAGCGCGGCCGCGAGCGCCGACAACCCGATGAAGCCGACGAGCGGCAGCTCGCTGGCTGTCTTCGGCAGTTCGGTGCGCCGGGGCTGCGTCCGCTGCGGCGTTGGCGCGGGCGTCGGCTGTTGCGACTGCGCCGTCGTTCCCGACATGGCGGTGGCGGCGGGCGCGTTCGCACCCGACGTTCCGGTCGTCCCTGTCGTCGCGCTGCTGGGCGCGGGCGACGTCGTCGCCGGCGCCGGTTCCTGTGCTCGCGGAGCAGGCGTTTCGGGCTGAGCCGGCGGCGCAGACGCCGCAGGCGCCGCGTTCGGTTCAGGTTGGGTCGTTGTCGCCTGGTTCGGCTGCACCCGCGTGATTTCGCCCTTCTGCATGTCCTCGATGCTGGCCGAGTCGGTATCGACCGCCAGCACCGGTTCGCCGGAGGCGTTCGCTATCCGCGTCGCTTCGGCCTTTGGATAGGCAAACTCCTGCCCGGATCTTTCGCCCGCGTAATACCAGTAGTGCACGGCCGGCGGCCGATCCGACGGCATTTCGCGGAACGTCACGATCGCGTCGTCGGTAGGCTCGGGCCGCCGCGCGGGGACCGCGAGGATCGTCGCGTAGATCTTGTCGCGGTTCTTGTCGAACACCTGAACGATGTTGCGATTCGACAGCGAGTCCGCGAGCCGGAAGAGGTATTCGCCTGCCGGCAGCGTGACGCCGGGCAGCGACACCGGTCCGCTGAACGTCACGTACGTCGTGCGATCGGCGTTGGCCGGCCCTTGCGCAGTTGCCAGCCCGGCGGTCAGCAGAATAGCCGCGCACGCCGCGCCGAGTTTGAATTTGATTCCCATCAGTTTCAGCCTCCAATTCATGTCTCGCTCCCATCACTGAGTGGTGCACGGCCCATGCCCGGATGGGGGAATACTGAGGAGGTTGGAGGTTGTGTCGGAGGTTCGGTTGGAGGTTGGCTTGCCGCGGTAGCCGCGCTAACGGCGGACGCGGGCTAGCGGCGGAGCAGCGCGACGAGCGCGGCGCCGATCGCTTGCGACAGATCGCCGAGCGCCGCTGCGACGATCGTGACGCGGCTGCGCTGCGTCGGCCACAGGTACGGCGCGGCGGTATCGCGGACGATCGAGAGATAGCGTTCGCGAAACGCCGCTGTCGTGGCTTCGGGATCCATGAGGCCTCCGCCGATCACGACGAAGCCGGGGTCCAGCGCCATCGCGAGCGTCGCGACGTGGAGCCCGAGCGCGCGCGCCTGGAAATCGAAGATCTCAAGCGCGAGCGAATCTTCTTTCTGCGCGAGGCCGCGCAGGCTCAACACGCGCGCTTTTGGATCGCCTCCGGCGGTGCGCAGCGGATGATCGGGATGACGCGTCAGCGCTCGCTCGAGCAGATGGGGCAGCCCGGAAATCGTCGTGTAGACCTCGACGCAGCCCCATGTGCGGCCGCACCCGCACGGGTACGGCCCGATGTCGAGCAGATGGAGCGGCGCCGGCATGTGCGCCGCCTCCATCCCGGAGAGCGTGTCGCCGTCGAGCGGCAGACCCCGTTCGTCCATGAAGGCGCAGCCGAGGCCCGAACCTGGCGCGAGCATCAGCACCGTCGCGCTCGACTGGCCGCGCACGCGCTGCGCTTCGGCAACGCCCCCCATGTTGCCGTCGTTGCCGACCACGAGCGGAACCGCACGCCCCGCGCGCTCCGACAGTGCATCCGCGAAGGCCGTGTGCACGTCAAATCCTTCGAAGCTCGAGGGCAGGTTCGGGGAGTGGCCGAAGACGCCGTAGCGCTCGTACGGGCCTGGAATGGCGAGCCCGACGCCGTCCATTGCGGCCCAGGTCAGGCTGTTTGCGTCCAGATATTCGCCGATGGCCGCGACCCAGCCCTGCACCATCGCCTGCGGGCCGTCCTCGGCGCGCGTCGGGCGCTGCAGGAGCCGCGTGGAAACAACAGCAGCGGTGTCCGTCCAGACTGCGCCAATCTTGGAAGTGGTCGCTCCGCCGTCCGTTCCGATGTAAACGTGCCGTGACCCCAACGCGCCCGTAGTATACCGAGTTGTGCCAACCCTTGACGGGTGAGATTCTTAGGGTTCGTGGTAAACAGATCTCCCGCGGCGGTCGTTTAAGAACACAGCCCTCTGTCTGCCTTGATGCGAACTCATCCCCGCAAGCTGCTCGTCCTTGTTGTCGGCGTTCTCAGCCTGGTGCTGGCCCGCTGTTCGTCCGAGAAATCGCCGGCCGAAACGCCAGCCCAGCAGGGTCGCGGCGCTGGCGGCGGGGGTCGTGCTGGCGGCCGCGGGGCCGGTGGACCGGTGCCGGTGACCACCACGCGGGTGGCCGCCAAGGCCGTGCCGCTGACCATACCGGCCGTGGGCACGGCGGAAGCGCTCCAGACTGTCCAGATCCGGGCGCAGGTGACGGGCCAGTTGAGCGCAATCCATTTCACCGAAGGGCAGGAAGTTCGTAAGGGCCAGCTCCTGTTCACCCTCGATCCCCGTCCGTTCGAAGCGTCCCTTGCGCAGGCGCAGGCGGTGCTCGCGCGGGATACGGCGACCGCGAAGAATTCGCAATCGCAGCAGGTGCGCTACGAGGATCTCTACAAGCGGGGCCTGATCCCGCGGGATCAATACGAAACGCAGACGGCCACGGCGTCGGCTCAGCAGGCAACGCTGGAAGCGGATCAGGCAGCGGTCGAGACCGCCCGCCTCAATCTTCAGTACACGAGGATTGCGTCGCCGATTTCGGGACGCGCGGGAGCGGTCAGCCTCCACGTCGGAGATCTCGTGCGCGCGAACGACACGACGCCCCTGCTGGTCATCAACCAGATTTCTCCCATCTACGTGACGTTCGCGGTCCCCGGACGGTACCTCCCCGAGATCCGCCGGTATCAGGCGCAGCGAGCACTGCAGGTCGAGGCTCGGATCCAGAGCGCTCCCGCACCTGGGAGCAGCGCGCCCGCGCGCGATCAGAACGGCGCCGAGGGCAACCCGGAGGCGCCGTCCGCACCCAGCGTGCAGGCCGCGCCGGCGAAGGGACCGGTCGAGACGGGTGCGGTCAGTTTCATCGACAACGCTGTCGACGCGACGACCGGCACCATCAAGCTGAAAGCGACGTTCCCGAACGACGACCACGCGCTGTGGCCCGGACTCTTCGTCCAGGTCTCGCTCCTGCTCTCCACGGACCCCAACGCGATCGTCGTGCCGGCGGCTGCGGTCCAGGAATCGCAGCAGGGCCAGTACGTCTACGTCGTGAAGCCGGATCGCACCGCGGAGCTGCGGCCCGTCCGCATCGAACGGCAGCAAGGCGATCAGGTCGTCATCGCGCAAGGGTTGTCGGCGGGCGAAGAGGTCGTGACGGACGGCCATCTACGCCTAACGCCTGGCGCGCACGTCACGATCAGCGGAGCACGGGGCGAGGCTGCCGGCGGACGCGGAAACGGCGGCCGTGGTGACGGGCGTGCGCAGTCCGGCGCCGACGCCCGTCGCGTGGTGGAGTAGGTCATGAACTTTGCCGAGCCATTCATCCGCCGCCCCGTCGCGACGACCCTGCTCGTCCTGACGATCCTCATCTTCGGGTTAATGGGGTACCAGCTCCTGCCGGTGAGCGACCTCCCGTCGGTTGACTTCCCAACGATTCAGGTGAGCGCCAACCTGCCGGGCGCGAGTCCCGAGACGATGGCGTCTTCGGTGGCGACGCCGCTCGAGAAGGCGTTCTCGACGGTGAACGGCATCACGTCGATCAGCTCCACGAATTCGCAGGGCAGCACGAACATCACGCTCCAGTTCGATCTGAGCCGCAACATCGACGCCGCGGCGCAGGACGTCCAGTCGACGCTCTCGCGCGCCACGCGCGGGCTGCCGCCGATGCCGACGCCGCCGTCGTTCCGGAAACAGAATCCGGCGGACTCGCCGGTCATGTTCCTGACGCTCAGCTCGGACACGCTTCCGCTGCCGCAGATCGATCGCTATGCCGAAAACACGCTGGCACAGCGGCTGTCGATGGTCACGGGCGTCGCCGGCGTCAACGTCTTCGGCGCGCAGAAGTTTGCCGTGCGCATCGATCTCGATCCGATGCAGCTCGCGTCGCGCCAGATCGGCGTCGACCAGGTTGCCCAGGCCATATCCGACGCGAACTCGAACCGGCCGACGGGCACGCTGTACGGGCCGAACCGCAACTACGTCGTGCAGTCGCAGGGCCAGCTCCTCGATGCCGATCAGTATCGCAATGTCGTGATCGCGTACCGCAACGGCAGCCCGGTGCGGCTCAGCGAAGTCGCGCACGTGTACAACGGCGTCGAGAACGACCGCAACGCGAGCTGGTACAACGGGCAGCGCACGATCTATCTCGCCATCCAGCGGCAGCCGGGGACGAACACCGTCGAGGTCGTCGACGCCATCAAGAAGCTGCTGCCGGATCTCGAAGCGCAGCTCCCGGCCTCGGTGCAGCTCAACATCCGCAGCGATCGCGCCGTCTCCATCCGCGAGTCGGTCGAGGACGTCAAGTTCACGCTCATCCTGACGGTCTTTCTCGTCATCCTCGTCATCTTCCTCTTCTTGAGGAATCTCTCCGCCACGATCATCCCGAGCCTTGCGCTGCCGTTTTCCATCATCGGCACGTTCGCGGTCATGTGGGCGCTCGACTACAGCATCGACAACCTGTCGTTGATGGCCCTGACGCTCTCCGTCGGCTTCGTCGTCGACGACGCGATCGTCATGCTCGAGAACATCGTCCGCCACATGGAGATGGGCAAGACGCGTCTCCAGGCCGCGCTCGATGGCTCGAAGGAGATCGCCTTCACGATCGTCTCGATGACGCTGTCGCTCGCGGCGGTCTTCATTCCCGTGCTCTTCATGGGCGGCATCGTCGGCCGCCTGATGCACGAGTTCGCCGTGACGATTGCCGCGGCAATTCTCGTGTCGGGATTCGTGTCGCTGACGCTGACCCCCATGCTGTGCAGCCGCTTCCTCAAGCCGCTGCACTCGGCCCATCACGGGCGCATGTACAACGTCGTCGAGCGCTGGTTCGACCTGTGGCTGAACAGCTACGCATGGACGCTGAAGCAGACGATCCGCTTCAAGGGCGTGACCATGGTCGTGTCGGGGCTGCTGCTCGTCGGGACCGTGTACCTGTTCACGCGCGTGCCGATGGGCTTCATTCCAGCCGTCGATACGGGGCAGTTGAACGGGCAGATTGAAACGGTCGAGGGCATCGGCTTCGAGGCCGCGACGAAACACGTTCTCGAGGTCGTCGACATCGTGTCGAAGGACCCGAACGTGCTCGCATACACCGCCAACATCGGCGGCGGCGGCGATGGACGCCTCAACATCGATCTGAAGCCTCGCGACCAGCGAACGCTCACTGCCGATCAAGTCATCGAGGAGCTGCGCCCGAAGATGGCGCGCGTGCCGGGCGTTCGCGTGTTCCTCACCAATCCTCCCTCCATCCGCATTGGAGGGTTCCAGTCGCGCAGCCAGTACCAGTTCGCGCTGCAGGATCCCGACACGGAGGAGTTGTACAGGGTCGCGCCCCAGTTCGAAGCGGCGCTCCACAACGTCGAAGGCATCCAGGACGTGAGCTCGGATCTGCAGGTCCGGACGCCACAGATCACCGTCGCGCTCGATCGCGAGCAGATCTCCGCGCTCGGCCTCACCGTCGATCAGGTGCAGCTCGCGCTGAACTCCGCGTACGGGTCGCGCCAGGTCTCGCAGATCTTCGCGCCCGAAGACGAGTACCAGGTCATCATGCAGGTCGCGCCGCAGTACCAGCGCGATCCGGCGGCGCTTTCGATGCTGTACGTGCAGGCGCCGGGCGGGAAGCTCGTGCCGTTGTCCGCCGTCGCGACGACGCGGCAGGAGGCGGGACCGCAGTCGGTCAACCACATCGGGCAGCTGCCGGCGGTGACGCTCTCGTTCAACCTGAAACCTGGCGTCGCGCTCGGCGACGCGGTGGGCCGCGTCGAGGAGCTCGCGCGGACGACGCTCCCGGGCACCGTGCAGGGCACGTTCCAGGGCACGGCGCAGGCGTTCCAGGATTCGATGCGCGGCCTCGGCTGGGTCCTCGCCCTCGCCATCTTCGTGATCTACGTCGTCCTCGGGATCCTCTACGAGAGCTTCATCCACCCGCTGACGATTCTGTCGGGTCTGCCGTCAGCGGGCTTCGGCGCGCTGCTCACGCTGCTCATCTTCCATCAGGATCTGAACATCTACGCGTTCGTCGGCATCATCATGCTCGTCGGCCTCGTCAAGAAGAACGGGATCATGATGATCGACTTCGCGATCGAGGCGCGCCGCGAGCGCCAGTTGAACGCGTCCGACGCGATCTTCGAAGCGTGCCTCGTCCGCTTCCGTCCGATCATGATGACGACGATGGCGGCGTTGATGGGCACGCTGCCGATCGCCCTCGGGTTTGGCGCGGGCGCCGAGGCCCGCCGTCCACTCGGTCTCGCTGTCGTCGGCGGCCTGCTCGTGTCGCAGACGCTGACGCTCTACGTGACGCCCGTCTTCTACATCTACATGGAGCACCTGCAGGATTGGCTCGGACGCCGGCGGCGCGTGCGGCAGCCCGCGCTCGCGGGTGTGGGAGCCACGGCAGGCAAGTAGGGGCCGCTTCGAACGGCCCCTTCAGCGCACGTCCCTCGAACGTAACTTCCGGGTACGCCGTGCGCCAATCGCCGCTCCGGTGATGAGCAGCACGAGCGTGGCGGGTTCCGGTGTGGCTGCCAGGTCCCCGTTCACGCGAAGCGCCGTCTGGAAGTCGCGCGTCCCGCCCGCGATCTGAAACGGCCCGTTGTCGATCCGCAGAACGTCCGGCACGATGCCGGGCGAAGTGTTCGACAGGAACCAGAGGCCGTCAGCCACGCCCGTGACGGTCGCTTCGACGAAGTACGTCGTCCCGCCCTTCAGCAGCGGGTGCAGCGCCGAGTCGAACCGGAACGTCCCGCGGCCTGTCTGCGAGGAGTCTCCGGCGAAGTTCTCCAGCAACGTCGTGGGCAGTCCGCTCCTGGACGCATACACGTTCACCTGCAGCGTCCCTTCCGTAAACGAAAACGGGAACTCGAGCGGCGTGTCGAGCGAGGTCAACGACGCCGTCGCGTTCGGGACGAAGGGGAAGGCGCGGGCGAAGAGAAAATCCGGTCCGCCCTCCTCGCCATGCTCGAATCCGAAGAATGCGGCGGCCGTGCTCACCGCATCGCCGGGTCCGAAGGTGTTGTAGAGAATCGTCTCCGCGCGTGCGGACCGGACCACGAGCAGCGCCACGACGGAGAAGGCGAGTGCCGTTTTTGTGGCTGACATGGACGCACCTCGTTGTGCGGAGGACCGATGCGCGCCAGGACCCTGCTGGCGGCGAGGTGGGCTGCAGCCGATATGCCACCGAACGGCGGCACACCTGACTGTTCAGCTTCCTGCCGATATCCGCGCTACTTCGCAGTCGAGTCCGTCTGCCAGAGAGCGAAGTCGTTTCCCTGCGGGTCGGTGAGCATGGCGAACCAGCCCATGCCCGGGACCGCGCTCTTGTCTTTCGTGACCTTCGCGCCCAGCTCCTTCGCGCGTGCGACGGACCGATCCAGCGACTCGACGTTGACGTAGCTCACCCACGCGCTCACGCCATAGCCGGCGGGACGCTTCAGCATGCCGCCGTTGATGCCGCCCGCCGCCGGCCGATTGTCCGCGCCGGTGTCGACGGTCTTGATCATGTGGTAGTCCATGCCCGGCGCCGACTCGATCGTCCAGTCGAACAGGCCCTTGTAGAACTGCTCGAGCTTGTCGACGTCGTCGGCGTAGATCTCGAAGTGCACCACGGAATTCTTCATGGTCGTTCTCCTTCGCTGCGTTCTGAGCATCCTGCCTGCGTTCATCGTAGTCCGCCGGAGGAGTTCGCTTCGCCGCGACGATGGTTGAACGCGTTCGATGGAGCAAATAACCCGATGATGCCGCGCATCTGAGGTGTAGCACACGTGCTACATCGCCGCTAGTTTCCCGTCCCTCCAAATCCTCCCCTCGATCCGTCGCGCAGATCCTCGGTTGCCTCCTCCCACTCCGCGCGGACGACAGGTATCAGCAATCCTTGCGCGATCCGATCGCCCGCGCGCACCTGCACGGGCGACGAGGTGAAGTTGAGCACCTCGATCTTCACTTCGTCCGCCGGCCCGCAGTAGTCCGAATCGACGACGCCGACCCCGTTCGCCACCATGAGGCCGCGCTTGAGCGGCGTGCTGCTCCGCGCGAATACGCCAAGGAAGTGGCCCGCAGGCACCTCGATGACCAGTCCGGTCGGAATGAGCGCCACCTCGCCAGGCTGCACGACCATGTCCTCGCTCGCAGCAAGGTCGAAACCGGCTGAGCCGTTGGTGTGATACCCCGGGAGCACGGCAGCGGGATGGAGCCGGCGAATGCGGACTGAGGTCATCAGGCGACAGTGTAGGCGCGAGAGGACGCGCGCGCCAGCATTTGCGCAGCGGATCCGTAGCACGAACGTTGCAATGAGGAGCTCCGGAAGGAGATGTCATCATGAATATATCGATGCGATCAGCCGTCGCGGTCGCCGTAGTCGCCTGCTCCACCGTCCTCGTGGCCTCGACCGCCCGCGCCCAGAACGGCGGCAAGGAACACTTCACCGCCTTTGCCGTGGATACCAGCAATACGGCGCCGCGGGGCGCCGCTACAACCACCGTCGACATCGTCATCAACCGGTATTCGAGCGACGCGGATCGCGATCGACTGCTGGAAGCGCTGGATCAGGGACAGGATGCGCTGCTGAAGGCGCTTCAGAAACTGCCCGTCGTAGGGTATCTGACCACACCGGGATCGTTGCGCTACGACATTCACTTCGCGTGGCAGCGGCCGAATCCCGACGGCGGCCGGAACATCGTCGTCGTCACGGATCGGTACATCAGCATGTGGGAGGCAACGAACCGGCCGCGGACGATCGATTATCCGTTCACGCTGATTCAGCTGCAGCTGAACAAGAACGACGAGGGCGTGGGCAAGGCGTCGATCGCGACGAAGATCACGAAGACCGACAACTACATCGAGCTGGAGAACTTCTCGAGCGAACCGGTGCGCCTGAACAACGTGCACAAGGTGAAGTAAGACGGGATTTGACGCCAGGAGCGGTCGCGCCCGGGGCGTCTACTTCATTGTCCGCGCAATCTGCTGCACGCGATCCCTCACGCGCAGCAGGTTGCCGCTCCACAGCTTCGCGATCTGCGCTTCCGTGTAGCCGCGGCCTACCAGTTCGAGCGTCACGTTGAACGTTCGTCGGCGCCGTTCCATCCCTCGCGGCCTCCGCCGCCGTCGGAGTCCGACGAGATGCCGAGGTGATCAACGCCGATCAGCTTCACGGCGTGGTCGATGTGATCCGCCGTCATTGTTGGAGCCACCGTCCCATCCACTCCCACGCCTCCCCCTGCATCTCGAGGTTGAACTGATGCGGTGCGTCGTACAGATGGCACCGCTGGCGATCCGGCACGCCGGCCTTGCGAAAGCATCCTTCGATCTTCTCGAACGCGGCCTTCACGCCGTCAGGCGAGAAAAGCGGATCTCTGGATCCGCTGATGACCAGCACCGATCGCGGGGCGATCAGCGCGGCGAGGTCAGGCAAATCCATGTAGCGATAGAGACCCGTGACGTGGAAAGTCAGACCGATGGTGTTCACGACGTTGCGGCGGATCTGCGACGCGTACGAGGTCATCCAGCACACGTCCAGTGCAACCCTCAGTCGCGGCTCCAGTGCAGCCAGCATGAAGCTCCGATAACCGCCTACCGACAAACCTACGCACCCGAGCCGCCGCGCGTCCACCTCAGGGCGGCTCGCCAGATAATCGACGGTTCGGAGGTCGTCCCAGAGCATGACGCCAGGCCACGTGATGCCGGCCGTGAGCATGGTGCGCGCCACGAGCTGCTCTGCCTGTTGCGACCGTCGATTGAACGCCGCGACGTCTTCCTTCGTCATCCTTCGCGGATTCCGGTAGGCAGGAGGGTCGTCGTCGAGCAGCATCCGGCGCTCTCCCCAGTACAGCATGTCGATCGCGATGACGACGTAGCCGCGTCGTACTAGTTCGGTCGCGATGCTCCTGCCGTCGTAGCTTTCCTGCTTGAACTCGCGAAGGGGTGGGGGCTCATCGTCTACGGCGACGATCTTTTCCTTTCCCCATGGATAGAACCCGCCGTGGCAATGCAGCGCCACGATGCCAGGTGCCGGAAGTGCCGCGTGCTTCGGAATCAGGACGTACGCCGGAACGCGAAGATCCGGCGTCGTCTGGAAGGTGAGGTACTCCTCCATGTAGTCGCCTCGATCGGTGCGCCGAATCACCTCGGGTGCAGCGGGCACCGGCGGAGGCGCATAGAAGAGATGATCGAGCACCGTGGCGCGTGCGTCCCTCTGCCAGGCTTCCAGATCTCGAAACTCGGGGCGGAGGAACGACAGTTCCAGCGGAGAGCGGTCGGCCTGCTTCTGAATGAAGGGATACAGAGTGCCGACGTGCGATGCAGTGTCCGCCCCGATCGGAGGCGACTGTTCGAGGAGATCCAGGTGGGCCGGAATCGCAGCGCCCGCGACGAGGCCGGTGCTCCCGAGCCACTGGCAGAATCCGCGCCGTGAAAGATCCACGCGAAATCTTATCGCTGGGGAGCGGCCACCGGACGAACAGGACCATTGGGCTCCCTGGCCGCGGCTTCGTTGCACTTCACGGCCAGTCCGCCCAACGGTCCTGCTCGCCCGGTGGCGTGCCTCTACTCTGGGAGGCCGAAGGCGAACATCGCGCCCTGGCCGGTGCCGATGATGTACTGCTTGCCGTCCACGGCGTAACTGATCGGACCGCTCGCGTTCGGGCCGCCAAGATTGACGTGCCAGAGCAGTTCACCCGTTCTCGCATCCAGCGCGACGAAGGTCCCGTCCATCCCTCCGCCGAACACGAGATCGCCTGCCGTCGAGAGCACACCGGATTCGGTGTAGTTGACCATCTTGAATTCCCATTTCTTCTCGCCGGTCGTCGGGTCGAGGGCGCGGATGGCGCCGTATCCTTCTTCTTCCTTCCTGAACGTCGCGGGCACGCGCAGCGACCGCGGCCGCGGCGCGACGACATCGTCGGGCGGCGTGGAGCCTGTGTAGCGCTGCCCCTCTTTCCACTGGCCCGCGTCGTACTTCGCGGAACGTCCGCCGGAATTCTCCCAAACGGGAACATAGAAGAGTCCCGTGTGCGGGCTGTACGAGGGCGGATACCAGTTGGTGCCGCCCTGCGTGCCGGGAGATACGACGATGCCGCCCATGGGTTTGGGCCAGAACTCCGGATTTTTGACGGGCCGCCCATGGTCGAACCCGAGATTCCATGTCTGCTTGACGAACGCCTTCCCGAGGAGGAATTCGCCGGTCACGCGGTCGAGCACGTAGAAGAAGCCGTTGCGGTTCGCCCAGAGCATCAGTTTCCGCGGCCGCCCCTGCCAGTTCATGTCGACGAGCACCGGGACCTGCGTGGCGTCCCAGTCATACTCGTCGCCGGGCGTGAACTGGTAGTGCCACTTCAGTTTCCCCGTGTCAGCGTCGAGGGCGATTACGCTGTCAGAATACAGGTTGTCGCCCGGAGCGCGCGTGTCGCCGTTCCAGCCTGGATTCGGGTTGCCCGTTCCCCAGAAGGTCAGGTTCGTTTCCGGGTCGTAGCTGCCGCCGTTCCAGATTGGGCTCCCCCCGTGCTGCCATGAGTTGCCGGCCCACGTCTTGGTTTCGGGCGCGTCCTCGCTGATGGGCGCGGTGTTGAAGCGCCAGATCTCCTCGCCGGTCTTGACGTCGTACGCGGCCACCCAGCAGTTGGCGCCAGCCTCGTTCGTCGCGGGCCCAAGGATGACCATGTTCCGGATGACGAGCGGCGCGACGTTGTACTGATAGCCTTTCTTGAAATCGACGAGGACCTTGTTCCAGATGATCCGGCCGGTCTTGGCATCAATCGCGAGCAGATGGCAGTCGACGGTGGCCCAGAACAGCGTGTCGCCGGCAATCGCGAGGCCCTTGTTGACCTCGTAGGCGTTGTAATACGCCTTGGGATCGAGGAGACGCGGGAGACGCCAGTATTGGCGCCCGGTCACCGCGTCCAACGCGACCACTTCCACCGCGGTGCCGGTGTACAGGACGCCGTCGACGACCAGCGGCGTGTTCTCCATCTTGGTCTGGTTGTTCGACTGGACGGTCGGATGGTAGGTCCATTTCAACTGGAGGCCTTTGACGTTCGTCCGATTGATCTGCGTGAGCGGGCTGTAGCGATGGCTCGCGTAGGTGCCGGAGTAGGTGAGCCAGTTGTTCGGCTCACGATCGGCGTGAAGAAGACGATCGTAGGTGACGTCGGCCGGCGCGGCCGCCAGCAGCACGATCAGCATCAGTAGTCGAGCGGGCATTGGGGGACACCTTTCCTCGAGGCTGATTTCCCGCCGAGGCTGATCGATCGCGTGGTCGTTTGTCAAGAGCGGGTCTTGACATGTGCGTCCGATTGCATATCCTGCGTGCGCGATGACGATTGAGCACCGAATTCTTTTGACACTGGTAGCCGTGGCGACGCTCGCGGCGGCGGTTGTGGCCGCGCAGGAGTCCGCGCCTGCAGGCGACGCCTCGCGCGGTCAGGCGCTCGTCGCGTCGAGCGGCTGCTTCGACTGTCATCGGATCGGGGATCGAGGGTCCCGTCTCGGACCGGATCTGACGGACATCGGCGGGCGGCGGACGCCCGAGCGCCTGCAGCGCGCGCTGATCGCGCCGGACGAGGAGGTGGCCTTCGACACGCGATTCGTCCGCGTCGTCACGAAGGACGGGACCGCTGTTACGGGCAGGCTGCTCAACCAGGACGCGATCAGCGTGCAAATGATGACGCCGAAGGACGAGCTGAAGACCTACATGCGGGCCAATCTGCGCGAGTACGCGATTCTCGACAAGGGGCTGATGCCGTCTGTCGAGGGCAAGTTGAGCCCTCAGCAGATTGCGGACGTCGTTGCGTATCTGAGTTCTCTGAAGCCAGGGGATTCGCGGAATTGAAGGTCCGCGCTACGAGGCGCGAACCCCAGTGATAAGATCCGCGATATGCCTCGGTACGTTCTGCGCGTCAACGGCCGCGAGCACGAGGTAGAAGCGGAGCCCGCGGACAGCCTCCTCTCCATCCTGCGCGGCGACCTCGGCCTGACCGGCAGCCATTACGGCTGCGGCGAAGGGCAGTGCGGGGCGTGCACGGTTCTGCTCGACGGCGCGGCAGTGCGCTCCTGCGTGACCAAAGTCGGCTTCGTCGGCACGAGGGCCGTCACAACGATCGAAGGCCTGAGCGAGGGCGATCGGCTGCACCCCATCCAGCAGGCATTTCTCGACGAAGAAGCGTTTCAGTGCGCGTACTGCACGTCCGGCATGATCATGTCGGTTGCCGGCCTGCTGCGCACCAATCCGAATCCCGCTGACCAGGACATCGCCCGGCTGCTCGACGGGAACGTCTGCCGCTGCGGCACGTACCCGCGCATCGTCCGCGCGGTCCGTCGCGCGGCCGATCGACTCCGATCCACGAGCACCAGCACGGGAGCGGCGCGATGAGCAACGACGCGGCTCAGCCCGACATCGACGTCGAACGGTACGAGCTCTCCGAAGGGCGCCGCTATTCGTTCGAGCTCGAACGGCGCGATTTCATCCGGTACTTCGGCGGCGGCCTCCTCGTCCTGGTGACCGCCGGCGATCTGCTCGCGCAGGAATCCGGACGCGGCGGCGGTCGACGCGGCGAAAACATGCCTGCGGATGTGTCGGCGTGGCTGCACATCGACGCGCAGGGACGCGTCACGGCCTACACGGGGAAGGCCGAGATCGGACAGAACATCCGGACGTCCTTGTCCCAGGCGATCGCCGACGAGCTCCGCGTGCCGCTGCACACCGTGACGCTCGTCATGGGCGACACGGGGCGCACGCCGTTCGACATGGGGACGTTCGGATCGAGAACGACCCCGCAGATGGCGCCGCAGCTCGCCCGCGCGGCGGCCGCCGCACGCCAGATGCTCATCGAGCAGGCCGCAACGAAGCTGCAAGCAGACTCGAAGACGCTGACCGCGAAGGACGGGCGGATCGTGGCGTCGGCCGGACGATCGATTCCCTACGGCGAGCTGACCCACGGAGAGGCGCTCACCGGCACGATCAGCGCCGACGCGCCCGTCGATCCCGCGACGGCCTGGAAGATTCGCGGCACCGGTGCGAAGAAGGTGGACGGGCGCGACTTCGTGACCGGCCGCCACCAGTACAGTCCGGACGTCACGCGTCCGGGCATGGTGTACGGACGCATCATCAGGCCGGAGGCGTACGGCGCGACGCTGCAATCGGTCGACGACGGCCGCGCCCGCGCGATGCCAGGCGTGAACGTCGTGCGTGACGGAGATTTCCTTGCCGTCGTGGCCCCGACCGAGCGCGACGCTGTTCGAGCCGCCGCCGCGGTCCGCGCGACGTGGAATGTCCCGGCGAACCAGGTCTCGTCCGAGACGCTGTTCGATCACCTTCGCAAGAGCGGCGCCGGCGCCGATCGCCCCGTGTATCAGAACGGCGACGTCACGCGCGCGACGAACGACGCGAGCAAACGGTTTGCCGACACCTTCCGCATCCCGTACATCGCGCACGTCCCCCTCGAGCCACGCGCCGCCGTCGCCGAATGGACTGACGGCAAGGTGACGGTCTGGACGGGGACGCAGCGTCCGTTCGGCGTCCGCAGCGAATTGGTCGAGACGTTCCATATTCCCGAAGAGCGCGTCCGCGTGATCGTGCCGGACACCGGTGCGGCCTACGGCGGCAAGCACACAGGAGATGCCGCGATCGAGGCTGCGCGTCTCGCGAAGGCCGTGAGCCGTCCCGTGAAGCTGGTGTGGACGCGGGCGGAGGAGTTCACCTGGGCATACTTCCGCCCCGCCGGCGTGATCGAGGTGAAGAGCGCGGTCGACGCGCAGGGGCGCATCACGGCGTGGACCTTCGAGAACTGGAACTCGGGCGCAGCGGGCATCCGGACGCCGTACGACGTCCCGAACCAGTCGATCGTTTTCAACGAGTCGGATTCGCCGCTCCGCCAGGGGTCGTATCGCGCGCTGGCGGCGACGGCGAATCACTACGCGCGCGAGATGCACATGGATGCCGTTGCGCGCGCGCTCGGCGTCGATGCCGTGGAGTTCCGCCTGCGCCATCTGAAGGACGATCGCGTGCGCGCGGCGCTGAAAGCGGCCGCGGAAAAGATTGGGTGGCCCAAACCGTCCGCGCCCGGAAGGTATCTGGGTATCGCCTGCGGGACGGAGAAGGGCGGCTATATCGGGACCGCTGCCGAAGTCTCGAAGACCGGGGACGGATTCCGGGTCGAACGGATCGCGATTGCGTTCGAGTGCGGCGCGATCGTGAATCCTGACGGCCTCCGAAACCAGGTCGAGGGCTCCGTCGTGCAGGCGCTCGGCGGCGCGCTGTTCGAGGCCATCGAGTTCGGCGCCGGCCGCATCCGAAACGCATCGCTGCACGATTATCGCGTTCCGCGCTTCAAGGACGTCCCCGTCATCGACGTCGTCCTCCTCGATCGGCGCGACCTGCCGTCCGCGGGCGCGGGGGAAGCGCCCCTGGTCTGCATCGCGCCCGCGATTGGCAGCGCCGCGCGCGGACTGGGCAAGGTCGATTCAGCGCTGCCCGTACGGCTCCTCTCCGCCTGAGGCGGTTGCCTCCGTTTTTTCACATCTGGCGGAGAGACCCGCCCTACACCCTCAGACGTAGGCCGGGTCTCTCAGCCCCGGCGATCCCCTGAGCCGATCTCCCAAACGCGGCGTCTTAGGGTTATAGAATCAGCCGAAGGACCCACGCTCCGTGTTCGAATCGCTGTTCCAGTTCCTCTTCGAATATCGCCCTGCCGTTTTCAGGCAGGGAGAGCTCCGCTTCTCGCCGCCCGCCGGTGCGGAGCTCGCCGCCGCGATCGTGATTGCCGGCATCGTCCTCGCCTTCATCAGCTATCGCATCGTCCGGTCCCGGATCGAATGGAAACAGCGCGTCGTGCTCGGGGCGCTGCGGCTCCTGGCGCTCGCCGTCGTCCTGATCTGCCTGTTCCGTCCCGTGCTGATCGTGAAGGCCGCCGTCGCGCAGCAGAACGTCGTGGGCGTGCTCGTCGACGATTCGCGCAGCATGCAGATCGCCGACGGCAAGGGGGGCACGCGTGCCGACTTCGTCCGCAAGACGTTCGGCAGCGCCGACACGGCGATGATGCGGACGCTCTCCGATCGCTTTCTGATCCGGACGTTCAGGTTCTCCTCGTCGACATCGCGCGTCGGCGCCTCGACCGATCTGACGTTCAGCGGAACGCAGACGCGGCTGGCGAACGCGATTCAGAGCGCGCGTCAGGAGCTCGCCGGACTTCCCGTGTCGGGCCTGGTGCTCGTCACCGACGGCGCGGATACGACGACCGACGCGTCGGTCGCGGACGCGCTGCTGTCGTCGAAGGCGGATGCCGTTCCTGTTTTCACCGTCGGCGTCGGCGAGGAGACGCTCGCGCACGACATCCAGATCGGCCGCGTGTCGACGCCGCGGACGGCGCTCAAAGGCACGTCGCTGCTGGTCGATGCGATCGTCACGCAAACGGGATATGCGGGGAAGACGGTCACGCTGGACGTCGAGGACGGCGGGAAGATCGTGGGATCCCAGCCCGTGCGGCTCCCGGCTGATGGCGATCCCGCCGCGGTGCGCGTGAGGTTCACCGCCTCGGAAGCCGGCCCGCGTTTGTTCCACCTGCGCATCTCGCCGCAGCCCGGCGAAGTGGTGACGCAGAACAACCAGCGCGACGTGCAGATCGACGTCCGCGATCGCAAGGAGCGCATCCTCTATTTCGAAGGGGAGCCGCGCTTCGAGATGAAGTTCCTGCGTCGGGCGGTGGCGGACGATCCGAACTTGCAGATCGTCACGCTGCAGCGCACTGCCGACAACAAATTCCTGCGCCTCGGCGTCGACGCACCGGAGGAGCTGGTCGCCGGGTTCCCGAAGACGCGCGAAGAGCTGTTCGCGTATCGCGGCATCATTCTGGGCAGCGTCGCGGCCAGCAGCTTCACCGCGGATCAGCTTCGGATGATCAGCGAGTTCGTCGACGTCCGCGGTGGCGGGCTCCTGCTGCTCGGCGGGCCGCACGCGTTCGCGGAAGGCGGCTACGCCGGAACGGCGGTCGCGGACGTCATGCCGGTGCTCCTCGAGCGCCCCGCCGGCACTTCGGCCCCCACCACGGTCGCTCACGTCAAGGTGCGTCCGACTCGCGCGGGCGAAGCGCACGCGGTCACGCAGCTCGGGGACACGGAGGAAGCGTCGGCCGAGCGCTGGAAGACGATGCCTCCGCTGACCGTGCTCAATGCGATTACGGCCGTGAAGCCGGGCGCTACGGTCCTCCTGTCCGGCACGGACGAGCGCCGCCGCGACCGCGTCGTCCTCGCCTTCGAACGTTACGGGCGCGGCAAGTCCATCGCGTTGCCAGTGCACGACTCGTGGCAATGGCAGATGCACGCGTCCATCCGCGTCGACGACCAGACGCACGAGAATTTCTGGCGGCAGATGCTGCGGTGGCTCGTCGACGGCGTGCCCGATCCGGTCGAATCGCGCACCCTCACAGACCGCGTCGAGGGTGGGCAGCCGGTCGCGCTCACCGCCGACGTCGTCGATCCCCGCTTCGTCGAGCTGAACGACGCGGACGTCGTCGGGCACGTGAAATCCCCTTCGGGAAAGACCTCTGACGTGGCCCTCCAGTGGACGGGCGAGCGCAGCGGCCAGTACCACGGATCGTTCCGAACGGACGAAGACGGCTGGTACGAAGCGCGCGTCGAGGCGACGCGGAACGGGAAGCCGGTGGGCACGTCGATCACGCACGTCCGTGCGGCGCCGGACGATGCGGAGTATTTCGACGCGACGATGCACGCTCAGCTGCTCCAGCGCATCGCGCGGGAGACAGGCGGCCGCTTCTACACCGCGGACGCGATCGGATCGCTTCCCGAGGACTTGAAGTATTCGGGGCGCGGCGTGACGGCGGTCGAAGAGCGCGAGCTCTGGCACATGCCGTTCCTGCTGCTGGTGCTCCTCGTGACGACGTGCGCCGAGTGGGCGCTGCGGCGCCACTGGAGGCTCGCGTGAGACGCGTCGCGGCGTGGCTCGTCGTCCTGACGCTCGTGCCTGCGGTGTCGTCCGCGCAGACGACGCGGCTGCTGATTGTCGTGGGGCTGGGCGGAGATCCCGAGCACGGAGAGCTGTTCCGGAAGTGGGGGACAACGCTGGCGCAGACCGCCTCGGACAAGCTGGGCGTGCCGAAGGGCAACATCCTTTATCTGTCGGACGACCAGCAGGCGGCCGCGCGATCGACACGAGAGGGCGTCCTGAAGGCGTTCGGAGAGCTCGCCGCGCAGGCCGGAGAGGAGGACACGGTAGCGATCGTCCTCTTCGGGCTCGGCACGTTCGACGGCAAGATCGCGAAATTCAACCTCCCGGGACCTGACTTAACGGCCGAGGAGTTCGCGCCGCTCCTCGCGAAGATCAGATCGAAACGCATCGTGTTCGTCGACACCGCGAGCGCGAGCGGGCCGTTCGTCGAAGTACTGTCCGGTCCGGGCCGAGTGATTCTCACCGCGACGCGCACGGGAGCGGAGAAGTTCGCGACGCTGTTCGGCGGCCCCTTCGTCGAAGCGTTCTCGACTGAGGCGGCCGACACGGACCGCGACGGACGCGTCTCGTTCCTCGAGGCGTTCGAGTACGCGCGCAAGCAGGTGGCGGCGTCGTATCAGCGTGAAGGGTTGATGCAGACCGAGCACGCCGTGCTCGACGACAACGGCGACAAGGAAGGATCGATGGAACCCGGTCCTCAGGCCAAGGACGGCCAGTCGGCGGCGGTCCTCAGCCTCGGGTCGATGAAGCCGCAGGCCGCGCCCGCGAGCGCGGAGCTGCGTACGCTGTACGCCGAGCGCCAGGCGCTCGAGCACCGCATCGAGTCGCTGAAGCTGCTGAAAAGCGGCATGGATCCGGACAAGTACGCGTCGGAGCTGGAGAAGCTCGTCACCGAGCTTGCGTTGAAGAGCCGGCAGATTCGCGAAGCGGAAGGAAAGGGCAAATGACGCGCGCGGTGATCGGAGGGGCGCTGCTCGCCATCGTTGCCGGCGTTGCCGTCGTCGGCGCGCAGCGATACGGCGGATACGATCAATCGCCCGGACCGCCGATCCAGGTGACGGGGAACACGCCGTACGACGGCCGCTTCGTGTTCATCCGGCTGAAGTACGACACCGGCGGCTTCGGCGGCTTCCGCATGCGGCAGGGACCGCCGTGGTCGCACGACTACCCGCGCGGCGAGATGCACTTCATGAAGATCATGGAGGAGATCACGCTGCTGAAGCCGCGGACGGACGGCTCGAACATCCTCGCGCTCGACGATCCCGAGCTGTTCAACTATCCGGTCGCCTACATGGCGGAGCCGGGCTTCTGGACGGTCACGGACAAGCAGGCGGAGAACTTCCGCTCGTACCTCCAGAAGGGGGGCTTCGTGATCTTCGACGACTTTCGCGGGTACGATTGGGAGAACCTGCAGACGCAGATGCGCCGCGTGCTTCCGAACTGGCACTGGATGCAGCTCGATGGCACGCATCCGATCTTCCACTCGTTCTTCGAGATCGACGATCCGCTCTCGCTCGCGCCGCCGTACGGCGGGCTGCCACCGTCGTACTGGGGCATCTACGAGGACAACGACCCCAAGAAGCGTCTCGTCGCGATTGCGAACGTGAACAACGACATCAGCGAATACTGGGAATGGTCGGATACCGGCTACGCGCCGGTGGATCTCTCGAACGAAGCATACAAGTTCGGCGTGAACTATCTTGTGTATGCGATGACGCACTAGCGGAGGCTGGATGTTGAAGGTCGGATGCTGGATGTTGGAAGGTTCCAACCTCCAACAACCAACCTCCAACCTCCTCTGCGACAACGGAGGTACGAATTGTCCCCACTCGCTCCTGACACCATCGCCCTCGACTCGCCGGACGATGTGGCGCTTGCCGACCGGATGAAAGCGGGCCGCGACCAGATCATCGCCGAGCTGCGCAAGGCGATCGTCGGCCAGGAAGACGTCGTGTCGGAGGTGCTGCTGACGCTGTTCGTGGGCGGCAACAGCCTCATCGTCGGCGTCCCGGGGCTCGCGAAGACACTGCTCATCCACACGCTCGCGCGCGTGCTCGAGCTGAAGTTCTCGCGGATCCAGTTCACGCCGGACCTCATGCCGTCGGACATCACCGGGACCGATTTGATTCAGGAGGATCCGTCGACCGGGCGGCGCCAGATGGTCTTCGCGCCAGGGCCGATCTTCGCGAACATCGTGCTCGCGGACGAGATCAACCGCACGCCGCCCAAGACGCAGTCGGCGCTGCTCGAGGCGATGCAGGAGCATCGCGTCACGATTCAGGGGCGGACGTATCAGCTCGACGAGCCGTTCTACGTCTTCGCGACGCAGAACCCGATCGAGCTGGAAGGGACGTATCCGCTCCCCGAGGCGCAGCTCGATCGCTTCATGTTCCACATCGTGATCGATCACCCGCCGCTGGACGAGGAGCTGGAAGTCGTCCGATCGACGACGTCGCTGCAACAGGCGACGTTCGAGCGCCCGGTCAGCGGGGCGGATCTCGTCGCCTTTCAGCGGCTGGTGCGCCGCGTGCCTGCCGCCGAGCCGGTGATTCGCTACGCGCTGGAGCTCGTTCGCGCGAGCCGCCCGAAGTCGAACACGGCGCCCGAGGCCGTCAAGAAGTGGGCGGCGTTCGGCGCCAGCGTCCGCGCGGCGCAGTATCTGGTGCTGGGCGCGAAGGCGCGCGCGCTGACGAACGGGCGGTACCACGTCAGCTTCGAGGACATCCGCGCGCTCGCGCATCCCGTGATGCGCCACCGCGTGCTGACCAACTTCCACGCGCAGTCGGAAGGGGTCACGAGCGACGCCCTCGTCGACAAGCTGCTGGAAACGGTGCCGACGCCTCGGTCCGGAATGTGAACGTAGGGCGGGTCTCTTAGACCCGCCATCAACGATGCTGAACCTCAATCAATCCGGCGCCCTCGCCGGCGCCCGTTTCGTCGACCCCGTCGTCCTCGCACGCGTGGGCAACCTGGAGGTCGTGTCGCGCTCGGTGGTCGACGGCTTCATCAACGGGCTGCACCGGTCGCCGTACTTCGGCGCATCCGTCGACTTCGCGGAGCATCGCGGCTACACGCCCGGCGACGACATCCGGCGCGTCGACTGGCGGCTGTTTGCACGAACGGATCGCTTCTACGTCAAGGAGTACGAAGCCGATTCGAACTCGAACTTCGCCGTGCTGCTGGACGTGTCGAAGTCGATGGCGTTCGGGAGCCAGGGCATCACCAAGCTCGATTACGCGCGGATGCTCGCCGGCTGCCTCACCTATCTCGTCCACCGCCAGCGCGACCGCATCGGCCTCGTCACGTTCGACGACGACGTCGTCGAGCACGTGCCGCCCTCGGCGAAGCACATGGAGGTCGTCCTCCACGTGCTGGACAAGACGACGCCGAAGCGTCCCGGGAAGCTCGGGCCTCCGCTGAAGAAGCTGGCGGAGCATTTCGGCCGCCGCGGCCTGCTCGTGCTCGTTTCGGATCTCTATGAAGACCCGCAGGAGGTGCTCGACGCCGTGTCGCCGCTCCGCTTCCGCGGCCACGATCTCATCGTCTTCCACGTGCTCGACCCCGCCGAGATCGATTTCACCTACGACGAGGCGTCCGCGTTCGAGGACCTCGAGAGCGGCGAGCAGATCCCGATCGTGCCCGAAGCGCTGGCAGAGAAGTATCGTGAGCTGATGCGGGCGCACATCGAGGCGCTGACGTCGAAGTTCTCGGAGCTGCGCATCGACTACGCGCTCCTGAACACGTCCACGCCGCTCGATTACGCGCTCTTC
This sequence comes from Acidobacteriota bacterium, assembly GCA_046735335.1. Classification (GTDB taxonomy): domain Bacteria; phylum Acidobacteriota; class Vicinamibacteria; order Vicinamibacterales; family 2-12-FULL-66-21; genus JBKPQB01. The sequence goes on along the minus strand of JBKPTE010000066.1, from coordinate 2,968 downwards.
AACTATCTGTCGATGCGCGAACGGCTCTCGAGGGTGCGCTGAATGGGCTTCGTCGCGCCGATCGTCCTCGTCGGTCTCGCGGCGCTTGCGGTTCCCGTGCTGCTTCATCTGATCCAGCGCGAGAAGAAGCGGGTCGTCGAGTTCCCGTCGCTGATGTTCCTGCGGCGGATTCCGTACCAATCGGTGCGGCGGCGCCGCATCCGCAACTGGATGCTGCTGCTGATGCGGCTGGCAGCGCTCGCGCTCATCGTCGCCGCCTTCGCGCGGCCGTTCTTCAAGCGGCAGACGCTCGCAGCCGCGGCGCAGAACGGCGCGCGCGAGGCCGTCATCCTCCTCGATACGTCCTACAGCATGGACTACGGCTCCCGCTGGTCGAAGGCGCAGGCGGCCGCCCGCGATGCCGTGAACCGGCTCGCGGCCGGCGATCGGGGATCGCTCGTGTTGTTTTCGAGCGGCGCCGAGCTGTCGGTGCGTTCGACGGCCGACAAGGGGCGCCTGCTGTCCGCCGTGGCGTCCGCGGCGGCAGGCCCGGGGACGACGAGGTTTGCGCCGGCGTTGAAGCTTGCCGGGAGCCTGCTCGGCGAGTCGGCGCTGCCGCGCCGCGAGATCATCCTCATCAGCGACTTCCAGCGGCTCGGATGGGAAGACGCGCCGGGCCGCGACGACGTGCGGCTGCCCGAGCGTACCGTGCTGACGCCAGTGTCGGTCGTGGATGGCGCGGCGACGAACCTGTCCGTCACGCCGGTGTCGCTCCAGCGCACGCGCTTCGAGAACCAGGATCGCGTCGTCGTCACCGCGGGAGTGGTGAACCACGGGGGCTCGCCTGCCTCGCGTGTGCCCGTCGCGCTCGAAGTGAACGGCCAGCCCGTTCAATTGCTGCCGGTCGATGCCGCGCCTAACGGGTCGGCGAGCGTCACGTTTGCCCCGGTCACAATTGCGTCGCGCAACATGCGCGCCGCCGTACGCCTGCCCGGGGACGGCCTCGCGCGCGACAACGTGTTCTATTTCGTGCTCTCGCCGTCCGAGCCGGTTTCGGTGGTGCTCGTCAACCGGTCCGGAGCCGAACGCGAGAACCTCTACATCGCGCGCGCGCTGGCGATCGGCGAGGCGCCGCGGATCGATCTCACGACGCGCACGCCGGAGACGCTCGGCGACGCCGACTTGCGCCGCGCCGGCGTGATCATCCTGAACGACGTGCAGGTGCCCGACGGCCTCGCGGGACGGCTCGCGAAGTTCGTCGGCGCGGGCCGAGGCCTTTTCGTTGCCGCGGGGCCGCACGCGTCGTGGCCGTCCAGCACCGCGGACGTCCTGCCCGCGATGCCCGCATCGATCGTCGATCGCACGACGGGTACGCCGTCGAGGCTCGGGTCGCTCGAGTACGGGCATCCCGTGTTCGATCCGTTCCGCGCGCCGAGAAGCGGCGATTTCTCTGCCGCGCGGTTCTACGGCTATCGCGCCGTGGAGCATCCGCCGGCCCGCGTGCTCGCGCGCTTCGACGACGGGTCGCCGGCCCTCCTGGAGCGCCGCGCGGGATCCGGCCGCGTGCTGCTGTGGACGTCGACGCTCGATCTCGGCTGGAACGACATGCCGCTCAAGCCGGTGTTCCTGCCGTTCGTCCACACGACCGTGCGCTACCTCGCGGATTTTTCCGAGCCGCCGGCGTCGCTGACCGTGGGACAGGTCGTCCCGGCCGCCCGGCGCGGCAGCCAGGGAGGGACGAACCGCGGGACGACCATCGCGGTGGCGCCGTCCGGTGCGCGCGTCAGCGTCGGCGCGGAGGATGGCGCGCTGGAATTGACGGAGCAGGGTTTCTACGACATTCGTACGCAGGGCGCGGGCGCGGACAGCGCCGTCACGCTCGCGAGCAACGTAGACCTGAGCGAATCGAACCTGACGCCGATGGACCCGCGCGAGCTGGTCGCGGCCGTCGCGGGGCATCCGTCGAGCGTGGGAGGAGCGCCGGACGCTCGTCCCAGCGATCAAGCCCAGGCGCAGGCGCAGCGGCTGTGGTGGTATCTGCTCGTGGCGGCGGCGCTGCTGCTGGCAGGGGAAACGCTGCTGTCAAACCGCTTGTCGAAGACGTAATCTAGAGGGGCGCATTTGATATTCGTAGCGCGCAACTTCAGTTGCGCGGCACGGAGCAGAACATGACCGAGCGCGATCAGCTACTCGCGACGATTCGTCAGGTCCGGCGCCGATGGCGTACGAAGCTGCTCGTGCGCGGCGCGGCCTCGACCGCGGCGTGCGGCGCGGGGGCGCTCGTGCTGGCCGCGTGGGGCCTGCAGTGGATGCGGTTCACGCCGGAGTCGATTCTCTTCTTCAGGATCGCGATCGGCATCGTCTTCTGCGCGCTCGCGTATCTGCTGCTCGCGCGGCCGTTGATGCGCCGCGTCTCCGACGAGCAGGTCGCGCTGTACCTCGAAGAGCACGAGCCGTCCCTCGAAGCCGCGATCATCAGCGCGATCGAAGCCGATGGTCTGAATGCCGGTCTCCAGTCTCCGGCCCTCGTTCGGCGCCTCATCGAATCGGCGATAGAGAAGGTTCGCGCGATCGAGGACGGGCGGCGCGTCGAACGCGAGCCCATGCGGCGCTATGCCGGCACACTCGGGGCCGTCATCGTTCTCGCGGCCGCCGCGTTCCTCTTCGGGCCCGCGTACATGCGGCACGCGCTCTCGGCGCTGCTCGTGATCTCGCGCAGCGTCGAGGCTGCGGCTCCCTACCGCATCGAGGTCAAGCCGGGGCACGCGACGGTTCCCCGCGGCGCCGATCAGGCGATCAGCGCTCAGCTCCTGGGCTTCCAGGCCGATCAGGCCTCGCTGATGATCCGCCGGTCGCCCACCGCGGACTTCGAGCGGCTGCCGCTGATCCGCGGCGACAAGGGCGACTACGAAGCCACGCTCTTCGACGTCTCCGCGCCGCTCGACTACTTCGTCGAGGCCGTTGGCGTGCGCTCCCCGATCTATTCACT
>JBKPTE010000065.1:0-26604 GCA_046735335.1 Acidobacteriota bacterium | reverse complement strand
GCGACGCAGACAATGGTGTATAGGGTGGGCACGGGCTGTGCCCACCCTCCGACTGGGTCGATTTACTGTTGTGTTGAACCGCAACGCCGACGCAGACCATTAATTATCAGACCGCTTCCCAGCAGCAGAAGAGACGCCGGTTCCGGTACTACCGGCGGTGTGGTCGGTGGGGCGAGTAGGTTCGGCGCAAGCGGTGCATTGTTTGCGCCGTAAAAGACGAGGTTCGTTTGTGCGTCGTGGCTCCACGTGTGAAACCAGCCATCGGTCGCTGTCCCCACCTGGCGCGGCAACGTCGTGAACGAGAAAACGCCGCTTTGTCCGGGCATTATCCCCTGCCCAGCGCTGTTCCGAATATCCCACTCCATTGGCTTACCGGAACAACAGTTGTCCTCCCACGCTGGGCCCGGATTTTTTATGTTTCCTAGGTCCGGAACGAACCCGCCCGGCAACGCCAGTTCGAACCCGGAAAAGCCGTTGGTCGCTCCCGGACTCGGATCGTAGGAGTTGTTCGTCACGGTGTACTCCCAGAGGAATGAGGTCCCGTTGTCGAACAAGCGCGACTCAATCACTACCGCCGTAGGGTCACCGGCGAATGCGAAAGAGTTGCTTTGGGTTTTGATGAGCTCCGCGCGCGCGGCGCTGGCGCACCATAACAGCATCGCAAGTGTCAGCCAGGTGCATCGCCTCCGTTTTGTGCTCATAACACCGCCCTTCATTGAGAGGCGCGAAACGGCTCGTTCCGCGTTGAACGAGCCTGGCGCGTATGCAGGATTGCGACCAAGACCGGGTGCATGAACGATTCGCGGAAACAGCCGGAACGAAGAACCGGGAATTGATCAGCTATTTCGATTCAGCGGGGGCGACGGCGAGTCGTCTTGCAACACCTGTGAGAAATTCGTTTCATACGTTCTCGTTGCAGGGGGCGTCGCCGATGCTAACGCGACGCTGATCGAGCAGCGGTCTGGTTCGATGTCCTCCGCATTGACAGCATATATATAACATATATACACTTGGAGGTGTGTTGTTGTCGCCCCGGAAACTCTACTCGTTCTACATCAACGACGTGCAGGCCGCGGGCCTGAAGGCGATCAAGAAAGAAAAGGACATCAGCGAGAGTGAGCAGATTCGGCAAGCCTTGAACGATTGGCTCGCAAAGCACGGAGTGGCAACAACACCAGCAAAAACGGAGCGCAAGCGGGCCGCAACCCGCAAGCGCTCCTGAGCACGGAAGCAGCGTACACCTGCCGACCCGCCTGCGCGATTATCGCACGCAGACCCGCCGGCCTCTCACCAACGGAGGCCAGGAAAAAATGGCACGAGCAACGAACGCACCCGAGCAACAGAACAACCGCGCTCCGCAGAAGATCGCGAGAGATGCGGCCGATCAGTACTTCGACGCCCTTGCGTCCGAGATCCGTTCGACGAGGCGCCGGGCAATGTGGACTTGATCGCAGCGTATAACGCGATCTTCGATGCGCTCGCAGCGAGCCGCCACAGCGCCCACGTTGATTGGCGAGAGACGATCGCCCATGAACGCGGGCTATCTGCTCGGCGTGGAAGTCGGCCGGCGGCTCGGGGGTGTCCGATGGATCACGACGATCGCAGACATTCTCACGATTGTGGGAGACGCGGCCGACGAGGAGCGCGACATTCTCACATCGGCAGACCGTCAGGCGGCCAAGTTTCTGAAGTCAAACACGGGCGTCCTGTTTAGCGAGGATGGGAAGCAGTACGACGCGTTCTACTCGATCGCGCAGAGCGCTGGCGCCAGCCTTGAAGAGGCTGAGACCGCCCTCACGGCGTTTCCAAAACAGGACGGCTCTGGCCGCCACTTGGATGCTGGAATGACGGCCGCAGACCTATACGCCCCGCAGTTGCGCGCTGCGTACTACTTCGGGCTCGCGATGGGGCTGCGGGAGCATTCGGAGGCGATTCTCGACGTTGAAAATTCGCCCATCCAGATCATTAGGCGCTGAGACTCTCATCGCGCACCTCCCGCCAGCTCCACGAATCGATATACGCACTCGGCTGTGCGTACAAGGATGTTGGTCCGCCGAGCGCGGCGAGCCTGATCGGAATCAGCGACACGATCGAGGAAATCAAAGACGAGATTAGCGCGGTGCATGGCGCGCTCGCCGACACCCGATCGAAGCGCGCGTGATTGCATGACGCACGGCTCTTTCAACGTCCCCGAGTACCGCGATCGCCCGCAGCCATTCGAGCAGATCTGGCATCTGCGCAAGGGCCGAAAGACGACCGCATGCTCATTCTGGACGCACGCGCTCGGCGCCGAGATCCGCGTGGAGATCGGCGCCGAGTTGCTCGGCAGTGAAGCTGGCCGCGATCCGTCTGCGCTGTTTGGTCTCGCGATGACGTGGAAACAGCAGTTTGAAGAGAAGGGCTGGAAAATGATGATCGTACTCGCTGCGGCGGACTGGACCAATGTCGGCATGCTGCTTACAACGATCGTCTTGGTTGGCGTAACGGCATTGTATGTTGCGGCCACATTTTGGCTATACCGCTCCCAAACAGATCCAGACGTGGTTGTGTTCGCCACCGAGGACGAGGTGGAGCAAACGCTAATTTGGATTGTCGTTCAAAACATTGGCAAGACGGTCGCTTCCGATATTGCGTTCCACTGGGATTCGCCTCCCATGAAACAGGCGTACGGACTCACGGAAGAGGAAGCGAACGGAGCACCCGCGGCCGTTCCGTTCACTGGGCCACTAGAGTGAACGGCATTCGTTCCTTAAGGTCCAGGGTCGCGCCGGGTTTTTATCTGGGGTCAGTACGGCGGTATTGCAAGATCCCTTGCAAGCGTCCCCGACCGCGAACTGCATGTCGTCTGTGAATTCGTCGGTGGACATCCACTGTGGACGCGCCGATTGCATAGGCGGGAGTACACATTGGATATTGCATCGTTTGACGAAAGCATTACCCGCGACGCGCCGCTCAGGAAAATCCATCGGGAAACCGAGAGAATTGCAGACGCGCTCGCTGGAATCGCGCGGGGCACTCGCCGGCAGGCGTCACCATCGACACAGTACGCGAATCGATGACTCGAGGTGAATATCCCGCCGAGCGCATTGCCAGGCAATCGATCGCGCGACACGCACGATCGACAACTTGGGACTTTGCGGAATCAACTGAGCGGCCCATTTAGGCCGCTCGTCTTGGAAGAGAGTCGGGGAATGGCAGAAATCAAGAAACGCCACAAGATCGACTGCGGTATCTACCGCGACCAGTGGGGCATCGCGGTAATCGTCAACGTTGGACCGCTCCGCAGGGAAGAGCGGTTCCCGCTCGAGACTAACATCAAGACGCTGAAGGCGCGACGCGACGAAATGCGCGTCGCGCTCCGAAAGATTGTGCCAACGGCGGGCGCGGCACGTTCGCAGCCGACGCAGAGCGCTATCTCCGCGCTGTAGCGGCCATGCCGACGTTCAACGAACGCGAGAAGCACATCGCACTCTGGACGGCTGAATTCGGTCAGCGAGCGCGGCACACAATCGACACGGCATCAATCGATGCCGTGCTCAGCCGGTGGCTGAACGCGGACCTCGCACCGTCAACGGTGCGCAATCGGCGGACCGCGCTGTTGCATCTGTGGACAAAACTGGATGGCAAGGCGGCTCCAAACCCGGTGCGCGGGGCGCTGATGCCGTCATTGCCCGACCCTGCAGCGCGGGCCATTAGGTACGACCAGATCGAGAAGATACTCGATGCGATGCCGGATGTCGGACAGGCGCTGCCAGGGAAAGCGCGAGAGGACGCCAGCAAGACGAAGGCACGCTTGGCGGTCATTGCGTATACAGGGCTGCCGCATAGCCTCCTGAAGCGGCTCACCCATGAGTCCGTGAACTGGCAGGCGCGGACCTTTACGGTCCCACGCCGTCACAAGGGGAAGGGCGTCAAGACGCGCACGCTTCCGCTGACCGATCGCGGGGTCCAGGCACTTGAGCGATTCGCGGACCTCGAGTGCTGGGGAAATTTCTCGAATTCCAGTATGCTGAAAAGCTGGCATCGGGCCTGCGAGGCGGTTAACGTACTGCCGGCACCGCGCGTCTACGACCTCCGACACAGTTTCACGACGGAAATGTATCGGCAGACCGGCGATCCGAAGGCGACCGCCGCGATGCTGATGCACTCCGAGAAGAGTCACATGATGGACCGCTACACGGTCGGCGGCGTCGAGCTGCGGTTACAGCTCGCGACGAAAGCATCTATCGCGGTTGCGCCGAAGAAAATCGTGGCAGAAAATCGTGGCAGTGATTCGGGTAACGCAGAAAAGACCGCGTAAACATTGTGTGCGCCCGTAGCTCAGCAGGATAGAGCATCGGTTTCCTAAACCGGGGGTCGCAGGTTCGAGACCTGCCGGGCGCGCCAGCCTTCGGTGGACGCCAGCCTTCGGCTGGCGGGTTCACGGGGTTCGAGGGTTCACACGGTTCAGGGCTGGGGGCTCGGGTTCGGGCTTCATCGTTCCGGGGGTGAATCGAACCGGAGAACGGTAGAACCCTAGAACCCTAGAACCCTAGAACCCTAGAACCTTAGAACCCAGCCCTGAACCCTGTGAACCCCGTGAACCTCGTGAACCGACTCCGACTCAGAACATCATGAAACGCATCGAACGAAGAAAGCTCAAAGAAAACGAGTTCGCGGAATCCGTCGCGCGTGCGCGCGCCGCGATCGCGGAGCGTCAGCGCGACATCACGATCCTCGTTGTCGTCATCGTCGCGGCCGTGGCCATCGTCGGCGGCTTCATGGGCTGGCGCGCGTCGCGCAATGCGAAAGCCACGAACCTGCTCGCGAGCGCCCTGGCCGTCGCCGAGGCACCCGTCGTGACGCCGCCACCGCCGGCGCCTGGCAGCCCGCCGCCCGTGCAGCAGCCCGGCACGTTCCGCAGCGAACGGGAGCGGATGGATGCCGCGCTGCCGCTCCTGCTGCAGGCCGCCGACAAGTACCCGAGCACCGACGCCGGCCTGACGGCGCGGTATCGCGCCGCCGGCGTGCTCGCCGACCTCGGGCGCTACGCGGAAGCGGAGCAGCAGTATCAGCAAGTGATCGCGAAGGCCGGATCGAGCAGCCTCTACGGACGCACCGCGCGCCTCGGCCTCGGCGAGGTGCAGCTCGCGCAGGGAAAGAACGACGCTGCCGTCGCGACGTTCAAGGAGCTCTCGACGGACGGCAACTCGCAGCTGCCGCTCGACAGCGTGCTGATGCAGCTTGGCCGCGCGGCCCAGCAGGCGGGCAAGAAGGACGAGGCCACGCGCGCGTTCACGCGCATCGTCGACGAGTTCCCGCAGTCGCTCTACGCGGGGGACGCCAGAGAGAAGATCGCGGAGTTGAAGCGGAGCTGAGTGGGATGGGTGCAGCGTGGTGAATAGATGGTATCCACCACGCTCGCGGAAAACCGTCTAGGCCGTGCGGGTGTTTTCCCTCGCCGTCCAGGCCGTCTGCGGGTTGTCGGCCGTCGCGGCCGCCGAAGCCGGCTCCACGAGCAGGCGTAGCGCGTACTCGCACGGCGCGCCGGTCGCCTGACTATAGGGCCCCACCCGGAAGATTGCGGAGAGCACATTCGGCTTGCGCAACGCCAGCGGCAGGTCCGGACGATGGCGTGCGTCGCGGTCGACCTGGAAGTACACCAGCCGATACAGCGGAATCGCAGCGCCGTTCAGGCACTCCACGGACACGCCGTGCGCGCTGACGTTCCGGGTGACGACTGACGCCAGCTTCGTCGTCCCTCGCGCGTCCTTCCAGACGATCTGCGCTGGTACCGCGAGAGCTTGCCGCTCGGCCGCGCGCTTTTCCGACCGCGGACCGCCACCCTGCACGAGGCGAAGACGCTGTTCCATGTCAGGCTTCCTCCGGATGCCGCGTCATATATCAAGGACCGATCCCGGTTGGCTTCGCGTGTCGTCGCAGCATGTAAATGCATAGAGACATGGCACTTACGGTGCTGACAGCGGTGCTGCGTCACCGGTCTGCCATGGATACTTGGTAACCGTACTGCCCGGGAACCGTATACCCCGTATACGGAGCGGGCGCATCACACGCCAAGTCGTGCAGCTGCCCCAATTCCGAGGCGATCCATCTTCAGATACAGACCGCGCCGCGTGAGCCCGAGAGCCCGCGCCGTCTGTGAGATGTTGCCCGCCGCGCGCTCGAGCGCCGCTTCGATCAATTCGCGTTCGAGCCGATCGACGGCCTCGCTCAGCGTCGCGGCGCGCATGCGCGTGCGCGACGTGTTCTCGGGCGTGGCGTCGGCGCCGAACACCGGCGAGAGCAGGTCCGGCGTGACGAGACCGCCGGGCGCGGCCATCGCGACCGCGCGCTGGACCTCGTTGCGCAGCTGACGCACGTTACCCGGCCAGCTGAACGCGTCGAACAGATCGAGCGTGTCAGGACCGAGACGCACGCCGGGTTTTCCGAGCCGTTCGCTCGCCTCGCGAAGGAAGAACGTGCTCAGATGCGGAATCTCTTCACGCCGATCGCGAAGCGGCGGCACGTGGATGCGGATGACGCTGAGGCGGTAGAAGAGATCCTCGCGGAACTTCCCGTCCGCGACGCGCTGCTCGAGATCCGCGTTCGTCGCGGCGATGACGCGCACGTCTACGCGCGTTGGGCGCGTCTCGCCGACCGGCAGCACTTCGCCCTGCTCCAGGAAGCGCAGCAGCTTGGGTTGGACATCGAGGGGGAGGTCGCCGACTTCGTCGAGGAACAGCGTCCCGCCGACGGCGGTGCGAAGCACACCGGGTTGATCCGCGACCGCGCCCGTGAAGCTGCCCCGGCGATGGCCGAACAGCTGGCTGTCCGCCAGCTCGCGCGTGGCGCTGGTGCAGTTGTACGGCAGGAACATCGCCGATCGCCGCAGCGATCCGGCGTGGATGGCTCGCGCCACGAGATCCTTGCCCGTGCCGCTCTCGCCCGTAATCAACACCGTCAGATCGTTTCCCTGCAGGCGCGCGATCTGGTCCGTGACGCGTTGCATCGCGGCGCTCGCGCACACGAATCCGGGCAGGACCGGTTCGAGCTGACGCTCGGCCGCTCCGGCGGCTGGCTCCATCGGCCGCTCGCGCGCGGAACAGAGGTCGAAGCCCTGACGCAGCACGGCGCAGAGCGTGCGGAAGCGCTGCCGCAGCGACGGCGCAAAGGGCCGCTGAGCGGACACGACGGCATGGCGAGGGGCCGTCCCGTCGCGGCCGATGGGTTCGATGACGAGGAGCGGGGCGGTGCCGCCCGCGAGCGCGCGCAGCGCGGCGGACGCAATCGCCCGCGCGCCATCCAGATCGCAGCCGGCGAACGACGCGACGCGAACTTCGCCCGAGGCCGGCTGCGTGAAGATGACGGAGCTGTTCGCGTCGCACGCCTCGAGGATCGCGGTCGTGCCTTCCTTCGCGAGGAGCGCGGGCGTGACCGACGCATCCACGAGCCGCCTCACCAGCGCATCGTCGCCGTCCATCTGCACGCCGACGAATCCGCCGGTTGCCGCGGCGGGCATGTTCGTCAGGGCCGCGCGTGCGTCTTCGAGGTCGGGCTGCGCCTGGAGCGATTCGAAGATGGCGGCGGCATCCGTGAGGTAGCGCGTCGCACGCGATCTGGCGCCTGCCGCCGCCGAGAGGCGGCCGAGCGCGAGATAGCTCAGGCCCGCCTGGTACCGTTCGCCCAGCAGGTCGAAGACGCTGACGCTCTGGCCGAAGTCGTGATACGCCTCCGTCGAGCGTCCCGCCTCCCCGTGCACGCGCCCGCGAAGCCGGAGAAATTCTCCCCAGACGCTGCTCATGCCCGAAGGTTGCAGCCTCGATCCCAGAGACGTCAGCAGATCCTCCGCTTCCTCCTGGCGGTGAGCGGCGAGCAGCGCTTCGACCGCGATCAGCATGGCCTGCGCCTCGTAGCCGGACGGAACGTCCTGCGAGCGGGCCACCTCCGTTGCGATCGCCAGCGCACTCGCGTCGTCGCCGCGCCTGAGCGCCACGCGCGCCTCGAGCACGCGCACCGACCATTGATACCAGCGGTTGGTTTGCGATCCGTATTCGCCGTACGCCTCGCGCGACCGGTGCAGGCAGCGGCTCGCCTCCTCGTGGTTGCCGCGAATGAGGTGAATCTGGGCCAGCGTGTCGAACACGGCGCCCGTCGTTTCGCGCATGAACTGCAGCGGACTCCGCACGTCGAGCGCGCGGTTGAGCGCCTGCTCGGCGCGGCGCAGGTTCCCGAGGCGGACGCAGATTTGCCCGAGCGACGCGAGCGCGATCCCGAGGCCGTGCGGCGTCCCCGCGTCCTCCTGCAGCTCGACGCTCCGTTCGGCAAGCGCGATGGCCTGGTCGTGGCGGTGCTGCATCATCGCGACGTTGGCCTGATTGCCGCACACTGTCGCGACGACATCGCCGGCGTGCGCCATCAGGGCCAGCCGCTCGGCGTGGCGGAGGGCGCCCATGGCTTCGTCGAGGCGCCCGTCCTGCGCGAGCGTCACGCCCGAGAGCGAGTGCACCAGTGCGAGATGGCGCAGATCGCCGGCCGCGTGCAGCGCGGAGGCCGCCTGCGCAATGTGATCGCGGACGATCGCGCTGTCGCCGACCTGGCGGTAGCAGAGCCCGAGCTCGTAGTGGGCGAGACCGATGGCGCGGGAATCGTGCGCGCGTTCAGCCTGTTTCAGCGCGCGGGTGAGGAAGGCGATGCCCCGCGACGGCTCGCCCCGCGCGATCGCGAGCTTGCCGTGCAGCCGCCACAGCTCCGACAGGCGCGCAGGGTGCAGCCGCTCGCGTTCAGGAGGATGGCCGAGCGCCTCCGTGGCCTGCCGGAGGTCGTCTTGGAGCAGCCACGCTTCGGCCAGCGCACAGCGGAGCTGGAGCGCCTCGTCACGGCTGAGTCCTGGTGTCTTCAGAACGCGAACCAGCAACGCCGCTGCGTCTGCTCCGTGACCCTTCTGGAGGGCGTCCGCCGCCTGCGCGAAGAAATCGGCCGCCAACGCGCCGACAGTATACCGCGTATACAGTCGAGTTGTAACAAAGAGACAGCACGGCCCTCGGCCGTGACGGCGGCAGGCCTGTTCAGCGAGCCGGCTCGCCGTGCGCGACGCTCGGGCGCAGGCGGTGCGCGCGGGGGTCGCCCGCAAAGCAATAGCTGAGCACCTTGTAGATGAGCCTGGCGCAGAGGAAGCTCGGCGCGACCATCCCCGCGATCGGGCTGAGCTCAACCAGGTCGACGGCCACCACCCGCCGCCGTTCCGCGGTCGTGCGCAGCAATCGCGTGACCTCGGCCCACGACAGCCCGCCCGGCTCCGGCGTGCCGGTGGCCGGCATGATGGCGGGATCCAGTCCGTCGACGTCGATCGTGACGTAGACCTCCTCGGCCAGCGTGTCGACGATGCGGTCGATCCAGCCCGGGTCCTCGCGCATCGACACGTCGTAGAAGATCTGCGTGTTGAGGCGGGGCAGGATCTCCGCTTCTTCCGTCGACAGGCTCCGGATGCCGACCTGCGTCAGCCGCGCGTATTCGAGCGATCGCCGCATCGCGCACGCGTGGTTGTGGCGCGTTCCCATGTAGCTCTCGCGCAGATCGGCGTGCGCGTCGATCTGGAGGACGGAGAGCTGGGGATAGCGCCGCGACGCAGCGGACACGAGCGGCGGCGTGATCGAATGCTCTCCGCCGAGCGCGACGAGGAACTTGTCGCGTCCAATCACCTCGTACGCGACGCGCTCGATCTCGTCCATCATCGGCTCCATCTCGCCGAACGGCAGCTCCATTTCGGGGAGCGTGAAGATGCCGACGCCGTGGACGTCGGCGCCGATCTCCTCGTCCCACAGCTCCATGTGCGACGAGGCCTGGAGGATCTCGTGCGGACCGTTCCGCGTCCCGCCGACGTAGGACGTCGTGCGATCGACCGGAATCGGGAGAACGACGACGCGGGAGTCGTCGAAGGTGCGGCGTTCGGGCAGGGCGCCGCCGAACGCGAGCGGAACAGCGTGATCGTACGTGAACGGAAACTCCATTACGTCCGGGCCTCGAAGCGGCCCGGCGGAAACGGGCGGCCTTCGACCGCCATCGCCGGACCGGAAAGTTCGAATTGCAGCGGTTTGCGGGCGGCGAGCGCGTCGCGCGCGCTCGTGGCCAGCGCGCTGACGAGCAGCGGCAGCGCGATCGTCGCGTCGGCTTGAACGGTGACCTGCTCGGCGTCTGTCGCGAGCTTGCCCCAGCTCTGCGCCTCTTCCAGGCTCGAGCCGGACGCGCCGCCGAAGTGCGGAACGTCGGTCACGATCTGCAGCGCATACCGATGGCCGCCGACGCGGTCGTCGTAGAACTCGGCCTGCACGCTCGCCTGGTTGATGAAGTTCTTCGGGGTGCCGCCGCCCAGCACCACCGACGCGGTCCGCGGACGCCGAATCACGAGATTCGCGGACTCGACGATGTCACCGATGACGTCGATGTGGCCGGCGTCGGCCTCGCGATGCCGGGCCTGCGAGAGCCCCATGCCGATCGACGAGTCCGCAATCGCGGGGCAGAAGATCGGCACCGACGCGCGGTAGGCCGCGGTCAGGATTCCTTCGCGCCGCGTCTCCTTCCAGAGGTATTCGCCGAGACGGTAGAGAAACTCGCGCGTCGTGTACGGGCGCCGCTCGAGCGTCAGCGCGAATGCGGCAATCCACTCGTCGTTGTCGACGAACTCGTCCTCGCTGGCGTACGTGTCGTAGACGCGATCGATGTGCTCGTCCTGCAGCGCGGCATCGTTCTCGCGCGGCGAGCCGATGTAGTGCCGCCGGCCGCGCGTCTCGTGCAGATCGTGGTAGAGGTTGGCGCCGGTCGAGACGAGGCAATCGACATAGCGCTCCGAGATGAGGTGCGCCACGACGAGCCGAAGCCCGCCCGCGCTCAGCGCGCCTGCCATGCCGAGGAAGATGGTGCAGTTGTCACGCAGCATCTTCTCCCAGATGCGCCGCGCCGTCGCCAGATTGCGCCCCTGGAACGAGATGCGTTCCATGCGCGCGAGTACTTCTTCCGCGGGCAGGTCGGGCTCGATGGTGAACGGCTCGACCGGCGCGCGGAGAAACCGCGACTTCGTCTTCATGCCGTCAAGCATTGTATCGGGGTTCGGGATTCGGGCATCGGGATCCGGGGCTCGGGTTCCGGGTTCGGAGCCCGACGTCCGGATTACGAGGGCAATTTCCAGGATCCCGGATCCCGCTCCCCGAGTCCCGATCTCAGAAGGCGTGGCCGATTCGCCCGAATACGACGAAGCGCGACCGGTCCGCGACGGGATCGCGCGTCCAGGCGGCACCGGCCGTGAACGTGACCGGCGCGTAGTGCCCCAGGACCGTGTCGAACGACAGCTCGCCGCCAACGGACGTGCGGACATCGCCGAGCGCCAGACCTTCATCCCACGCGCGGCCCGCGTCGACGAACGCGGCGCCGTGAACCGCGCGGAAGAAGACGGGCCACGAGCCAAGCCCGTGCTCGGGACGGAAGAGCGGAAATCGCACATCGACGTTCGCGACGGCCGCACGCGTGCCGATCAGATCGCCGGGATCGAACCCGCGCAGCAGACCGATCGTGTCCCGGCCGAAGTCGAAGGCGGCAATCGACGGGCCCGGTCCGCTCGCGGAGAACACGCGGCGGGCGCGAAGGTCGCCCCAGGATTCGGCGAACGCGACGCGGGCCGCGGCGACGGTGTGCTGACTGAAGACCCGGTGAAACCCGCGAAGGTCCAGGACGGCCGCACCCGTGTCTGCCGTCGAGCCGAGCGCCGCCGGGGTCGTCTCGACGGCGGTTTCGATCAGCGCGCCTTCCTCCGTGCTGATCGAATACCCGAAGAGGCGCCGGCTGTCGTGCATCCAGCCGCCACGAAGCGAGGTTCGCCGCTCCGGCGCGAGCGCAGCGCGGCACGCGGAGGCGCACGTGAACGTCTCCCGCTCCACGTCGAGCGCGGCGAGAAACGTGTCGCTCCATCGCACGCGCCGGACCGGAAGCAGCGCGCCCGCCAGCACCTCGCGCGCCCGCACGTCGCCGCCTCCGAGCGGATCGGTGTCGTCGGAGTATGCGGCGAACAGCGTGGGCCACCACCGATCGTACGCGTACGCGACATGCCAGTCGGGGCGCGAGCGTCCTTTCGTCCACGCGGCGTCGGCGGCGTAGCTGTGGCGGCCGAGCGCGTCCGACATCGCGGTGGCCGCGCCAATCAGTTCTTCGCCTGCATCGCTCGCTACGACGGGCGTCCAGTACGTCGGCGCCAGCGTCCGAAGCGGCTGATAGGCGCTGAATTCGCCCGCATCTTGCGCCGTCGGCGCCGAGGCGTCACGATGCTCCGTCTCACCAAAGTTCACCGTCGTCCACGATTCGGGCCGCCACGGAATCGTGAACAGGTCGTACCCATCGGCCGTGTAGCCGACGTAGAGAAGCGAACGGCCGTCCGGCGATACCTCGGGCGCCGACGCGCCGCTGATGGAATCGGTCACCCTTCGGATGCTGCCGTCGAGCGACGCCGCGTAGATGTTGAACGGTTCGTTGCCGGCGTTCGCCGCAAACAGTACCGTCCGGCCGTCGGTCGTCCACGACGGCGTCACGAGGCGCACGCCGCGTCGTGCCACGAGCACGCGGGTCTCGTGAGTCGTCGCATCGATCAGGACGAGTTCGTAGTCACCGTTGCGGACGCGACGCTCGACGACGAGCGTACGGCCATCGGGGGACCAGCGCGGGCCACCGAGGTCAGCGCCTTCCTGGTCGAGAACGATCTCCGGGGTTGTCGTGCGATCGGGGTCGAATCCGAGGAGCGCGAGCGCGCCGCGCCCGTGAACCTGCACGATGCACGCGATCGTCCGTCCATCGGGGGAGAGGTCGGGATCCGACGCGCGCGCCTCTCTCGTCAGCCGGCGGACGGTCGTGGCGCCCGGTCGAACGGCATAGAGATCCGAATACCGCGCAACGGACCGCACGACCTGCAGTTGGTCGAACACGATCCAACCGTCGCGTACGGACGTTCGGCTGCCGAGATAGCGGGGGAGCGACGGGAACGCGCGTCCGTCAGCGCCCACGTGTTCGAGCGAGGGAAAGCCGTCGGCGGAGGAGCGCGCGTAATAGATCGATCCGTCGGGCGCAAAGCGCGGCCCCGCGATCGAGAACCCCGCGTGCGTGATGCGCGTCGCCGCCGTGTCCGTCGCGCTCGCTCGTGCGGCGCTCGGCTGGCGCGACTGACGGAAGTCGCTCCACAACGCGCCCACGCCGCGGCCGAACACATTCTTGAACGCGCCCGACCCGAAGAACGGAACGCGCCCCGCCTGCGCATCCGCGAGCGCGCGCAGGCGATCGGCGCCGTACCGGTCAGCGAGATATTGGTGGAAGTACGCGCCATAGGCATACGCCGCGTTCCCGGACGGCCAATCCACGAGGCCCCCTGCGGCACGGTCGCGCGGCTCGAACCGGTGCTGGCGTGCCGCCTGATCGACGAGTACGCGGAAATCTCCCGCGGAAACGCGCCCTTCGCCCGTCGCGGCGCTCTCCTCGTACGTCGCGATGCCTTCAACCGACCAGACCGGCAGGAACGCATTCGGGAAGGCAATCGGCACCCGGCCGAAGATCCCGCGGACGGCCCGCATCACGCCGCGCGTGCGATCGAGGTGAAGGATGTGCGTGTATTCGTGCGTGAAGACCAGCCGCAGCCAGTCGTCCGTGTTGCCGATCAGTGTTTCGGCCGCGGGCGGCGCCGCCGTGATCTCGATTGTGTCGTAGGGAAACGGCGTCGCCCAGCCGTTCGAAAGATCGCTCTGATCGACGAGGATCACCTGCACACGTCCGGGCGGTACGCCGAACATCGGCCGCAGCGATTCGCGAACCCGTTCGGCGATTCCGGCGAGGCGCCGCGCGAGCGCGTCCTCGCCCTGATGCGCGTGGATATCGAAGTGCGCGGTGTGAATGGATCGAAACGTCAGCCGCCAGTCGTAGCGCGTGGCAGCGTCGACCCGGCCCGCGGCAGCCACGCTGATCAGTAGCAAACAGATCGCGATCCGCAAAAGGAATCCCGTGAAGTTGCGAGCACGTCTTGATTCCGCGTCATCCGCGTCGTCCGCGGCCGGCGGCCCGCGGCCCTACTCGGCGTCTTCCTTCAGTTCCGCGAGCAGCGAGAGCGCTTGCAGGGGCGTGAGCGAGTTGATGTCCACGGCACGAAGACGGCGCCTGAGCGGATCGTCCGCGGTCGACGGCGCCTCGAACAACCCGGGCTGCTGTCGATCGGTCGGCACGCCGCTGAGCGAGGGACGGCCGCCGCGCGACAATTCATCACGTTCGAGGCCTGCCAGGATCTCGCGGGCCCTCGCGACGACCTGGGGCGGCAGACCGGCCAGGCGCGCGACCTGAATGCCATAGCTGCGATCGGCGCGGCCCGCGACGACCTTCCGCAGCAGCACCAGATCGTCCTTCCACTCGCGGACGACCACGTGGAAGTTGGCGACGTTGGGGAGGGCATCCGCAAGATCGGTCAGTTCGTGGTAATGCGTCGCGAAGATGGTCTTCGGCCGCGCCTTGGGATTCGTCGCGAGGTACTCGGCGACTGCCCAGGCGAGGCTGAGACCATCGAAGGTGGCGGTACCGCGTCCGATCTCGTCGAGGATCACGAGGCTCTTCGAAGAGGCGGCGTGCAGGATGTTCGCCGTTTCCTGCATCTCGACCATGAACGTGGACTGGCCGCGCGCGATGTTGTCGGACGCGCCGACGCGTGCGAACAGTCGATCGATCACGGGCAGCTTCGCGCTTCGCGCCGGCACGAACGATCCGGCCTGCGCCATGAGCGCCAGCAGCGCGCACTGCCGCAGGTAGGTGGATTTGCCCCCCATGTTCGGGCCCGTGAGGATCACGACCTGCCGCTCGGCCGATTCGAGTGTGACGTCGTTGGGGACGAACGCGTCCGCGACGTGGCGCTCGACGACGGGATGCCGCGCGTCGACCGCGACGAACTCGTCGCCGCCGTGCATCAGGGGCTTCGTGTAGTTCTGGAGTGCCGCGGCTTCGGCGAGCGCGCCGAGCACGTCGAGCGCCGCGAGCGCGCGCGCGCTGTCCTGCACGCGCGGCGCTTCGGCCGCCACGCGGCTCCGCAGCGCCTCGAAGATCTCCAGCTCGCGCTCCCCGATCCGCTCGTCCGCGCCGAGCACCTTCTCTTCGTATTCCTTCAAGGCGGGCGTGATGAACCGCTCGCCGCCGGCAATCGTCTGCTTGCGGTGGTAATCGGGCGGTACGCTCGCGAGGTTCGACTTCGAGACCTCGATGTAATAGCCGAATACGCGGTTGTAGCGGATCTTCAGCGACGAAATGCCGGTGCGCGCGCGCTCGGCGTCTTCCATCGCGGCGATGCGGGCCTTGCCGCCGCGGCTGATGGCGCGCAGATCGTCAAGCTCCGCGTCAACGCCGTCCCGGACCATGCCGCCGTCCCGCGCGGCGGCGGGAGGCTCGTCGACGAGCGTGCGGTCGAGATCGTCGCGGACGTCGGCGAGATCGTCGAGCTCGGCGACCAGGCTGCGAACCAGCGGCGCCTGGAACTCGTCGAGGATCAACCGCGCGCGGGGAATGGCGGCAATCGATTGGCGGAGCGACACGAGATCGCGGGGGCCTGCGGTCCCGAGCGCCGCACGCGCGACGAGGCGTTCGATGTCGTGGACGCTCTTCAGCGTGTCGCGCAGCTTGGCCCGAGCCGTGCCGCGGAAGGCGAAGTCTTCGACGGCATCGAGCCGATCCTGAATGCGCTCGAGCGAGACGAGCGGCCGAAGCAGCCACGCGCGGAGCAGCCGACCGCCCATCGGCGTGATCGTCCGATCGAGCGTGTGCAGCAGCGATCCGGTGCGGCCTCCATCCGACGCTTCCAAGACTTCCAGATTGCGGAGCGTCGTCGCATCGACCAGCAGACAGTCGGCGCCGGTACGAAACGCGACGTCGCGCACGTGCGCGAGCTCCGCCTTCTGCGTGTCGCGCAGATACTGTACGAGCGCACCGGCCGCCGAGACCGCCGCCGGCCGATCGTGAAGCCCGAATCCCTGAAGCGTCTGCGCCCGAAGCTGTGTGAGCAGGACGTCCCGAGCCGACTCGTGCTGAAAGGTCCAGGGCTCGGCGGCCGTGACACGCGCGTCGACTCGCGCCGCGGCAAGGATGGCCGCCGCGTCATCGAACCCGGCCGGCGCGAGCACCTCCCGCGGCCGCATCGTCGCCAGCTCCTGCACCAGAGCGTCGCGTCCCTCGGCGCCGGCGTACTCGGCTGTCGTGAATTCACCGGTCGAGAGATCGAGCAGCGCCGCACCGACCCTGCGATCGTCCGAGGGCGCGAGCGCAAGGAGAAACGCCGGCTCGCGCGCTTCGAGATAGCCCGCGTCCGTCAGCGTGCCCGGGGAGACGACGCGCACGACCTCGCGACGGACGAGACCCTTGGCCTTCTTCGGATCTTCAACCTGCTCGACCACGGCCACGCGAAAACCCTTGCGGACGAGGCGCGCAATGTACGAATCGGCAGCGTGGAAAGGGACGCCGCACATTGGAATCGCGCCGCCCGAGGCATCCTTCGATCGAGACGTGAGCGTCAGCTCGAGCGCACGCGCCGCCGTGAGCGCGTCCTCGTAGAACATCTCGTAGAAGTCGCCCATCCTGAAGAACACGATGGCGTCGCGATACTGCCGCTTCGCGTCGAAGTACTGCCGCATCGCGGGCGTAGCGGCCGCCGTGCTCTCTGCAGAGGGAAGAGGGGACGGCATGGGGATTCGCGAGTATAACATTGCAGATCGAGGCCCATTTGCTCATCCTCGCGCTCGACACATCATCGCGCGGCGGCAGCGCGGCGCTCCTGCGCGACGAGGCGATCGTCTGCGAGCGTGAAGGCGATGCGTCGCGGACGCACGGGGAGCGGCTGCCCGGCGAGCTGATGCGCATTTTGCGCGACCAACGAGTCGCGATCCGCGACATCGATCTGTATGCCGTCGCCACCGGACCGGGATCCTTCACAGGACTGCGGGTGGGCATCGCGACGATCCAGGGGCTGGCGCTGCCGAATGGCAAACTGGTCGCGCCGATCTCCACGTTCGACGCGCTGGTCGCGCGCGCGCGCGACGGACGGCGGCCCGTCGCCGCATGGATCGATGCGCATCGCGGCGAGGTCTTCGCCGCGCTTTACTCGCCGGACGGGCAGTTGGTGCAGCCCGCCTCGTCGCTCTCACCGGATGCGACGCTCTCGGCATGGCGCGGCGTGCTGGCGGACCTGCCCGAAGTGATCTTCACCGGCGACGCCGCAGTACGGTACGCCGACGTCATCCACGAACGGCTCGGGTCTCGCGGCATCCTCGCGCCCGCCGCCGGACTGCTCGCAGGGACCGTTGGAGCGATCGCGGTCGCGGAGCGGTCGCGAGCGGTGCATCCGCACGCGATCGTACCGACGTACGTCCGCCGTCCCGACGCGGAGATCGCGCGCGATCGGGCCGCGCGCACGTAACGGTGATCATCGAACGCCTCATCGACGAAGGCGATCTCGACGCCATCGTCGCGCTTGAGGAACAATCCTTCACGAATCCGTGGTCGCGCGACACGCTCGTCTGGGAGCTGCGCAATTCGGACGTGACGTTCCTCTACGTCCTCCGGCGTGACGACCGCACGCCTGTCGCCTTCTGCGTCTGCTGGATGCTGCTCGACGAGCTGCACATCAATACGGTCGCGGTGGCGCCGGCGCACCGGCGCCAGGGGCTCGCCACGCGCCTGCTGCAGCACGTCTTCAGCGAAGCGGCCGCCCGACGGGTGACCCGCGCGACGCTCGAGGTCCGTGCCTCGAATGAGGCCGCCCTGCGGCTGTACGCACGCCTCGGTTTCAAGGTGACGGCCAGGCGGCCCGGGTACTACACGGAGCCCGACGAGGACGCCCTCATCCTCTGGCGCGATGCGGTGGACGGCAAATCTTGAACCCCCCGGAACCTTGTGGTAGCGTCCGCATATGAATGCCCTCTCTTAGGTCCCTTAACAAGGAGGCGGAAATGCCGACAGACTTCGAAGAGCTGAAGCAGCAGCTGCTGCAGAGCAACGACGAGTTCCGCCAACTCGCCACGCAGCATCACGACCTCGATGAGCGAATCCACAACCTGGCGGCCCGCCCATATCTGTCGGAACCCGAACAGCTCGAAGAAGTTACCCTGAAGAAGAAGAAGCTGCAGTTGAAGGACCAGATGGAGAGCATTCTGCGGCAGTACCGCACCGGCACCGAGCGCGCGCACGCGCACGCGCCGAGCCGCGGCTGATCGCGTCCCCTCGATTTCGCAGGGCCGGAAGGGGTCCAGGCCGGCTGCCGCGCCCCTTTCCGGCCCTTTCTTTTTGCGCATGAAGATCGACAGAGCAGGAGTCCCATTCATCGCCGGGGCGCTGGTGCCGGCGGCGGGCCTCGCGGCCGCGCGCCGCTACGGGTGGGCGTCCGCCTTTGCGGCGCTGGGCGGATTCTTCGCCTTCTTCTTCCGCGATCCTGACCGGACGGTCCCGACCGGCGACGCGCTCGTCGTGTCTCCGGCCGACGGCCGCGTCATGATCGCGGGGGCCACGGATCGGCGATGGAGCCCCCCTGGAGACTGGAACCAGATCACGATCTTTCTCTCGCCGCTCGACGTCCACATCAACCGGACGCCGGTGGCCGGACGCGTCACGCGAATCGACTATCGCCCGGGCGCATTCCTGCCCGCGTACACGAAGGAAGCCAACGAGAACGAGCTGAACGAGATCTGGATCGATCACGAGGGGGAAGCGATCGTGATCCGCCAGGTCGTCGGCGTGCTGGCGCGGCGCATCGTCTGCCGCGTGAGCGAAGGGCAGACCGTCGCACGCGGCGAGCGCATCGGCCTGATGAAATTCGGATCCCGCATGGACGTCTTCCTGCCGCCACGCTCGGAACTGGCCGTTCAGGTCGGTCAACACGTCGTTGGTGGTGAAACCGTACTCGCCAGGCTGACCTCGCCCCATGGTGCTTGAGACGTCCAGACGCCGGCGCGAGGACCGCCCGGAGCGCTTCAAGCGCGGCGTCTATCTCCTGCCGTCGATGTTCACGGTCGCGAACCTGTTCTGCGGCTACGCCTGCGTCGTGTATTCGACGCGCGGTGACTTCGACACGGCCGCCGTCCTGATCGGCGTCGCGATGGTGCTGGATACGCTGGACGGGTTCTTCGCGCGGCTCACGCGATCCTCGTCCGCGTTCGGCGTCGAACTGGATTCGCTTGCGGACGTCGTGTCGTTCGGCCTCGCACCGGCGATCCTGGCCTTCACGTGGGGGCTGTGGCCGCTGCGGCGACTCGGCTGGGCCGCCGGCTTCATCTACGTGACGGCGGCCGCGATGCGGCTCGCCCGTTTCAATATTCAGACGAGCTCGCTGACGGACAAGCGCTACTTTGCGGGCCTGCCGAGTCCCGCCGCGGCGGCCGTCATTGCGTCGACGGTGTACCTCTATCCGTGGGGTTTGCAGGATCCTCGCGCCGCGGCTCCCGCGCTGGCCATGGTGCTCGTGCCGGCGTTCCTGATGGTGAGCACGATCCGGTTCCGCAGCATCAAGGCGATCGACGTGGGTTGGCGCCGGTCGCCGTCCTGGCTGTTTCTCGGCGCCGTCGCGCTCGCGCTCGTCGCGTCACATCCGCGCGTCGCGCTCGTCGTGCTCTCGTACTCCTACATCGTCTCCGCATTGGCGGCGCTGGCCTATTCACGGCTGCGGCGCCGTCATCCCGCTACACCGCCGCAGCCGCCACCGGCAGCCTGACGATCACCGTCGTTCCGCGGCCCTTCTCGCTGAGCACTTCAATCGTGCCGCCGCTCAACTCCACGTTGCGGCGCGCGATCGGCAGCCCGAGCCCCGTGCCGGTTGTCTTGGTAGAGAAGTACGGCTCGAACACCCGCTCGAGCGCCTCTGCGTCCATCCCGACGCCGGTATCGGAGACGCTGATCGAGACCACGCTCTCGTCTGCGTCAGATGTCACCAGCAGGCGTCCGCTTCCCGGCATCGCATGCAGCGCGTTCTCGACGACGTTGGCGAGCGCGCGGCTGACGAGCGTCTTGTCGACGTACACCGCCGGCAGAGGGCCGTTCACCTCGTTGTCGACTGCAATCCGTCCCTCGAGACCCGCGCGATACGGTTCGACGACGTCGTGGACGAGCTGCACCGGATCGACGTTCGCGAACCGCGCGGTCGGTGACGAGGCGAAGCTGGAGAACTCCGCGGCGATCTGCCGGAGCAGATGGACCTGTCCGAGGATCGCGTCGACGCAGCCTTCGAGAACCGGACTGAGCGGCGTGCCGCGATCGGCGTGCACGCGCCGCAGATGTTCGGCGGAGAGCTGAATCGGCGTCAACGGGTTCTTGATCTCGTGCGCGACCTGGCGCGCCATTTCCGCCCAGGCTTCCAGGCGATTGGTGCGCTCGAGCTGCACGCGCTGCTCCTTCAGCTCGGCCGCCATGCTGTTGAACGCATCGACCAGGCGTCTGAGCTCGTCGGACGATCGGACCGCGATCCTCGCGTCGAAGTCGCCGCTGGCGATGCGTCCCGTTGCCCGCGTGAGACGCCGGACGGGATCCGCGATGCGTTCGGCCATCGACAAACCGATTCCCGCGCCGAGCAGGATGAAGAACAGCGCCGCGAGGTGAAGGCCGCGATCGAGGTCGTCGATCTCGCGCTCGACCTCCTGTTGGCGGAACGCGAGCGGAACCGTGAGGATGGCGTTCCGGCTCTCCGCGCGCACGGGCGTCGCCGCCAGCATGTACGGCACACCGCCGATGCTGTCTTCGCTGACGTAACTCGGCAGCCGCTGCAGGACGATCGCCCGATAGACGTCCTCCGGCGTGCGCGTCGGCAGAAGGCCCGATGCGAAGAGGTCGCGCTCGCTGGTCGCGAGCAGCTCGGGACCGTCGAAGATGTTCACGTCCTGGTCGATGACCTGGCTGATCCAGATCATCACGTCGTCGCCGAACGGCGTGAGCCCTTCGGTTCCGCGTCGCAGCATCGCCTCCGACTCTTCGATCACGCGCTGGGCGACCGCTGCCGTCCTCGATGCTTCCGCGCGAATGTCGCCGAGGAGCAGCCCGGCGAAATACGTGCGTATGACCAGCGCGAGCGTCAGGACGGGGACGATCGATGCGAGCACGAACGCGAGAAACAGCTTTCTGTAGAAGCTCGCACGAATCTCCCGAAGGAGCGCACGGCCCGTCTGCGGGAGCTCGCGGGAAATCCGCGCGAACAGCGCGCTGCCAATCAGGATGACGACGTATCCCGCGGCCGCGAGCGTGGTGAGCTCGGCAAGACGAACGAGGTGATCGAACAGGCCGGGGCGCGCGTACCCGAGCGCATAGATGAAGAAACGATCGTTCGCGAAGTAGACGTTGTACGGCCTCTTCTCCTTCGTCAGCACCGTCCAGAACGGCTGGCGCGACTCGTACACGCGCGCGAACGTCGCCTCGTCGAGCGGCCACGCAGAACCGCCGGACGTGAAGATCGCCGTCAATCCCCACCCGTACACGGTGAAGTCCACGTCACCGGCTGGCGTGCCTTCCACCGGTCCGGACGCCGACGGCCGGAACAGTTCCAGGTACGCGGACTGCGAACTGACGAACGGCAGCGTGCGGTAGTCGAGGACGACGTGCACGACGACCGTGCCGAGGACGTGCCCCCCAACGCAGATGCTGCGCCCCGAATGGAGCATGTTGCGCTCCTGTGCGCCGAACGGCTGCGCCTCACCGAACACGTCCCACCGGCAGCCAGTGGGAGGAAGCGCCTTCTGCGGCGTGTTCGTGTACTCCGGGAAGTTCAGCGCGAATCGGCTCACGAGCCTTCCGGCCTCGTCGTACAGCTCCACGTCGCTGGTCAGCCGCGTTCGCGCCAGCACGGTCCGACTCCAGATGGAGAACGCGGGATCGGTCCGCGGAATCTCCTCGGCCGACGCCGCCGCGGCCGTGATCAGCCGCCGGAGTTCCGGAATCGCGTCGATCTCCTGCCGCGCCTGCGCGAGGCGATCCTGCAGGTCCTGCAGATGGTTCATCGCCTGTACGGCGTAGCGCGTCTCGATCAGATGCCGCGTCGAGCGTTCGGCGAAGAAGTGTACGGATGGATAGATGAGCAGCGCCGGCAACAGGAACGCCATGAAGAGCGCGAGGATCCTCGACGCAACGGTCGTCTGCCGGTACCAGATCGTGAGACGAGGCGCCACGAGCGCCGCGCCGGCGCAGGCGATCGCGGCCAGCACGATCGCGGAGGCCGGAATGGGCCACCCGCGCGCGGCCGAGAGCGCGGCGACGAGAACGGTCGGCACGATCCACAGCAGCGCCGCGGTAACGTGCCAGCGCGAAAGCCGGTGCGGTGTCCGCCAGGGCGCAAGGGCGGTGACGCAGCCCAGCGCGCCGGCCCACAGGATTGCGGCGTGGTAGAGCAGGATGCCCAGGAGCACGGCGAGCCGCGGACCGCTCCAGGGATGCAGCGAGAAGTGGCGCAGATCGATCGACGCCGGATCGACGCTCATCCCGAGCAGCCGTTCGAATCCCGCGAGCAGACAGGCCAGCAGCACGCCGCACGCGAGCTGCGCGAGGACGAACAGACGGCTGCGCTCGTGAGGCGGCCGCCGTGCACCGCGCAGCGCGATTCGGAGCCGGCCCGCGCCCGACACCGCCGTCGCGACAAGGGCGGCTGCCGCGGCGCTCGTGAGGACGAGCACCACGGGCGCGCTGAGCGGCCCGCCGATCGCCATCCGGATCGCCAGCCATTCGAGCGCAGCGCCAGACGCAATCACGGCTGCAATCGCGGCCGACATCCGGATCTCTCTCGACGCCTGCCGTGCGGATGCACGGCGATCGAGCAGCGGTCCGGCCAGGAGCATCAGGGTGATACCCGCGATTGCCACGACGAGGGCCGCTATCTGCCAACGGGCGCGATCCAGCGCGGCGTTCACGTCCGCGTGGCTCACCGACGCGACCACGAGCGGGCTGCCGTCGGGCGCCGCAATCGCAAACGAATACGCGTCAGGGTCCGCCGGCGCGGTTTCGCCTGGAAGCCGCAGCGTGACGGGCGCGACGGGGGTCTCCATCTCGAAATGGCGCGCCCCGGCGCCCATCGCCGGAGACACCGGCGTCTCGGTCACGACCTGCTCGACGGCGATCGCTCCCAGCCGATGCGCATCCGGCGTGGAGGCGACGATCGGCGTGACGTGGACGAGGCGGAGACCGAGCGGTGATGGCGTGACGAAGAGCGCGCGATCCGTCTTCATCCGCTCGGGCGGAAGGTCGGACGGGCGGCCCGCCCAGGCTCGCGCCATGCCGCCGGACGTGTAGACGGTGATGGCGACGCCCGACGTTTCGTCCGGATTGCGCCCGCGCGCGGCAGCCACCGCGTCGAAGAGATCGCGCACCCGCTCGTCGGATCCGGGCGCCATGGCGCCGGGCACGCGCGGATCCGCCGCGAGCCCCTGGGCAACGCGCTCCACGCGCGCCGTCATGTCCGCGAACTCCTGCGTGACCCGCCGCTGCAGGCGTTCGATCGCGGCCGTCTCGTCGGCCCCGAGCAGCCAGACCTGCAGCGCGAGACCGAGCGCCGCCGCGATCAGCGCCGCGCCCACGCCGCCGGCGGCGAGCCGCCACGGGCTCACGCGCCGCTCGCGCGCGAGGCGGTCAATGGCCGGCCGTTCCGTTACGGACACCACAAGTCGAGAATACCTCCATCGTTGGAGGTCGGAGGTTGGAGGTTGGCTTGTCCGCCGTAGCGCGAAGCGCGAAGGCGGGAGGTTGGCTTGCCCGCGTAGTCGGCGGTGGCGCGGAGGCGGGAGGTTGGCTTGCCCGCGTAGTCGGCGGTGACGCGGAGGCGGGAGGTTAGAGGTTCCCCGACCCGCTATACTCGATCCAGACGCATGCGTGACGGCACCGGCCTGAAGACAGCCCTCAAGCGCGGCGCGCTCGTGGCAGCGGCGAACTGGCCACTCGTCATCGTGCAGTTCGTGGCCGAGGCCACGCGTGATCTGCTGCTCGCCGTGCCGGTCATCGGGGGCGCCTTCCTGGTGGCGCTGCTGCTCGATCGCCGCCTCACCGAGCTCCTGAGCGGCGACATCAGGACGATCGTCATGTCGATCCTGGCGGCGCTGACCGCAAGCCCCGCGGCGCTTGCCGCGTTCGTTGCCGCGGCGCTCGTCGTGCTCGTCGGCGGCTCCATCGTGACGTTCGTCGTCAAGGCGGGGACGGTGGCGCTCCTTGCCGAAGGCGAGCGGATCGCCGGGCCCATCGAACGGCCGCCGCTGCGGCTCGACGCTCTGCGCCGCGCGAACGTCGTCGGCATCGACCCGTTTCTCTCCGGTTGTTCACGCCTCTGGCGGCGCTACGTGCGAATCGGCCTCGGGTTGCTGATCGCCTATGGCCTCACAGGCGCCGCGTATCTGGGGTTCGTGCTCGGCGGGTATGCGCTCGCCGCCAACCCGGCGTTCGTGCTTGCCTGGACGGTTGCCACCGCGCTCGCGTCGAGCGCGCTGATCGTCTGGATCACCCTCGTGAACTTCTTCTATCTGATGACGCAGATGGTCGTCGCGATCGAGGACGTCAGCGTGCGTGTCGGCGTGCGCCTCGCACTGCGATTCATCTGGACGCACCTGCGTGAAGTGGCCGCCGTGTTCGGCGTCGTGCTGCTCGTCGTGGTCATCGCGACCGCGGCGTCGATCCTCGCCACGGCGGGCCTCGGCTTGATCGCGTTCGTCCCCCTCGTCGGTCTCGCCGTCCTTCCGATGCAGCTTGCGGCATGGCTGTTGCGAGGCCTCGTGTTCGAATACCTCGCGCTTGCCGCGCTCGGCGCCTACCTGACGCACTATCGTTCCTACGCGCGCCCGGACGGCCGCGCGCCCGTCCCGCTTCGAGAAGTCACCGACGCGCGATCCGCATGATGAACCACGATCGGTTCCTGTCGCGCGCCGCCGAGCAGATGAAGGAATCCGCCATCCGCCGGATGGGCACGCTGCTGGCGGGCGGGCGGGACATCATCTCGTTCGCGCCCGGCTATCCCGCGCCCGAGACGTTTGCGTGGGACGACTTCCGCGAGATCGCGGCGGACCTCCTGAGCACACGCGACGGCAGCGTCCTGCAATACGGCCCCACCCGCGGCTATCGTCCGCTGCTCGAAGCGATTGGCGGCATCATGCACGCGCGCGGGATCCCCGCGCGCTTCGAAGAGCTGCTCGTCACGACGGGGTCGCAGCAGGGGCTCGATCTCGTTGCCCGCGTGCTGCTCGATCCGGGCGATGTCGTGCTCGTCGAGTTGCCGACCTATACGGGCGCCATCACGGCGTTCCGCAACGTGCAGGCGCGCATGGTCGGCGTCCCGCAGGAAACGGACGGCGTGGATCTCGACGCGCTCGACGCGACCTTGCGCCGTCTTCGCGGTGAAGGGCAGCGGGTCAAGTTCCTCTACGTCGTTCCGAACTTCCAGAATCCGACGGGACTGCTCATCGGCCTCGAGAAGCGCAGGCGCCTGCTGGAGTGGGCCGCGTCGCGCGACGTCCTCATCGTCGAAGACGATCCGTATCGCGAGCTGTACTTCGAAGACACCGCCACCGAAGCGGACGTGCGCCCGATCAAGACCGACGACGAAGACGGGCGCGTCATCTACTTGAGCAGCTTCTCGAAGACGCTCGCACCCGGATTCCGCGTCGCGTGGATTGCCGGCGCGCCTGCGCTCATCACGAAGATCGAGACGGCGAAACAGGCCGAGGATCTGCAGGCGGGATCGCTCGACCAGCGAATCGTCTACGAGGCGTGCCATCGAGGGGTGCTCGCCAGGCAATTGCCGCTGCTGCGCCGCCACTATCAGGAGAAGCGCACCGTGATGGCACGGGCGCTCGAACGCGAGTTCGAAGGAGCGGTCAGGTGGCCGGCGCCAAAGGGCGGCTTCTTCTTGTGGGTGACGTTGCCGCATGAGATCGACGCCGACCACATGATTACGCGCGCCGTCGAGCACGGCGTGATCTACGTGGCGGGAGAGGCATTCTTCGTCGGCGCGGCGCAGCCGAACACGATGCGGCTGTCGTTCTCGGCCCCGACACCAGAGCGGATAGAGGAAGGCGTGCGGCGCCTCGCGCAGACGGTTCGCGAAGAAATGACGACGCTGTCGCGCAACTGAAATTGCGCGCTACGGGACAGTTGCGTGCGACGAGACGGTTAGCGCGACGAAACGGTTGCGCGCGACACCGGGCCGTCGACCGGCTCCTCGGGTTTCAACGCCGTTCCCGGGATGGTCTCGAACGGGACGAGCGGAAGGTCTGGCGCGGGAGCGAGCAAGGCGAGCCGCCATTGATTCGCGAGCCCGCCTGTCACGACGAAAATGAACGCGCCGTCTGCTCCACGGTCCACGAACGCCGGCGGCACCGCCGGCTCGGCGGGTAGAGTGACCGCCGCGCCTGCCTTGCCTCCTGCCGTCCACACCCAGATTTCGGGAGACGCTGCCGACGGGACGAGCACCATCGCGCCGAGCACTTCGGGGCCGGTCGCCGCGCGCCGCTTCAACGGGTGCGTCCACCGCTGATTCCCATTCCCGCGATCGTACGCGCGGAGCACGTTGTCGAGCGCGACGACGTACAGGTGCGATCGATCCGCGGCCGCGTGCCCGACGGGGGCGGATCCGAT
>JBKPTE010000064.1:0-17583 GCA_046735335.1 Acidobacteriota bacterium | reverse complement strand
GCTCATGACGCTGGCGTTCGAGCAGGGCAAGCCGCGCGCGGCTCGTGGCGATCTGGAACGTCAGGGTCTGATAGACGGGATTCACGTACGGATCTGTGAGGTCGAGGGCTTCGGGATCCGCCTGGCCCTCCTGCCCGCGCGGGACGGATGTCTGCGCGGACGCCGGAGTCCGTGCTTTCTCAGCCGATTTGCGGGTATCACCTAAAGCGCTTCCCCCCGCGGCCGGTTTGTCGGCAGACGCGCGGTCCGCCTGTCTCAGACGGTCCGGCGAGACGTCTGCATTTTCGGCAGCCTCCTTCAGCGGCCGCGATGCGGCGGCGGGCGGCGCTGAAGGTGCGTGCCGCAGGGCTTCCTCAGCCGCGGTCAATCGCGGAACGGCCAGGATCGGACGGTGCTTCCCGAGTTCCGCCTCCGCTGCGGCGAGGCGTGCTTTCTCACCCTCGATCTCGACGAGCAGCTTCAGGAGATCTCCGCGTTCGTCGAGCATCGCGTCCGTGTCTCTCTTCAGCAACTCGACCTGTGCCGTGCTTTGGTACTCGAGCAATGCCTGCTCGGCCGTCCGGAGCCGTCCGGCGGCATCGTCGAGTTCCGCCTTCAACTGATCCCGGCGTGCGATCCCGTCCTGCGTCGCGATCGCGGAGTTCAGCGCCACCGCTTTATGTGAGAGGCTCTGGGCGGCCTGCATTGCCGTCTGCGGGTTCGGCAGCTTGACGCGAAGGCGGACGAGGTTGGTTCCGCGCAGCTCGTCGACGGAAACGGCAGACTCGAGAAAACGTTGCGCCGTGTACGACAGCGGCGGTCGATCGAGCCCGAGCTCTGCGCTGACGCGGCCTGCGAGTGAGAGATTCTCGAGCAAGGCGCGCGAGTTCGCAATCGCCCCGGGCCGCAGGTCGTTTCGCGCGGGCGGCACGACCATCAATGTCGCGCTCGCTTCGTACATCGTCGGCTTCATCGCGCTGGCGAGCAATCCCGCGATCGCGCCCGCGGCCGTCAACACGATGATCAGGAAGCGATGCTGCCAGAGCACGGCGACGTAGCGTCCCAGCTGGAGTCGCTCCTCGTATGACTGGTCGGATCCGGCGGGATCGCGTTGTGCGGCAGGTACGACCGCGACTCGCTGAACGTCGGGCAATGGAACTCAGCTCCGCAATATGGCACAGGACCGCGTCGCATCGCTGGCAGTCCGGTAACGCGAGCGGGTTGGCAGGGTTGAAACGGCGCTATTGTACGGGATTGCGTCCGACCCGTCAAAGAAACGCGAGTGAATCGATGCCGTTTCCGAGGCGTCCGGCGGCGGCTCAGGCGCTATACTGAGCGCACACGCACTATGGCAAAACGCGCGTTGATCACGGGCATCACCGGCCAGGATGGCTCTTACCTGGCTGAACTGCTTCTCGAGAAGGGCTACGAAGTGTACGGCGTGGTACGGCGCGCCAGCACGCCGAACTATTGGCGCATCGAACACCTCCTCGATCGAGTCGTGCTGGAGCCCGGCGACCTGCTCGATCAGCTCTCGCTCATCCGGCTGATCGACAAAGTCCAACCGGCCGAGTTCTACAATCTGGCGGCGATGTCGTTCGTGCCCGCGTCGTGGGACCAGCCCATGTTGACGGGCGAATACAACTCGCAGGGTGTGACGCGCGCCCTCGAGGCCATCCGCCACGTGGATCCGTCGATCCGGTTCTATCAGGCATCCTCGAGCGAGATGTTCGGCAAGGTTCGCGAGGTCCCGCAGACGGAGTTGACGCCGTTTCATCCCAGGAGTCCGTACGGCGTCTCGAAAGTCTTCGCGCACTACATCACGGTGAACTACAGGGAGAGCTACGATCTCTTCGCCGTGTCGGGCATTCTCTTCAACCATGAATCGCCGCGCCGCGGGCTCGAGTTCGTCACCCGAAAGGTCACCGACGGTGCCGCCCGCATCAAGCTCGGTCTCGCTGATTCGCTCGCCCTCGGCAACCTGGACGCGCACCGGGACTGGGGATTCGCCGGCGATTACGTTCGCGCGATGTGGGCCATGCTGCAGCAGGACGGCGCCGACGACTACGTGATCGCCACCGGCGAGAGCCATTCGGTGAGGGAACTCGTGGAACTGGCGTTCGGATGCGTGGGTCTGGAGTGGCAGAAGTACGTGCGTCTCGATCCCAAGCTGTTGCGGCCCGCAGAAGTGGATCATCTCGTCGGCGACTCGTCGAAGGCGCGCGCGAAACTGAACTGGCAGCCGGATACCGATTTCCCGAGTCTCGTGCGGATGATGGTCGAAGCGGACGTCGCCCGACTGTCCCGGCCTCGCCCGTCACACGTGACGGCCTGACGGATGCGCAATCGATACGTTCTGCTTCTCGATCTCCCGCTCATTGTCCTGGCGGCGATGGGCGCGTTTCTCCTTCGATTCGACTGGTTCTTTCCGGCCAACCGCCCCGAGTTCATTCCGTTCGCGGTCGCGGCGCTCCTGATCAAGCCTGCCGTGTTCGCAGGCTTTGGTCTGTACGGGCGCTACTGGATGTACGCGACCGTTGCGGACATGCAGGCGGTCGTCGTCGGCGTGAGCGCCGGATCGGTCGCGCTGGGCCTGTTCGTCGCCGCGGCGGTCCTGACGCACACCTTCGCGGAGTTCTCGCGATCCGTCCTGCTGATGGACTGGCTGCTCACGCTGCTCGCTATCGGTGGCTTCCGGTTCAGTCTCCGCCTGTTCAACGAACGGCGTCTCCGCCAGCGCGTGACCGTGCACGGACCGGTGCGGAACGTGCTGGTGATTGGCGCCGGCGTCGCAGGCGCATCGGTGCTGCGCGAACTGGAGCGCAATCCGGCTCTCGGACTGCGCCCGATCGGCCTGGTCGACGACGATCCTGTCAAGCGCCGGAAGCGGATTGTCGGCGTCAAAGTCCTGGGCAACACCGGCGAGATCCCCGTCCTCGTGGAATCGTACGCCGTCCGCGAAGCGATCATCGCCATGCCCGGCGCGACCGGCGCAAAGATTCGGGAGGTCGCGAAGATCTGCGCGGCTGCCGGCATCCAGTCCCGAACAATCCCGGGCATGTTCGAGCTGCTCGACGGCGGCGTCAGCGTGCAACGTCTCCGGCAAGTGGAGATCACCGACCTCCTCCGGCGTCCCGAGATTCTCGGGCCCGTCGAGGCTGCACCATATCTGGCGTCCCGCACGGTCCTGGTCACGGGTGCCGGAGGATCCATCGGCGTCGAATTGTGCCGTCAGATTGCGCACGCCCACCCCCGCCATCTGGTGTTGCTCGGACACGGCGAGAACAGCCTCTTCGACGCGCAGCAGCAGCTCCTCGCCTCCTTCCCCGACGTCCCTCTGACGATTGCGGTTGCCGATATCCGCGACAGGAGCCGGGTCGAGCACCTCTTTGTGCGGCACCGGCCGGAGATCGTCTTCCACGCGGCGGCGCACAAGCATGTCCCGCTCATGGAGCTGAATCCGGAAGAGGCGGTGACGAACAACGTCCTCGGGACTCTGCACGTCGTCGCTGCCGCGGCAGCCGCGGGCACGATGCGGCTGGTGCTCATCTCGAGCGACAAAGCGGTACGGCCGCGCAGCATCATGGGCGCGTCGAAACGAGTCGCCGAGCAGATCGTCGCTCAGGCGGCAGCGCGCACGGGCCGGGCGTTCGCCGTGGTGCGATTCGGCAACGTGCTCGGCAGCCGCGGCAGCGTGGTGCCCACGTTCAAACGGCAAATCGAGGCAGGGGGGCCCGTCACTATCACCCACCCGGACATGACCCGCTTCTTCATGACGATTCCGGAGGCGGTCCACCTCGTCGTGCAGGCGGGGGGGCTCGCGCGCGGCGGAGAGCTCTTCGTCCTCAACATGGGCGAGCCAATCAGAATCACGCAGCTCGCCGAGGATCTCATCGCGCTCTCCGGCGCAGCGCGCGACGAGATTCCCATCGTGTACACGGGGCTTCGTCCGGGTGAGAAATTGACGGAGCAGCTCTGGGAGGACGATGCGGTGGTGAAGGGAACCGAACACGCGGACATTCTTCGCGTCACCGAACCATCGTCCGCGGATGTGCCTGAGGTGCCATTCGAGGAGCTCGCCGAGGCCGCGAGCCGATCGGATGCCGCCCGCCTGCAGGTGCTGCTGGCGCAGCAGGTCAGCTCGTACGTGCCCGCGGACGATCCCGCCTCGATTGTTCCCAGCGTTCGCTGATCGCTTGTTCGCGTTCCTGAGACCGCCTTCATGCGGCGGGCGTGCCGGCCCCCGATGAGCCCTTCACCCTCCACATTGGTGCTCATCATCGAAGCCGCTGTGGGGCTGCTGGCTTCGATCGGGGGCGTAGCCATCTTCGCCGATTGGGCGAAGCGCCGCCGGCTGCTGGATCTGCCCAACGAGCGAAGCTCTCATTCGAGACCGATTCCGCGCGGCGCCGGAGCCGTCATCGTGGCGGTCGTCGTCCTGTCGGCCCTCATCATGGCGGCTGCGGGCACGTACGCGGCGACATCACAAATTGCCGTGACTGCCTGCGCGGCCATCCTCGTCGCGGTTGTCAGCGCGGTAGACGACGTGAGGTCGCTGTCGAGCGAACTGCGGCTCGTGGTCCACGGAGGGTGCGCACTGGTCGTTGCCGCCGCGATCACGTCGACCGCGCCATCTTGGCCAGGCGTGTTGATCGGCGCTCTCTGGATCGCGGCGTTGACGAATGCCTACAACTTCATGGACGGCATCGACGGCATAGCGGGCATGCAGGCCCTGATCGCCGGGCTGGCGTTCGCGTGGGCATCGGAGAGCGCAGACGCGCCGTTCGTGACGGTCGTGTCGATGGCGATGGTGGCCGCAAGCACCGGGTTCCTGGTGCACAACTGGCCGCCGGCGCGGGTGTTCCTGGGCGACGTCGGGAGCGCCTTTCTGGGATTCGTGTTCGGCGCGCTGACGCTCATGCTCTTTCAGCAGTCGCCACTCGCGGCGATTGGTGCGGCGCTGTCGCTGTGGCCTTTCGTCTTCGATACGGTGTTCACCCTGGGGCGCCGGGCGAAGCGCGGAGAAGACCTCCTCAGATCTCATCGGTCGCACCTGTATCAGCGGCTCGTCATAAGCGGCTGGTCACATCGGGCCGTAACGCTGCTGTACTCGGGGGGCGCGGCGATCGCGGCTGTCGCAGGAATCCTGTTGCAGCGCGACGCGCGGGTTTTCTGGCTACCGGCGGTCCTGGTCGTGGCTGCCCTGTCGCTTGGCATCTGGCAGGTTGCGGCACGCCCCGAGAGGAGCGCGTGAGGGTACGTGCCGACGAGCAGCGCTGAGCGCAGCGGCTGCTCGTCGGACGAAGAATCGATCAGGGCTGAACGACGAAGTAGCCCGTTCCGAGCCAGCTTTCGTAAGGGGCCGTGGAGCCCGCGCTCTTCACCCACACCTGCAGCGCATACGCCCCGGCGTCGCTCGGCGTCCAGGTGAACGTCGTGCTGGTGCTGTAGCTTCTGGCGACGGTCCACCCCGTGCTCTTGGAGTAGACGAGGAACTGGTACTGGAGCGGCGACGCGGTGCCGCCACTGGCGGTCGCGGTCCATTTAATCGCCGTGCCCACCGTGCCAGGCAGCGAGACGCTCGGTGTCACGGAGAGCAGCTTCGCGGGCGTGCTCGCGACATCGATGTACCCGGTTCCCTGCCACGCGTCGTAGGGGACCGCCGTGCCCACGCGGCGCACCCACACCTGCAGGGCGTAGCGGCCGTTGTCCGCTGGCGTCCACGTGACGGACGGGCTGTCGCTGTAGGCCTGCAGAATATTCCACTGGCCCGTCGCCTGCGCATAGAGCATGTACTGGTATTCGAACGTGGCGCTCGTGTCGTCGACGTCCGCGGTGAACGTCACGCCGGTGCCCGCAGGGACGGGGAACTGATGGCTGCTCGTGAGCTGAACGGGTGCTCGCTTGATCTCGAAGAAGCTCGTGCCCGTCCACGCGTCATACGCGGCAGTGGACCCGCTGTTTCTGGCCCAGATCTGCAGGACATACTGACCTTCCTCACCGTAGGTCGGCGTCCATGAGTAGGTCTTCGATGTCGACCACGCCTTGACGACCTTCCAACCGTTCGCGGCGGAATACCGCACGAACTGGTACTGAATGGGTCCCTTGGTGCCTCCCTGCGACCTGACGGTCCACGTCAGGGTCATACCCGTATACGCCGGGAAGCTGGCGTTGGCATCAAGCCTGGTGACCTTCAGCGTCGACTTGGAGACGGTCAGGAAACCTGTGCCGCCGTACACTTCGTAGGCGGCGGTGCTGCCGGTTCTGCGCGCCCAGCCCTGAATCGCATATGTCCCCGTGCTGCTTGGCGTCCACGTGGTCTGGTTGCTGCTCGCATAGTCCCGCAGCACCGTCCAGGCGTTGGTCGCCTTGCTCCAGAGAACGAACTTGTACTCGAGCGACGCGCCGGCGGGCTGGCCAGCGACGCTGGCCGTCCAGCGAACGGGGTTGCCCGGCGCCGTCGGGAAGTCGGTGTCCGCCGTCACCTGCACGGCAGACGCGTTCACGTCGAACAGCGCCGTCCCGACCCACGCTTCGTAGGATGCGACCGATCCTACCGTGCGCGCCCAGACCTGGACCGCATGTTGGCCCAGATCGTTCCACGTCGGTTGCCACTTGAAGCTGCCGACGGGGCTGAAGTCCTGGACGATCCGGTAGCCGGTGCTCTTGCTATACAGGAGGAACTTGTACTCGACGGCGCCCATCGAGCTGACGGCGTTCGCCGTCCAGGTCACGGACGTTCCCGCGAGAATAGGGTAGCCCGCCGTCGACGTGAAACTGGTGAACCGCGTCGTCCCCGGAGGAACGGGCGCCGGAAGCGATACCTCTTTCGAGAGCGCACTGGACAGGCCCGCCGACGAGTACGCCTGGACGGCAAAGTAATAGTTCAGCGACTGGTCGAGCCCGCTGACTGTGTACTTCGTGACTTTGCCGACATCGATTCCTTGACCATACTGTCCGGGTCTCGTGCCGTAATACACCCGATACCCGGCGACGTCCGATTCGGTGTTGGCGTCCCAGGCCAACGTCGCCTGCTGGGCGTACACGTTCGCCGCGCCGCCAAAACCGAGCACAAGCACCCATGCGCACAGAACCAGCCGACTCTTGAGATTCATGCCACCCTCACACGCGATGTGAAGCGCTGCGCAAGAGCCATACCCCGGCGGTATTCGGTGGCAACTCTGACGGTAAGTACAATCGGATCAGTAACTTCTGAACCGGGCTGGATTGTGGTCCGACCCCCGGAGCCGGCCAAATCACTTACAAGAGCGTCACGAGCCCCACGACCCTGCGCACTCGGCCCCGGCAGCCGCGATGCAAGGCTGAGCACAGCCGTATTCGCGGAACGAGCGATTCTCGTAAGTGCACTGGCGAACGATGTTTAGTGACGATGGAGGGAGACTGCGATTCTGCGCGTACGGGGGAGAGTGGGCAAAAATTGCTCGATTGTGGCTTTGGGCGTATGCAAACTTACACTTCGGTGATCCTGTCAGCGGGAACGGCCGTCCGCGTCGGATCGCGTCGCACTCGCGCAGTGCAGATGACGAATTCATGCAGGAAGGGAATGGCCAGAGCTTGCGTGCCCTCGATGTCGAAGTAACGTGCGATCGTCGCCTCGATGTCTGCCGCGGTCCTCGGATTCGACCCTCGATCCAGGCTCCACAGCCATCGGCTGCTCCAGCGTGACGACCGCAGCGCATCGGCGAACACGAGC
Source organism: Acidobacteriota bacterium (assembly GCA_046735335.1). Lineage (GTDB taxonomy): Bacteria > Acidobacteriota > Vicinamibacteria > Vicinamibacterales > 2-12-FULL-66-21 > JBKPQB01. Next base: position 9,890 of record JBKPTE010000064.1, on the reverse strand, counting down.
GTCCCGCCGATCCGCAGCACGCGCGCGACTTCCCCGAGCGTCTCGCCGAGTTGCTGATCCGACAGATGATGCGAAACGCGCGCGCAGACGATTACGTCCACCGACCCGGACTCGAACGGGCATTTCGTTGCGTCGCCGAGCACCGCAAACGCGCCGCGGCGTCGCTGAAAGCCGTTCAGCTTCTGCGGATCGCTGTCCAGGCAGATATATCGCGCCGATCGGGTGATGGAGTGCAGCCTGCCTGTTCCACCCCCGAGATCCAGGATCCGGGTTGTTCCCGGGAAACGCGAGAGCAGAGGTTCGAGCCGCTCGAACAGCCGGCGTTCGCCGGCCATTCGTTGAACGAGATCGTACACGCGCGGATGGCCGGCGAGTGCATGCAGGATGCGCCGCACACCTGGTCAGCCGGCGAGCACGCCGCGCATGCTCTGCGCGATCTGGATCAAGTTCGTCATGATGATCGCGGTGGCGAGGAGCAGAAACCCCAGCAGCGTTGGTCCGGAGAGACGCGCCTGGACGACAGCGGACAACGCGGTGAGGCCGCCGACGAGCGCGGCAGGCAGAAACAGCAACTGATCGAACAGATACGGGTGGATCGCGACCGCTTGCGGAATCACGGCCACGGAGAGGAAGTAGGGCGCGCTCAGGAACAGGAAGGCCGCCCAGACCTGCCGGTTCCGCTGCCCGTTCCACAGCGCCCAGATTGCGTATGCGATGAGCGGCGCGAATGCAGGAAACAACAGAGTCCACAAGCTTCGCGGCGGGCAACACGCGGGCCTGAAGACGGCCTGCGCGATGTCCTGGAAATACCTCGGATCTCCATCGAGACCGGTCCGGAACATGAACGAACTGCTTGCGCTCGAATATCCCTTCAACCAGACGAGCGCGCGAGGCAGGCTGTACGCGACGATCCAGCACGTGCAACATGCGGCGGAAGCCTTTGCGATGGGCGCATTCGCGGCGACGGACCACCTGCCCGACGAATCAGGGCGGCCGAAGTAGCACCAGAGGGCCACCACGAGCAACGGCACGTAAATCCATCCAAACGCGCCAAACACAGCGGCCCAGAAGACAAGCGCTCTGGACGATCCACCATCGTTGGCGCGCATCGCCGCCGACCAGACGAACAGCGCAAAAAAGACGACGAGCGGAAAAATGCTGTCGAGATTGGTGGTGTAGAGATAGGACCAGTAGTGCCACTCCACCACCAACAGACCCACGGCGAGTGCAAGGGTCAGGTGATAGATAGGTCCCCCGCGCACGTCGATCGTTCGCCACGACGCCAGCGTAAAAGCGAACGCCCAGACACCGATAGCCATCAGGATGAAGGGCGTCGCGTTGACGCCCACACGCAGAGGAACACCCGTCGCGAGTTGCACCGCTTTGGCGGACGCGTACATGAAGAAGAGATACGGGTGCAGGTGATTCGTATAGGCGCGGCGCTCCTCGAACTGCTGCGGATCGAGCCAGCCCAGAAAGAGATGGTCCCGAACCGGCTTCGTTTCCCAGATCTCGAAGTTGCGTGTGAGTCGATCGGACGGACGGGAACCCGCCAGCACCTGCCCCGTTCCAAGCGCCCAGACGATGCCGAGCCAGAAGCACGTGGCGCACACGATCGTGAGGGCCGTCAAGCGTGGCAGACGTCTGACGTGGCTGGGTGGTGTGGCAGCCGCCGCTTCTTCCGGTAGTGTGGCCAATGTCTGCGGTTGAGTATGTAGTATATGGTGGCCTGATTGTGACAGCGGACGTCGGAAGAGGATCCATCGTGTTCGCGGAGGACCGCGAAAGAACAGGCGACCCGGCGGAAGCACAGAGCCGACCAGCGATCTCGGTCGTCGTGCCCGTGTTCGGAGACGGCTCCACGTTGCGCGAGTTGACAGGGCGCGTCGCGGCGACCCTTCGCGGCCGTGTCGGTGAGCGCTGGGAGCTCGTGTTCGTCAACGATGGCAGTCCGGCGGGAACGTGGGAGAGGATCAGGGCCCTTGCCGCCGAATGGCCTCAGATTCGCGGGTTGAATCTGCTGCGGAATTTCGGCCAGCACAACGCGCTCCTCGCAGGCATTCGCGTGTCCCGCGGCGACGTGGTCGTCACGATGGATGACGACCTGCAGCATCCACCGGAAGCCATTCCGGCGCTGCTGGACGCGCTCGATGGCGCCGATGTGGTGTACGGAACACCCACGAAGCGGGCTCGCGCCCTCTGGCGCGAAGCTGGCGCCCTCGTCGTGAAGGCTGCGTTTGCAAGCGTCCTCGGCATCCGGCACGCGCAGCACATCGGAGCGTTCCGTGCGCTGCGGGGATCGCTGAGGGCGGCTTTCACCGAATATCGCAGCCCTGATGTCTCGATCGACGTGCTGCTGGCCTGGGCGACGACCCGCATCCGGGCGGTCGCCGTGCACTACGACGTGCGGCAGAGCGGACGTTCCGGCTACACGCTGCGACGGCTGCTGTCGCTGGCGGTCACGATGGTTGCCGGCTTCAGCGTGTGGCCTCTTCGGCTGGCCAGCGTCATCGGCCTGGGATGCGCGGCCTTCGGTGTCGCGGTACTGGCAGTGGTCATCGGGCGGTATCTGACGGCAGGAGCAACGGTGCCCGGGTTCGCGTTCCTCGCGTCGGTGATTGCCATCTTTTCCGGCGCGCAGCTGTTCTCGATCGGGATCATCGGAGAATACCTCGCGCGCATGTACTTCCGCATGATGGATCGACCCGCCTACATCATCCAGTCGACGACGGTCGACGCGACGGTCGAATCGCGGTGACCGATCTCGTCGTCCCCTTCAATCGAGTGGCGACGTTCGGACGCGAGCTCGATTACCTCCATGGAGCCCTCGACGGCGGCGCTATCGCGGGGAACGGCCGGTTCACACGTGCCTGCGAGGATCTGCTCGACCGCATCGTCGGGACTCGACGCGCGCTGCTGACCACATCGGGTACTCACGCGCTCGAGCTGTGCGCTCTTCTTCTCGACCTCGAGCAGGACGACGAGGTCATTCTTCCATCGTTCACCTTCGTGTCCTCCGCCAATGCGTTCCTGCTGCGCGGGGCGCGTCCCGTATTCGTGGACGTTCGTGACGACACCCTCAACCTCGACGAGAGCCAGGTCGAGCGCGCCATCACTCGACGCACGCGCGCGATCGTGGCCGTGCACTACGCCGGAGTGGGCTGCAGGCTCGACGCCCTGCAATCGATCGCGTCGACGCGCAGCATCGCCCTCGTCGAGGACAACGCGCACGGCCTTTTCGGGAGCTATCGCGGCCGGCAGCTGGGTTCGTTCGGCAGGCTCGGAGCGCTGAGTTTCCATGAGACGAAGAACGTTTCGTGCGGAGAGGGGGGCGCGCTGCTGGTGAATGACGCCGATCTGATCGCGCGTGCCGAGGTGATGCGCGAGAAGGGCACCGATCGCAGTCGATTTCTCCGCGGCGAGGTGGACAAGTACACATGGCACGACCTCGGATCCAGCTACGTGCCGTCCGAGATCCTGGCGGGCTTCCTGTTCGGCCAGCTGGAAGCGCGCGTGCTGATTCAGGAGCGCCGCCGGCGTGTGTTCGAGCGGTACGAAGCCGGGCTTGCCGAATGGGCCCGCAGACACGACGTGCGCATGCCGTTCGTTCCAGAGGACTGCGGCCAGGCCTTTCACATGTTCTATTTGCGGCTGGCCGACCGCGCTTCGCGCGACGGATTCATTGGCGCCTTGCGGAAGCGGGGCATCCTCGCCGTCTCGCACTATGTCCCGCTCCATCTCAGTCCCGTCGGCCGCCGCCTCGGGTACGCGCCTGGAGACATGCCCGTGACGGAACGCGCGGCGGAACAGCTCGTTCGGCTCCCGTTCTTTGCGTCGCTCACCGAAGGTGACCAGGACTTCGTCATGGACGTCATCCGGCAGCACACGCCGGCCGCGGCGAAAGAGGCCAGCCGTGTCTGAACGGCTGTCGGCCGAGCAGGTGCGAAAGTACTGGTCCGATCAGGCGGCGACTCACGGCCAGTCCTCCGCGGCATCCTGGACGGACACGCCTGCGATCGAGCTCGAGGTGCGCAATATCGCCGCTCGGCTGCACGACGGCGATCGAGTCCTCGATGTGGGTTGTGCGAACGGGTTCTCGACCGTGCAGTATGCGCGTGCGCGGCGCGTTGTCGTGCGCGGCGTCGACTACGTGGCGCAGATGATCGCCGAGGCGAAGGAGCGCGCCGCCGCGCTGCCGCCGGCGATTGGCAACCGCCTCGAGTTCGCTGTCGGCGACATTCTCTCGCTCGACGAGCCGGACGAGCGCTACGACAAGGTCGTCGTCGTCCGCGTCCTCATCAACCTGCCCGACTGGCCGGCGCAACAGCGTGCGCTTGCCGAGATCGCTCGCGTGCTGAAAACCGGAGGACTCCTTCTGCTGTCGGAGGCGACTCTCCAGGGCTGGCGCAATTTGAACGCGTTCCGCGAGGAATGGCAGCTCCCGCCCATTCCCATGCCTTCCTTCAACCTGTACCTGGACCAGGAGCAGCTGATCGCGAGCGCGAGGCCGGCATTCGAGCTCGTGGAAGTCGTTAACTTCTCCAGCACGTACTTCGTGGGGACCCGCGTCCTCAAGCCATTGCTCGTTCGGGCGTTGCAGGCCGACATCTCGGTCGCCAACCCGGACATGGAATGGAATCGCTGGTGGGCGGCCCTGCCGGCCGTCGGCGATTACGGAACCCAAAAGCTGTTCGTGTTCCGCAAGGCGTGACCCGCCTTGCAGGACACCACTGTCGCTGAGCGCGCCGGCGGCTTCGATCCCCGCTACGTACCGGCTCTCGCTTCGGCCGAAGACCGCCACTTCTGGTTCGTCGCTCGCAATGCCGCCATCACCGCGCTCGCGCGTCAGATCGTGGCCGACTTCCCGATCGGCTTCAGAGCGCTCGAGGCGGGTTGCGGCACGGGCACGACCCTGCGAGCACTTCGAGCCGCGTGCGGAGGGGATCGCGTGTTCGGGATCGACTTGTTCAGGGAGGGGTTGATCTACGCTCGGCGGCGCAACGGCGCGGTCGTCGTGCAGGCGGATCTCCGGAGAGCGCCGTTCCCGTCGGACGTTCGATTCCATCTCGTGGCCGCCCTCGACGTCGTCGAGCACCTCGCGGACGATGTTGCGACGCTCCGCGATCTCCGGGCTTTGATAGCGAGTGGCGGCGCGCTGCTGGTGACCGTGCCTGCCGATCCGGGCCTCTGGAGCTACTTCGACGAAGCGGCGCACCACTGTCGTCGATACACGGCCGCGGCCCTTCGATCGCGGTTGTCCGAGGCGGGCTACGACATCGAGTACCTCACGGCGTTCATGACGCCGCTTTACCCCTTGATGTGGGCCTGGCGCCGCTCGCTTGGTGTCGTGCAGCGGCCAGCAGCCGACGGGCCCCTCGAAGACCTCAGGGTGATCCCGGGGATCAACGGAGCGCTGCGATGGATGCTGGCGTGGGAACCACGCGTCCTGGCGGCGCGCCGGAAACTTCCGTTTGGAACGTCGCTCGTTGCCATCGCGCGCCCGGCGACGCAAGTGTGTTGACTCGGTCTACCCGGGTCGCGACGTCATCGCGACTGCATCCTGACGATCTGGACCTCGCCGACCTGGACGCCCGTTGGGCCCTGATCCCCGCTCGGCGGAACCGCTTCAGCGGCAAACGAAGAAGCGTCCCCCGAGAGATCGATCCTGTGCGATTCGATCGTCGGCCCGCTCGGCATCGGCAGGCGGACTCGTTGCCAATTCGGCCCGACGGTCACACGATTCGCGAGGCGTCCGTCGACGCGAATCTCCACCACCTGCGCCGTGTTCGTCACCGCACGCATCGGAATTTCCGCGAGCTGCGCTCGTCCAGTTACGAAGATCGTGGCGCGCGGGCCCGACAGGCGATATCTGGTCCCGTCCGCGTCCGTCATCCAATCGGACAGGCCGTAACTGACCCGCGAGGGGTCGAGGGTCGCCAACTCCTGTCTCGCGCGGAATGGAATGGACAGGACCAGCAGCGCAGCGATGGACAGCGGGACGCCCTGCCGCAACCGCAAGCGAGCCGGCGCATTGGATGACCGGCGCGCGGCTTCGTCGGCGGTCTGCGACTCCGCTACACTCGACGCGCGACCGACCGCGAGGCCAAGCGCGATCCAGAGCACGTACGAGACGTCGCGCACCATGAGAGGATTGCTGACGAGGCTCGTCACCAAAAAGGCGACGACGCCCGCTGCGACACCCGCGAGGCGCACGTCGCGCGTTCGATCGAGCGCGCGCCAGATTCGCCTGGCCGCCGCGACGAGAATCCAGAGGAACAGGCCGAGGCCGATGATGCCCAGCTCGGCGCCGATCCGCAGGAAGTCGTTGTGCGGGTTCATGCGGCCCTGCCATGCCGTGTGCAGCTCCGGTGACGCGAGCGCGCCAGCGAGCAGATAGAAGCGATCGAGCCCGACGCCGAATACCGGCCGCGTCGCGATGACGCCCAGGCCAGCTCGAATCAGCTCGAACCGGACCGCAAGCGACTCCCGCGCCATGTCACCGGCGAGATCCCGACCGATCATCCAGCGGTAACTGATCGCCATGGCCAGGGTCGCGACAATCGCAAATGCGATGACGCCCCGCAGTGCCGTCGATCGCTGTCGCACCAGGACGACCAGCATGACGACGAGCCCCGCCACGGCCGCCGCAATGACCGAGCGTGATCCGGTCAGGTACATCGCGGCAAGGAGCGGTACTCCGGCGGCGAGCCAGGCGACGCGGCGTCTCGACGCGATCGCCACTCCCAGCAGCGTCAGCCAGCAGAGCGCGAAGTACGATCCCGACGCGATGTAGTCCGGAATCTGGGGGGAGATTCGCAAGCCGGCGGGGCTCGCGCGCAGCATCTGGACGGCATCGGGATTCCGGAGGACGATTTCGCCGAGCCGCACGACGCTCAGCACGCCAAGGCCGGCGCCCCCGGCAATCAACATGCGGAGCGCGCGATCGATGAAGGCGCGATCGATGCGGCAGATGGCTGCGACGGCCGCGTACAGCGCGAGCCCCTCGATCAACACCGCCGTCGAGACGAGCTGCCAGAAATCACCCGGCCGGATGAAGTAGTCGCGGAGCACGAACTGACGGAGCGCCTGGCCGTACACGGACGGCGATCCTGACTCGAATTGATGGACGCGCTGCCAGACCAATGCCGACGCGAGCGCTGCGACGGCGAACAAGACAATGGGGGCGGCGATGGAGCCGGTCAGCGCCGCGCGAAGCCGCGATGCCGTCGGGAGGGCGCGCACGCAGCATCCCGCCACGGACGAGACGACGAGCAGTTCGGTGACGCGAAGGGTGGGAACACCACCCATATGAGAAAGGATGATCCCGAATCCGAGCAGGGCGGTCGTGACGAGAAGCGCGGCGTCGGGGCGCCAGATGGCGAGCGCGCAGAAAGCGGCCAGCGCTGCCCGAACGATCCAGGTGCTCGACGGAGAGGTGACGACCGACGAGAGCACGATCGCGAGCGCGACGATGGCGATGACCAGACATGCCGTCTCCACAAGGCGTCGCACGTCTGCGCCTCGAGAGAAGGCGGAGGAGTGCATACCTAAATCACGGCCGCCGCGCCACGATCGCGTAATCGAGGGACGTGAACATCCGCGCGTTCAGCTTCTCCACATTCGCGTTGAATGCCTCGACGAGCTCTGCGAGACCGGGCTCGCTGGACTCGACCGCCGCCAGGCGGTCCTGCGCCGCGACGGGCGAACGATACTCGACCCGCGCCGTGGTAAACCCGCTCGCGAGCACCAGATACCGCAGCGTGTCGGGATGGAGCGGCCACACGTGCGTGATGTCCCGAATGAAGCTGTCGAAGAACGCGACCCAGCACGCCGGGTTCAGCGTTTCGAGCACGAGCGGTGCTCCGGGCCGCAGCTTGTGGTGCGCGAGCTCGAGAAGGCGGAGCAGATACGCGGGCTGGAGGTGCTCCACGACCTGCGCGGCGAATAGCCCGCCGAGCGATGCGTCGGGCAGCGACTCCAAATACGAGACGACGTCACCTTCGGCGACGTCGAGGCCGCGCGTGCGGCACAGCTCCACCATCTCGTGATTCAGGTCGAGGCCGCGGGCGCTGATCCCGCGGGCTTTGAGGAGGTCGAGGAACTCGCCGCGGCCGCAGCCGACGTCGAGGACGTCGGAGGCGCCCTCGAAATACGGGAGGTAGCTCTCGAGCCGCTGACGGATCGTGTCCTCGGAGCCGCGGAACTGATCCTCGAAGCCGACGTACTTGTACGCCTCGAGGGCCGGCGTGAAGGCGGCGTCGGCGTTCGCGTCCGCGGAACTAAAGTTCCGCGCTACGTCCCGCGCGACGTCGTCGCCGGTGCGCGGCGCCTGTTCGACAATGCGCTGCAGCTCGCGCTTCATCGTCAGGGACGCCTGCTGCGAGACGGAGACGAGCGTGCGCAGTTCGTCGTGCGCGGCCGACAGCGCCGTCACCTTCGCATCGAACCGCGCCTCCCGCGCGCGCATCGACTCCCATCGCTTCGCCGCGTCGTCGACGACGCCGTTCACGGCGGCGTTGACGATCAGCGCATCGGCTGCGGTGCGGCGATCGCGTGTATCCACATACGCGGTGATCTGCTGCAGATACTGAATGAGGTGCGTTTGAAACGCCGCCACCGCCGACGCCTGGTCGCGGACGAGCGCGAGCGTGGACGCCACAGCGCGCGCGGCATCGCGGTGCGCCGCCGCATTGCGATTCAGGTGATCGACGAGCTGCGAGTTGAACGCCGTCTGCTTGCGCAGGCTGGGCGCGATCACGCGCCAGACGATGGAGGCCAGGCGCCGCTTCCAGCCGCCCTGTGGCGGCGCCGCGACATCCCACGTCTGGTTGAGGGAGGAAAGTTGATGCTCGTCGTATGCGGGCGGCGCCTGCGGCAGCCCGGGCGGCCGCGTGACGTTCCGGTCCAGCGCCGTGAGCGCGTCGTTGTAACGGCGATCCGCATCGCCGCGCTCGCGGTCGAGCCGCTCCAGCGTGCGCTCGAGCGGCTCGGGGCGATCCTCGGACATCAGGATCGCGCAGCGGACGCGATGACGCCCTCGGTCGGGCTGCTGGCCGACGCGTACGATTTCCGCGGAATGCGTCCGGAGAGAAACGCGAGGCGGCCGGCTTCGATGCCCAGCTTCATCGCGCGCGCCATCGACACGGGATCCTGCGCGAGCGCGATCGCTGTATTCATGAGCACAGCATCCGCGCCAAGCTCCATCGCGACGGTCGCGTCCGACGCCGTCCCGACCCCCGCGTCGACGATGACCGGGACGCGCGCCTGCTCCTTGATGATGCGGATGTTGTTCGGGTTCTGAATGCCGAGGCCGGATCCGATCGGCGCGCCGAGCGGCATCACCGCCGCCGCGCCCGCGTCTTCGAGCTTGCGGCAGATCACGGGGTCGTCGTTCGTGTAGGGGAGCACGACGAAGCCTTCGCGGACGAGAATCCGCGTGGCGTCGAGCAGCGCCTCGTTGTCCGGAAACAGCGTCTTCTCGTCGCCGATGACCTCGAGCTTCACCCAGTTCGACAGCCCCGCCTCGCGGCCGAGCCGCGCCGTCCGCACGGCATCGTCGGCCGTGTAGCAGGCCGCGGTATTCGGCAGGATGAAATAGCGCTCGGGATCGATGTGGTCGAGCAGCGATTCCTTGGATCGATCAGTCACGTTCACGCGGCGCACCGCCACCGTGACGATCTCGGCGCCGGACGCATCGTGCGCCGCCGCCATCGTTTGGTTGGTTGGATACTTCCCGGTCCCAATCAACAGGCGGGAGCGGAACGGTCGGTTCGCGATGATGAGGTGGTCTGGCATTGCGTTCAGCTTCACGGGGTTCACAGGGTTGACAGGGTTCTCGGGGTTCACGGGGCTGGGTTCCGGGTTCGAGGTTCTCACGTTCGGGGTTCTCG
>JBKPTE010000063.1:0-42997 GCA_046735335.1 Acidobacteriota bacterium | reverse complement strand
CGCGACGACCTTCCCGTCCGGATGCGTGATCGTGTCGCTGTACCAGGGACGCGACGGCCAGTCGGAGTCTGGATTCGTCGGGCTCGAATCGGGCAGGCTGATCGCGCCATTCGAGTCCTCGTACGCGTACTCGCCGTCTTTGCGGCAGCGGAAACACAGCCCTGAGAACGCGACGCGGTTGATCGTCATGTCGTAGTCGGGCGTGAGCCGCAACGTCAGATCGAGCACACGCGCCCCCTGATCCATCGACGCGCGGATCGTCGTCGCCTCCTCGAGGACGCGCTCCTTGTCGATCATCCAGTCGTTCGCGACCGCTACGTCCGCCGACGACGCGTCCGACCTGGCGAACCGCACCTCGCGGTTCACGATCGCGCGCCCACCGGTCGGCGCGAACTTGCCCCAGCCCCAGAAATCCGCCCGGAGCGTTTCTCCCTTGCGCGTGAAGCTCATGTCGTGCCACGCGAGGAAGATGCCCCGATGATCGCGATGATCGGGCGGCGCGATGTCCGTTGCCGCGACGCCGGACGGCGTGTTGAACGGGTGGATGCAGCAGACGCTGTTGCCTTCGAGCGGCACGCCCGCCGGCTTGCTGGTGAGATACGTGAACACGGCGCCGCCGTCGGGATCCTTCAGGGTCTTGCCGGCTGCCTCGGGAACGAGTGACCACACGCGCTGCTCCCGCCGCAGTGATGCGCCGAGCGCGCCGGCGCCGGTCACGGCAAGGAAGACTCTTCGGCTCATCGACATACCGACCATATCCTATGCCAAGATGTCTCGGCGAAGCCTCGCGCGAGACAGCGAGTGGACAGCCCGAGGGACGAAGCCCACTCACCCTGCAATAGAGAACCGGCGAGGGAGCGCAGCGACCGAGCCACGCGCCCGCCTTCGCCAAGGCTACGGCGGGGCCGCCGTAGCTTCAGCGGAGGTGGAAACGGAGCGCGCCGGCGAAGCGGCGCGCGAGAGCGCGTGTTGGGGAGTCCGAGGGGCGAAACCCCCTCGGTTGCGAAGGAGCGGCGAAATATGGAGAGTATGTCCATGCTCATCCGCACGCGTTTCGCGTACCTCATCACCATCGCGCTTGCCGCGCTCGCGTTCGCGCACGCGCCCCGAGTCGCCGCGCAGCAGGACGCCGGTGCGATCAAGCCCACGAGCGTCATCAAACTGTTCGACGGCACCCTCTCCAACTTCCAGACGTGGCTCGTCGACGATCACGAAGCGGACCCGAAGCGTGTGTTCACGGTCGTCGATCAGATCGACGGCGCGCCCGCAATCCGCATCAGCGGCCAGGTCTGGGGCGGACTGCTGACGAAACAGGAGTACCGCGACTACCGGCTCGTCGCGGAATTCCGGTGGGGGGGCGCCACATGGGGCGATCGCAAGGCGCGCGCGCGCGATAGCGGCGTCCTGCTGCACGCACAGGGACGCCTCGGCAACACGGGCAGGGACTTCAACGGTCCGTGGCTCCGCTCGATCGAGTTCCAGATCATCGAGGGCGGCGTCGGCGACATCCTGCCGGTCGCGGGTTATGGGGACAACGGCGAGCAGATTCGTCCGACCGTCACGGCGCGCACGCGCAAGGATCGCGACGGCGAAACGGTCTTCGATCCTGATGGCCAGCCGCAGGCGTACTCGTCGGGACGCATCAACTGGTGGGGGAGAAGCGAGGACTGGGCCGACCGCATCGGATTCAGGGGACCGAAGGACGTCGAGAGTCCGGGCACGGAGTGGACGCACATCGAAGCGGTCGTGCAGGGCGGCAGCCTGACGTATTACGTGAACGGCAAGATGGTGAACGCCGCCACAGATTCCTCGTTCCGCGACGGCCGCATCATGCTGCAATCGGAAGGCGCCGAGATCTATTTCCGCCGAGTCGATCTCGAACCGCTCCAGTAGCGCTCGATGCTGGGCTACATCTGGTTCGGCCTGATGGCCGTCTCGGTGATCGTCGCGGCGTTCAACGGCACCGCCGACGGCGTGACGAAGGGCGCGGTCGATTCCGCGTCGACCGCGGTCCAGATCGCGATCGGCCTCGTCGGCATCATGACGCTCTGGCTCGGGATCATGCGCGTCGCCGAAGCGGCAGGCCTGGTCGCGCTGCTCGGCCGCGCGTTGCGACCCATCCTCCGGTGGCTCTTCCCTGAAGTGCCAGCCGATCATCCCGCCGCCGGCGCAATCGTCCTTGCCACCGCGGCGAACATGCTGGGCCTCGCGAACGCCGCAACCCCGCTCGGCATCAAGGCGATGGAGGAGCTGCAGGCGCTGAACCCCGACAAGGATACGGCGACCAACCCGATGGTCACCTTCCTTGCGCTCACGACCTCCGGCGTCCAACTGATTCCGGCAACGATGATCGGCGTGCTTGCGGCGTCGGGATCGACGAACCCGACCGCCATCATCGCGCCCTCGATCGCGGCGACCTTCCTCGGCACCGCCGCCGCGGTGATCGCGGCGAAGCTCCTCCAGCGGTTCTATCCAGCGGCTGAGGAGCGGGGTGGAGGTCCGAGCGGGAAGACGCCCCTGAACGGGCCGTCCCGCGGCGAGGTGGCCCCGTGATCCGCGCCGCGCTCGACGCGGTGTCGGTCTGGGCCATCCCCTTCCTCCTCGTCGTCATCCCGCTGGTCGGGTTCGTCCGCAAGGTGAAGGTCTACGACGTCTTCATCGAAGGCGCCAAGGAAGGCTTCGACGTCGCCGTCCGGATCATTCCGTTCCTCGTCGGCATCCTCGTCGCGATCGGGATGTTCCGCGGGTCGGGTGCGATGGACTTGCTGACGGCTGCGCTCCGGCCGATCGCGGCGTCCACGGGATTTCCCGCCGAGCTGATCCCGCTCGCGATCCTGCGATCGCTCACCGGCAGCGGCTCGCTCGCGTTTGCGACCGATCTCGTCAAGACGCACGGACCCGATTCCCTCATCGCGCGCATGGCGTCGACAATGTACGGGTCGTCGGAGACGACGTTCTACGTGCTGGCGGTGTATTTCGGCGCCGTCGCCGTGCGGCGCACCAGGCATGCGGTCCCCGCGGCGCTCATCGGCGACATCGTCGCGGCCATTGCGGCGGTAGCGGTCTGTGCGTGGATGTTCTAGCGCGGGTCCGTCGGGCGGGTGCGGTGGGTGGCGTGCGGCGTGCGTGTAGGCCGGGTCTCTTAGACCCGGCACGCGGACTTCCGTATAATTTCGCCATGAGCACCGCATTCAACCGGCGTGAGTTTCTCGAATTGTCGGTAGGCGTCCCCGCGCTGGCGGCCACACAGGCCGCTACGAAAAAGGTCGGGAGCACGTCGCCCCCGGCTGACTCCGCCCCCGCGGACGACTGGTTTTCGGGACTTCCGGCCGGACGCTCGGTCGTGCGCTCCACGCACGGCATGGTCGCGACGAGCCAGCCGCTCGCGTCGCAGATCGGCCTCGAGATCCTCAAGCGCGGCGGCAACGCCGTCGATGCGGCGATCGCCGTCGCCGGCATGCTCAACGTGACCGAGCCGAACATGACGGGGATCGGCGGCGATGCCTTCGCGATGGTCTATTCGTCGAAGACGAAGAAACTCGAAGCCCTGAACGCGAGCGGGCGCGCGCCGCGCGCCCTGAATCTCGAGTACTTCAGGTCCCGTAACATCGCGCAGATGCCCTTGAAGGGCATGACCACCATCACCGTGCCGGGCGCGTTCGACGGGTGGGTCACGCTCCTCGAGAAGGACGGCACGATGACGCTCGCGGATCTCCTGGCGCCGGCGATCGACTACGCGGAGAACGGCTTCCCCGTGATGGAGAAGATTTCGGCCGACTGGGAACCCGAAGTGGCGAAGCTCAAAGAGACTCCCACCGCGGCCTCGACGTTCCTCGTCAATGGCGCCGCGCCGAAGCCGGGGACGATCTTCGCGAACAAGAACCTCGCCCGCACGCTCCGGACGCTCGCAAAAGAAGGGCGTGAGGGTTTCTACCGCGGCGAAATCGCCCGCGCCATCGTCGACTACTGCCAGAAGAGCGGCGGATTCCTCTCAATGGAGGACTTCGCCGCGCAGACATCGAACTGGGTCGAACCGATCTCGACGGACTACAAGGGCTACACGCTGTACGAGCTGCCGCCCAACAACCAGGGCCTGACGGCGCTCATGATCCTCAACCTCCTGGAGGGCATCGACATCGGTGCCATGCGGAACGATCCGGTCCTCTATTACCACACGGTGATCGAGGCCACGAAGATCGCGTTTGCGGATCGAAACCGCTACATCGCCGACCCCGCGTTCGCGAAGATACCGATCAAGGAGTTGCTGTCGAAGGAGTACGCCGCCAGGCGTCGCGCGCTGATCGATCCGAAGAAGGCGATCGATGCGCCGCCGTACGGGAATGTCTCGATGGGGAGCGACACGACCTATTTCACGATCGTCGACAAGGATCGCAACGCCGTCTCGTTCATCAACAGCCTCTTCAACTCGTTCGGATCGGGGATCGTTCCGGGAGACACCGGGATCATGCTCCAGAACCGGGGCACCGGGTTTTCGCTGGAGCCCGGCCATCCGAACCGCTACGAGCCGGGAAAGCGCCCTTTCCACACGCTCATCCCCGCGATGGTGTTCAAGGACGGGCGGCTGCTGATGTCGTACGGCGTGATGGGGGGCGATGTCCAGGCGCAAGGGCACGCGCAGGTGCTCGTCAACCTGGTCGATCGCGGCATGAACCTGCAGCAGGCGATCGACGCGCCGCGCGTCCGCTACATCAGCGGGCGCGGCGTGATGATGGAAGAGGAGCTGACCAAGCCGGTCATCGATGGCCTGATCGCGCGCGGCCACGAGCGCATCCTGCCGCCGGCCGGCATCAAGCATCGCGCGCTGATGGGCGGCGGCCAGGCGATCGCAATCGATCCCGTCAGCAATGCGCTGGCGGCAGCGTCCGACAGACGGAAAGACGGAATCGCGGTCGGGTACTGACGCCTTCTATTTCGGCGGCGGAGTGATCGTCCGCCGCGCCGCGGCGGCGTCCCGCGCCTGGGCCGCGCGCTGCAGCTCCTCCGATCGCGCGAGCAGGGCCGCCGCTTTGTCAGGCTGCCCGAGGCCCGTATAGGCCCGAGCGACCTGCACGTGCAGGCTTCCGTCAGGATCCTGATCGAGCAGGGGCTCGATCGTACGAATCGCGCCCGCAAAATCCCCGGTCAGCAGATACGCGCGGCCAAGCGGCAGCCGATGCGAGGGATCCGCGGGCTCGAGATCGACGACGCGCCGGAGCATCGGGAGCGCCTCCTCCGGCCGCCTGAGCTGCAGGAGCGAACCGCCGACGATCTCGAGTACCCGCACATCGTCCGGGTGCTTCTCCAGCAGCGGCGTGAGCGCTGCGATCGCGCCATCGTAGTCGCGCGCCGCGAAGCACGCAGAGCCCAGTTCGTAGGTGAGCACGGGATGTCCTGGCGCGAGCTTCAGCGCCGCCTTCAGCTCCTGGACGGCATCCATGTAGCGGTCCTCGGCGCGGGCAATGGCCGCCCGAACGCTCCGCCGCTCGACCGAATCCGGCAGCGTGTCGAGGTGCTTGAACGCGGCGACCGCCAGCTCGTTCGCGGCACGCACGCGCCAATACTGCGATTCGGCATCCGGCTGCGCCAGCGCGGCCGCGAGAGCTGACGCGTACCGGCCGGCGCGAAACTCGCAGAGCGCCTTGCGGCGCACGCAGTCCGCGGGCGGGAGCGTACCCGCAGCCCGCTCGCGGGCTGCCCAGTCCGTGTGTCCCGTGCGCGTGTAAATCGTCGCGACGGAATCGTGGATGCCAACCATGGAGGGCAGCCGATCGAGCACGATGCGATAGAGCGCCAACGCGTCCGCAAACGCGGCTTTCTGAAGCAGGGCATCGGCGGCGAGCAGTTGCCGCCACGGCTCGTATTCGGGCCCGCCGCTGAACGTCCGCAGCGCATCCTGCTTGATGTCGTTGTACGCCTGACCGAGCGCGTACCAGCCGCCCGGCAGGCGCGGCGCCAGCGTCGTCGCCTTCCGGAGCGTCGCGACGGCGGCCATTCGCTCCCGCTCCGCGCTGTAAGCCGCAGCGAGTCCCAGCAGCGGCTGCGCGTCCCCCGGGGACGCGGCCGACAGCGCTCGATAGAGCGTCACCGCCTCGCCGTAGCGCCCCTCGCTCATCGCCCGCGCGGCGGCCTGCTCCCGTGGCGCGGCATCGCCAGCCTGCGCGTACGCGCATGCGCAGAGACCCAACGCGAAGAAGAATGTGAGAAGGGAAGTCCGGGACGGCCGGCGGATCGGCGCCGCGAGCATGGCTCGACAATCGTACTTCAGCGAGGGATGCCTGCCGGTCAAACCGCGTGCGTACGATTACGGCAGCCGCGCAGGAGCGTGGAGCGAGACGTCCTTTCGTTTCGAGGATACGGACAGCTTGTCGCCCGGCTTCGCGCCCTCCGCAACCGAATACGTCACGGCGTACTGGTGAAGCAGCTCATCGGCGACGCTCTCGAGCATCGGGACGAGGGTGGTCGAAATGATCTGCTCGTTGCGCCCGCCGGAATCCTTCGATCCGTCGCCGAGCACCTGGGCCAGGTTGTTGGCGGCATCGGCATACTCCGCGTCGTGCAGCTGGCCCTGCTGGACGGAGACGGCATCGCTCCCGCGAATCTGGGACGGGACCGGGCGCTGGGCCCCGAGCGTCGACATGACGTACAGGATCGCGCCGCTCTTCTCGAGCTGCTCGCGCACGTCCTTGCCGGAGAGATCGCTCGCGTTCTCGCCCCCTATTCGCATCACCACGATGACCGGGCGCTTTCCCTCGACGCGGACGTCCTTCACGGCATCCACGATCGCTTCCATGAGCTGCGCGCCGCGGTCGTGGCCGCGTGCGCCAAGGCGGCTCACACCCGCGCTGAGCGTCGGCGCGTCGGCCGCGTAGTCGACGATGCGTTCGGGCTGCCTGATCACGGAGGTGAGCGCGAACTCCGCGTGCCCCAGGAGCCTCTGCATGAAACGCGCGATCGCGAGCTGGAACGCGCCCGTGCCGCCGTCGGAATCGACGAGCGCAATGCGGAGCGGCGCGTTCGCGGGCCTGACGCTGAGGACTTCCTGCTTTTTCCCGCTGACCTTCAGCTCGATGTCGCCAGGCTGCAGGTCAGCGACCGGACCCCCGCCTTTCGCGCTCGCCGACACGTACACCACGTGCGTCGATGGCTGCGCCGCGCTCGTGGACGGCCACAGGCCGGAGAACGCAACGAGCGCCGCGCTCACGACGGCAACACGCTGCAGCGACATCTTCCGGCTGCTGAACGCAGACGTCAGTAGCTGCGTAAATCCGGAACGTCGTCCCATCGCTTGTTGTCGAGAAACATGCCGTGCATGAGGAAGAAGGCGGACCGGACGCCTGCCTGATTCGTGCGCTGATCCTCGTCGAGCGCCTGCAGGACTCGGCCGAAGGCGCTCATCTCGAGCGAGGTCATCGCGGCGGCCTGCTCGGCGTAGCTCTGGACGGCGGCATCGATCTCGGACGGCGCCTTGTTCGCTTCGACGGCTTCGGCGAGCGCGGCGCGCGTGCGTGTGAGCGCCTCGCGAATCGGCGCGGCGTTCTTCTGCGCCTCGTCGAGGATCGTCTTCACGGCCTTCTTCTGATCCTTCTTGAAGTTGAAATCGCCGTCGAGGAGCTGCATCCGCGTGAGCGGGTAGGGGTACGCTCCCTCGCTCGCGCCCGCGCCGCCGCGGCCGCCTCCCCCGCGTCCGCCGCCGCCTCGCTGCGCATAGGCGAATGGCGGGCTGGCGAGCATCAGCAGCGCCGCGAGCGCGCCCGCGACGACGAAGCGGATTCGCACCGTCATCGCCCGCCCGTACCGCGGCGTCCGCGGCCGCCCTGAGGCTCGAAGACACCGCCCATCAGGGCGAAGGCCTCCGTCGCGTTCGACTGCTGGCTGGGCTTCAGCAGCGCGTACACCTTCGCGAACGCGCGCGCCTCGATCGCCGCCATCTTGGCGGCTTCGCCCTTGTATTCCTCGAGCAGCGGTTTCTGGCCGTCCTGAGCCTTACCGGTCAGCGCCACGTTCACGAGCTGCTGACGCAGCACGAGCATCTTCTGGCCAATGGGCGCCGCCTCGCTGAGCGCTTCGGTGAAAACGTCCGCGACCACGGGAACCTGCGTTTTCGAATCCAGCTTCAGCTTGCTGGAGAACTTCTGAAACTGCGTCTGCTGACCGACTCGGATGGGCGGCGCGCCCGTGTCCTCACGCCCCATACCGCTCGGGAGATCCTGCGAGAAAGCGGGAATAGCAATCGCGATGGCCGTCGCCACGAAAATCGCTGAAGGGAGAATGTGTCTCATCGTCAAGAAAAAACCCGGCTGCATCACGTCGACACAGCCGGGGTGAACCCTAGAACCGAGAACCTAGAACCCTAGAACCCTTACCAGTCGAACCGCGCGGTAATACCCAGAGTTCGCGGCGCGATGGTGCCTGCGGCCAACCCCTCGCCGCTGGCGACGTATTGACCGGTCGTCGTGCTGTTGTTCACCGAGTTGTTCGGCCCCGTGAACCGGTAGGTCGCGTCCAGGTTCGTGAACTGCACCTCGTTGAACACGTTGTACGCCTGGAACTGCAGCCTGATGCCGCTGTTCGTGCGTCCCATCAGGTTGACGGGGAAACGCCTCGAGATCGTGAGGTCCCACTCGTGCCACGTCGGATTGCGCAGGACGCCGACGCCGCTGTTGCCGAAGCTGCCGATGTTGCCATTCGGCGCCGGCATCCGGAACGCGTCGACGTTGAAGTGGTACTGATCGGGGAACGGCACGGTCTTGTTGTACGCAATCTGGTCGGCCGTCAGGGTGAACGGATCGCCGACCTGGTCGCATCGACGCGTGGCATTGCTCGAGAAGAACCCGTCGGTGAGCGATGGGTTGGTATTCGCAATGCCGCTGTTGTTCGACTGGCAGACCGGGGTCACGGGCGCGCCGCTGAGCAGCTGGGTGACACCCGAAACCTGCCAGTCGCTCAGGAGCTGCTTGAGAACGGCCTTCTGCGTGAACGTCGGGATGTTGTAGCTGTAGTTCACGATCAGATGGTGACGCCGATCGACGGCAGTCGGTCCCCAGTACCGCGAATGGATCGCCTGCTCGCCGCCGATTTGATCGGTGTACGGATCGTAGCCCACGCCGAAGGTATTCGATGAGTTGTACCCTTCGCCCTTCGCCAGCGTGTAGGCCGCTCCGATCTGGAGGCCCTTCGAGAGCCGACGCTGAACGTTGATTTGCATCGAGTTGTAATTCAGCGTGTGGTTATAGAGCTTCGGCACGAACTGATTCACCGCGCCCATGCCGGGGAACTGTCCCATGACGGCTCGGAGC
Organism: Acidobacteriota bacterium; assembly: GCA_046735335.1. Taxonomy (GTDB): domain Bacteria; phylum Acidobacteriota; class Vicinamibacteria; order Vicinamibacterales; family 2-12-FULL-66-21; genus JBKPQB01. The sequence continues at coordinate 33,701 of JBKPTE010000063.1, read as the reverse complement.
GAATTGTTGTTGATCGGGGCGTTGTTGACCAGGTTGGCGGGGTCGCCGTACACGTAGAGCGGGAGGCGGTTGATGTCGACCGTCCGTCCTGACTCGTACTCGTAGTTTCCCACCCACGCGATTTCCGCGGTCGTGTTGAATCCAATATCGCGCTGGAACGCGACGTTCGCGTTATACGCCTTGGCGAGCGGTTGGTCGTACCCGCCGACGTTCACGTTGACGGGCGTCTGCACGAAGTTCGGGCCAGCACCGGCCGCGGCGGCCGTGATGGAATCGAAATTCCCCCAGCGAATCTGGTTGCTGCACGAGACCGGGCAGCCGCCCGCGAACTGATACCCGCCCGTGCCGGTCGAGCGTGGGAAGTTGTAGAAGACCCCGAACGACGAACGAATGGCCGTCTTGCCATTGCCCGTGACATCCCAGGCCATCCCGACCCGCGGCGCCGCGACGAGGTATGGAAAGCGGAAATACGTGCCGGCCTTCGCTCCAGGGATGCCGTCCGTCGACACGCCGTTGATCTGATTGCCGGTGCCCGGCACGATATTGCCGGCGAAGACGGAGGGGAAGAACGTGCCGGGATTGGCCGGGTCAACCGCGCGCTGGTTGGCGGTGGCACACGCCTGATTCCCCGGCGCGCCGTTCGTGCAGACCAGCCGGTACACCCGGGCCGCCTGGCTCGGATTCCACTGGTCGATGAAGAAGCCCGAATGGTTGTTATTGACCTCGAAGTCGGAGCCGCTGTGCTGGAACCGCATGCCGTAGTCGAACGTCAGGCGGTTGGTCGCGCGCCAGTTGTCCTGGACGTAGAAGTCGTTCTGCCAGTGCCGCACCGCCTTGTCGACCCGCGCGGTGAGCTCCGTATACGTGCTGAAGTTGCCAAGCAGCAGGTTTGCGTAACCGTTACCCGTGTTCAGCGGATTGCTCGCGTCGTTCCCGAAATTGAAGTTCCCCATGTAATCCGCAGACCCCGGTTCGGTCTTGTGATCGTATTCGATATAGACGCCCATCTTGATGTTGTGGCGCCCTTTCGTGATCGAGAGATCGTCTGCCCAGGAGCCGCGGGCGCTGATGTTCAGCCGCGGAAGGGGAAGGTTGTTGTTCGCGGTCATGTAGCCCGCGAGGTTCGTCCGGTTGCCGCCGCTCGTGCTGAAGCGCGGGGCGTAGGGCCACTCGTCAACCTGCGGCCCTCCAAATCCGGAGAGCTGCGGCGGATCCGAGTAGTTGCCCAGTGGCTGAAGCCGTGGGGCGTTGATCCCGAGCGAGTTCGCGTAAAGCGAGGTGTAATCGAAGCTGTTCCCGATCTTGTCCTCGGGACCGGCTGTGAACCCCCACCGATTGTGCGTGTAGCCGAAGTTCATCTCGTTGACGACGTTCGACCTGAGCACCTGGGTGACGGTGGACGACGCCAGAATGCCCGGGGTGTCGTTGTTGACGTGTCCGGTGCCCGGCGTGAAATTGTTGTAGCTCCACGTGTCGTCACGATCTTTCGCAAATTTGAAGGCGACACGCGTCTTCTCCGTGAAGACCTGATCGATTCGCACGACGCTGCTCGTGCGGCCGTGTTCCGGCGTTCGGTCGAACGCTGAATTCTGCGTCCATTCCTGGCCGGGCTGCAGGTTCAGGATGTTGTTCGGCAGCGGCAGCAGGTTGAGCATCTTCTGGCCGAGCGGGTTCACGCAACTGAACTGCACGCCGCAGCCAGGCGTTCCGGCCGCCGGGATGATGTTGTTGGCGAACTGCTTGCCCGTCACCGGATCGATGATCGGCTGGATCGTGCCGTTCGTGATGCGCGTCTGCGAGAAGTCGCCGGAGCGTTCGAGCGCGGTCGGGAGGTTCGACGTCACCGTCACCGTCGGCCGCTTGTCGTTGGTGTATTCCTGCGACACGAAGAAAAAGGTCTTGCGCTTCGCCTTCCGGCTGTCGAACACGCCGGGGATCACGAACGGCCCGCCAAAGCTGTAGCCCTGGATGTTGACGTCGTAGAGCGGCTTCGCCTGATCGTTCACCTTGCGGAAGTAGTCGATCGAATTGAAGCGATCGCGGCGGCCGTTGTACCAGGCGGAGCCCTTGAACGTGTTCGTGCCGGACTTGGTCACGACGTTGATGAGGCCGCCGTTGTTGCGTCCGTTCTCGGCCGTGTAGCCGTTGGCGATGACCTGCACCTCGCTCACTGCGTCCATGTTGAGATTGACGAAGGCCGTGCCGCATCCTCCTTCGTCGACGATGTTGATGCCATCGACGCGGACGTCCTTCTTTTCCGACGCCGAGCCGTTGATGGTGATCTGGGTGGCGGACGTCCAAGACGAGAAGTCACGATTCAGGTTCGTGTCCTGCACGCCCGGCAGCACCGCGAGCAGGTTGTAGATGTCCCGCCCCTTCATCTGGATGTTCTGAAGATCGTCGCCCGTGACCGTCTTGCGGCGGGCGCTGTCGGCCACCTGCACGGGCGTCGCTTCGGAGGTGACCTCGACCTTCTCGGTCACTCCGCCGACCTCCAGTTTCAGCTTGCCGAGGTCGCGCGTCTCGTTCGTCGACAGGTTGATGTCGGCGACCGTCAGGGTCCTGAACCCGGATAGTTCGACCCGGACCGTATACCGTCCGGGATTCAATGCGGCCATTCGAAACAGGCCGGATTCCCCCGAGACCGTCGTCCGCGACGTCGCGGTAGCCGTCTCCGTCGCCGTGACGGTGGCCCCCGGGACGGCGGCTCCCGAATCATCGACGATCGTACCTGTGAGAATGCCGTTCGTTCCTTGCGCAGACGCGGCAGGCGCGCCTGCGAAGCAGATCCAGAAAAAGACGAACGCTGTCAATGCTACTGGGGTCGAAACCCGCAGCTTGCTCATTGCCGACTCCTCCCTGTCTTGGTTCCCCGCCCGCGAGTGTATTGGGTGGGCGGGACCGTAACATGAAAGTTTGGCGGCTGGCAAGAGATCTTTAGCGATCTTAATTTTTGACTTGCTGATTCTCCGAGCGGTGTTCGCACCATTCGACCCAGTCAGGGCCGAACAGCTCGATCGGGTGCGGCGTACGGATGGTGCCGTTGCCGCACGCGAGGTCGTCGGCGGGGCAGTACTTGTTGCATCCCCAGCAGATGCGCTCCGGGTTCTTCGGCTGCAGCGGCACGCCGGGGCGCTTGGAATCCTCGTTCATGACCGCGTCACGTCCTAATAAGGATAGGGAAGCCAGCGGCCGGTGGCTTTGCGCCAGCGCAATTAGGAGGTTGGAGCGCCTGCGGCCCGAGCGGCCCGCCTTCGCCAAGGCTACGGCGGGCAACCTTCGCCAGACGTGGGCGCGAAGGTTGGCGTGCAGCGCGGCGCAGCCGCGCCGCCGAGCGAGAGCGAGCGGGGGTGGGCCCCCGCGAGCACTGAAAAAGCTTGGAGGGTCAGGGTTCGGCGGCGTCTGCGATCGCCTCCAATCGCCGCGGCTGCTTCACGAGCAGCCGCCGGTTCGTGGAATGCAGAATGCCGTCGGCCTGCCACTGTGACAGCGTACGGCTGACGGTATAGAGGGTCGTCCCTGTCAGCTCGGCGAGTTCCTGCCGGGTCAACGGGTGCGTAATCAGCACGCCCTGGGACGTGGTCTTTCCGCACTGGCGCATGAGGCGCAGCAGCGTGTGCGCGAGGCGCTGCCCGACCCGCTCGGTGGCGAGCTCGCGAACGCGCGTCAACGCGTCGGTCATGTGCGCGGTCATCTCGCGCATGATGTTGGTGCGGACCTGAGGGAACTGCTCGAGCAGGCGCGCCAGCCGCTGTCTCGGCCAACCGCGCAGATCCGTCCCTCCGACCGCCAGTGCCGTGACCGGATACGTGGCGCCGTCGAGCGCGACGACGCCGCCGAAGGGCTCGCCCGGCCCGACGAACCGGACGATGAGCTCGTGCCCTTCGGGCGTCAGCTGCACGAGCTTCAGGAGGCCGCGGTCAATGACGTAAAACGTCCGCTTCTCATCGCCCTGCCTCGCGAGGGCCTGGCCCCGCTTCAGCGATACCGTCGAGCTTTCATCCAGCCAGAGCCGGCGGCCTTCATCGTCGAGCCCATCGAAGATGCGCGACCCGGTGACGCCTCCGCCCGTGCTCATCGTGCCGCGTGTCGCGCGGCGGTTTGCGCCAGCGCAACGATCCGCGCTGAAGCTCGCCGTACAGTCCAAGACGTCATTCGTCTCACGAGGATATCCGATGCAGATTACAGCGAATTCCAAGGTTGCCGACATCGCCACGCACGATCCCGGCTCGATCCGTATATTCCAGCAGCACCAGATCGATTTCTGCTGCGGGGGAAAGATTCCGCTGGCGGAGGCGTGCGCGAAACACGGGCTCGATGCGGAGACCGTCCTCGCGGAGCTGCGCGCCGCGCAGGCCGCAGCGGACGAACAGAGGGACTGGCGCGCGGCGCCGCTGCCGGACCTCGTTTCGCACATCCAGCGCCGCTTTCACGAGACGCTTCGGGCGGAGATCCCGCGTCTCTCGCAGATGCTGGCGAAGGTCGTGAGCCGTCACGGCGCGGACCATCCGGAAGTACGCGAGCTCGAGGTCACGTTCGAAACGCTCCAGGCCGAGCTGCTCGACCACATGGCGAAGGAAGACGCCGTGCTGTTTCCCACGATCGTCGCGATCGACAACGGCGATCGGTCGATCAATCCCGCCGCGTGTCAGTGGATCCAGGCGCCGATTCACGCGATGGAGGCGGAGCACGAAGCGGCGGGCGAGGCGCTCGCGCGCATGCGCGAGCTGACGAGCGCCTTCACGCCTCCCGAGGGTGCGTGTCCGACGTACCGCGGCTTGTACCACGGCCTTGCCGAGTTCGAGCGCGACATGCACGTGCACGTCCACCTGGAGAACAACATTCTCTTCCCGCGCGCCGCGCAGCGCGCGGCCGAGCGGCTGGTATCGGCGCCCATCGGGTGAGCGTGACAACGCCGCGGCCACGCGGCTGACGGGCGAGCAGGACCGGTGTGCGCCGCCACCGGACCGTGAAGTGCAGCGAAGCCGCGACAGGGGAGCCCAATGGTCCTGCTCACCCCCTGGCCGCATCTCCCTTTCTGAGGTACGTTCTAGCTGCTGGGCATAGCAGCATGAGAGTTGATGAGGCCAGGCGCGGCGCGATTCGCGCGCTCGCGCTCGCGACGATCTCCTTCACGATCTCGTTTGCCGCGTGGGGGCTCATCGGCGGACTCGCGCCGACCTTCACGGCGCTGTACGGGCTGACGGCGTTTCAGACGGCGTTGCTCGTCGCGGTGCCCGTCCTTCTCGGCTCGCTCGCCCGGCTGCCGATGGGGATGCTCACCGATCGGTTCGGCGGCCGCGCCATGTTCGCGCTGCTGCTCGTCCTCTCGGCCGCCGCCGCGTGGATCGTCCCGCTCACACACAGCTATCCCGCGCTCATCGCCGCCGCGTTCTTCCTCGGGCTTGCCGGGTCGTCGTTCGCGATCGGCGCCGCGTTCGTCTCGCGCTGGACGCCGGCGTCGCGGCAGGGAGCCGCGCTGGGCGTGTACGGCCTCGGCACGCTGGGCCAGTCGTTCGCCGTGTTCGGCGGCGCGCTCCTCGCAGCGCGCTTCGGGTGGACGACGGTGTTCCGCGGGATGGGCGTGATCCTGCTCGTGTGGGCCATCGTGTACGGGCTTGGCGCGCGCAACCCGCCCGTGCCCGGCGGCCGCCCCAATTTCGGTGCGATGTTCGCGGTGCTCCGGCGCGCGCCCACGGCCTGGCTCCTCGGCGCGTTCTACTTCCTCACGTTCGGCGGCTTCGTCGCGTTCTCCATCTACCTTCCCACGCTCCTGCGTACGGAATTCGCGCTGACTCCCGCGGATGCCGGTTTTCGTGCGGCAGGATTCGTCGTGCTCGCGACGGCCATGCGGCCGGTCGGCGGGTGGCTCGCCGATCGGATCGGCGGCGCCCAGGTGTTGTCCTGGGTGTTCGGCGGGATTGCCGGCTTCGCGTGGCTGATGGCGTGGCCCGCGATCGTCCCGTTCACGGTTGGCGCGCTGGCCTGCGCGCTCCTGATGGGGCTGGGCAACGGCGCGGTGTTCAAGCTGGTCCCCGAACGATTCCCCGGCGAGACGGGGACGGTGACCGGACTCGTCGGCGCGCTCGGCGGGCTTGGCGGGTTCTTTCCGCCGCTGCTGCTCGGCGGCTTCCGCGACGCGTTCGGCGTCATCTGGCCTGGCTTCGCGCTGTTGTCGGCGACGGCATTCACGCTCCGCGCGGCCAACACGCGAGCCTTCCGTCCGGCCGATCTTCGCTCCGCCGAATCGCTGTCGCCTGCAGCGCGCCGCACGCTGGCGCGCATCCGCGCCGCCGCGTGGGGCACGCTCGTCACGCTCACGCTGGCCGCGGCGATCGTCGTGGGATCGCGGAACCTCCAGAATTTCGACGCGGCGCTCGTCGGCTACACGTTCGCGACGCTGTTCGCCGCGTTCGGCATCGGCTATCGCTATGCGATGTGGCTCGATCGTCCGCCGACGCGGATGTACTGGCGCAGAGGCTGGGAAGTCGCCCGCGAGCCGCAGCGGATCGCCCGCAACGCCGCCGCGCTCGCGCGCCGGGCGATTGTGGAGTTCGCCGCGAACCGCTTCATCTTCCGGCGCGCGCGCCTTCGGGGCCTCGCACACTGGCTGATCATGTGGGGCTGCCTGCTGGCCGCTGCCATCACGTTTCCGCTCGTCTGGGGGTGGATCCACTTCCAGACCGTTCCGGGCGATCTGCACGTGTACCGCACGTACCTCTTCGGCTTCGCGGTCCAGAGCTTTCCCGTCGAATCCGTCGTGGCGTTCCTGCTGTTCCACGGCCTCGTCTGGTCGTCGTTCCTGGTGATCGCGGGCGTGATGCTTGCGTTCCGCCGGCGCATGATCGACCACGGGGCCGTCGCCGTGCAGCAGTTCGGACAGGACATCCTGCCGCTCCTGCTGTTGTTCGCGATCAGCATCACGGGTTTGATGCTGACGGCGAGCTATACCTGGATGAAAGGATACGCGTACGAGTTCCTCGCGATTCTTCACGCGACGACCGTCATCATCACGCTGCTGTACCTGCCGTTCGGCAAGCTGTTCCACGTCTTTCAGCGTCCGGCGCAGCTCGGCGTCAGCGTCTACAAGGACGTCGGCGCGCGCGGCGAGCAGGCGCACTGCAAACGCTGCCGCCGGCCGTTCGCGTCCGCGATGATGGTGCGCGACCTCGCGATCGTCGAACGGCAGCTTGGCTTCACGTACGAGCTGCCGGGCGGCGGTCACTATCAGGAGATCTGCCCGCAGTGCCGCCGCGCGCTCTACGGCCTCGCGCAGGGCGCACTGTGGCGCACGGGACAGGAGCCATCCGCGTAGTCCTCGAACCTCATGGCCACGATTCCAGCCGATGAACTGAAGATCGTCGACCGCTTCGGGCCGCATCTGTCCGGCATGACGGGGATGCGGCTGTCGACGAGCGTGGAGCCGGAGCGGCTCGTGAAGACGCACTGTTGCTTCTGCGGCCAGCAGTGCGGCATTCAATTGAAGGTCCGCGAGAACGAAGTGATCGGCTTCGAGCCGTGGGAAGACTTTCCGTTCAACCGCGGGATGCTCTGCCCGAAGGGCGTGAAGCGCTACCTGCAGGGCTCGCACCCGGATCGGTTGTTGACGGCGCTTCGTCGCGATGACGCTGCTGACGCAGGTTTCAGCCCGATGCCGTACGACGAGGCGATCGCGCGCGTCGCCGCGGAGCTCGATCGAATTCAGAAGGCACACGGGTACGGATCGGTCGGGGTCCTCGGCGGCGCAAGCCTGACGACAGAGAAGACCTACCTGCTCGGCAAGTTCGCCCGCGTCTGTCTCCGCACGCCGTACATCGACTACAACGGCCGGCTCTGCATGGTGAGCGCCGGCGCCGCGAACAAGAAGGCGTTCGGCATCGATCGCACGACCAACCCGTGGTCCGACATGGTCGGGACGGAGGTGATCTGGGTCGCGGGCTCGAACGTCGCCGAGTGTTCGCCCATCACGACGAACTACATCTGGCAGGCGCGCGAACAGGGTGCGCGCATCATCGTGCAGGACCCGCGGATCACCCCGATTGCACGCACCTGCGATCTGTACCTGCCGGTGAAGCCCGGCCGCGACGCCGCGCTCTTCGCAAGCGTCCTGCAGATCATGATCGAGCGCGGCTGGATCGATCGCGAGTTCATCGAGCGCTGCACGACCGGTTTCGACGAGGTGGCTGAGTACTGCGGCGAATGGCCGCTCGAGCGCGCCGCCGCCGTGACGGGCGTCCCCGCACGTTCCATCGAGCAGGCCGCCGAATGGTGGGGAACCGCGCGCAGCAGCTTTCTGTTCCATGCGCGCGGCATCGAGCATCACTCGAACGGCGTGCAGAACGCGCTCGGCACGATCAATCTCGTGCTCGCCTCGGGCCGGATCGGCAAACCGAAGAGCGGCTACGGCACGATCGTCGGCCAGGCGAACGGACAGGGCGGACGCGAGCACGGCCAGAAGTGCGATCAACTTCCCGGGCTGCGGGACATCAGCAACCCGGAGCACCGGCAGTTCATCGCACGCGTGTGGGGCATCGACGAACGCGACCTGCCGGGGCCTGGCGTCGACGCATACGAGATGTTCCGGAAGATCGACGCGGGGGAGATCAAGGCGCTCGTCTCAATCTGCTTCAACCCGAAGGTCTCTCTCCCCGACAACTCGTACGTGACCCGCTGCCTCGACCAGCTCGAGTTCTACACGGCGATTGATTTCTTCCTGAACGACACGGCGTGGCACGCAGACGTCGTGCTGCCGGGGAGCCTGCAGGAGGAAGACGAAGGAACGGTCACCCAGGTGGAAGGACGAATCATCAAGATCAACAAGGCCGTCGACTGTCCCGGCGAAGCACGCGAGGACTGGCGCATCCTGCAGGACCTCGCGCGCGCGCTCGGCCGCCCGCACGGCTTCACCTTCTCGGAACCGCGCGAGATCTTCGAGGAGCTGCGCGTCGCGAGCAAGGGAGGGATCGCCGACTACTCGGGCGTCACCTATGACAAGGTCGAGCGGCAGATGGGCGTCTTCTGGCCGTGTTACAGCGACGATCCGCGGACCGGTGCGCCGGTGGATCATCCGGGAACGCCGCGCCTGTTCGAGCCCGGGAGCTACAACCCGGTCGCACAGGGCAGCGGGCCATTCTATTTTCCCGACGGCCGCGCGCGATTCAACGTCGCGGACTACCGTCCGCCGGTGGACGACGCGTCCGCTGAGTACCCGCTGTTCCTGACGACGGGTCGAGTGGTGAGCCAGTTCCTCTCGGGCACGCAGACGCGCCGGATCGGCCCGCTCGTGCAGCAGTATCCCGAGCCGCGGATCGAAATCCACCCTCGGCTTGCGGCAAAGCTGGGCATCGCGGATGGCGACTGGGCGACGGCCGAAACGCGGCGCGGCACGATCACCCTCCGCGCCATGGTCGTGACGACGATCCGGCCCGACACGATCTTCATTCCGTACCATTGGCCGGGGAAGAAGAGCCCGAACCAGTTGACCGTCGCCGCGCAGGATCCGATCAGCAGGATTCCTCAGTTCAAGGTCTGCGGCTGCCGCGTGAAGAAGGCCGATGGCTAAGCCCGAGCACCTGCACTTCTTCGTCGATCCGAGCCGCTGCATCGGCTGCCAGGCATGCGTGCAGGCCTGCACGGAATGCGACACGCACCGCGGCGATTCGATGATTCATCTCGAATACGTGAACCGTCCGGAGAGCATCCAGACGGTGCCCGTCGTCTGCATGCACTGCGAGGAGCCGACGTGCGCCGAGGTGTGTCCGGCCGACGCGATCAAGCGAACCGGCGACGGGGTGGTGCAGTCCGCGCGGCGCCCCCGCTGCATCGCGTGCGGCAACTGCGTCATGGCGTGTCCGTTCGGCGTGCCGGAGCTGTACGAGGACCGCCAGATCATGATGAAGTGCGACATGTGCTACGACCGATCGAGCGTCGGACGCTAGCCGATGTGCGCGACCGTCTGCCCAAGCCAGGCGCTTTTTTTTGGAACGCTGGAGCAGATCGAGCAGCTCCGGCCCATGAGCGCGCCGGCCAACGTGTTCCGGTTCGGCAACCAGACGATCACGACGCGCGTGTTCACGATGGTGCCGCGGCAGCTCGTTGCCAGGCCCGCCTACGTGGACGTGGCCGCCGCGATGGACGACCGGCCGCCGAGCCGCGCGATTCCGCTGCGGCTCGTGCCAGCGCGCGACGACTCGCCGCTCGACATCGATCCGTTTGCTGCCGTGGAGATTCCCTGATGGCCGACGACGAGCCCACTGTCGATCCGCGCGTCGATTCTCCGGCACGCGAAGGCCTGACGGGCACGGCGCCGGCCGACCTGTACACGCCCGTTCGCGATCGCGAGCTGATCACGATCGCACCCGACTTCCGCCCGGCTGAAGCGCAGCCGGCGTGGCGACACGATTTCCCGGTCGACTGGCCGCAGGATCACTACGTCGAGCGCCGCGACTTCATGAAGTTCATGGTGCTCACGAGCGGCGCATTTGCGGTGGGGCAGCTCTGGATTGCCGCGCAGAACTGGTGGCGGAAGCGCCGCGGCCGCGGCGAGGTCCGGCGCATCTCATCTCTCGACGAGGTGGCCGTCGGCGCCTCCATAGTGTTCACGTACCCGGGGGATCACGATCCGTGCGTGCTGACGCGGCTGGGGGAGCGCGACCTCGTCGCCTACAGTCAGAAGTGCACGCACTTGTCCTGCGCCGTCATTCCGCAGCCGGCGCGCGGCGTGCTGACCTGTCCCTGCCACGACGGGCTGTTCGATCTGCGATCCGGCCGCCCGATTGCCGGCCCGCCGCGGCGTCCCCTGCCGCGCGTGCTGCTCGACGTCCGCGGGCGCGACATCTATGCCACGGACATCGAACCGAGGACCGTCTGACATGACGCGCCGTCGACCGTTCGCACGCGAGCAGCGGACGACCATCCTCTACGGCATGCTCGGCTTCGTCCTCATCATCGTCATCCTGCAGCTCTGGCTGCTGACCGCGACGATGAACGCCTCTCTGGGAGGGGACGACAGCGTCGTCTGGCCCGCGGCAATCGCGAGCGTCCTCTGCCTGCTGCTCAACGTGGGGTTGCTGCGCTACCTGTCCCGGAACTGAAGTTCCGGGCTACGGATCCAACCTCCAACCTCCAACAGCGATCCACCCGAAGGCCAGGGCGCGACGAGAAATCCCTGCGTGAGTCTCCCGGCGCGTCTGGCCTTCGAGCATGTCCACGGTGTTCTGCTTCTGCACCACCTCCTTCAGAGCGAGACGTCATCCGAGGCTGAGGGGAACTGTTGCTGACGTCCTGGCGTCGGGCACGCGAATCTCCGGACCGCCGCCGGCTCGTTCGGCGTCTTCGAGCACACGTGCGCCCCACGCGCGGGCGTCCCACGCGCGGATGTGCGCGCGCATGCGGCGCATCCGATGCTGCTGCTCGATGGCGTGCATCTCGAGCGCGGACGCCAGCGCGTTGGCGGTGCCCTCGACGTCGTACGGATTGATCATCACGGCATCGGTGAGCTCCTGCGCGGCTCCCGCGAAGCCGCTCAAGACGAGCACACCGTGATCGTCGTCGCGGGCGGTGACGAACTCCTTCGCGACGAGGTTCATGCCGTCGTGGAGGCTGCCGACGTAGCACACGTCGGCGGCGCGGTAGAGGCGGTACACCTCCGCCGGTGACTGCGCGTTCTCGATGAGCACGATCGGTCGCCAGCGTGCCGTGGCAAAACGCGCGTTGACGCGGGCCGCGGCGGCCACGACGCGCTCGCGCACCTCCTGGTACGGCTTCAGGAGCTGACGGCTTGGCTGGGCCACCTGGACGAACACCGCTGAATCGACGAACTGCGGGTACATCTCGAGCAGGCGCTCGAAGGCGAGGATCTTCTCTTCGATGCCCTTCGTGTAGTCCAGCCGATCGACGCCGACAACGATGCGGTCGCGTTCGCGCAGGCCGTGCCGCGCACGAACGGCCCGTCCGGAGCGATCGATCGATCCCGTCTCGCGCAGGCAGGCAGGCTCGCACTGCACCGACGCGGGGTAGGCCCGCACCTGGGTTCGCCGTCCCTCGTGGGTCACGATGGCGCGTCGGCGGTCCACCTCGGCTCCGAGAAGAGACTGGGCCGCGTCGAGGAAATGCGCGCAGTCCTGCGGCGTCTGGAAGCCGAAGAGGTCGGCGCCGAGCATGCCTTCGACGAGATACGCCGCCCAGGGACAGATCTCGAGCCGCTCGACGCTCGGCCACGGAATGTGCCAGAAGCCCGCGATCGTGCCGAACGGCAGCCGCTCGCGGATCATCAGCGGCGCAAGCGCGAAGTGATAGTCCTGCACGAAGACGATCGCCGGATCGTCCTGCGCCTCGTCGCACACGGCCTCGGCGAAGCGCGCGTTGATCGTCCAGTACATGTCGAAGTCTGCCGAACGGAACTCGGGCCGCACGTGCACTCGATGGCACAACGGCCAGAGACCGTCGTTCGCGAACCCGTAGTAGTAGCCCGCCTGTTCGGCGGCGTCCAGCCACACGCGGCGGAGCCGGTATGCCGGATCCTCGGCGGGAATCATCACGCCGTCCCAGCGATCGACGACCGCGCGATCGGCGCTGCCGCTGCCGTGCGCGACCCAGACGCCGCCGGATTCGCGGACCAAGGGCTCCGACGCTGTGACGAGACCGCTGGTGGAGACCTTCGTTTCGATACGCCCTTCCGCGTCCCACTCGTGGCTGAGCGGCTCACGATTCGCGAGAACGATGACACGGCGGCCGTCTGCTGCGGGATTCAGCAGCACGCGCGACGACGCCAGCCGCAGGTCGTCGGTGATCGGTGGTGTCAGCACATTGATGTCGTGTCTCATATCTGGGCCCAGTAAATCGCAGGCCCGGCTCGATGGGAATCGGGTGAAGGGGGGAGTCGCCGATGTTTCACGGGGGACGGGCAGCTCTGCCGTATAACGGTCGAGCTTGCGGCAGAGTTCCCCCCTCTACCCGATGTCGCCGCGGCGGCGCGCGTTGTACCCTGTAAACAGCATGGCTCCATCCATTTGGCGGCAGTGGCGCGTCCGCACGTGGCCCGTTGCCGCGCTCGGGCTCGGCGGGCTGCTGCTCCTCGTCGTACTCTCGATCCTGACGGCCTCCCGCAAAGCACAGTACATCTACACGCAGCTCGACCAATTGAACACGCACCATCGCGAGGTCGACGAAAAACTCCGCAGCCTTCGCCAGGACGTGAACCTGTCGGGCATCTTCATTCGCGACTACCTGCTCGACACCGAGCGCGAGCACGCGCCGGAATACAGGGAGAACCTCGCGAAGTTCCGCACGCGAAATCTGGCGACGCTCTCAGAGCTGGCCGCCATTGCGCACGGCGGCAGCGACGACGACGAGCGGATCGCGAACCTGCAGGCGAAGCTCGAAGAGTACTGGTCGGCGTTCGAGCCGCTGTTCGACTGGACGCCTCCGGAGAAGCAGTTCCTGAGCGCGCGCTTCCTTCGCAAGGAAGTCCTGCCGCGCCGCGACGCCGTCCTGACGATCGCGCAGCAGATCGAGGATCTGAACACCGAGAATTTGAAAACGCAGCGCGTGGAAGTCTCGCGGCGCTACGACGCGCTCCGGACGGACCTGCACACGCTCCTCTGGCGCACGCTGCTGCTGGGCGTCGTGCTCTCGGCGATCGCGGTCGTCAGGCTTCGGGTGCTCGAGCGCCGATCGGAGGGGCAGCGCGAGGTGAGCGAGGATGCCGAACGCCAGATGCGCCACCTCTCGCAGCAGCTCGTCGCGACGCAGGAGGAAGAGCGCAAGAAACTCTCGCGCGAGCTGCACGATCACGTCGGCCAGATCCTCACCGCGCTGCGCATGGAGCTCGGACGCGTGGACCGCCTCCGGACGCCGGGGGAAACGCCCGTGGGCGCCGCCGTCGCCGAATGCCGCCAGCTCCTGGACAGCGTCGTCCGCGTGGTGCGCGATCTCGCGCTGGGGCTCAGGCCGAGCATGCTGGACGACTTCGGCCTGAAGCCCGCACTCGAGTGGCTGGTGCGGGACGTGAGCCGCCGGGCGAACATCCCGATCGATCTCACCGTCGACGGAGACATCGACACGCTCGAGGACCGGTATCGCACCTGCATTTACAGAGCCGTGCAGGAGGCGCTGACGAACTGCCTCCGCCACTCGCGCGCAACGCACATCCGGATTTCGATTGTCGGCAGGCCGACCGGGCTCGAGGTGCGCGTGATCGACAACGGCGTCGGGATCGACGTCGCGCGGCGGCGGGGCCTGGGGCTGCGGGGCATCGAGGAGCGCGTCAAGGAACTGCACGGAACGATGACGGTGCGCAGCGCGCCCGGCGCGGGGACGACCCTCGCGCTGTCGCTGCCCGTCGTGCCGGCAGCGGAGGACCACCTTGCGCGTGCTGCTGGCTGACGACCACGGCATCGTTCGGCGCGGGCTGCGCAGCCTGCTCGAAACGCACCCCGATCTCATGGTCGTCGGCGAAGCGGCGGACGGCCTCGAGGCGCTGCGGCTCTGCGAGGAGCTCGCCCCCGACATTCTGATCGTCGACGTGGCGATGCCGAAGATGAACGGTATCGAGGTGACCGCGCGCGTGCAGAAGCTCGATCGTCCGCCGCGGGTGTTGATCCTCAGCATGCACACCGACGAGTCGTACATCCTGCGCGCGCTCGCGGCTGGGGCCCGCGCGTATCTGCTGAAGGATGCGACGGACGAGGATCTGCTGCCGGCCGTGCGCACCGTCGCGTCAGGCAAGCCGTTCTTCAGCGCGGCGGTGACGGCGGTTCTCGTGGAGGACCACATGCGCGCGCTGCAGGCGCGCGGCCTGACGGACTCGTACCATCTGCTCACGGACCGCGAGAAGGAAGTGCTGCAGCTGCTTGCGGAGGGGCGCACGAACAAGGAAGTCGCCACCGTCCTCGACGTGGGGCTCTCCACGGTGGAGACGCATCGCGCGAACCTGATGCTGAAGCTGAACCTCCACAACACGGCGGAGATCGTGCTCTACGCCGTGCGCAAGGGCATCATCGTGTAATGGAGCCGGGTCTAAGAGACCCGGCCTACATCAATCACGACGATTGTAGGCCAATCACGACGCTTGTAGGCCGGGTCTCTTAGACCCGGCTCAGCACGCCTAATACCCTGCTGCCTTCGGCTCCTCGCCAACCTTCTTTCCATTCCTCCACGTGTTCGGACACAACGGGTGCGTGAAAATCGACGCGCCGTCGACGCTGCTGAACTGGATGTCGTCGGCGAATTCTCCCTTCTCGGGATCCAGACTCGCCAGATGCCGGATGCGCTTGGCGATCTCGTGGTCGGCGCAGGCGGTGTCGCCGCTGACGCCAAGGCCGCCGACCCGCGTCTTGTTGCGATAGAGGGGAACGCCGCCGCCGAAGGCGATCGAGCCGCCGCAGATCTTCCCGTCGGTCTTACCGGAATCCCTCGGCGAGACCAGACAATCACCGTTGAACGGGTTCGGCTCGGCGACGCCCCACAGCGAGTGCCCGGGCTGCGTGAGGGTATAGAGCCGCGCGGTTGACATCGGCGTCGTGTCGGTGCTGTACGCGTTCGCCGTGTACGCCTTCGCTTTGGAGATGGCCTGGCTCCCTGGCCATGCGCTCGCCGGATCGTCCGTCGCCACGGCAGTCGCGCACACCTCGCCCTGGCGATTGACGACGGCCGCCCATTCCATCTTGCCGGACATCAGACCGCCGGCCTCAGATTCGTTCGGCGCCTCCCGCAGCCACTTCTTCAGGTCGTTCGCCGACGGCAGATCGCCGCACTGCGCCGAAGCCGCGCCCTGCCTTGGCCCCCCGCTCTGCGCGGCGGCGCCTCCCGCCTGCCGCTCGGATGCGTCGCTCCCTTCGGGCCGGCGCGATTCCACTCTCGAGCACGCGACGAGAAGAGCGGCGATGGCAATTGCCGCGCCGGCCCCTCGCCAGCTGTTGGACGTCGTCATTGCAACCCCTCCAGGTAGGTCACGAGCGCGCGGAGATCCTCTCCGGTGAAGGCGGTGATGTTCGGCATCTGCGCGTTCGGCTTCAGCGACTGCGCGTGCGTCACCCACGCCTCGAGATAGGCGGTCGTATTCGGGTAGGCGTTTGCCGCAAGGCCCTTGCGGCTACCGATATGCGTCAGGTCGGGCCCGACGAGGCCCCGAGCCGAAGTGCCGCGAACGGTGTGACACAGCTCGCATGCGCTGTTCATGAACACCTGCTGTCCGCGCTCGGCTTCCGCGCTGGCGGGCGCGACGGCGGGCTGACGCTGATGGGCGAGCCAACCATCGAAATCGGACGGCGAGTCGGACTGGACGAGCAGGATCATGTGCGCATGCTGGGGGCCGCAGTACTCGGCGCACTCTCCGCGGAACAGCCCGGGGTCGTCCGCCTGCAGACGGATCCGGTTCGTGATGCCCGGAACGAGATCCACCTTTCCGTGCAGGCGCGGAACCCAGAACGAGTGGATGACGTCGCGCGTCTGCAACTCGATGTCGACGGGCTGCCCCGCCGGGATGTGGATCTCGTTCGCGGTCGTCACGTGCTCGTGCGTCGCGCCGAGCCTGTACTCCACCTCCCACCACCATTGGTGCCCCGTCAGCACGATCGCAGCTTCGCCCATGTGCATCTCGGCGTCACCCATGGGGAAGGCGCGCAGCGTACGGAGCGTCATCACGAAAATGGTCGCGAGGATGATCGCTGGAATCAGGAAGCCGCCGACGGCGACCCATCGCTTGTCGTTCGGCGCATTCCAGGGCTCGTGTTCGGCAAGCGTGCCGCGGCGGCGAGCGGCGACCCAGAAGATGAGCCCCCACATGACCACCGTCACGATGCAGAACGTGATCAGGACGAACCATCCCAGGTGCGCGAGCGTGCGGGCCTCCGGCCCCGCCGGCGCCATGAGCGGCTGCACGCCGCTGCAGGACGCCAGGGCCAGCGCGGACGCGACGAGCGCAACGAGCGAATGAAGTCGTCTCTGCATGCGATTAGCTTGGCGGCTGCGGTTCGTCCGGTGTGCGCAGCGATTTGACGTACGTCACGAGCTTCCAGATCTGATCGTCGGTCAGCTTCGTGCCCCAGGCGGGCATCCCGTGCGATCGCCCTTCGGCAATGCTGCTGAAGATCTGCGCGTCGCTGTTGCCGAAGAGCCAGTCGGGATCGCGAAGGCTCGGCCCCATGCCGCCTCCGGCGCGTCCGCCGTGGCACCCCGAGCAGTTCATGCGCACGAACAGCGTCCGGCCTTCGCTCATCGCGCCGGCGTTGCTGGAGTAGGGGTTCTGCGGGCGCGGAGGATTCTCGGTGACGCCCGGCACGGGGCCGACCGGCGTCCGCACCGGAGGCGGCCCCGAGCTTGCCGCCAGATCGCCCGGCGGATGGCTGCACGCCACGAGCGCCCCGAACGCCGCGGCCGCAATCACGACGACCATCTCCCGCATCGTCATCCCGTTACCTCCGCTTGCCGCGGCACCAGCGGCACGCCGTACGACGCGAGGAGCCGCCGGATCTCCGCGCGACGGCGCGCGATGAGCGCGTCGAGCGCAGCCGCGAGCCGCACATCGTCGCGACGCACGCCCATCGAGATGTCGAACACGAACGAAAGCGAGCGCCCGTCGGCCGACGGCGAGACCGGCGTCATGTCGAGCGGCAGCCGCTGCCGCTCCGCGAAGGGACCCGCGAGCGGCCCCCAGGCAATCGCGACATCGACGCTGCCGTCCGCGACAGCCGACAGCACGCCGGCCGACGGATTCGGACGCGAGTAATCGCCGTAGACCGTGTAGCCGCGAACGTTGTCGATGATGTGGCGCGTTGCGAGCGCCTGCGCAGCGGGCGGATTCTCGTAGTCGTCGCCGGTGATCTGAATGCCAATGGTCAGGCGACGGAGACGCGGATCGTCGAGCGAGCGGATGTGAAGCCGCCTGTCGCGCCGAGAGACGAACATGTACGACGATCGGTAGTAAGGGATCGTCGTCCTCACGGCCTCGTAGGTCGACGGCACGCTCATCACGACATCGCATGCGCCGGCATTCAGGGTGCGACGGATGAAACCGCGGCGCTGCGGCTCCCAGTAGTAGGCGACGTGCCTGCCCAGATCGTGCGCGACGAGCTCGGCAAGCGCGTTCTCGAACCCCTCGCCGCGTTCGTTCGAAAAGGGAAGATTGTTCGGGTCGGCGCACACCCGCAGCGTCGCGGCATCGGCAGCGATGGCGGGGCGCGCATCGTGCGGCTGCACGACGGCAACCAGATGCGTCGGCGGCGTCGAGTGCGGCCGACGCGCGATCACGGTGAACACGATCGCGCCGATCGCCACGGCGGCGCCGGAAATCGCGACCTTAGAACCCGAAGACATAGACCGTACTTCCCGCCGCGGTGTATCTCTTGATGTCCTTCATCGCGCCAACGACCCCGAGCGCCGCGTAGGGATCGTCCGCCGACACCGACGGAAACGCCACGGCGCCCATCCAGCCGCCTACACCGGAGTACACCGCGACGTACTGCTTGTTGTCCGGCCCGAGGAACGTGATCGGGTTGCCGACGATCCCCGACCCCGTGTGGAATTTCCACAGCTCGGTTCCCGTTCGCGCGTCGGCGGCGACGAACCAGCCCTCGAGCGTCCCGTAGAACACGACGTCGCCGCCCGTGGCGAGGACGCCGCTGTAGATCGGAAGCACGGCGTCCTTCACCCCCCACACCTTCTTCGCGTGAGCGACGTCCCACGCCACCAGCTCTCCCTGATACCCACCCGGGCCGGGATACATCTTCACGTCCGCTCCGAGGTACGGCGTCCCCGCGATGTAGTTCGCTTCGATCCCTTCGTAGTCCATGCACGTGTTGTGTGCCGGGATGTAGAGCAGGCCGGTGCGCGGAGAGAATGCGGACGGCACGAACTCTTTCGCGCCGGTGGAGGAGGGGCAGATGCCGGACGTGACGACCCCGTAATGGGTCCGCATTTTCGGATCTTCGTTCGGCTTGCCGGTCTTCAGATCGAAGCCGCTCGCCCAGTTGACCGGCTGGAACTTCTCGGCAGAAAGGAGCTCGCCGCTTTCACGATCGAGCACGTACACGAATCCCGTGCGGCCCGGATGGATCAGCAGCTTGCGCGAGCGCCCCTGCCAGTCCATGTCGACGAGCACGTTCTCCATGATCTCGTCGTAGTCCCATGCATCGTGCGCGCTGATCTGATAGGCCCAGCGCGCCTCTCCCGTGTCCGGATCGCGCGCGAAAATCGTGCACGACCACTTGTTGTCGCCCGGACGGAGATCCGCGTTCCACACGCCGGGATTGCCCGTACCGTAGAAGAACGTGTTCGTCTCCGGGTCGTAGGACATGTAGCCCCACACCGTGCCGCCCCCGAGCTTCCATTGATCCCCGCGCCACGACGTGACGCCCAGGTCCTTCCCCTTGTCCTTGTCGTAGAACGGATGAAAGTTCGCGCCGATCCTGACTTCGCTGTCCGGTCCCTGGCTGTAGGCGCGCCACTGCTCCTTGCCCGTATCGACGTCCAGCGCGACAACGTAGCCGCGCACACCCAGCTCGCCGCCGGAGTTGCCCACGATGACTTTGTTGCGAACAACCAGCGGCGCCCCCGTCAGCGTTTCGCCGAGATTGATGTCCCCGACGCGCGTGCGCCACACTTCCCGCCCCGCCTCCGCGTCCACGGCGACGACATTCGCGTCGAGGAGGCTGTAGATGATCTTGCCGTTCGCAAACGCCGCCCCGCGGTTCACGATGTCGCAGCAGGCAATCCCGACGCTGCGCGGATCCGGATGCGGTTCGAAGATCCACTTCACGGCGCCGCCCGGCTTCGTCAAGTCGACCGCGATCAGGTTGTTCGGATACGGCGTGACGACGTACATCGTGTTATTGATGATGAGCGGCTGCCCTTCGTGGCCGTGCGGCACGCCGGTGCTCATCGTCGTCATCGGGTGGAGATCCTTGGCGTTGCTCGTGTTGATCAGGTCGAGCGGGCTGTACCGAAGGTTGCCGTAGTCTCCGGTCGGCATCCGCCACTCGCCGTTTGCCAGCTCGGAGACGAGGTGAACGTTTGGCGCCGCTCCCGGAACCGTGCCCTGCGGCGCGCCGGGACCGGCGGTGCGCCCCTCCGTGCCGCCGCACGCGGCGAGAACCGCGGCGGCGCAGGCGACCACGATCTTCGAGGTCAAGGCGCAGCGTCCTGTGCGAGTCATCGACATTTCACCTCAACGTGTACAGATAGGCCGCGGCGTCGCGGGCCTGCTGATCCGTCAGTCCGAGCGTCGGCATCGCCGTTTTCGGCTCGACGGACTGCGGCGAACGGATCCACCGAACCAGGTTTTCGGGCGTGTTCGGCAGTTCGCCGGCGATGAACGTCCGGCGGGACCACCAGAGCAGGGGGGGAGCGACGAGGCCGTCGGCGCCCGTGACGCCGGGGATCGTGTGACACGCGCCGCACCCGAACTGCCGAATCACCTGCGCGCCTCGGTGCGCGTCGCCGCCGACCCGCACGGAATACGCGATCGCCTCCGTCGGATTGTTGCCACGACATCCGACGATGGGAGCCATCATCGCAATCGCCACCAGCGCCGCGCGCGTCATCGCACCCGTCCGCACGTGAACAGGAACGCGGACGACAGTCCGGCCCAGAAGATGCCGAGCGTGAACGCGGAGCTGACCAGGACGCCGCCGAGCGCCATGAACTCGACGCGATCCCATGCTTCGGCATGAACCGGATGCGGCGCATCCGATGCCCGCCGCCAGTTCCGCAGACCCGCGCCGATTCCCGCGATCGCGATCGCCAGCGCGATGAGGCTGATGATGCCGAGCGTGACGCGTACGCTCGCGGGCGTCATCGACGCACACACGCGCGCGCCGAAGAACCAGCCGAGCAGCCCCTGCGTCGTCCACGCGAGCGGCGCCGCGACGAGGCCGAACCAGAGCGCGCGCGTGTCGATGCCGGTGGTCGTCATCGGCCGATATTGGGAGCCACGTACAAGAGCGCCACGATGAGCACCCACACGAGATCGACGAAGTGCCAGTAGAGCGACGCGTTGTGCAGCGCGCGGTGCGGCGGCTTGTGCCCCGGCCCGATCTGCGGCAGCGCGAGCACGTAGAGCAGCATGAACAGGCCGAGCACCAGGTGCGCTGCATGGAAGCTCGTAATCGTGTAGAAGATGGAGCCGTACGCGTCCGTCATGGGCGTCAGCGTCTTCAGGTGATTGCGATACTCGAGCGTCTGCAGGACGAGGAACCCGATCCCCATCAGGACGGTCGCGCCGACGAACACTCGCGCCGCCCCCGACCGGCCCTCCTTCTCCGCGCGCTCGCCGAGGTGCAGCACGACGCTGCTCGACACGAGAACGGCGAGCATGACGAGCGCGAACATCAGCTTGGGCGGTTCGGGCGGCCACGGACCGCGCGAGACGTGCGAGAGGTAGTAGTACGTGAAAAAGAACATCAGGAAGAGCGCGGCTTCCGTGAGGATGAAGAGCAGCATTCCCCACGTGCCGCGCCGATCGTCGATGACGCCGTGCGGCATCGCGACCTGGGCGCCCGCTGCCACGACCGTCGTGGTCATACCGGACGCCTCTCCGGCTCGGGCCAGAGCCACCCCGCTGCGACGAACAGGCACGCGATCGTCGCGGCCAGCGCCCATACCATCGCTTTCACCAGAAGCGCCGCGAACAGCACGGTGAGCGCCACCGCCATCAGGAACGGTGCCAGCGTGTCGTCGGGCATCTTTGCCACGGAGATCGGAACGCCGTCGAGCACGCTCGTCACGACCGTCACGCGCCCTTCATCGAACACGCGATCCTCGTCGGGGTCGTACTCCTCGTCGAATTCGTCCCACAAGGGGTGGCGTGTCGTGACGACAGGGATGCGCTCCGAGCCATACACTGCGGGCGGCGACTCCGTTTCCCACTCCATCGTGTCGGCGTTCCACGGGTTCTTCCCGGCGAGCACGCCTCGCCGGAGGCTGACGAGCAGGTTCCAGACGCTGATCAGGATGCCGACCGTCAGGACGTACGTCCCGACCGTCTCGAGCATGTTGAGGCCGCCCCAGCCCGTGACCGCGGGATACGTGTAGATGCGCCGCGGCATTCCAAGCAGCCCGAGGATGTGCATCGGGAAGAACACGAGGTTGAACCCGACGAACATCACCCAGAAGCTCCACTTGCCCAGCCGCTCGTCCATCAGGCGTCCCGTGATCTTCGGCAGCCAGTAGTAGAACGCCGCGAACACGGGAAAGACGTTCGCTCCGACGAGCACGTAGTGCAGGTGCGAGACGACGAAGTAGGTGTCGGTGAGCTGCCAGTCGTAGGGAATGACGGCCGTGATGATCCCGTTGAGGCCGCCGATCACGAAGACCAGGAGAAAGCCGATGGCAAAGAGCATGGACGTGGTGAGCACCGGGCGTCCCTGCCAGATGGTCGCGACCCAGGCGAAGACCTGCACGGCGCTGAAGATGGAGATCGTCATGCTCGCGGCGCTGAAGAAGCTCATCGACATCTGCGTCATGCCGGTCGCGAACATGTGATGCACCCAGACGCCGAAGCCGACCGCGCCGGTCAGCACCGTCGCGAGCGCCACCCACGTGTAGCCGACGATCGGGCGCCGCGAGAACACCGGCAGCACCATCGAAATCATGCCCGTCGCGGGCAGGAAGATGACGTACACCCACGGATGTCCGAAGAACCAGAACAGCTGCTGCCACAGCAGCACGCTCCCGCCGTGCGACGTGTCGTAGAAGTGCGTGCCCCACTGCCGATCCAGCTCGAGGAACACGAGCGACGCCGTCAGCGCCGGCAGCGACAGCACGATCGAGACGGAGATCGTCAGCGTGCTGTAAAAGAACAGCGGCATGCGGCTGATCGCCATCCCGGGGGACCGGAGCCGGAGGATGGTCGTGATGAAGTTGATCGCGCCGGCGGTCGTCGAGATCGTCAGAAACAGGAGCGCCAGGGCGAAGAAGTCCATGTTCAGCCCCGGGGAGTATTCACGGAGCGTATAGGGCACGTACGCGAACCATCCCGCGTGCGGGGCCTGGCCGACGAAGGGGCTCGCATACAGAAAGAGCCCGGAGGCCAGAAACGTCCAGTACGTAAAGGCGTTCAGGCGCGGGTACGCCATGTCGCGGGCGCCCGTCATCAACGGGATGAGGTAGTTGGCGAACCCGGAGAGGATCGGCGACGCATACCAGAAGATCATCGTGACGCCGTGCATCGTGAAGATCTGGTCGTAGGCTTCCGGCGTGAGCACGCCCGCCTCGGGGCGCGCGAGCTGCGTGCGGATGAGAATGGCTTCGATTCCGCCCGCGACCAGGAACAGAAAGGCGGTCACCAGGTAGCGGATGCCGATTTCCTTGTGGTCGACGGTGGCAAACCAGCCCCAGAGGTTGTGAGGCCGTTCCCAGAGGTGGTCGAGACGTTCCGCGATGGTGTGCTGCACGGCGGGACAGGTGCAGCGCAAACGATGTACCCGAAGCGAGCGCGATTTTCGGGCCGTCAGGAGGCGAAAAACGGCCTCGCACAGTCTTACACCCTACAGGTTGTGTAGTCGTTTGGTACGAGAAGCGGAGACGGAGGCTCTGCTATTCGACCCGCAGCGTGCCTTTCATCGTTGGATGAAAAGTGCACGTGTACGGGAATACGCCCGTCGCCGCAGGCGTGAACTGCCACGACGCTCCCTCGGCGATCGATTTCGAATCGAACGTCCCGGATGCCGTCGCGGTATGCGGGAACAGATCCTTGTTCACCCACACGACCGTGTCGCCCTTCTTCACCGTGAGGTCGGCCGGCGTGAACTGCATACCTTCGATCGTCACGGTGTGCGTGACCGGCGGCGGAGCGCTGCTCCGGGCGGTGCCGCACTGCAGCAGGCCCAGAGCAGCGATGAGAGCCAGCGTTCCTGATACGCCACGCCCAACGCGCACGTCCGCTTAGCTCTTTCCCTCGAGCTTCGACTGGAGCTGTTTCGCGTGTTCGAGATGCGCGACGAACGCCGGCCGCGTCTTGACGAGCAGCGCCTTGAGCTCCGCGTTCTGTGCGTTCGGGATGAGCGTCTTGTCGAGGGCGTCAAGCACTTGCTGGTGGTAGGCGACCTCGTGATCGATGTACGCCTTGTCGAACGCCGCGCCCTTCAGCGTCTTCAGGTGGGCCAGGTTCTTCTCGCCGCCCGCCTTGAGCGCCTTGCTGGTGTCGTTGTCTTCCGGCGTCACCTTCAGCTTCGTCACGAGATCGGTGGCGGCCTTGTTCACGCCGGTGTGGTCCTTGACCATGAGCTCACCGAACGCCTTGACGTCCGCGTTCTGGCCCCTGGATTCGGCGAGCTTGCCCGCGTCGATGTCGACCTGGTTGGCCGTCACGACGATGGACGCGATTTGCGCGTCGTTCGGCGTCTGCGCGCTCACGACGGCGGCGGAGCCCACGAGCAGACCTGCGAATGCAATAGCTGAAATCTTCATGCACACTCCTCTGGTTGCGAGTTCATCCTCACTACGGCTGTGTCCATCGATTGGATGCATATCGGGAGCCGCATGTTCCCGGGAGGGATCTCACGCGGAGCATGCAAAGGGCAGAGGTCGCCAGGAGAGAGCCTTTGCCGCCGCGCTTCGCGCGGCAGAGAGCACGCGAGTCAGCCGGATACAAGCACCCTCTGTCTTCAATGCGGTGTTTGTATCCGGCTGACTCGTGTGCTCTCGGTCGGCCGGCATGCAGGCCGGCCAGGCAAAGGCTCTCGGCGATCCTCTGGCTTGCGTCCTCTGCTCCTCTGCGCCCTCTGCGTGAGCTCGTGACCGGCCTCTAGATCTCCCGCACGCGCTCCAGCGTCAGCGCGACGATGCGATCGCAGCGCTCGCCGGCGAACCCGAAGACGTTGACCGCCGCGACGTCCATGTCTCGCTCGAGCGCCTGGCGCAGCAGCGCGCGCGCGCGGAACAGCCGCGTCCGCACGGTGGCCGGCGGAATCCCGAGCGACTCCGCAGTCTCCTGTACGGTCATGTCCTCGACGTCACGCATGATGAACACCGTGCGGAACGCGACCGGAAGCTCGTCGATGCGCTGCTCGAGGATCCGGCGGATCTCGCCGCGGAGAGCGGCGTTGGACGGCGGTTCGGTTTTCTCGTCGGCCACGTCGATCTCCGTGGTCTGGTCGTCCCCGGCGCGCCACGCGGCAAACGGGATGACGACCCGATCCCGCTTCTGCTTACGGAGGCGCATCAAGGAGTGGTTGATCACGATCCGCGTCAGCCAGGTGCTGAGCGGCGCGCGGCCGCCGAACTCTCCGGCATGGCGGTACGCGTCCAGGTAGGCATCCTGCAGCGCATCCTCCGCGGCCCCGTCGTCGCGCAGAATGGCGCGCGCGACGCGGAACAGCCGGCCGTTGTAGCGGCGCATCAGCGCCTCGAATGCGGATTCGTCCCGGGCGGCAATGCGCCCGATCAGATCGGTGTCGGCAAGAGAGGCAGCGGACGAAGCTGGGGATGTGAGAGCCATGCTGTGAGGATTGGATGCGCCCGCAGGGGCGGACGTTCCCAAAACGGATCTGCTAGGATCGCGGGCAGCGACAAACCCCGTGAAAACGAGACTCTTCGTCGTGCTCGCGGTATTGCTGAGCAGCGTGCCCTCGATCGGGCAGGGGAGCCGACCGGCCATGCCAGACGTCCGACTGATGACCCTCGATCCCGGCCACTTTCACGCAGCGCTCATTCAAAAGGAAATGTACCCCGGCGTGGCACCCCGAGTCGACGTTTTCGCGCCGCTCGGGCCCGATCTCCTGGAGCACCTGAAACGGATCGCCGCGTACAATTTGCGCCCCGAGCACCCGACCGCGTGGCAGCTCGAAATCCACACCAGCGACGACTACTTCGATCGCATGCTGCGCGAGCGCCCCGGCAACGTGGTCGTGCTCTCAGGACGCAACCGCGGAAAGATCGATCGGATCCTCGGGTCCGTGCGCGGCGGCCTCAACGTGCTCGCCGACAAACCCTGGATCCTGAAGTCCGACGACCTTCCGAAGATCGACGCGGCGCTCGACGAGGCGGATTCGCACGGTTTGGTGGCTTACGACATCATGACGGAGCGCTTCGAGATCACGACCATCCTGCAGCGTGCGCTCGTGAACGATCGCGCCGTGTTCGGCGACCTGCTTCAGGGCAGCGAGAGCGAGCCCGCCGTCTACATGGAGAGCGTCCACAACCTGATGAAGCTGGTGTCCGGCGTTCCCAACATCCGACCGCCGTGGTTCTTCGACACCGCGGAGCAGGGAGAGGGCTTCAACGACATCGGTACCCATCTCGTCGATCTCGTGCAGTGGACGCTCTTTCCGGAGAAGGCAATCGACTACCACACGGATATCCGCATCGACGCCGCGCAGCGCTGGCCGACGTGGATTCCAGAGGACGATTTCCGCAAGGTCACGGGCGAGCCGCGCTTCCCCGACGCGCTGCGCCCGTCCATCAAGGACGGGAAGCTCGAGTACTTCTGCAACACGCTCGTGTCGTACACGCTGCGCGGCATCCATGCCACGCTGAACGTGATCTGGGACTGGCAGGCGCCCGGAGGCGCGGATACGCACTTCGCGTTCTACAGGGGGGCGCGCGCACGCGTCGAGGTCAGGCAAACAAAGGCGGACGGGTACCGGCCCGAGCTGTACGTGATTCCCGCCGAAGGCCAGAAGGCGCAGGTGCTCGCGGCGGTGACAGCCCGCGTGAACGCGCTCCACGACAAGTATCCCGGGGTTGGCGTCGAGGATCGCGGCGCCGAACTGCACGTCACCATTCCAGACGTGTTCCGGGTCGGTCACGAAGCGCACTTCGCGGCGGTGACGACGAACTTTCTGCAGTATCTGCGGAATCGCGGGACGCTGCCCGCCTGGGAACGGCCGAACATGCTCGCGAAGTACTACGTCACGACGAAGGGCACGGAGCTCAGTCGCGAGAGTCCGCCGCGCGTCGCTCCGCGGTTGGCGCCCAAGTAAGCCGCCCCGGGAGCGGTCCTTTCAGGGCCGCCCGGAACGTCCGATGCATCCCTTCCGTCATCTCTCGTCGAGGTATGCCATGCCTGAACACACGTGGTGGGAATCGGTGAAAGCAGAGAGCGGCAATGTCATCGACCGGCTGAAGGCGGTCATTCACGAGGGCAACGTCCGGCGTGTCGTCGTGCGGCAGGGAACCCGGACCGTTGCCGAGTTTCCGCTGACGGCAGGGGTCGTCGGCGCGGTGCTCGCGCCCGTCCTCGCCGCGATTGGAGCGATCGTCGCACTGCTCAAGGATTGTTCGATTGAGGTGGAGCGCGGGGAAACCAGCGTCACGACGGAAGAGACGGAACCGCAGTCCCGCGCGAGCGCGTGAAACGGCGGCGTAGACAGCAGGGTCCGGAGGCTTCGCCAGGCCAGCGCTGCGAGCTGAGGAGGGCTGTCCCGGCCCGGAGGTGACCGGAACGCCACGCCTGGCGCCTGCTGTCCACTGTCCGCCGTGTACAACAGGAGCAACCGCTATGCCCGGGCGCACCGGGCATAACGTGCGGAATTCGTTCGAGAATTCTCGCGTTTCCTCGCCGTCTCGAGCGTTCGAACCGGCCAACGGCTTGGCCGGCGGTCAACGAATTGGCCGACCCTGCCGTATGCGGCAGGGCCGGCGAGCGCTCGGCGTTGCCTACACTGTCCGTCGTCCGCTCACGAGCCCGACCACGAAGAGGACGAGCGCGATAACGAGCAGGACGTAGATGAAATTGCCCAGCGTGTAGCCGCTGACGAGGCCGAGCAGCCACAGCACAAGCAGAATCACCGCGATAGTAAACAGCATCGGTCCCTCCTGCGCACTTCCTACAGCACACGACGTGCCCGAATCGGAGCCCTTCAAAAGCTGCTTTTTTCCGCCGAGTGTGTGCACGGCTACGTACCGAAGCTCGTCTGATGCTCTCCCGGTGCGGGCGAGAGGTCGCCGCGGTTCCACCGGAACGGCTCGGCTACAATCCACACGTGAAAAATCGATCGAGTGCCCTCATGACACACGTCAAACTCCGGAAGCGTCTGGCTGCAGCCGCGTCGACGTTCCTGGTTGCGTGCTCATTCGCAGCGACGCACGTTCATTCCCAGGCAGTCTCGCAGCCAACGCAAATCGATCCCAATCTGGTCGCAGGACTGAAATGGCGCTCCATCGGTCCCATACGCGGCGGGCGCTCCCAGGCGGTCGCTGGCTCGGACGCTCGGCCGCTGGAGTACTACTTCGGCGCAACGGGCGGCGGCGTCTGGAAGACGACGGACGGCGGCCAGACGTGGCACGCGGTCACCGACAAAGCGTTGAAGACATCCTCGGTCGGCGCGATCGCGGTCGCGCCGTCGACCCCGGACGTCGTATACGTGGGCATGGGAGAGACGGAGCTTCGCGGCAACATCATCCAAGGAGATGGCGTCTACAAATCGACCGATGCGGGAAAGACGTGGACGCACATTGGCCTCGAGCCGACGCAGGCCATCGCGCGGATACGCGTGCATCCGTCGAACCCGGATGTCGTGTACGTCGCGGCGCTCGGCAATCCGTATGGACGGAATCCCGAACGGGGCGTCTATCGTTCGAAGGACGGCGGCAAGAACTGGGACCGTGTTCTGTTTCGCAGCGATCGCGCGGGCGCGGTGGACCTCGCGATGGATCCGAAGAACCCCGACATCTTATATGCGGCGCTCTGGGAGGTGTATCGGACTCCTTATTCGCTTTCGAGCGGCGGGCCGGGAAGCGGCCTCTTCAAGACGACGGACGGAGGCGCGACGTGGACGGAGCTGACGAACAAGCCCGGCCTTCCAAAGCCGCTCTGGGGAAAAGTCGGCGTCTCCGTTTCCGGCGCCGATTCGAATCGCGTCTACGCGATCGTCGAAGGGAATGATGGCGGCGTGTTCCTGTCCGACGATGGAGGAGCGAGCTGGAAGCTGGCGAACGACGACCGCCGCATGCGGCAGCGGGCGTTCTACTACTCGCGGATCTATGCGGACCCGCAGGCAAAGGACACGGTCTACGTCCTGAACACGAGCGTCTACCGATCGACTGACGCCGGCAAGACCATCAAGGCGGTGCGCGTGCCGCACGGCGACAATCACGACCTCTGGATCGCCGCGAATGACCCGAAGCGGATGATCAACGCCAACGACGGAGGCGCGAACGTGTCGGTGAACGCCGGGGAGAGCTGGACGGATCAAAATTTCCCGACGGCGCAGCTCTACAACGTGTTCACCACCGCGCACGTTCCGTATCACGTGTGCGGCGCCCAGCAGGACAACACGACGGTGTGCGTTCCGAGCAATGGCACGGGCAGCGATCTATACGACGTTGGCGGCGGCGAGAGCGGCTACATCGCTCCTGATCCGCTCGACACCGACGTCTTTTACGCAGGGAGCTACGGCGGACTCCTCACGCGCCTGAATCGGCGGACCGGCGAGGCGCGCGCCGTGAACGTTTGGCCCGACAACCCGATGGGCCACGCGTCCGGCGACATGACCGAGCGTTTCCAGTGGACGTATCCGATCGTGATCGCGCCCACCGATCCGCACACGCTCTATGCGACGTCGCAGCACGTCTGGAAATCGACGAACGAAGGGCAGACCTGGCAACGGATCAGTCCGGACCTCACGCGCCACGATCCCTCGACGATGGGGGACTCCGGAGGACCGATCACGCTGGATCAGACCGGCGTCGAAACATACGCGACGATCTTTTCGCTCGCCCCGTCACCGGTCGACGGCCGCGTGATCTGGGCCGGATCGGACGATGGCATCGTCCACGTCACGCGGGACGGCGGGGAGCACTGGGAGAAGGTGACCCCGTCGGGACTGCCGGATTTCGCGCGCATCAGCCTGATCGAGGCGTCACCGCACGATGCGTCGACCGCATTCGTCGCCGCGAATCGCTACCAGGCGTCCGACCGTGCGCCGTACGTCTATCGCACGCACGACTTCGGCCGCACGTGGACGAAGATCGTCAGCGGCGTGCGCTCGGACGACTTCGCGCGCGCGATCGAAGAGGACCCGGCGCGTAAGGGCCTGCTGTGGCTGGGTACCGAGACGGGCATCTACATCTCGTTCGACGATGGCAATCGGTGGCAGCCGTTCATGCTCGATCTTCCGGTCACGCCAGTGCACGGCATCGCCGTGAAGAACGACGACCTGGTGATCGCCACGCACGGCCGCTCCTTCTACGTGCTCGATCACATCGGCCTGCTACGGCAGGCGAAGCCGGACACGACGACGGCGCCGCTCACGCTGTTTGCGCCGGCCGACGCGATGCGATCGGTGTCGCGCGGCCTGACGATCGACTACTTCCTGAAGGACGCGGCCGACCCGGTCACGATCGAGATGCTCGACGGGACCGGCGGCGTCATTCGTTCGTTCAAGAGCACCGGCGAGAAGGAGAAGCCCGACACGGAGACCGCGCCGAGTGAAGACGAGTCCGGCCGGCCCGCGCCTCCCAAGGTTCCGTTCGCGAAAGGGCTGAATCGCTTCGTGTGGGACCTGCGGTACGAGGGAGCGCACGCCTTCAAGGGGCTCATCATGTGGGCCGGCAGCCCGCGCGGACCAATCGCGCCGCCCGGACGCTACCAGGTGCGCGTCACGGCGGCGGGCCAGACACAGACGCAGCCGTTTGCGATCGTACGAAACCCGAAGATCCAGGCGACCGATGCCGATCTCCTGGAGCAGTTCAGGCTGGCGAAGGCGATTAACGACGCCGTGTCCCGCGCCAACGACGCGGTCGTCAAGATTCGCGAGATGAAGGCAAAGGCCGAAGGACGCGGCAAAGCGGCGCACGACGCGAAGGCGCGGACCGCGGCGCAGGCGCTCGCCGACAAGCTGACGGATCTCGAAGGCGACCTCTATCAGTACCGCAACCGCAGCAGCCAGGATCCGCTCAATTACCCGATCCGGTTGAACAACAAGCTCGCGGCGCTGCAGTCGGTCGTCGAGTCGGGCGACGCGCGGCCGACGGATCAGGCCTATGCGGTGTTCAAGGAGCTGAGCGCGCAGCTCGATCGCGATCTCGCGCGGCTCGACGAGGTCGTGAAGACCGGCGGCCTGTAACGTGGGGCGGTGCCGCCAGGAACGTGGGGGCGGTCCTTTCAGGGCCGCCTGATCAAGTGCGCTCGACCGTGACCTCGACGATCCCGATCGGCTCGTCGCGCGCGACGAACAGGTCGTTGCGCTCCATCTCCAGCAGATCGACCGGCCGATAGGGCCGCTCCTGCAGGGTCAGGGTGACCACGGAGATCTCCGCGTATGTCGCGAGGATGACTTCCGCCATCGCGTACAGCGTCTGCTGGACCGAAGGGCTCGCGTGCCACGCGAACGTTTCGACGATGGCGCTGCGCACGCCTTGACGGGAGAGCAGGAAGCTGACGTCCCCCGACGAGTACGACCAGCGTGCGCCGAGGGTCGCAATCAAGAGTTGCTGCACCTCGTCGGCAACAGGGTCCTCGGCATCCTTCTGCCGGACACGCTGGCCGGTGCGGAGCAGAATCAGGTTCTCGATCCCCGACGACACGGAGACGCGGCTGCCGTTGCTCGCGATGATCGCCGTGCGACGTTCGACTCCCGCGGGCGTGAACGCCTGTCCCTGCGCCTTGCCGCCGGGCTCGAGGCGCGCCCATCCCGCTTCAGTCAGCTCGACCCGGGCCAGCCCGATCGTCGGGTGCTGGTCCAGAATGCGCTCGCAGATCGCGAGGCCGAGCCGCTCGATCTCCGCGTCGTTCTGCTCGCGCGCCACCCGGTGCACCAGGTTCTTGACGGCCTCGCCCGGCGGCAGGCCCGCCGCATCGCCGCGCCGGAACGCTTCGGCGAAGCTTCCTTCGAACCGCAGCGCGATCGTCAGGTCCTTCGGATCGTGGCGATCGCCGTGGTGCCGCACGTGGAGCATGCGCAGGCGCGACTCGCCGTAGCTGGACGAATGGATGTGCGCCATTTGATGGCATAATAAGCGTTTCGCATGCTCATCGCGCGCCGCTACGTCATCTCGGGACGTGTGCAGGGCGTCGGATTCCGCCTCTTCGCCGAAGCCGCGGCGGCACGCGAAGGGGTCCATGGGTGGGTCCGCAATCGGCCCGACGGCGCAGTGGAAGTCTGGATCGAAGGAGACGCCGAATCGGTGCAGCGCATCGAGGCGGTGCTGCACCGCGGCCCGTCAGGGGCGCACGTCGATCGCGTCGAGATCGAGGACGCCGTCCCGACCGGCCGCGCGACGGGATTCATGGTGCGATGACGGAGAGGTCAGACGAGCGGTACATGGACGCCTTGAAGAGTCAGATTCGCCACGTTCCGGATTTCCCGAAGCCCGGGATTCTGTTCTACGACGTCACGACGCTGCTGAAGGACCCGCAGGGATTCAAGCTTGCGGTCGACAGCATGGCGGAGCCGTACAAAGGACTCGGCATCACGCTCGTCGTCGGGATCGAGAGTCGCGGGTTCATTCTCGGATCCGCCGTCGCGGATCGGCTCGGCGCCGGATTCGTTCCCGTGCGGAAGCTCGGAAAGCTCCCGGCGCAGACCGTGCGCGCGAGCTATGCGCTCGAGTACGGCACCGACAGCCTCGAGATGCATCGCGACGCTGTCGAGCGCGGGCAGAAGGTGCTGATCGTCGACGACCTGCTCGCGACGGGCGGCACGGCGCGCGCGACGGTCGATCTCGTCCGCCAGCTTGGCGGCGACGTTGTCGGCGTCTCGTTTCTCATCGAGCTCGCAGCGCTCAACGGCCGCGAGAAGCTGGAAGGGGAGAACGTCCGGACCGTCCTGACATACTGAACGCGGGTGCGATGTGCGGTGCGTGTGCGGGTGGCGTCAGCCGGCGTGAGTCCGAGTCAGCGTGAGTGTGTGTTGAGCGCCCGTAGCTCAGCAGGATAGAGCATCGGTTTCCTAAGACACACACCCGGAAAGCGAATTTGACTGCAAGCCCGTATTTATTGGGCGTTCCGCAATCCACACGGGGCCGGATCGGACCAGATTCGGCCACTCCAGACCGTCAATTCGTGGCAGCGATCGTGGCAGTGGGGGGAGTATCACTGTCATGAGTCAGTCCGCAGAGCGTGCTCTGAGGGCACTTAAGCCGTATCACGAGTACATTCTCGCAACCATCGATGAACTCGTCGCGGGCGACCCGAGACATCTGATGAAGGCTGAGAGCGACGCCCTTGGCCAGGATGTACTCCGCGTTGCGTGGCAGGACATTGCCGATGGCCTTTCGGATGTTCAGCCGCAGACGCCTGAGAACATGCAGCTCTTCCTGCGCAGGCGTCTGACCAATGCATTTCCAGGATCTACGGAGTCCGCAAGCGCTGGTCAGGCTGCGCTGCCGCGCCGCGCTTAGAAGCCACGCGAGCGTGATCGCCGCCGGAAGTGGCTCAAGACTTTTGACGAATGTCTTCGCGAAGATGAGTTCCGCCGCGCCCGCGGGGAGGTTCCCGGCGTCCTCGTCGAGCAGTCGGAACTGGAACGCCAGTTTTTGAGGGCTGAATCGCTGAAGAGCGGTTACGTCGTTGCGTCCTTTCATTGCCCGATCACACGTTTCGGGACCGAAAATTCAAAAAATGGGCGCGCGCCGAACTGCCCAACATGGTTGCTGCAATCGGTACCGAGCCGCTCGCCGCGAGCGTTCCAATTACACTTCATGGCGCGCCAGAGCGGCGGCCATCTTGGCCTCAACGCGCGGAAGCGAACTGCAGATTGAAATCGCTGCGCGAACTATTGCGGAGAAAGTGCGACGTGGCACGATCGACGCGGTACTGGCAG
>JBKPTE010000062.1:0-50571 GCA_046735335.1 Acidobacteriota bacterium | reverse complement strand
GGACGCGAGATCGTGCACACGCTGCCAGGCCCATGCGTGCGCGGTGATCGGGACGAGCAGGAGTGCGGCGACGATCAAGGCGGCAGTGCCCGCCGCGCGGCAAATGCGTGCGATCGTGCGGCGCGACCCGGCGTCGCCGATCGCCTGCCAGCCGTCCGCGGCGAGCACCGCGACGGCCAACGCGGTGATCGCGAGGTACTTCACCGGGAACCGGAAATATGCGAGCGGCGGGACAAGGCGCCGAAGCGTGGGGTACAACGGCGTATATCCGCCCATCGCCGCAAATGCGAACAGGAGTGCGATGCTGCCCCAGAAGATTCCCTGCCGGCGGCGCGTCGCGGCCCCTGTCGCCGCAAGGAGCAGCACGAGCGTCCCGATGTAGATCGAGTAGTAGAACGGGTCGCGGCCGCTGTTGAGAACGGTCATCCACGGAATATCGGCGAGGAAGGCGTCGTAGTAGTTGCCGAACACGTGCGGCATCACGAACTCGACCGCCGCGAGCGGATGGAACGACCAGAAGTCGGGCGTGCCGACTGTACCCCGATGCGCTCTGACCCCCGCGATCATCGTCGGCACCAGTTGGACGGCCGCCAGGAGGGTCCCCGCCACGAGCGCGGCGCTGACGATCGTCACCACTCGGAGGCGCCGCTCGGGCGTCGCCGTCCACGCGGCGTACGCGATCGCGACGGCGACGCTCGAGGCCCACGTCACGGGCTCGCCGCAGAGCGCCTGCAACGCGACGACGACGGCGGCGAGGACGAAATCCGTCCTCGCGCCTCGGTGCAGGATGCACTCGACCGTCCAGAGGAGCCACGGCAGTCCCGCGACCGACCAGGAGAGGTTCGGCGTGTTGAGCATCGACACCGTCACGCCCGACAATCCGAAGGCACACGCCCCGAGCGCGGCCGCGGTGCTCGCGGCCGCGGTGCTCTGACCCGGAGGCGGGGCGGTTTTGTCGATTTCGACCGGCAGATCGACGTCCCGCGGGGTCGGAGCCGCTGCGGCTGAATGTTCGTCAACTCTATGTTGCCGTTGGGGATCGGCGTGTCCGTCTGCCCTGGTGCTCTGACCCCGAACTGTGGCGCTTTTGCTGCTTCGTGGGGTCAGAGCGCCGCGGGGGGTCAGAGCCCGGCGGCGGAGGAACAAGTAGGCGCCGAGGGCGGAGAGGGGCAGCGGAAGGGCGACCCATAGGTTGAACGAGATGATGTCCGAGGGGAGCAGCCGGATCGCGAGCGTCAGCGGCATGAAGATCTGGTTCATCGCGTCCGCGACGGCCGACTGCCCCGCGGCGACGTGCGGGTCCCACCAGGGGGCCTCACCCCAGAAAAGCGTGTGTCGCAGCCAGAGGTGGCGCGAGTAGAAGAAGAACGACAGGTCGCGGACGTAGAAGATCTTCGTTCGCGTGAAAAGGCCGAGCACCGGCAGCACGGACAGCGCGCAGACGAGCAGCGGCCAGGTCACGCGCCGCCAGCGAGCGCGCGTCACACTGTCTGCAGCGGCGCGCGGCTGCGCCGCCGATCGAGGACCCACCACAGCAGCAATCCGAACGCGGTGATCGCGGTGATGGCGGCGCCGGTGTAGAGCGTGCGCGGCCGATACGTGAACGCCACGAGGTGTTCGCCGCGCGTGAGGTGGACGGCTCTGAAGAGGCCGTTTGCGCGCATCAGTGGCGCCTCGGCGCCGTCGACCGTCACCCGCCACGACGGGTCGTACGAATCGAGCAGGACGAGATACCCGTCCCGCGGCAGCGTCGCGCGGATGACGACGCGATTGATGGCATCCTCGACGAACGCCGCCGACTGCGACGTCGCGGAGCCTGGGATGCCCGACGCCGGCGGCGGCGGCTCGCTGACGAGGACCCCGGCGGAAGGATCGAACCGCGACTGGAACAGGCCCTCGATCTGCCACGCCACGCTCGGACCGAGCAGCGCATCAGGAACGATGTACGCGCGGCGCGCCGACGGGTTCAGGTCGTACAGCTTCGACTGCTCCACCCCGCGCAGGGTCGCGAGCGGCCTCGCCCCGGAATACGGCGGCGTGGGCAGCACGACGTAGCGGCCTCCGCTGCGCGTCACCACGCGAAGCCGCTCCTCGCGCGTCGCCTGCTGAAACCTGGTCAGCATCTGCGCGTACGCGATCGGCCACAGTACCGGAAGATCGTAGGAAATCGACTCGCGGATCTGCGAGCCGGACGTGTGGAACATCAGTTCGTTCACCGTCACGTAGCGCCGTTCCATGTCGGTGAGCTGATCGAACCCAGCCGCGTATTTCGGCGCGTCGATGTCCCGCGCATCGATTTCCCCGAATAACCGGCCGCCGATGTAGACACGCTGGTGTGCACTTCGATCCACCTGGTGCGTCCAGGCAGGCGCCTCCATCCACGCCGCGGGAATCGTCGGATTGATGCTCGCGTTCGCCGCGAGGAGATCGACAACGGTGAACGCCACCAGGACGATGAGCGCGGTACGCCGCTCGCGACGACCGGAACCCGCGATCCACACCAGGAACGCCGCGCACACCAGCTTGAGGAAGAGCGCTGTGAGCAGCGGCCGTGCGCGGAAAATCAGGTACTCGGCGCCCTGCAGCGGAAAGGGCACCTTCGCCCAGACCGCCAGCTTGAAGAACAGCTGGAGCGGGACGGCGGGCGCCACGAGGAGCCACGCGATGAACAGGTACGCTGCCACACCCGCGGCGGCCGCCGCGATCGCCACGCGACGCAGGGCGCCCAAGGGGACGTCGCGATCGGGCAGCCACTGAATCGTGAAGCTGGCCAGCACCGCGATGCCAAACGTCGCGAGCGACATGTACTTCACGGGAAAGCGGAACGACTTCAGCGGGGGCGCGGCCGCTTCGAGCGCGGGGTACACGGGTGTGTAGTCGCCGAACGACGCGAACAGGCACGCGGCGATGACGGCGGTCCAGAACAGCGTGTGCCGGCGGCGCGACATCGCGGCAATCGCGGCAAGCAGCACGGTGGGCACGCCCACGTACATCGTGTAGTAGAACGGCTCGCGATGGCTGTTGAGCGCCACCATCCACACGAGCTGCCGCAGATGCGACGTGAAGTAGTCGCCGAAGAAGTGCGGAACGATCAGTTCGAAAAGCGTGAGCGGGTGGAACGACCACGTGTCGTCGCCGCGCATCAGCCCGCGGACGGAGACGCGGCTCGCGGCGGCGAGCGGCACGAACTGCACCGCGGCGAGGAGGACACCGGCGATCAGCCCGGCTGCGGAGACGGCGAGGAGGCGCGGGTTGCGCCAGCCGGCGTCGGTGAAGACGACATAGGAGGATGCAATCGCGAGCGTCGCCGCGAGCGTCACCGGCTCGCCGGCGAGCGCCTGACAGGCGACGATTGCCGCGAGGAGGATGCCTTCGACCGCGACGGGCCGCGCCTTCGCGCGTTCCAGGACCCAGAAGACGTACGGAACGGCCGCGACGGACCACGACATGTTGGGGAAGTTCGTGGTCGACACGATGGGACCGGCGGCAGCGAACGCGACCGCGCCGAACGACGCGGCGGGGGCCGAAACGTGCCGCCGCAGAAACAGGTACGCCCCCAATGCCGCGAGCGGGATCGGGAGCGCGACCCACAGATTGAAGGCGACGATCTCCGGCAACGCAAGCCGCACGAGGAGCGACGGGAGGTGAAAGAGCTGATACAGCGCGTCGTTGACGGCGGACTGGCCGTTGGCGGGATACGGGTCCCACTGGGGAAACGTCCCCGCGAAGACGCTGTGCCGAAGGAAGAGGAAACGCGATCGGAACGCGAGCGTGAGGTCCCGAACGAAGAAGATCCTCGTGAGGGTGAAGACGCCCGCGACCGGAACCGTGGCCGCGATCAGCCCCGCCAGAGGCCAGAGCCGGGTGCGCCAGGTGAATCGCCGCTCCGCGGCCCGCTCGAGGCGGGCCGCGTCGCGCGCGGTGTGAATCATGCCGGAAATATCGGCGCCGGGATCGCGCAACTGAAGTTGCGCGGCGACGGATCGTGGGGCGGTCCTGTCAGGCCCTCTCGAAAGAATCCTACTGAATGACCTGACCGCCCGACGGCACCGCCGAATCGTTCATGCCGCTGAGCGTCGATGTCGCCTGCCAGATCGTGCCGGTGGTGTTCGTGCCGAAGTAGCGCGTCCCCGTGGAGGTCGAGACCGGGTCCGCCCACGCATGGTAGCCGGTCGAGAGGTTCGATGCCGCCGCGCCATTGCACGCCGTTGCCGTGCCCCCCCCGGCACCGTCCATCGAGACGCTGTAGCCGCTCTTCGTTGCCGTCGCCCCGGCGCCAAGGTCCGGACTGATGAACGCCGAGCCGCCGCCAGGACCGCTGCCGAGCACGTCCAGCGTCTTCGCATACTGCCCGTTGCCGCAGCTCGCCGAGAACGTCGACTGCGCGCTGCTCACCGCCCGCAGCGATCCGATCGCCGATGCTTCATTGCCCGAAATGCGGGCCCGCAGCAGCCCCGGGACGGCAATCGCCGCGATGATGCCGATGATCGCCACGACGATCAGCAGCTCGATGAGAGTGAACCCCTGCTCCTTCCGAACCTTCATGGTGCAACTCCTCGAAAAAGAATCTGGCACTCCCGCCGCCGAGCGACGGAAGTGCCACGTTTCCATTAGACGCCGTCCGAGAGGAGAAAGCCTCCACCTGAGGCATTTTCAAAATGCAAAAGGGGGATGTCCCTCGCAGGCGGACATCCCCTCTCGCACGCGATGTGTGAGCGCTTACTGAATCGCCGTGCCGCCGGAGGGCGTCGCGCTGTCGGACATCCCGCTCAGCGTTGCGGTCCCCTGCCAGATCGTACCGGTCGTGTTCGTGCCGAAGAAGCGCGTCCCGGTCGACGTCGACACCGGATCCGCCCACGCGTGATAACCGGTCGAGAGATTCGACGCCGCCGAGCCGTTGCACGCCGCCGTCGTGCCGCCGCCCGCGCCGTCCATCGAGACGCTGTAGCCGCTCTTGGTCGCCGTCGCCGCCGCGCCGAGATCGGGGCTGATGAACGCAGACCCGCCCGCAGGGCCGCTGCCCAGCACGTCGAGCGATTTCGCGTACTGCCCGTTGCCGCAGCTCGCCGAGAACGTCGACTGCGCGCTACTCAC
The DNA here is from genome assembly GCA_046735335.1 of Acidobacteriota bacterium. Taxonomy (GTDB): domain Bacteria; phylum Acidobacteriota; class Vicinamibacteria; order Vicinamibacterales; family 2-12-FULL-66-21; genus JBKPQB01. Next base: position 45,477 of record JBKPTE010000062.1, on the reverse strand, counting down.
GGCGCGGAGCGATCCGATCGCCGACGCCTCGTTCCCCGAAATGCGTGCCCGCAGCAGGCCGGGAACCGCAATCGCGGCGATGATGCCGATGATCGCCACGACGATCAGCAGCTCGATCAGGGTAAAGCCCTTCTGGTTGCGCATGATGGAAACCTCAGTTGCTCCTCGTGTGCGAGATGTTTGTGATCGCGGCGCTTTCGTGCGTCGCGCTCCTCGCAACAGCAACCGGGATGCCGCCTGAGGTTCGCGTCGATGGCCCTTCCTAAATTCGATTCCTTCAATAGTTTACAAGAACAAATACAATTCCGGAATTCCCGGCGGGACTGACAAAGATCGGGCGCCTGACAATCGCCGGCGCACCGCGCTGACAAGAAGTGTCACTTCAGATTGTACTTCTTCATGTAGTACCGGAAGGATCGGAAGCTCATACCCAGGAGTTGGGCCGCCTTGACCTTCACGCCGCCCGATCGGCGCAGCGCCTCGGCAATGTACTCGCGTTCGAGGTGCTGAACGTGCTGCTCGAGATCGAAGCCCTTTTCCGGCAAACCGCTCGAGGCCGCCGCGGGCGCTGCAGCGGGGGCGCTCGCCGGCAAGGCGGCCTCCCGCAGGGATTCCGGGAGGCTCTCGGGCAGGATCGAGGGCGTCCGCTCGAGCGCCACCGCGCGTTCGATGGCATTCTCCAGTTCGCGCACGTTCCCCGGCCAGCCGTACGCCATCAGCCGTGACATGGCCCCGCCGCTGATGCCCGTGACGTTCTTCTTCATCTGCGCCGCGAACTTGGCGACGAAATGGTCCGCGAGCGGCGGAATGTCGTCGATGCGTTCGCGCAGCGACGGGAGCCGCACCGGAATGACGTTGATCCGGTAATAGAGGTCCTCGCGGAACTGTCCCTCCGCCACCATCTTCGACAGATCGCGATTCGTGGCGGCGATGATCCGGATGTCCGCCTCGACCTCTTCGGTGCCGCCGACGCGCCGAAACTTCCGCTCCTGCAGCACGCGCAGCACCTTCACCTGCAGCATCGGGCTCATCTCGCCGATCTCGTCGAGGAAAATCGTCCCCTTCTCCGCCACCTCGATGAGGCCCTTCTTGTTGGCGTCGGCGCCGGTGAACGCGCCCCGCATGTGGCCGAACAGCTCCGAGTCGAGGAGCGTCTCGGTGACGGCACCGCAGTTCACGGCCACGAACGGCCGATCCGCGCGAGGCGATCGGACATGAATCGCGCGCGCGATCAGCTCCTTGCCCGTCCCCGATTCGCCGGTGACGAGCACGGTGCTCCCAGTGGACGCCACCGTCTCCACGAGCTCGAAGACCTGCAGCATCGCGCTGCTGCTGCCGATGATGTTCGAGAACTGGTGGGCCGAGTGCATCGCGCGCTTCAGCAGCACGTTCTCCTGCTGCAGCCGCTTCCGATCCAGCTCCTTCCGGATACGGAACTTCAGCACTTCCGTGTTGAACGGCTTTTCGACGTAATCGGTGACGCCGAGCTGCTCCACGCCCTTGATCAGGTCCGCCGAGCCGAACGCCGTGATCATGATCGCGATCACCGACGGGTTGATGTTCCGCGCGTGCCGCAGTACTTCGAGGCCGTCGATGTCCGGCATGCGCGCGTCCGACACGACCAGATCGAACGGCTTCTGATCGAGCGAATCGATCGCCCGGCGGCCGTTCTCTGCCACGACGACCTCGTGGCCTTCGCGGCGCAGGAGGATCGCCAGCATCTCCCTCATCGAGCGCTCGTCGTCGACGATGAGGATGCGCGCGGCGGGGACGGCGGCGGTGGCGGTATCGAGTGTGTCGGTGGGCATATGTGTTGTCGTGGTCGCCGGGCCTGAGAGGCCCGGCCTACATCTTCAATGCGACAGCCTCCGGACGGACGAGCGGCAGCCCGACCTCCACGGTCGTGCCCCTTCCGCGATCGGACGTGACCCGCACTTCGCCGCCGTAGTCGCTCGCGATCCGATGGACGATCGAGAGGCCGAGCCCCGTGCCCTTCGCGAACGCGCCGCGGAACGGCTGGAAGATCCCGTCCATCTCCTCGGGCGCGATGCCGACCCCCTCGTCGCTGACCGACAGAACGACTTCCCCTTCGTTGCTCGCGGCGTTGTCGCTCCGTCGTACGGACAGGAGCAGGCGTCCCCCCTCCGGCATCGCACGCAAGCCGTTCGTCGCCAGGTTCCAGACGATCTGGCGCACCTGCGCCTCGTCGGCCTTGAAGATGACGGGATCGTCGGGGACGTCCACGTCGATGACGTGCGTCCCGGCGAGCTCCGCGCTGTTCTCGAGCAGCCGCGCCGTATCGGTGATAACGCGCCGCACGTCCATTTCCGCCGCGGCGGCCCGCTGCGGGCGCGCATAGGCAAGGAAGCTTCGGATGGTCTCGTTCAATCGATCGGATTCGCGCAGCACGATGTCCATCAGTTGCGACTGATCGGGCGTCAGCGGAAGCTCGTCCCGCAGGATCTGGATCGATCCGGCCATCGACGCGAGCGGATTGCGGATCTCGTGCGCGATGCCCGCCGCCATCTCGCCGACGGCCGCGAGCCGCTGCTGCACGCGCGCTTCGCGCTCTTCCTTCTTCGATTCGGTGACGTCCTGGAACGTGAAGACGAACCCGCTCGCCCCCGTGGGCGTGTAGAGCTGGGCGCAGCTGATGCCCATCTCGAGGCGCCGGCCGTCGCCGCGCGCGAAGGGGTACTCGACGCGCGGCAGCGGCGGAGTGCTCCCGGACCCCTTGAACATCTGGAGGAACACGGGAGGAAGCTGCAGCACGTCCATCACCGGAACGCCAATCGCGTCGGCAGCCTTCGTCCCGGTGATCGACTCGGCGGCGGAGTTGAACGTGAGCAGGCGACCCTCGCCGTCGCACGTCGCCAGGCCGCTCGTCAGGCTGTTGATGACGTATTCGCTGAACGCCTGGAGGTTCGCGAGCTGCGAGGACGTCTCCTCGAGCTGCTCCCCCGCGCGCCGCAGCCCTTCCGCGAGATACCCGCTCAGGCCGGCGACCGCCATGAACCCGAACACGTTGAGGCCAACCGTGAAGATCGCGACGCGAATCGGCGGCAGCGCTTCCGGCGCCAGCACGACCGGCAGCGGTGACGAGGCCTGGTACTGCGCAAGCACGAGGCCGCTGTAGATGATCGAGCTGAGGACGCTCACCATCAGGCCGCCGCGCCAGGACTGCACGGTCGCGGCGGCGATGATCGGCAGCGCGTACAGCGACGAGAAGTAGCTCGCGACGCCCCCGGTGAGGTGCACGATGGCCGAGACGATCGCCGCGTCGCACGCAAGCTGCACGTCGATCAGCCCGCGGTGCCGATCCACGAACCGCAGCGTCAGCGCCCAGACGGCGGTCAGCCCGTACGTCAGTCCGATGACGAAGAAGAACGGATCGATGGGCAGCGTGCCGGGCGCGCGCGTCTGGATCAGGATGGCGGATCCGAGCAGGACCGTGATGACGGTCGCGCGGCCGCCGATCAGCCAGAGGAGACGCCGCCTCAACGCGGGGATCATCACGTCAGCTTGCTGATCAGATCGAAGATCGGCATGTACATCGCGATGACGATGCCGCCGACGACCCCGCCGAGGACGGCAATCATGATGGGCTCCATCAGCGTGAGGAGCCCGGCGACCGCGGTGTCCACTTCCTCTTCGTAGAAGTCGGCGATCTTGGCGAGCATGGCGTCGAGCGCGCCGGTCGTCTCGCCGACGTTGATCATCTGCACCACCATCGACGGGAACACGTTCGTCTCGCGCAGCGGCGCTGAGACCGTTTCGCCGCGCTCGATGCTCGCGCGCGTCTTCTGGATCGCGCCTTCGATGACGGCGTTCCCGGCCGTGCGCGCGGTGATGTCGAGCCCGTCCAGAATCGGGACGCCCGACGACAGGAGCGTCGACAGGGTGCGGCAGAATCGCGCCACGGCGATCTTGCGGAGGATCATGCCGAGCACCGGCGCCTTGAGCGACAGCGCGTCGATCTGAAAGCGGCCGGCCGGCGTCGCGTAGTACTGCTTGAACCCGTATCCCGCGCCGACGAGCGCCAGGACCACGATCCAGCCGTAGGCGACGAGGCCGTCGCTCATCGCGATGACGACCCGCGTCGGCAGCGGGAGCTGCGCGCCGAGGCCGGCGAACAGCGACGCAAACGTCGGGATCACTTTCCAGAGGATCGCGGCAACGACGATCGCCGCGATGCAGATGACGGCGATCGGATAGATCATCGCCGACTTCACCTGGCCCTTCAGCTTCACGCTCTTCTCGATGTAGACGGCGAGGCGCTTCAGGATGGTGTCGAGGATGCCGCCGGCTTCGCCCGCGGCGATCATGTTCGAGTAGAGCGGATCGAATGCCTTCGGATGCTTCTTCATCGCATCCGCCAGCGCCGCGCCGGATTCGACGTCCTCGCGCACCTTGAGGATGTACTCGGCGAACGCTTTGTGCGGCTCCTGCTTGCCCAGGATCTCGAGGCACTGCACGAGCGGCAGCCCCGCGTCGATCATGACCGAGAACTGGCGCGTGAAGATCGCGAGGTTCTTCGAGGGGACGGACTTGCCCTTCTTCGCGGCGCTCTTCTTCACGACCGCTTCCGCCCTGGCGGCGGCCTTGCTGGGATCGATCCGCGTGACCATGATCTGCTCGCGGCGCAGCGCCGCGACGGCCGCATCCATGGTGTCCGCGATCCGCTCGCCCGTGACCGTCTGGCCCGTCCGTGTGCGTCCGCTGTAAGCAAATGTAGGCATGACCCGTTACCTGCTCACCGTCCTCGGCCGGTTCATTCCGGCGCCCGGCACGACGCCCGCGCCGCGCGCGATCATCTGTTCGAGCTCGTCCTTGAGCGACGAGGCGCCCATCGCCGTCTCGAGCGCGATCAGCCGCCGCTGATAGAGCGTCGCCAGCGACTGGTTCATCGTCTGCATCCCGAGCTTCTCCTGGCCGGCCTGCATCGCGGAATAGATCTGGTGGACCTTGTCGTCGCGGATCAGGTTCCGGATCGCCGGGTTCGGCACCATGATTTCGAGCGACACCACGCGGCCATGGCCGTCCGCGCGCGGCAGCAGCGCCTGGCACACGATCCCTTCGAGCACGAGCGAGAGCTGCGTCCGGATCTGCCCCTGCTGGTGCGACGGGAAGACGTCGATGATGCGGTTGATCGTCTGCGCCGCCGAGTTCGTGTGCAGCGTGGCGAACGTCAAGTGCCCCGTTTCGGCGATCCGCAGCGCGGACTCGATCGTCTCGAGGTCGCGAAGCTCGCCGATCAGCACGATATCGGGGTCCTCGCGCAGCGCGGCCCGCAGCGCGAGCGCGAACCCTTGCGTGTCCTGGTGCACCTCGCGCTGGTTCACGAGGCAACCCTTGTGCTGGTGGACGAACTCGATCGGGTCCTCGATCGTGAGGATGTGCTCGTGGCGCTCCGAGTTGATCTTGTCGATCATCGCCGCCAGCGTGGTCGACTTGCCGGAGCCGGTCGGGCCGGTCACGAGCACGAGGCCGCGCGGCCGCTCGGCCAGCGTCGCGAGGACCGACGGCAGCCCGAGCTCGTCGAAGCCCTTGATCTGCTCCGGAATGACGCGGTAGACCGCCGCGACCGCACCGCGCTGATTGAACACGTTGCAGCGGAAGCGCGCGATGCCCCGGATGCCGAACGAGAAGTCCAGCTCCATCGTCTCTTCGAAGCGCTTCTTCTGCGCATCGGTGAGGACGCTGTAGGCCAGCGCCTTCGTGTCCGCGGCGTTGAGCGGCGGCAGATCGAGCGGCTGCAGCTTGCCGTGGATGCGCACCTGCGGCGGCGTGTTGGTCGTCACGTGCAGGTCCGACCCGTTGTTGTCGACGAGCGTCTTCAGCAGTTCAGGCAGTGTCGCCACTTGAGTCCCCAATCGGTATCGTCAATCCCGAGCCCCGAGCTCCGCCCCCCCGATCCCGCCTCACTTCACCGTTTCACGCGCCACTTCTTCGATCGTGGTGACGCCGTCCATGACCTTCTGCAGCCCGCTGCGGCGCAGCGTGATCATCCCTTCCTCGACGGCCTTCTTGCGCAGCTCCAGCGCCGACGCGCCGACGAGAATCAGCTCGCGAAGCTGCTCGGTGATCTCCATCACTTCGTACAGACCGACGCGCCCTTTGTAGCCCGTCTGGTTGCACTTCTCGCAGCCTTTGCCTTTCTTCGGCACGACCGCGCCCGCTTCGTCGGGTGTGAACCCGGCCTCGGCGAGCGCCTGCGGCGCATGCGGGTGGTCTTCCTTGCAGGCCGCGCAGACGCGGCGGACGAGCCGCTGCGCGCAGATCAGGTTGACCGAGCTCGCCACGAGGAACGGCTCGATGCCCATGTTCATCAAACGGCTGATCGTGCTCGGCGCATCGTTCGTGTGCAGCGTCGAGAGCACGAGATGGCCGGTGAGCGAGGCCTTCACGGCAATCTCCGCGGTCTCGAAATCGCGGATCTCGCCGACGAGGATGATGTTCGGGTCCTGCCGCAGGAACGACCGCAGCGCGGCGGCGAAGTTGAGGCCGATGTTCTCGCGCACCTGCACCTGATTGACGCCGACGAGGTTGAACTCCACCGGATCTTCCGCCGTCATGATGTTGGTTTCCGACGTGTTGATCTTCGCGATCGACGAGTAGAGCGTGTTCGTCTTGCCGCTGCCCGTCGGACCCGTCACGAGCACCATGCCCCAGGGCTTGCTGATCGCGACTTCGAGCTTGCGCAGCGAGTCCGACTCGAACCCGAGCTTCGTCATGTCGAGCATCAGCTTGCTCTTGTCGAGCAGACGAAGAACGATCTTTTCGCCGAACAGCGTCGGCAAGCACGACACGCGGAAGTCGATCTCCTTGGTGGCCCCCTCGGGATCTGCAAAGCGGATTTTGATGCGCCCGTCCTGCGGCAGGCGCTTCTCCGCGATGTCCAGCTTCGCCATGATCTTGATGCGCGACGTGATCGCATCGCGGAACTTCATCGGCGGCGCCATCACGTTGTAGAGGATGCCGTCGATGCGGTAGCGGACGCGGAACTCTTTCTCGTACGGCTCGATGTGGATGTCGCTCGCGCCCTTCTGAATCGCGGACATCAGCATCAGGTTGACCAGGCGGATGACCGGCGCTTCTCCACCCTGCTTTTCCAGGGAGGCAACGTCGATCTGCTCGATCTCCTCCAGCAGCTCGACATCGTCGTCCACGATCGACGCCGTTTCCTCGAGGGCCTTCGTGACCATCTCGAGGGTCGCGATGCTGTTGAGATTCGCCTCTCCCGGCTGCTCTTTTTTCTTCTCCTTCTTTTCCGCCTTCTTCTCACCGCCGCGGCTCGCGGGCGTGAGCGGGAAATAGCGCTGAATCGCGTCGGCCACGGCGGTTTCGGACGCGACGACCGGCTCGACGTTGTAGCCCGTCATGAACTTGATGTCGTCCATGGCAAACACGTTCGTCGGATCCGTCATCGCGATCGTCAGCGTCGCGCCGGCGCGGCTGAGCGGAACGATCTGATACTTGTGCGCGGTCTCAGCGGGGATCAGCTTGACGATTGCGGCATCGATCTCGAACTGCGCGAGGTTGATCGAGGGGACGCCGTACTGCTTCGACAGCAGCGCGGTGATTTCCTCGTCCTTGATGAAGCCGAGCTTGACGAGGTTGAAGCCGAGTTTCCCGCCGTTGGTCTTCTGATAGGTGAGCGTCTCCTGCAACTGCGCAGGGGTGATGCGCTTCTCCTTCAGCAGCAGCTCGCCAATGCGGACGGGCATCGTATGCGCTCAGAGACAGACGGGCACTGACAGGGAGCGCAGTAATGGCCGAGTTCGAAGGGGAGGTTCTTAATCCTACACGGCTGACACTTTTTGTCAAGGCTCAGCCGTAGATTCTGTGCAGATCGGTGTAGGGCGCCTCTTTCGGCCGCCATCGCTTCGACGGCCGCCGCACTAAAACACGACCCGCGCGCCAGCGCCCCAGCCCGAATCGCCCTCGCGCGATCCGCCGCTGTACTGGCCGTCGATCAAGATGTAGCGCGACACCGCGAAGCTGACTCCGACGGAGCCGATGGGAGCGGCAGGCATCCCCTCCCGCGCCGTGTTCCAGTGCACGCCGGTGCGAAGCCAGGCGCGCAGTACCGGGTGGAATTCGGCGCCCACCGCCGCATCGCGCCACGCGCCGGTGCTCGCGTCGGTCCTCGTCAGATCGGCATCCGCGGCAAGCGTCACCGCCGACGCCGGACGAAACGAGACGCCGGCGCGAACGCGCCGTTCGAGCGGGATCTCGTCTCCACTGCCCGCCACGTCGAATTCAGGTTCCAGGACATTCCGAACCGCGAGGCCAACCTTCAGCGGACCACTCGATGCCATGATGCCGACGTCGAGGTCGAACTTGTTCGACGCTCTGCCGATGAGCCCTTCCGCATCGTCCAGAGTCGCGTCGAACGGGACGATCGCCGACGCTGCAACGCCGCGCACGAACTTCAGCGTCGCTCCAACGGACACGGACGGCACGAGCGACTGTACGAGCGTCACGCCCGTCTGATGGGTGACGAGGCTCGAGGCACGGACGCTTTCCGGAATGCCGGGCGACAAAGGCGTGATGCGGGTGGCGCGCGTGCGGTAGTACGAAATGCCGAGCGGCGGCGTTCCGATCGCCGTCAGCCATCCCGAACGGCTGTGGGGCAGCGGCGACTCGTCATCGCTGCCGACCGAGTTCTGATCCAGGACGAGCGAGAAATACGAACCCGTCGCGAGCCCTGCCGGATTCCAGAACACCGCCGACGCGTCGTCCGCGACGGCGACGAAGGCCCCGCCCATCCCCGCCGCTCGAACGCCGACCGGCGCATCCGATTGCGCCCACAGGGCAGCCGGACAGGCGGCGGCAAGGGCCGCCAGGGCGACGACTCGGGCGCGGCGCATCCCGCCAGCTTATCGTACGGCCCGATGCCCCCGCTGCCGTTCATCCCTAAGTGGCAGAAGACGCAAGGCTTGCGGGGAGCTGAGCTTGAAACTTTTGGGGCGTCTCCGTCGTATAGCGTGGTACAATCGACAGTCCCCTTCTGACCGCTTGCGCGTCCGAGCGCGCTCCCAAAAGCTTATGAACGACACAGCCACCGCACCCCGCGAGGCTGCGCATCCCAATGTGTTCGCCCGTTTCGTGGGCATCGTCACGGAACCGAAGAACACCTTCCAGCGCGTCGTCGCATCGCCGAAATGGCTGGGGATGCTCGTGCTCACGTCCGTCATCGTGGCGTTCTTCACCGCGCTGCCGATGACGACCGAGGCAGGCCATCAGGCGACCGTCGATCAGCAGGTCGCGTCGATGAAGTCGTTCGGGATGGACGTGAGCGACGAGTTGTACGACCGTCTCGAGCAGGGTGCCGCGCGCGCGCCGTACACGACTGCTGCCTTCATCCTGATCGTGTCGCCGATCATGGCGCTCATCGTCTCGGGGCTGCTCTTTGCCGTGTTCAATGCGGCGCTCGGCGGTGAGGCGTCGTTCAAGCAGGTATATGCGGTCATCGTTCACGCCGGCGCGATCTCGGCGCTGTCGGCGCTCTTTTCGGGGATCGTGAACTACTTCCGCGGCGCGGTCGGGAGCGTCGCCAACCTGGGCGCGGTCCTGCCGATGCTCCCCGAGGGCTCGTTCGTCGCAAACCTCTTCGGCACGATTGACATCTTCCTCATCTGGTGGGTCGTCGTGCTCGCGATCGGGCTGGGGGTGCTGTACCGCCGGCGCACGCAGCCGATCGCCATCGGGCTGTTTGCCGTGTATGCAGTGATTGCCCTTGCGATTACCGCAATCAAGACCCTCCGGGGAGGCGCATGACGCGCAACAAGAAGATTCTGATCGGCGTCGGGATCGTCGTCATTCTTGGCGCGCTCGCCTTCGCGAATTTCCGCTTCAGGCGGCAGGAAGGCACGACCGTCAACGTCGAGTCGATTCAGCAGCGGGATCTGCAGGCGATCGTGTCCGCGTCGGGAAAGATCCAGCCGCAGCACCTCGTGAACATCAGCGCCGACACGATGGGACGCGTCACCAACCTCGCCATCGACGAGGGAGACCGCGTCAAGAAGGGCCAGTTCCTGATGCAGATCGATCCCCGCCTGCTCGCGAGCGCTGCCGAGCAGGCCGAGGCGAGCCTGGCGGCCGCGGCGTCGCAGATGGAACAGCTGCGCGTGGCGTCGGAGAGCGCGAAGGCCGCGCTCAAGCAGGCTCAGGACGCCTACACGCGCCAGCAGCAACTGTGGAAGCAGGGCCTGACGACGCGCGAGACCCTGGAGACGGCCGAGAACCAGTTGAGGATGCGGCAGTCCGACGCGAACTCGGCCGAGAAACAGATCGAGACGCAGCGGCTGCGCATGCAGCAGGAGCGCGCGTCGCTCGAGAGCGCGAAGTACAGCCTGAGCAAGGTCCGGATCGAATCGCCGATCGACGGCATCGTCACGCGGCGGAACATCGAAGAGGGTGAAACGGTCGTCGTCGGCACGATGAACAACGCGGGCACCGTGCTGCTCACGATCGCGGACATGTCGGTCATCGAAGCGCAGGTGGAGGTGGACGAAACCGACATCCCGAACGTGGCGCTCGGCCAGCCGGCGAAGATCACGATCGATGCCATGCCGGGAAAGACGTTCACGGGCAAGGTCGTGGAGATCGGGAACAGCCCGATCCAGTCGGCGACCGGCACGAGCACCGGCACCGCGGCGACCCAGGCGACCAACTTTCTCGTGAAGGTGCAGGTGGAATCCGTCATTCCCGACGTGCGGCCCGGGTTCACGTGCACCGCCGAGATCACCACGGCGACTCGGAAGAACGCCGTGTCGGTGCCGATTCAGGCGACCACGGTACGCGAAGTCGTCGTCGACAAGGACGGCAAGATGGTCCGCGAGCCGCAGACCGACAAGCGTCCGCGCCGCTCGACGAGCGTCGAGGCCTCCGAGCTGAAGCCGGGCCAGCAGCGCAAGGAGCTCGAGGGCGTGTTCGTCGTCCGCAACAACAAGGCGGAGTTCGCGCCGGTCAAGACGGGCATCGCCGGCGAAAAGTACTTCGAAGTGCTCTCCGGACTGAAGCCGGGTGATCAGGTGATCGTCGGTCCGTTCGCGTCCGTCCGCGAGCTCGCCGACGGGGCGGCGGTCAAGATCGAGCCTGCGAAGCGTACGCCCGGCGCGAAGACGTAAATCTTCCGCCAACGCGGATCTTCCGCCTGAAGGCGGACGCCACGAGAGGGTGCGTACCCGTAGCTTCCGGCTTTAGCCGGAAGGAACCTGATGTATCAATTCCTCGAAGCTGCCGGCATCGCGCTGAGCGCCATCTGGTCGAACAAGCTGCGATCGTTCCTGACGGTGCTCGGGAATATCGTCGCGGTCACGTCGATCATCGCCGTCGTGTCGCTCATCCAGGGGATGAACGGCTACGTCGCCAACGCGATCGTCTCCGGCGTCGGGGCCGACAACTTCACCATCCAGCGGTATCCGGTCGTCCGCACGCAGGAAGACGAGGATCGGATCCGGAACAATCCCCCGATCAGGCTCGACGAAGCGAGTGCGGTCCGGCGGTTCAGCGACAACATCAGCGCGGTTGCCGCGCAGGCGAACGCCAACGCCACCGTGGAATACAAGGGTGAGCCGCTCGACCGCGTACAGATCACCGGCGTCTCGCGCGACTACCTGAACTTCTCGACCTTCGATGCGGAACGTGGCCGGCTGATCAGCCCGAGCGAGATCGATCGCAGCGTTCCCGCGACGGTCCTCGGATTCGATACCGCCGACAAGCTCTTCGGCGCCGAAGATCCTCTCGACAAGGTGGTCAAGATCGCCGGGCTGCACTTCCGCGTCGTCGGCGTCAGCGCGAAGAAGGGATCGGTGTTCGGACAGTCGCAGGACATGTTCGCGCTGATCCCGATGGGCGAGTTCCAGAAGCTCTTCGGCGCCCGGCCCAACCTGCAGCTCCTCGTCAAGCCGAAGACAACAGACGTGGTCAAGGCGGCGATGGACGATGCGACCGTCGCGATGCGAATCGAGCGGCGGCTGCCCGCGTCGAAGCCGGACAACTTCGGGATGTTCACGTCGGACACGATCATGAACCTCTATTCGACGGCTGTCAGCGGCATCTTTGCCGTGCTGGTCGGCGTCGTGTCGCTCTCCCTCGTGGTCGGCGGCATCGTGATCATGAACATCATGCTGATGGTCGTCAGCGAGCGGACGCGGGAGATCGGCCTGCGCAAGGCGCTCGGTGCCAGGCGCCGCGACATCATCTGGCAGATCCTGACGGAGTCCGTCGTGCTCTCGACGCTCGGAGGGTTCATCGGCACCTTCCTGGGCTTCATCGCGGCGCAGATCGTCTCGCGGCTCACTCCGCTTCCGGCGGCCGTGCAGCCGTGGTCCGTCGTCATCGGGATTGGCATCACGGCGTTCGTCGGGCTGTTCTTCGGTCTCTACCCCGCGGTGCGTGCGGCGAAGCTGGATCCGATCGAAGCGCTGCGAAGGGAATAGATCCATGGCACGCATGCGGACCGGACTGTTCTCGGAAATCGTGCTGATGTCGCTCGACACGCTGCGGGGGAGCAAGATGCGCTCCGCCCTGACCGTGCTCGGCGTGGTCATCGGAATCACGTCGATTGTCGGGATGACGTCACTCATTCGAGGCTTCGACGAGCGACTGCGCGACTCGATTCGCGAGCTGGGTCCGAACACGATTTTCGTCGCCAAGTTCAGCGGCCTGAGCTTCGCCGCCGGCAAGAGCTTTCTCGATCTGGTGAAGCGGCCCAACATCACCATCGAGGACGCGCGCGCGATTGCCCGCAACTGCCCTTCGGTTGCGCTCGTGGACGTGTTCCTCGGCGGAATGGGGAACGATCGATCGCGCGTCTACTATGGCCACGAGAAGACGAAGCAACTGGCCATCTTCGGTGCCACCGAAAACTTCGCCACGGTCAATTTCATGAAGCTCCAGTCAGGACGGTTTTTCCTGCCGGGCGAAGTGGAGCACCGGCGCCAGGTCGTCGTACTCGGCCAGACGCCCTACCTGTCGTTGTTCCCGAACATCGATCCGATTGGCAAGACGGTACGAATAGGAAGCAGCCCGTTCACGGTGATTGGCGTCGTCGGACCGAGGCCCAGCCCCCTGGGGGGTTCCGGCGCCGATGATTTCGTGGTCATCCCGTACACGACCGATGAGAAGTTCTTCGGAAAGGTGCTCAAGGGATCCGTGAAGGTGACGTCCGGCAACATCACGCCGAGCATGATGCGCTCCGCGATGGTCACAATTGTCCCGCGAGACGATGTCGGACGGGAGCAGGCCATGGCGGAGGTCGAGACGGTTATGCGCATCCGCCACAACCTGCGGCTCGACCAGCCGAACGACTTCGACATGGTCACTCAGGATGCTGCCCTGAAAGTGTGGGATCAGATCAGCCGGGCGACGTTCCTCGCGCTTGTCGTCATCTCGTCGATCGCGCTCATGGTCGGCGGCATCGGCGTCATGGCGATCATGATGATCTCGGTGACGGATCGGACCCGCGAGATCGGCGTCCGCAAGGCGCTCGGCGCGCGCCGGCGGGAGATCCTGTGGCAGTTCCTCGTCGAGGCCGCGTTCCTCACGTCGGCCGGGGGGATCATCGGGATCATTCTCGGCAGCTCGATTGGCCTCGCCGTCCATTACTTCGCGAAGTTCCCCGTCTCGCTGCCATGGTGGTCGTTCGCGATCGGCATCGGGTTCTCCGCGAGCGTCGGGATCTTTTTCGGCCTCTTCCCCGCCTTCAAGGCGTCACGGCTGGATCCGATCGAGGCTCTGCGATACGAATAGGCCAGGTCGACGCGCGAACCTAGCGCCGCCGTGCCCCACGCGACCGGTCCCGCGGGAGCAGGCGCGGACCATGCGCCAGCCGCACCGCCCCGAAGTGGCGCAGATCGACGGTGACGATGTCCGCGCGCAGACGTTCGGCCGTGGCCATGACAACCGCGTCCACCAGTCCCATCTCCAGATCAGCGTACCGGTCCGCGATGGCGTGTGCCGCCGCGAGATCTCTCGCGTTCCAGTCCACACTGAACGCGCCACTGGCGATGTCCTCGAGCCACAGGCGCTGCGCGCGGGCGCTGACGTGCGTCGAGATTAGATAATCGACTTCGGGCAGAATCGCCCAGGGAAGGAGCCACGCGTCCGGATCCTCGGCGTAGAGGGCCCGGATCTCGGCGTGGTGGCGGTCGGAGCGATCGAGCAGCGCGAGGACGGCGCCCGTGTCAGCGACGACCACGGCGAGGCCGGGACGGGCGTTCGCCGAACCCGTCGAGCAGCGATTCCGCCCGCTCGCTCAGGTCGCGCCGCCCGCTGCTGAACGCGCCGACACTGCGCGGCAGGCGCGCGTCACCATGGCGCGCGACGTACTCCGCAACCGCCTCGCGCACAAGCGCCGCTGGCGTCCGCCGCGACGCTGCCGCCAGCCGCTTCAGCTTTCGGTAAGCCGCTGTATCGAGGTAGATCGTCGTCTTGTCCATATATCGTTGCCATATATGGTAGCAACTCACGACCGAGTACGCAATCGATTCGCCGCACACCCGCACGCCGCACTACATCGGAATCCGATACGAAAAGACGACCGCCGGCCGTGCCGTCCACGGCCGATCGACGGGCAGCGTCACACTTGACGAGGGATGGTCGCCGACACTGAAGCCGCCGCCCGGCCGCTCCCGATGGCCGATGTGGAAGCCGCCGGAGATGTAGAACGAGCCGAACGAGACCGACAGGCCACTGAAGAACTCCGGCTCCTTGTTGCTCAGATTCAGGCCCAGACCTTCCGCCAAGCCGAACGCGATCAGCCGGTGCGAGGTCGCGATACTGCCGAGCCGGACGTGCAGGTACGACATCGGTACGAGCTGGGGGCGGCTTGACGTCTGCTGCACTTCGTCGATCGAGCCGACGGCCGTGCCGCTGCGGGTCGTCGCAATCTCCACGATGTCGGCGTGCTCTTTTGGGAGGGATGAGACCATCACGCCCGCTGAGAGCGTCAGGCGCGGCGCGTTCTGGAACGTCACGGTCCATGCGACCGGCTCGAGCGTCGTCCTCTTCGTCCGCGCATCGGCGCAACTCACGACGCCGGTGACTCTGGCGTGCTGATCGGCCGTCAGCGTCCGCGCGAACGTCCAGGATGGATCCGCAAGATCGTTCAGATCGCCTTCGATGCCGGTCAGCCCGGCGCGCGCGTCCTTCAGCTTCGCAACCGCCTCGCCGAGCGCATCAATCGCGCTTCGGGCCAGATCGATCGCCTGCGTCAAGGACGCAAGCTGGGATTCCGGACTGTTGCCCGTCTCGTAGCGCCGGAACAGGGCCAGCGCCGCCGCGTAGGACGCTTCCGAACCCGCGACGGTCGGGAGCGGCCGGTTCTTCACGCCGCCGATGGCGGCCACGAGCCGCGTCCGCAGCTCGCCGAACTCGGCCTCGTCGCGCGCCGGACGGTCGCCCGGCCCGGCGCTCTGGCGGAAGGGCGTCCCGAAGAAGCGGGCCACGTCGGCGAGGGTCCGCATGTACTCCTGCTGCAGCGCGCCAGCCATGCGCGACTGCTCCGCCGCCGTCGACATCGCGTTGTCGAGAAGCGCCGTGATCTGCTGCGGGATGGTCGAGGGCGGTGCCGCCGCGCGCGGCGGAGGCGGAAAGAAGCGCGTCACCGCTTCCTCCGTCGTCCGGAAGATATCGAGGGAGGGCGCAACACCGGCCAGCAGCTTCAGCAGCTCGGGAATGACGCTCGGCTGCACGATCTCCTCGCGCTTGCTTTCGAGGCTGCAGGTCTCGAAGGGACTCTTGTGGACCAGCAGAACCGTGACCGTGCTCCCGTTGCGAACCGTAGCGTGCCGGCCCGCAAGCGGCGCATCGCGGTCCATGCGGATCGTGCAGGCAGAAGCGCTCGTGGCCGCAGCGCCGCACGCGACCGGCGTGGCGGCTGCGGAGGATTGCGCCACAATCGGCACGAGCAGCACGACGAGCAGGTTGATCTCCATTGAAAAATCTGCGTGGTCCGCGTGAGTCCGCGGCCCGCGTGAGTCCGCAGCCCTAGTCCGCGGCCGCGGCCGCCATCTTCTTCAGGAACGCCAGCGACGGCTTCGCATCCGCCTCGACGTTGTCCGAGTTTGCCTCGACGCTGATGCGCCCGTGGTACCCGATCTTCCGGAGGTTCGTGAAGAACTGCCGGTAGCGCGGTTCTCCCGTGTCGCTCACCGGGAACGTCCGCTCGCGCGGATCGGCAATCTGGAGGTGGACGATCATGTCGCGCCCGCCGAGGATCACGTCCGGATTCTCGTGCTCGAACGTCAGATGGTAGAAGTCCACGATGATGCGGATCTTCGGATGGTTCACCTCGCGCGCGAGCTTCAGCGCTTCGGCCACGGAGTTGACGATGTTGCTCTCCGGCTTCCGGAGCGCCTCGATGCCGATCACCATGCCGTAGTCGTGCGCCTGAATCACCTCGCCGCACATCCGGAGAAAGTCCTTCAGCTGTTCCCAGGCCTTGTCGTGCGGAAATCCGTCAGGGACGCTCCGCGCGCCAGGGCTGCCGAATACGATGACCTTCGCCCCGAAGCTCTCGGCGAGCGCGAGCGATTTCTCCAGATACGCGCGGATCTGCGCGCGATCGACCTGAGGTCCCGTCAGCTTGATATCGGTCCCCGGCAGGAACCAGTTCATCGTCTCGACGTGAATGCGCGAGGCGGCGATCGTCGCGCGCGCCGACGCGAGCGCGTCCGGATCGAGCGCCACGAGCTGCGAGAGCGCCGGTTCTATGTAGTCGAACCCGGCGGCGGCGATCGTGTCGATCGATCGAACCGGGTTGACGCTCCCGAACGCCGCGACGCCGTAGCGCAGCGGCAGCGGGTCGCCTTGCGGCTCGGACGCCACTTGCGTCGCAATGGAAATGAACGCGAGACAAAACGCCAGCGCACGTCGCATTGTCAGCCGCCTCCTGCGAGCATCTCCCACGGAAGCCACCATCCTCGAGAGAACTTTGCGCGTTGTCCGCGAAGTCCGCGGCCCTATGCCGTCCTCACCTGCGGGATGCGATCGGCGACGGGCGGCAGCGCCGGAAAGTCGGTGAACGGCGTCGTTTGATACCAGTACGCGGCGGAGAAGTAGTTGTCGCCGCGGTCGTTCGCGTGGCCGTGCTCGATCGTGTGCTTCAGATACCGCTCGAAGGTGACCGGGTTGTCCGCGTGCCAGCGGTAGCAGCAATAGCGTCCGCCCGTGCGCTCGGGATTGACGATGAGCGGCGCGCCGTACATCGTGTGGCCAAACGGCATCGCGCCGTCGCGGCCGCCGAAGTTCCAGCTGCCGAGGAAGTAGTCCTCCGTCCCCGTTCCGATGATCACGGGCTTCGACTCGTCGTCGACGAAGATCATCTCGTCCCCTTCGCCCCACCAGCCCGGCGCGTTCTGGAGCACGCCGAGCGTGACGCCCATCAGGTGGCCGCGCCCGCGCGTCTCCATATACACATAGTTCTGCTTCCCGTCAGGATTGAGCTTCTGCGCTTCGCCAGGCACCGGCTTGTTCGGCGCCCCCTGGCGATACTGCGCGTGGAAGTACACGACGTCGTCGGGAAGACGGGGTACGCTCATGTAGTCGATGTTCGAATAGAAGGATCCGACCTCGCGCGCGCCGTCGTTCGTGATGGTGAGCCGGGCGGACCGCTTGTACGGCATCGCAAAGTAGCAGTTCAGCGATCGGCCGGGGGAGCAGGCAAGGTACTCCGATTGATAGATCTGATAGCTGCCGAGGTTGAGGCCGAAGAAATCGCCGACGGGCACCTCGACGCTGGGCTTCGCGTTGCCGTCCCAATACGCGCGGAGCACCAGCTCCTTGAGATGATCGCCGCTCTGCGCAGCGATGGTGAACCAGATGTGGGTGATGACGCCGGGTCCGGTCGCGTTGAACACTTCCTTCACCGCTCCCGGCGCGATCGGCCAGCGGTCGCTGTTCCCGCCCGTCGTGTCGTAGCTGGACTGCTTGAGCGACTTGTAATTCAACGCGCGGGCGTATGCGGGCAGGAAGGAGAGCTCGCCGGCCTGCTGGGCCTGGACGGCCCTTGGTGCGGCCGCAACGCTTCCGGCGGCCAGAATGCCGAAAAGGAAATCGCGTCGATCGCGTATCGGGCGCATCAGTGGCTCCTCGTCGCTGATGCCGGGTCTAAGAGACCCGGCCTACTCGTCGCTGATGCCGGGTCGAAAAAGACCCGGCCTACTCGTCGCTGATGCCGGGTCGAAAAAGACCCGGCCTACTCGTCGCGCATGCCGGGTCTGAGAGACCCGGCCTGCGGGCCCGCACATTCTAGCCGCTCAGGTCCCAATGAGCACGGCGCCACCGTCGGCCCGAACTGCTATAGGATGCGCTGTACGGCGCTCCGCCATGTCCGCGCGGGTCGCGGGCGCAGAGAGCGGCGAGCCCGAGGAGGGTACCCGCCTATGAAGGTTTACGACGCACAGAGCCTCAGGAACGTGGCGGTCGTCGGCCACTCCGGTTCCGGCAAGACGCAGCTCGTCTCCGCGCTGCTGTTCGACGCGGGCGCGGTCAACCGCTTCGGCCGCGTCGACGAGGGGACGACGGTCACCGATTACGACGAAGAAGAGATCGCGCGCAAGCACACGCTCTCGGCAAGCCTCGCCTATGCCGAGTGGAACAAGCACAAGATCAATTTCATCGACACGCCGGGCATGGCGAACTTCCTGAGCGACGCGCGCGCGGCGCTGCGGGTCGCCGACGCCGCGCTGGTGGTCGTCGACGCCGTGGCCGGCGTCGAGGTCTCGACGGAGAAGGTCTGGACAGTCGCCGAGGAGCTCGGCATCCCCCGGCTCATCGTGCTGAACCGCTTCGATCGCGAGCGCGCGAGCCTCGATCGCTCGCTCGAGTCGCTGCACACCGTGTTCGGCCGCGGAGCCATCCCGATTCAACTGCCAATCGGCGAAGAGAAGAATTTCAAGGGCGTCATCGATCTGGTCGCCATGAAGGCGTGGACGTTCGCCACCGACGGCAGCGGGAAAGCGTCCGAGGGCGCGATTCCGGAGGGTCAGGCGTCTGCGGCACAGACCGCGCGCGACGCGCTCATCGAGATGGTCGCCGAGGCGGACGATGCGCTGATGGAGAAGTTCTTCGAGGAAGGCACGCTCGCGCAGGAGGAACTGCTCTCAGGGCTGAAGCGAGCCGTGGCGGCGGGACGGATCTTTCCGGTCGTGTGCGCGTCCGCGGCCGGGAACATCGGGATGCAACCGCTGCTCGACGCGATCGTGACGTACGTCCCCGGCCCGCTCGATCGGCCGCTGAAGGCCCGCGACGCCTCCGGCGATGAAGTCGACATCGCCACGAAGGACAACGGGCCGGTCGCCGCATTCGTATGGAAGACGGTCGCGGATCCCTTCGCCGGGCGCATCACGATGTTCCGCGTCTTCTCGGGCTCGCTGAAGTCCGACTCGACGGTCCAGAACCTGACGAAGGACGCGCCCGAGCGCCTGGGGCATCTCGTGCTGCTCCAGGGGAAGACACAGGTCGCCGTGCCGGAGATCAAGGCGGGCGACATCGGCGCGGTCGCGAAGCTGAAGGAAACGCAGACGAGCGATCTGCTCGCGGACCGCACGGCCGGCGTGAAGGTCCCGCCGGTCCGCTTCCCCGAGCCGGTCATCTCGTACGCGATCGAGCCGAAGAGCCGCGGCGACGAGGAGAAGATCAGCACGGCGCTGCATCGACTCCAGGAGGAGGACCCGACGATCAGCTACAACCGCGACGCGCAGACGAAGGAACTGCTGCTCGCGGGACAGGGGCAATCGCACATCGAGGTCACGGTTGCGAAGCTGAAGCGCCGGTTCGGCGTCGAGGTGACGCTCCGTCCGCCGCGCATTCCGTACCGCGAGACGATCACCGCGTCGACCGAGGCGCACGGCCGCCACAAGAAGCAGACCGGCGGACACGGGCAGTTCGGGGACTGCAAGGTCAAGTTCGAGCCGCTCCCGCGCGGGAGCGAGTTCGAGTTCGTCGACGACATCTTCGGCGGCTCGATCCCGCGCCAGTTCGTGCCCGCGGTCGAAAAGGGCATCCAGGATGCGCGCATGCGCGGCTTCCTGGCCGGCTACCCGATGGTCGACTTCCGCGCGACGGTGTTCGACGGTTCGTTCCACCCAGTGGACTCGAACGAGCTGTCGTTCAAGCTGGCGGGATCGCTCGCGTTCAAGGACGGCATGTCACGCGCGAGGCCGACCCTGCTCGAGCCGGTGATGAACGTGGAGGTGTACGCGCCCAGCGACTTCGCCGGCGATCTGATGGGAGATCTGAACAGCCGGCGGGGGCGCATTGGAGGGATGGACACGCGCGGCGCGTCGACGATCATCCGCGCGAAGGTGCCGATGGCGGAGATGCTCACCTACGAGCAGCATCTCACGTCCGCCACCGGCGGCCGCGGCTCCTATCACATGGAGTTCTCGCACTACGAGGAGGTGCCGTCGCACCTCCACGCGAAGATCATCGCGGCGTCGAAAGCAGAGCGCGGCGCCGAGGCGGCTGAAGAAGTCTAGCTTCCGCCAGCCTTCCGCGGCGCGGTCGTCTTCGCGCCCTTGCCGCGCGTATCGGCCCGGCCGCCCTTGCCTTTCGGGCGGTCGGGTCTCGCTTTCTTCGCGGCCGGTTCGGCCGCTTCCGCGCCCTCTTCACCTTCGGCCTTCGCGCGGGCGCGCAGCCGATCGGCCGCCGCGCGCAGCCGTCCGCCGACCCCCTTCGACTTCGTCTTCTTCTCGGCCGTGTCCGTCTTCTCGGCTTCGGCGTTCGGGTTGTACTCGCTGCCCACCAGCTCGATCTGCGCGATCTCGGCGCTGTCCCCGCGGCGGTAGCCGAGCCGCAGGATCCGCGTGTAGCCGCCCGGGCGCGCCTCGAACCGCGGCGCAATCGTGTGGAACAGCTTTGCGACGACGTCGCGGTCCGGGATGTCGCGCAGCACGCGGCGCCGCGCGAAGAGCGAACGGCCGTTCGCATCGCCGCCAGCGATGCCACGCTTGGCGATCGTTATGATCCGCTCGACGAACGGGCGCAGCTCCTTCGCCCGCGGCACCGTCGTTTCGATGCGCTCGTGACGGAGGAGCGCCTGCGCCTGGTTCCGCAGCATCGCGATGCGGTGCTCCGTGACGCGGCCGAGTTTTCTGTGTGCAACTCTGTGACGCATGATTGATCTTGTCGCCGGGCCTAAGAGGCCCGGCCTACCTGCGTGTAGGGCGGACCTTCAGGTCCGCCAACCTTGTTATTCGGCGGCCTGCGCTGCCGGCTGATCGAGGCGCATCCCGAGGCTCAGGCCCATGCCCGCCAGGATCTCCTTGATCTCGTTCAGCGACTTCCGGCCGAAGTTCTTCGTCTTCAGCATCTCGCCTTCGGTCTTCTGCACCAGCTCGCGAATCGTGCGGATGTTCGCGTTCTTGAGGCAGTTGTAGGACCTGACCGAGAGCTCCAGCTCCTCGACGCTCTTGTCGAGGTTCTCGTTCGAGGTCGCGCGCGGCGTGTCGCCGCCGGCGTCCGCCTGGAGCTCGCCGACGTCCTCGAGGTTGATGAAGATGTTCAGGTGGTCGCGAATCAGCCTGGCCGAGAGCGACACGGCGTCCCGCGGCGTCACCGATCCGTTCGTCCACACGTCGACCGTGAGCTTGTCGTAATCGGTCGCCTGGCCGATGCGGGCCGCCTCGACGAGGTAGTTGACCTTCTTGATCGGCGAGTGCACCGAGTCCACCGGGATCCAGCCGATGCCGAGGTCCTCGTCGAAGTTCTTGTCGGCCGACACGTAGCCGCGTCCGCGCTTGACGCGCAGCTCCATGTGGAGCTTGCCGCCGTCGGCGAGCGTCGCGATGTGCGCGTCGGGCTCGAGGATCTCGACGTCCGCGTCGGTCTCGATGTCGCGCGCGCGGACCTCGCCCCCCTTCTCCACCCGGAGATACAGCGTCTTCGTCGTGTCGACGTGCATCTTGAGGGGAATCTGCTTCAGGTTCAGGATGATGTCCGTCGCGTCTTCGACGACCCCGGGAATCGGCGAGAACTCGTGCAACACGCCGTCGATCTTGACGGCCGTGACCGCCGCGCCTTCAATCGACGACAGCAGCACGCGCCGCAGCGCGTTGCCGATCGTCGTCCCGAATCCGCGTTCGAACGGCTGCGCGTAGAAGCGCCCGAACCGATCCGTCAGTGTTTCCCGCTCGAACTCCAGCCGCTTCGGCCGCTGAAAACCTTTCCAGAGCATTGTGACGTCCTTTCACTCGAACGCCGTCAGTGGCGCCCGCCGGATCTGCGTTGACCCTCTGCCTCCCGCCGCAGATCCGGGGGTAGCTGCGGACAGAGGGACGAACGAGGTTCTCGGGTTCTCGGGTCCTCCGTTCTAGGTTCACGCTAGAACCTTAGAACCTTAGAACCTTAGAACCTTAGAACCCTAGAACCTCGCTATTTGCTATACAGCTCGACGATGAGCTGTTCCTGCACGGGCAGGTTGATCTGCTCGCGTGTGGGCAGCGACGCGATCCGGCCCGTCAACGAGCCGGGATCGAATGAGAGCCATTCGGGAATGCCGCGGCCCTTCACTTCTTCCATCGCGTGCACGATCGTGGGGTTCTGCGCGCTCGTCGAGCGGACGCCGATCGTGTCCCCGGCCTTCACCGAGTAGGACGGGATGTCGACCTTCCGGCCGTTGACGGTGAAGTGGCCGTGGCGCACGAGCTGCCGCGCCTGCGCCCGCGACGTCGCGAGGCCGAGGCGGTAGATCACGTTGTCGAGCCGCCGCTCCAGCAGCTGGAGCAGCGTCTCGCCCGTGATGCCGCGCGTCCGCTCTGCCGTCTCGAAATAGCGGCGGAACTGGTTCTCGAGCACGCCGTAGATGCGCTTCACCTTCTGCTTCTCGCGGAGCTGCAGGCCGTAGCCCACCAGCTTCGCCTTGCGCAGCTTGCCGTGCTGGCCCGGCGGCAGGTTGCGCTTCTCGATCGCGCACTTCTCCGTGTAGCAGCGCTCCCCTTTCAGGAAGAGCTTCATGCCTTCGCGCCGGCACAGCCGGCAGACGGGACCGATATAACGTGCCACTAGCAGTACCTCTCAGTAATTGGTGAATTGGCGGGTTGGTGAATTGGTGAATTGAATCCACATCTCAATTCACCAACCCACCAATTCACCAACTCAATTCACCAATTCACGAATTCACCAATTCACCAATTACACGCGTCAGCAATTACACGCGTCTCCGCTTTGGCGGCCTGCACCCGTTGTGCGGAATCGGCGTGACGTCGCGGATCGACTTCACGTCGAGGCCGATCGTCTGGAGCGCGCGGATCGCGGACTCCCGGCCGGCGCCGGGGCCCTTCACCCGCACTTCGAGCGTCCGCATGCCGAACGCCTTGGCCGCGTTGCCGGCGGCAATCGCCGCCTGGGTCGCCGCGAACGGCGTCCCCTTGCGCGATCCCTTGAAGCCGATGCCGCCGGCGCTCGACCACGCCACCACGTTCCCCTCGGGATCCGTGATCGTGATCGTCGTGTTGTTGAACGACGCGTGCACGTGCGCGAGGCCGTGGTGGATGATGCGCTTCTCGCCGCGCTTCTTGAAGGTCTTCTTCTTGGCCGGCCGTCCGGCGGGCTTCTTGCCCCCTTCGGTCCCTGCCGCCGACGCGTCAACTGGATCGTTTTTGGCCATACAGCTCTCAGCTATTTACACGGTCTTCTTTTTCGCGATCGCGCCCTTGCGCGGACCTTTGCGGGTGCGCGCGTTCGTGCGCGTGCGCTGCCCGCGCACCGGCAGGTTGCGGCGGTGCCGCATGCCGCGCCAGCTCCCGATCTCCATGAGCCGCTTGATGCTCATCGAGATCTCCTTGCGGAGATCCCCTTCGACGCCGCCCTGCTCCTCGATCACGCGGCTGATCTTGCGGACATCGTCTTCGGACAGATCCTTGACGCGCACGTCGGGGCTCACGCCCGCGGCGCCCAGGATGTCGTTCGAGCGCTTGCGCCCGATGCCGTAGATGTAGGTCAGCCCGACTTCGACCCGCTTCGTGCGCGGGAGATCGACGCCAGCGATACGTGCCATATCGAATTCCTAATCCCTGTCAGCCCTGCCGCTGCTTGTGTTTTTGGTTCGGGCAGATCACGCGCACCACGCCGCGGCGGCGGATGATCTTGCACTTGTCGCAAATTCGTTTGACCGACGCTCTCACCTTCATGCCTGATCCTTCATCCGAGCTTCTCGACAATCCGCCCGCGGGTGCGGTCCCGCGGGCTCAGCTCCAGCCGCACGCGATCGCCGATCAGCACGCGGATGAAATTCCGTCCCGGCCCGCTCGGCACGTGCGCCGTAACCTGACGCTGCCGCTCGATCTCCACGCGGTACTGCGCGTAGGGCAACGCCTCCCGCACGATCCCTTCGACGGAATTCGTGGATTGGTGAGTTGGGGCATTGGTGAATTCATCCATTCAACCCACCAATTCACTAATTCGCCAACCAATTCACCAATTCACCAACCCGCCACTTCACGAATTACTTCCCTGCAGCCACCGGCCTCAGCGTCATGACGAGCGGCCCGTCCTTCGTTACGGCGACCGTGTGCTCGAAGTGCGCCGACAGGCTGCCGTCGCGCGTCACCGCCGTCCACCCGTCGGCCAGCAAGCGGACCGCGGGCTTCCCCATGTTCACCATCGGCTCGATCGCGAGCGTCATCCCTTCGGCCAGCCGCGGGCCGCGGCCGGGCTCGCCGTAATTGGCGATCTGCGGCTCCTCGTGCAGCGCCGATCCGATGCCGTGTCCCACGAACTCGCGGACGACCGAGAACCCGTGCGCCTCGACGTGCTGCTGGATGGCGTGGCCGATGTCGGAAATCCGGCCCCCGATGCGCACCTGCGCAATCCCCTTGTCGAGCGCTTCCTGCGTCACGCGCAGCAGCGTCTTGACGTCGTCGCTCACGGTGCCGACGGGCACGGTGATCGCCGAGTCGCCGTAAAACCCTTTCAGCCGGACGCCCATGTCGAGCGAGACGATGTCTCCGGCCGCCAACGGCCGCTTCGACGGAATGCCGTGGACGACCTGCTCGTTGATCGACGCGCAGAGCGTGGCCGGATATCCGCGATAGCCTTTGAACGCGGGCTCGGCGCCCGCGGCGCGCACGGCTTTCTCCGCCGCCGCGTCGAGCTCGGCGGTGGTCACGCCAGGCGCCACGAGGCTCGCGAGCTCCCACAGCACCTGCGCGACGAGCGCGTTCGCCTCGCGCATCTTCTCCAGCTCCGACGGCGACTTGCAGACGATCACAGCCGCGCTCCACTCGCAACCGTCGACGCCTGGCAGATGGCGCGGTCGAGCGCGGCCGTCACCACGTCGGGCGGCTGGTTGCCGTCGATCGCCCGAAACGTCGGCCGCCCCGAGTAATAGTCGACGAGCGGCTTGGTCTGCCGGTGGTACACCTTCAGGCGCTCGCGCACGATACCGTCTCCGTCATCCGTCCGCTGGACCAGCGCTCCTCCGCACTTCCCGCACGACGTCGTCCACTCGACGAGCGCGTTCGATCCGCAGGAGCCGCAGATGCGCCGGGCCGCGAGGCGCCGCACCAGCACGTCCTCCGGCACGACGATGTCCACGACCACCAGCGGTCCGCGATTCAGCATCATCTCGTCGAGCGCCTGCGCCTGCGTCACCGTGCGGGGAAACCCGTCGAGCACGAACCCCGGCTTCGCGTCCTTCTGCGCCAGGCGTTCGTCGATGATGCCGATCATCACGTCGTCGCCGACGAGGTTGCCCGCATTCATCGTCGTCTGCGCGGTGCGGCCGAGGTCGGTCCCCGCCGAGACCGCGTCGCGCAGAATGTCGCCGGTGGAAATCTTCGGGAGCCCGTGCCTGTGCGCGAAGCGCTCCGCCTGCGTACCCTTTCCCGCGCCGGGAGGGCCGAGCATCACCACGTTGAGCGCCGCGCCGGAGCGGCGGCGCACTTACTGGCCCCGCCTGCCACGAATACGGGTCTTCTTCATGAACCCGTCGTAGTGGCGCATGATCAACTGCGACTCCACTTGCTGGACCGTGTCCATGGCCACGCCGACGATAATCAGCAGCGACGTGCCGCCGAAGTAGAACTGCACGTTCATGCCTTCGGTGATGAACCGCGGCATGAACCGATCGAGCGTTTCGCCGATGAACGGGATCGGGGCCACCTTGAAGCCGCTGATCAGGAACTCCGGCAGGATCGCGATGACCGCGAGGTACAGGGCCCCGACGAGGGTGATCCTCGTCAGGATCGTGTCGATGTACTCGGCGGTCCGCTTCCCCGGCCGGATGCCGGGGATGAACCCGCCGTACTTCCGCATGTTCTCCGCGACGTCGTCGGGATTGAAGATGATCGCCGTGTAGAAGTAGCAGAAGAAGATGATGCCCACCACGTACAGCAGGTTGTAGAGCGGCATGCCCCAGCGGATCTGATCCGCCAGGCCGCGAACGATGCTCCCTTCCGAGAACATCGGCGCCATCGTCGCCGGAAACGCCAGGATCGAGGAGGCGAAGATGACGGGGATGACGCCGCCGGTGTTCACCTTCAGCGGGATGTGCGTGCTCGATCCGCCGTACATCCGGCGGCCCACCACGCGCTTCGCGTACTGGACCGTGACGCGGCGGTGACCGCGCTCCACGAACACGATCGCGCCCACCACGAGCACCATCACCACGAGGAGCAGCAGCATGCGGAAGAGGCTCATCTGCCCGGTCCGCAACTGATCGATCGTCGTCAGCACGGCGTGCGGGAAGCCGACGACGATTCCCGCATAGATGATGAGCGACATGCCGTTGCCGATCCCGCGCTCGGTGATCTGCTCGCCCAGCCACATGATGAACGTGGTGCCGGTCGTCAGCGTGAGGACCGTCATGAACCGGAACGCCCAGCCCGTGTGGTATACGAGCGGCAGGCCGCCGGCGATGTTGGTCTGGTGCTCCAGGTAGATCGCGATGCCGAGCGATTGCACGACGCTCAGCAGGATCGTCCCGTAGCGGGTGTACTGGGTGATCTTCCGCCGGCCCAGCTCCCCTTCCTTCGAGAGCCGCTCCAGATACGGCCAGACGACGGTGAGGAGCTGCAGGATGATCGACGCGCTGATGTACGGCATGATGCCGAGCGCGAAGATCGTCATCTGCGACAGGTTCTTCCCCGAGAACATGTCGTACAGCCCGAACATCGTGTTCTTGGCCTGGTCCGCCAGGATCGCGAGCGCCTGCGGATTCACCCCGGGCGTCGGGATGTGGCCGCCGACGCGATACACGGCGAGCAGCCCGAGCGTGAAGAGGATACGCTTCCGCAGATCCGCGACAGCGAAAATATTCTTGAGACTGTCAGCGACCATAGAGCCTCACAGCGCGGAGTTTACGCCAGCACCTCTGCCTTGCCGCCGGCCGCCACGATCTTCTCGGCAGCCTTGCCGCTGAACTTGTGCGCACGGACGGTCAACGCCTTGGCGATGTCGCCGCGCGCGAGAACCTTCACGCCGCCGGTCGCGCCGACGAGGCCGTGCTCGCGCAGCAGGTCCGGCGTGATCTCGGTGCCGGCCTCGAACCGTTCGGCGAGCGTGTCGAGATTCACCACGTCGTACTCGACGCGGAACGGATTGTGGAAGCCGCGCTTCGGCACGCGACGATGGAGCGGCATCTGGCCGCCCTCGAAGCCGCGCTTGTGCTTGAACCCGGAACGCGACTTGGCGCCCTTGTGCCCGCGGCCGGCCGTCTTGCCGTTGCCGGAACCCTGCCCGCGGCCGATGCGCTTCTTCGCGTGCTTCGCGCCCTTGGGGGGACGAAGGTTAGAGAGATCCATGATGCTTGTCCCTGTAATTGGTGGATTCGTGAGTTCGTGAGTTGGTGAATTGAATTCACCAATTCACCAATTCACCAATTCACCAATTGTCCCTGACTTCCACGAGGTGCCGCACCTTCAGGATCATGCCGCGCGTCGCCGCCGTGTCCGGCAGCTCGACGCTGTAGCCGATCCGGCGCAGCCCCATCCCTTTCACGACCGCCTTCTGCTTCTTGTCGAACCCGATCGGGCTCTTGCGCAGCGTGATCTTCAGCTTCTTGTCGGCCATATGTCTCTCTGCACCTGCTTCAGGCAGACGCGCCTGCCGCGGCCGGCTCCTCGTCCCGTCCGCGCAGCTTCAGCACCGCTCGCGGATCCTTGAGCCCCGTCAATCCGGCGAACGTCGCCCGCACGACGTTGTGCGGATTCGCCGAGCCGAGCGACTTCGTCAGCACGTTCTGAATGCCCGCCGACTCCACGACCGCGCGAACCGCGCCGCCCGCGATGATACCCGTGCCGTCGGGAGCCGGCTTGAGCAGCACCTGGCCGGCGCCGAAGCGCCCCACCACCGGATGCGGCACCGTCGTCCCCTTCAGCGGCACGCGGATGAGCGACTTCTTCGCGGCTTCAATCCCCTTCTTGATCGCGGAGGGCACTTCCTTCGCCTTCCCGATGCCGAAGCCCACCACACCATGGCCGTCGCCGACGACGACGAGCGCGCTGAAGCTGAGGTTCTTGCCGCCCTTGACGACCTTCGTGACGCGGCTGATGTTGACGACCGTGTCCTTCAGGTCCAACTGTCCGGCGTCGATCTTTTCTCGCGACTCTTTCATATAGATTTTTCCGCGTTCGTCCGCGTTGTCCGCGGCCTGCGTTCGTCCGCGTCGTCGGCGGCCTGGGTTAATCCGCCGCTAGAACTCCAGCCCTGCCTCGCGCGCCGCGTCCGCCACCGCGCGAATGCGTCCGTGGTAGAGGAACCCTCCGCGGTCGAAGACCACGCGCTTGATGCCCTTCTCGATCAATCGCTCGGCAATCGTCTTTCCGAGCGCCTGCGCGCCGGCCTTGTTCCCGCCACCGGTCTTCCCCTTGAACACGTCCTTCAGGCCGGGCTCGGTGCTCGCCGCAGCCGCGAGCGTCGTGCCGCTCATGTCGTCGATGACCTGCGCGTAGATGTGCGACACGCTGCGGAACACGCGCAGACGCGGCCGCTCGGCGGTCCCCTGAATCCGCTTGCGCTGCCTCAGCGCGATCCGCTCGCGTCGATCCTTCTTCGTTTTGATCTTCATAGCTTTCGTTCAATCGCCAATCGGCAATGCCATCGCCAATCGGCAATCCGCAATCGAATCGCCAATCTGCAGTCCACTCAACAATCGCCAATCGTCAATCCACAATACGATCGGCAATCTGCAATCGCCATTCGGCAATCACTTGGCGCCCGTCTTACCCGCCTTCTTCTTCAGCACTTCGCCCGTGTAGCGGACGCCCTTCTGCTTGTACGGATCCGGCTTGCGGAGCGAGCGGATGTTCGCCGCCACCTGGCCGACGAGCTGCCGATCGATCCCGGTCACCGTGACGTGGGTCTGCTTGTCGATCGCGACGTCGATCCCCTGCGGGATGTCGAACACGACCGGGTGCGAGTACCCGAGCGCGAAGTGAACCTGTTTGCCCTTCACCTCCGCGCGGTACCCGACGCCGACGATGTCGAGGTCCTTGCGGAAGCCCTCGGTGACGCCGCGGACGGCGTTGGCGACGAGGCTGCGCGCCAGCCCGTGGAACTTCCCCAGCTCGGGGTCGTCCTGCAGCGTCCGCGCCTGCAGGTGATCGCCGTTTACTTCGAACGCGATACCCGCGGGAAACGCCTGGCGCAGCTTGCCCTTCGGCCCCTGCACGTCGACCGCGCCGTTCTGCACGTCGACCTTGACGCCCTTGGGAATCGCGATGGGTTTCTTGCCGATTCTTGACATAGCTTTCAGCTCTCAGCTTTCAGCTTTCAGCGTTCAACTCTCAGCGTTCAGCTCTCACCGTTCAGCCCGCACGCTGAGAGCTAGTGGCTGATAGCTGACAGGTCTCACCATACGTTGCAGAGCACTTCGCCGCCGACGCCAGCCTTGGCCGCCTCCCGGCCCGTCATCACGCCGCGCGAGGTCGTCAGGATACTCGTCCCGAGGCCCGCCAGCACGTCGGGCACTTCGGCGTGCCCGAAGTAGACGCGGCGTCCCGGACGGCTCACCCGCTCGATGCCGGTGATCACGCGTTCGCCGCGCGGCCCGTACTTCAGGAACAGCCGGAGCGTCGCCTGCGGCGGCTGCCCCTCCTTCGGATCGAGTACCTTTGAGCCCTGGATGTAGCCTTCGCTCTCCAGGATGCGGGCGATCTCGGCCTTGAGGCGCGACGAGGGCATGTCCACGCGCGTGTGGCGCGACTGGGTCGCATTCCGGATGCGCGACAGCATGTCTGCAATCGGATCAGTCATATTCTCAGCTCTCAGCTCTCAGCACCCTCAGCGCAGCTGTCTCGATCGCTCGTCAGCCAGAACCCGGCTGACGGCTGGCAGCTGTCAGCTTCTACCAACTGCTCTTCGTGACGCCCGCGACGTCTCCCTCCAGCGCGAGCTGGCGGAAGCAGAGGCGGCAGAGCGCAAACTTGCGCATGTAGGCGCGCGGCCGGCCGCAGCGGCGGCAGCGGTTGCGCAGCCGGATCTTGAACTTGGGCGCCTTGGTTTCCTTCGCGATCTTTGCGGTCGTGGCCATAGCTTCATCACAGCGGGCCCAAGAGGCCCGACTCTACATCGCGGCCCTACGAGGGCCGCCCTACGATTGATTCCTGAACGGCATGCCGAGGAGCTGCAGCAGCTTGCGCGACTCCTCGTCCGTCTTTGCCGTCGTCACGACGGAGATATTCATCCCGCGAGCCGTGTCGACCTTCATGTAGTCGATCTCGGGGAACAAGAGCTGGTCCTTCAAACCGAGCGTGTAGTTGCCGCGGCCGTCGAACCCGCGCGGCGAGACGCCGCGGAAGTCGCGGACGCGGGGCAGCGCGACCGCCATGAGGCGATCGAGGAACTCCCACATGCGCTCGCCGCGGAGCGTCACCATCGCGCCGATCGGCATGCCCTTGCGCACCTTGAACTGCGCGATCGACTTCTTCGCGCGGGTGATGACCGCCTTCTGGCCCGTGATGCGCCCGAGCTCGTCGACGCCCGTGTCCACGATCTTCGCGTTCTGCGTCGCGTCGCCGAGGCCCATGTTGACGATGACCTTCCGGACCTTCGGGATCGCCATCACGTTCTTGTAGCCGAACTCTTTCGCGAGCGCCGGTACGACGTCCTTCTGGTAGTGATCTCGCAGGCGGCTCATTTGTCCACCACTCCCTCGCACTTGCGGCAGATCCGGACCTTGCGCCCGTCGCCGAGGATGCGCCGCCCGATCCGCGTCGCCTTGCCGCATTCCGGGCAGACGATCTGCACGTTCGACGCGTGCAGCGGCGCCTCGCGCTCGATGAGCCCGCCCTTGATGTTGCGGCCGGGGTTCGGCTTCGTATGGCGCTTGATGATGTTCACGCCTTCGACGACGAGCCGGTTCTTCTCCGGCAGGACCTTCAGCACGCGCCCGCGCTTGCCGCGGTCCTTGCCGGTGATGACGATCACGTTGTCGTTCCGGCGAACGGGTGTTTGCAGTCTTGACATGATGTTCCACGGCGCCGGGTCTAACGACCCGGCCTACAGCACCTCTGGCGCGAGCGAAATAATCTTCATGAACCGGCGCTCGCGCAGCTCGCGCGCGACGGGCCCGAACACGCGCGTGCCGATCGGCTCTTTCTGATCGTTGATGAGCACCGCCGCGTTGCGATCGAACCGGATGTAGCTGCCGTCCTTCCGGCGCTGCTCTTTCCGGGTGCGGACGATCACGGCCTTCACTACCTGGCCCTTCTTGACCGTCGACTCCGGCGTCGCTTCCTTCACCGACGCCGTGACGATGTCGCCGAGCCGCGCGTAGCGCCCCGTTGATCCGCCGATCGGATTAATCACGGCGATCTTGCGCGCGCCGGAGTTGTCGGCGACGTCGAGGATGGATCGCATCTGAATCATGGTGCTCTCCCTCCCTTAGATTTCCTTGGCCTTCTCGACGATCGAGGTGACCGTCCAGCGCTTGCGCCGGCTGAGCGGCCGCGTCTCGGTGATCGCGACCTTGTCGCCCACCTTCGCCTCGTTCTTCTCGTCGTGCGCGAGGAACGTGGACGTCCGCTTCTGGGTCTTGCCGTACAGCGGATCGCGCACCTGCCGCTCGATCGCCACCTTGACGGTCTTCTGCATCTTGTCGCTGACGACGACGCCAGTGACGATTGCCTTCGTGGCCATGGCCTACACCGACTCCTTCTCGCGCAGCACGGTCTTGACGCGCGCCAGATCGCGACGAAGCGTCTTGAGCTTGCCCGCTGCCTCGAGCTGCCCCATCGACTTCTGGATGCGGAGCCGGAACAGCTGATCGTCCAGGTCCTTCTCGCGCTGTTTCAGTTCGTCCGCGCCGAGGTCGCGGAACTCGCCGATCTTCATGACGCCTTCTCCTCCGCGAAGCGCGTGGCGAACTTCGTCTTGATCGGCAGCTTCGCCGCGGCGAGCCGCATGGCTTCCCGCGCTTCCGACTCGTTGATCCCTTCCATCTCGAACAGGATGCGCCCCGGCCGGACGACGCAGACCCACTGTTCTGGGGCGCCCTTGCCCTTGCCCATGCGGGTTTCCTGCGGCTTCTTCGTAATCGGCTTGTCGGGGAACACGCGGATCCAGATCTTGCCGCCGCGCTTGACGAAGCGCGTCATCGCGACGCGGGCCGCCTCGATCTGCCGATCCGTCAGCCAGCAGGGCTCGAGCGCCTTCAGGCCGTAGTTGCCGAACGAGATGTCCGACCCCCGCCAGGCCTTGCCGATCATCCGCCCGCGCTGCTGCTTCCGGTACTTGACCTTCTTGGGCATCAACATCGCTGAATCCTTGTAATTCGTGGATTCGTGAATTGGTGGGTTGGTGATTCAATTGGTGAATTCAATTCACCAATTCACCACTCCACCAATTCACCAATTACCCGCGTCCCCCCGCCGCCCGGCGCGGCGTGCGGTAATCCTCTTCGCGGCCGATGCGCGGCGCGAGGCGCTCGCCTTTGTACAGCCACACCTTCACGCCGATGGCGCCGTAGGTCGTGAACGCTTCCGCGAAGCCGTAATCGATGTCGGCGCGCAGCGTCTGCAGCGGCAGCTGCCCGTGCAGGTACCACTCGGAGCGCGCGATTTCCGCGCCGTTCAGACGCCCCGACACGCGGACCTTGATGCCGCGCGCGCCGAAGCGCAGCGCCGATTCCACGGCCTTCCGCATGGCGCGGCGGAAGGCGACGCGCTTCTCGAGCTGCATCGCGACGGACTCCGCGATGAGCTGCGCGTCCAGCTCCGGCTTCTGGATCTCCTGGATGTTGATGAAGACCTCGCGGCTCGTGCGCTTCTGAATCTCGGTCTTCAGCTTGTCCACTTCCGTGCCCTTGCGGCCGATGATGATGCCGGGCCGCGACGTGTAGATATCGATCTTCAGCTTGTTGGCCGCGCGCTCGATCTCGATCTTCGAGACGCCGGCGTGCGCGAAGCGCTCCTTCAGGCTGTCGCGCAGCTTCAGGTCCTCGTGCAGGAGCTTCGAGTAGTCCTTGTCGGCGAACCAGCGCGAGCGCCAGGTCTTGTTGAAGCCGAGCCGGAATCCGTGCGGATGAACCTTCTGACCCATTACGCCTTCGCCTCTTTCCGCGTCGCGCGTGCGGCGCCCGTCTTCTTCTTCGGCGCCGCTCCCTTGCGGCGCGGTCTGGCCGGAGCGCCTTCGGGCGACACGGCGGGCGCCACAACCTTCTGAGGCCGTTCCGCGACCCTCACCGTCAGGTGCGCCGTCCGCTTCACCACGCGGAACGCGCGCCCCATCGGGGCCGGGCGGATCCGCTTCTGCGACGGCCCCTGGTTCGCGTAGCACGCCTGCACGAACAGCCGATCGACGTCCCCGCCGAAGCCTTCCTTGTTCTGCGCGTTGGCGATCGCCGAGCGCAGCACCTTTTCGACCTCGCGTGCGATCCCCTTGCGCGCGAAGCGGAGCGTCGTGAGCGCATGGTTGACGTCGCGTCCGCGAATCAAATCCAGGACGAGCTTCGCCTTCTGCGCCGACGTCCGGATGTACCTTGCCGTCGCGTGCGCCTCGATCATGACTTCGCTCCCGCGCCGGCCGGCGCGCCCGCACCAGGCGCCGCGGCAACCGCCGCCGCCTTGTCGGCCTTCGTCGTGTGCCCCTTGAACTGGCGCGTCGGCGCGAACTCACCGAGCTTGTGTCCGACCATGTTCTCGGTGACGTACACGGGGATGAACTTCCTCCCGTTGTGCACCGCGATGGTGTGCCCGACCATCTCGGGGACGACCGTCGATCGGCGCGACCAGGTCTTGATGACCTTCTTCTCGCCGCCGCGGTTCATCACCTCGACCTTCTCGAGAAGCGGCACGTCGACGAAGGGGCCCTTCTTCAGTGATCTCGACATCGCTGATTCCTGTAATTCGTGAATTCGTGAATTGGTGAATTGGTGAGGTGAGTCGGCGAATTCACAAATTCCATTCACCAACCCACCAATTCACCAATTCACCACTTACTTCGGCCTCCGGCTCACGATGAATCTATCCGTCGACTTGCGGTTCCGTGTCTTGTAGCCCTTCGTCGGGACACCCCACGGCGACACCGGATGCCGTCCGCCTGACGTCTTGCCCTCGCCGCCGCCGAGCGGGTGATCGACGGGGTTCATGGCGACGCCGCGCACGTGCGGCCGCTTGCCCAGCCAGCGGCTGCGGCCGGCCTTGCCGACCGACACGTTCTCGTGATCGAGGTTGCCGACCTGGCCGATCGTCGCGAGGCACTCGACGTGGATCTTGCGAATCTCGCCCGACGGCATCTTCACCGACGCGTATTCGCCTTCCTTCGCGACGACCTGCACGCCGGACCCCGCGCTGCGCGCGATCTGTCCGCCCCGTCCGGGCCGCAGCTCCACGTTGTGCACCAGCGTGCCGAGCGGGATGTTCTTCAGCGGCAGGGCGTTTCCCGGGAGAATGTCGACGTTGTCGCCCGCGACGATCGTGTCGCCAACCTTCAGCCCGATCGGGTGCAGGATGTAGCGCTTCTCGCCATCCGCATAGGTGAGGAGCGCAATGCGCGCGGATCGATTCGGGTCGTACTCGATCGTCGACACCTTCGCGGGGATCCCGCGCTTGTCGCGCTTGAAGTCGATGATCCGGTAGCTGCGCTTGTGCCCGCCGCCCCGCCACCAGGACGTGAGCTCGCCGTGGTTGTTGCGCCCGCCCGATTTCTGCAGCGGCTCGACCAGCGGCTTGTACGGCTCCGTCGAGGTGATCTCGTCGAACACCTGCACCGTCTGGAATCGGCGGCCCGAAGACGTCGGCTTGTACTTTCTGATTGGCATGTCGGTTACGCCCCTTCCAGGAACTCGGGCACCTTCTCGCCGTCGCGAAGCTTCACGTACGCCTTCTTCCAGTCGGACCGCTGGCCCATGAAGCGTCCCTGGCGCTTCACCTTGCCGTGCGCGATCGACGTGCGCACGCTCTCGACCTTCGACCCGAGCAGCTTCTCGACCGCGCGCTTCACGTCCACCTTCGTGGCGCCGGGCGCGACCTCGAACACGAGCGTACGGCCGTCCTCGCGTAGCAGCGTCGTCTTCTCGGTAATCAGCGGGCGGCGGATGACGTCTGTAATTTTCATAGCTCTCAGCTGACAGCTAGGCCAGCGCCTCCTGCAGCTTCTCCAACGCATCGCGAGTCACGATCACATACTGCGTATCGATGACGTCGCGCGCCGTGACGCGCCCGCTCGGCACGAGCCGTACGCCGGCGATGTTGCGCGCGCTGCGCGCGAACGTCTCGTCGTGCGCGACGTCGAGCACGAGCGTCTTGCCCGCGGCGCCGAGTGCCCTGAACATCGCGGCGGTGCCCTTCGTCTTCCCCGCCTGCTCCGCGTCGGCCGGCTGCAGGCGATCGACGACCACGAGCGCGCCGTCGGTCAACTTCTGCGCCAGCGCCGCTCGAAGCGCGCCGCGCTTCACCTTCCGCGGCAGCGCGAATTCGTAGCTCCGCGGCTGCGGCCCGAAGACGGTGCCGCCCTTGCGCCAGAGCGGATTCCTGATCTCGCCGACGCGGGCGCGGCCGGTGCCCTTCTGGCGCCACGGCTTCTTGCCGGAGCCGCTCACGAGCGCGCGGTTCTTCGTCGCGTGCGTGCCGCGCCGCTCGGCCGCATTCTCCTGCACGACGGCTTCCCAGATCAGATCGGCCTTGATCCGCCCGCCGAAGATCTCGTCCTTCAGATCGAGCGACCCGACCGTCTCTTTGCTCGCGTTGTAAATGTCAACCTTCATCGCGATACCTTGCCGGGTCTGAGAGACCCGGCCCTACTTGCCGGGTCTAAGAGACCCGGCCTACTTCTTGCCCTTCTTGGCGACCGTCTTAGAGGCCTTCTCGACCTGCCGCACCGCCTCGCGCTTGGCGGCCACCGCCTTGCGGACGACGATGTAGGTGCCCGGCGCACCCGGCACCGCGCCCCGCACGATCAGCACGTGATTGTCCCCGTCGACCTGCACGACCTTCAGGTTGCGCACCGTCACGCGGTCGCCCCCCATGCGTCCCGCGGCGCGCATCCCCTTCACGACGCGCGACGGAAACGACGAGGCGCCGATCGATCCGGGCGCGCGGTGGAACATCGATCCGTGCGTCGACGCGCCGCCGCGGAAATTGTGGCGCTTCATGACGCCCTGGTAGCCCTTGCCGCGGCTGATGCCAATCACGTCGACGCGGTCGCCGTTGTTGAACACGCCGGTGACGAGCACCTGATCGCCCGTCTGGACCGCATCGCCGCCCGGCGCGAGCTTCACCTCGCGCCGCATCCGCGTCGGCGGCACGTTGGCCTTCTTGTAGTGCCCGCCGAGCGCCTTGTTCACCTTCGCCGGGCTGTCCTCGACGAGCCCGAGCTGGACGGCTTCGTACCCGTCCGCCTCCGCGCCCTTCGTCTGAACGACGACGCACGGGCCCGCCTTGATGACGGTTGCCGGCGTGACCGTGCCGTCCGGCGCGAACACCTGGGTCATGCCGACTTTCCTGCCGATGATGCCAGTAACCATAGACGTGTCCGTTCTACGGTTCCAAGGTTCTAAGGTTCTAAGGTTCGGTTCGAGCGGCGCGTGCACGCGGAACGTGGAACCCTAGAACCACAGAACCCTGGAACCTCACTTGTGTTCTTTCCCGAACGCCTTGATCTCGACGTCGACGCCCGCCGGCAGATCGAGCTTCATCAGCGCATCGACCGTCTGCGGCGTCGGCTCGAAGATGTCGATCAACCGCTTGTGCGTGCGGAGCTCGAACTGCTCGCGCGACTTCTTGTCCACGTGCGGCGAGCGGAGCACCGTCCACTTGTTCTTCTCGGTCGGCAAGGGAATCGGGCCCGCCAGCCGCGCGCCCGTGCGCCGCGCCGTGTCCACGATCTCCGTCGTCGACTGATCCAGCACCCGGTTGTCGTACGCCTTCAGGCGGATGCGAATCTTGTCGCTGAAAGGTGAAGCCATCTTTGCTGATCCTTGCCGGGACCCGGGGTCCGGGATTCGGGATGCGCCGGACCCCGACCTCCGGATCCCGGTAACCGGTTACGTTTTCCCCTGTACCCTCGCCACGACCTCTTCGCTCACGCTGTTCGGCGCCGGCTCGTAGCGATCGAAGTGCATGGAGAACGTCGCGCGCCCCTGCGTCCGCGAGCGTAGATCCGTCGCGTAGCCGAACATCTCCGCGAGCGGCACGCGCGCGCTGATGATCTGCGTCCCGCCGCGATCCTCCTGCGACTGAATGTGGCCGCGGCGGCTCGCGAGGTTGCCCATCACGTCGCCGAGGTGCTCTTTCGGCACCACGACTTCGACGCGCATCACCGGTTCGAGCAGGACCGGCTTCGCCTTCTTCGCGGCATCCTGGAACGCCATCGATCCCGCAATCTTGAACGCCATCTCCGACGAGTCGACCTCGTGGTACGAGCCGTCGTACAGCTCGATCTTCACGTCGTCCACCGGGTAGCCGGCGAGAACGCCGCGCGTGAGGGCTTCCTTGATCCCTTCGTCGATCGGCTTGATGTATTCCTTCGGAATCACGCCGCCGACGATCTCGTTCTCGAACTGGTAGCCGCTGCCCGGTTCGCCGGGATAGAGATGGATCTTCGCGTGGCCGTACTGACCGCGACCACCGGTCTGGCGCACGTAGCGGCCTTCGCCGTCCGCCGGGCGCGTCAACGTTTCCTTGTAGGCGACCTGTGGCCGGCCCGACGAGGACTCGACGTTGAACTCGCGCTTCAGGCGATCGACGATGATTTCGAGGTGCAGTTCGCCCATGCCCTCGATGACGACCTCGCCCGTGGCCTGATCCGTCTTCACGCGGAACGTGGGATCTTCGGCCATCAGCTTCTGCAGGCCGAGCCCGAGCTTCTCCTGATCCGCCTTCGTCTTCGGCTCGATTGAGAGCGAGATGACCGGCTCGGGGAAGTCCATCGACTCGAGCACGACCGGCTTCTTTTCGTCGCAAATCGTGTCGCCGGTGGAGACGGTCTTCAATCCGACCGCGGCGGCGATGTCGCCGGCGTAGACTTCCTTGATCTCTTCGCGCTTGTTCGCGTGCATCTTGAGCAGGCGCCCGATGCGCTCGCTCTTCTGCTTCGTCGAGTTGTAGACCGTCGACCCCGACGTGAGCACGCCGGAATACACCCGGATGAACGTGAGCTGGCCGACGAACGGGTCGGTCATGATCTTGAACGCGAGCGCCGAGAACGGCGCATCGTCCGACGCCGGACGCTCGACGATCGCCTCCGGTCCCTTGTTCGGATCGAATCCCTCAATCGCGGGGATGTCGACGGGAGACGGGAGAAAATCGACTACGGCATCGAGCAGCGGCTGCACGCCCTTGTTCTTGAACGCCGACCCGCAGATGACCGGCACGAACGGCGCCTCGGCCTTTTCGCCATGCGTGTGCACGGAGCTGATCACGCGTTTGCGCAGCGCGGCCTTGATTTCCTCTTCCGTCAGCTCCTCGCCGTGGAGGTACTTCTCGAGCAGCTTGTCGTCGGCTTCGCTGACCTTCTCGACCAACTGCTCGCGATAGTGCTTCACTTCGTCGAGCATGCTGGCCGGAATCTCGCCGACGATGTAGTCGGCGCCCATGGTTTCGTCCTTGTAGGTGATGGACTTCATGCGAATGAGGTCCACCACGCCGATGAACTTGTCCTCGGCGCCGATTGGCAGCTGAATGGCGACCGGATTGCCCCCGAGCTTCGAGGTGATCTGCTCGAACGTGCGCGTGAAGTTCGCGCCGATCCGGTCCATCTTGTTGATGAAGCAGATGCGTGGCACGCGGTACTTGTCGGCCTGACGCCAGACCGTTTCCGACTGCGGCTCGACGCCGGCGACCGAGTCGAATACCGCAACGGCGCCGTCGAGCACGCGCAGCGAGCGCTCGACTTCGGCGGTGAAGTCGACGTGGCCGGGCGTGTCGATGATGTTGATGCGGTGCTCGCGCCAGAAGCACGTCGTCGCGGCAGACGTGATGGTGATGCCGCGCTCCTGCTCCTGCTCCATCCAGTCCATGACCGCCGTCCCCTCGTGGACCTCACCAATCTTGTAGGTGATGCCGGTATAGAAGAGGATGCGCTCGGTCGTGGTGGTCTTGCCGGCATCGATGTGCGCCATGATGCCGATGTTGCGCGTGCGGTTTAACGGTACTTGTCGTGGCATTGCTTGATGCCGGGTCCAAAGACCCGGCCTACTTCCGAATTCCGTTGGGCGGAGCTTCAGGTCCGCCGCTCACCACCGATAGTGCGCGAACGCCTTGTTCGCTTCCGCCATGCGATGCGTGTCTTCGCGCTTCTTCACGGCGCCGCCGCGCAGGTTCGCGGCGTCCATCAACTCGTTCGCGAGCTTCTCCTGCATCGTCTTGCCGTCGCCGCGATCGCGCGCGTAGCCGACCAGCCAGCGGATGCTCAGCGACAGGCGGCGGTTCGGGTTCACCTCCACCGGCACCTGATAGTTCGAGCCGCCCACGCGGCGCGACTTCACTTCGAGCGCCGGCTTCACGTTCTCGATCGCCTTCTTGAACACCTTCAGCGGGTCGTCGCCGGTCTTCTCCTGAATCGAGGAGAGCGACCCGTACATGATCCGCTCGGCCGTGCTCCGCTTGCCGTCGCGCATCAGCGTGCTGATGAACTTCGTCACCAGGGAGCTGCTGTACAGCGGATCGAGGGGAACTTCGCGCTTGGGAATCTCTCTGCGTCGTGGCATGGCGTTATGCCTTCGGGCGCTTCGCGCCGTACTTCGAACGACCCTGTTTGCGACCCTGCACGCCTACGGCGTCCAGCGTGCCGCGGACGACGTGATAGCGCACACCCGGCAGGTCCTTCACGCGGCCGCCGCGAATGAGCACGAGCGAGTGCTCCTGCAGGTTGTGCCCGACGCCCGGAATGTAGGTCGTCACCTCGATCCCGTTCGTGAGGCGCACGCGCGCCACCTTGCGAAGCGCCGAGTTCGGCTTCTTCGGCGTCTGCGTGAAGACCCGCACGCACACGCCCCGCTTCTGCGGGCTGTCCTGCAGCGCGGGACTCTTGGTCTTCGTCAGGACCTTCTCGCGCCCTTTGCGCACAAGCTGGCTGATCGTCGGCACAGTTACTCCTGCGGAGGGCTCGGACGCGCACCGCTCACCGGCCCGCTCGCAAAAAACAACAGCCGATCGGCGCGCGAGGCGCGCGTCGTCATCGGCTTCAGTGCTCCAGGCCTAGGGACCGCGATCGCGGACCGGCACCCGGAACTGACTTACCCTATATGGTTTAAAGTGCGACGCCCTGAGGGCGCATGCGACGGGCACCGCTCGC
Organism: Acidobacteriota bacterium; assembly: GCA_046735335.1. Classification (GTDB taxonomy): domain Bacteria; phylum Acidobacteriota; class Vicinamibacteria; order Vicinamibacterales; family 2-12-FULL-66-21; genus JBKPQB01. The sequence continues at coordinate 4,791 of JBKPTE010000062.1, read as the reverse complement.
GTGCGGTCCCTGCTTGGGGTTCGGCGCCTAGATAGGGTGTCCCAGGGCCGACCAGAACCTTGCAAATATAGCACGCGCCTCAACGGGGCGCAAGGAGGAGCCCCCGCGCGGCGCACAGCCGCGCGGGGTGTAATCGGGTCAATCCTTGATCTTGTCGGCGACGTCGTCGAGGGTCTCCCCTACCTTCCGCCGGGCTTTGCCGAAGCCTTCCTGAACCTTTCCCGACGCCTCATCCGCGACGCCTTCGTCGTGCGTGCGCTGATCGTCCGTCAGGTCTCCCCAGGCCTGCTTCGCCCGTCCTTTGATCTTGTCGGCTTTGCCGTCGAGCTCGTCTTGGTTCATCGGGTCCTCCTAATGGGCTGAACGCCACAGGAGTGCTCTTCAAATCCCGGGCCGGGCCGCGGGCCGCGGACGAAGTCAATGGGCCGAGGACGACGCGGATCACGCGGACAACCTAAATATAATGATCGGGTCAGCCTCATCGGCATTCGACCAGAGCATCAGAAGTGTCAGGCTCAATCATGAAGTATCGACTGTTTGCAGCCGCGTGCCTCATCGCGATCGTTTCAGCCCTGCCGTTTGCGGCTGGCACCCCTCCGCAGATCAACGACCGCATCCGCCAGGATGAGGCGGCCCATTCCGAGGTCATGCGGACGCTGCATTTCCTGACGGACATTTACGGCCCGCGGCTCACGGGCTCGCCGAATCACAAGGCCGCCGCTGAATGGGCCGTCAAACGTATGACGGAGTGGGGACTCCGGAACGGCCATCTCGAACCATGGGAGTTCGGACACCCCGGATGGGCGAACGAGCACCTCGAGGTTCACGCGACCGCGCCGTTCAAGGATGCGCTCGTCGCGGAGGTCCTCGCCTGGACTCCCGGCACTCAGGGGACGGTTCACGCGGGCGCATTCAATCTGATCCTTCCCGAGGCTCCGGAAGCGCCGTCCCCGGCAACGACTCCAGCCGCCGCGCGCGGGCCTCAGCGGCTCGGACCAACGCAGGAAGAGCTGACGGCGTACCTGGACTCGATCACGGGGAAGGTGAAGGGAGCCGCGGTGCTCGTCGGCAAGGCGGCGTTCGTGCCAGTGAACGTGAGCCCGCTGCCGGGCCGCCTCACCGACGATCAGGCGCGGTGCCGATTCGATCCGGCGGCCGCGAGCGATCCCGCCTGCCAGGGGCTCGCGCGGGGACGCGGATTCGGCGCACGCGGACGCGGAACGCCCGCGTCCGGACGACTGACGACGAGGCAGATGGACGAGCAGATCGACGCGTTTCTCGCGGCGAACGGCGCGGCGCTCAGAATCAACGACGCCGCGCGTCCACACGGTCAGATCATTGCCTACAACAACCGGACGTACGACGTCTCCAAGGCGGTCCCCACGATCGTGCTGCGCAACGAGGACTACGGCCGCATCGCGCGGACGCTGGCCGACGGCACTCCCGTCGAGCTCGAGGCGAACATCGTGAATCGCGTCTATCCGGAAGGGCGCACGTCGTACAACGCCCTCGCCGAAATTCCCGGCACCGACAAGAAAGCCGAAGTCGTCATGGCCGGAGGGCATCTCGACTCGTGGCACTCCGCGACGGGTGCGACCGACAACGCCATCGGCTGCGCGATCATGATGGAAGCCGCCCGAATCCTGAAGACGGTCGACGTGCAGCCGCGCCGGACCATCCGCATCGCGCTCTGGAGCGGCGAGGAAGAAGGGCTGCTCGGGTCGCTCGCCTACGTGAAGGAGCACTTCGGCTCGGCGGAAGCGCCTAAGCCGGAGTTCGCGACCTTCGCGGGCTATCTGAATATCGATACGGGGACCGGCAGGCTGCGCGGCGCGTCCGTGTTCGGGCCGCCGGATGCCGCGCAGATCCTGCGCGAGATCCTCTCGCCGTTCGGCGATCTGAAGGTCGTTGGCGCGACGACGACGACGAGCCGGGCGACCGGGGGCACGGACACCACCTCGTTCAACAACGCAGGACTCCCGGGCATCGGATTCACACAGGATCCCATCGAGTACAACACCGACACGCACCACACGAACCTGGACACCTACGAGCGCGTCATCGAGGAGGACGTCCGCGACGCCGCCGTCATCGTCGCCGCGACGTTGTATCAGCTCGCGATGCGCGACGAGATGCTGCCCCGGTTCTCGACGACGGAGATGCCGGCCGCTCCGCCTCAGAGGGGTGGACATTAGGCGGCCCTGAAAGCGCCGCGCCCACGATCATGCCGAAACTCATCGAAAAACCAACCATCATCGACTGCGTCGGCACGAAACCGAAGCAGATTCAGGAATACGCCGGACGTGTGAACTCAGGGCACGCGAGCGTCAGCGTCGCGCGCATGATTTCGCCGGAGGGATGGGAAGAGCCCGGACAGCGGCCGGAGTTCGAAGAGATCACCGTGGTGCTGAAGGGAATGCTGCGGGTCGAGCACGAGAAGGGTGTGCTCGATGTGCACGCGGGACAGGGGGTCGTGGCGTCGCCGGGCGAATGGGTTCGCTACAGCACGCCGGGCGCGGACGGCGCGGAGTACGTTGCCGTCTGCCTCCCGGCGTTCTCACCAGCGACGGTGCATCGCGATGATTAGAGGGCCCCGCTAGCCTCCGACCTTGAGCTTGTTCACGACGCGCTTGACGCCCGTCGTGTGCTCGACGAGCTGGCCGATGCGCGTCTTGTCCGCCTCGGTCGGCACGGTCCCGCCAATCGTCACGACGCTGTCGTTCGTATCGACGTCGATGTGCGTGCCACGCGCCACTTCGTCGGTCATCAGGCGCGTCTTCACGGCCGTCGTGATCGAGCCGTCCTGAACGGCGTTGATCCCCTTCTTCACCGCGGGCGTCGTGTCGTCCTTGATGACGATCTTCGTGTCGCCATCCTTGGCCTTCGCCCCGCTCGTCCCGACTTCGCCGGCGGCAACCTTCAGGTTGTTGTCCACCTTCTTCACGCCGGTCGTGTTCCGGACCAGCTGCCCGATGCGGGTTTTGTCAGCGGCAGTCGGCACATCGCCGGCGATGGTGACCACGCCGTCTTTCGTGTCGACGTCGATCGACGTGCCGCGCGCCACTTTGTCCTTCATCAACCGCGTCTTGACCGCGGTGGTGATGGACGCGTCCGTCACAGCCTGAGTCCCCTTCTTCACCTTCGGGGTCGTATCGTCCTTGATGACGATGGTCGTGTCGTCCGGCTTGTCCTTGGGCTTGTCCTGCGCCATCGCGGCGCCCGCGGGGAGGAGCGCACAGGCGATTGCCAGAGCGAGCGGTGTTTTCATGGTCATCAGCTCTCCTTCTGTGTCTGTCGGTAGAGGAGAGCATAGTTTGTGCCGAGGCGGCGGGCGGCAAGGCGCATCTAAGAGACGCGCCCTACAGCTGTGTAGGCCGGGTCTCTCAGACCCGGCGTTCACAACACTCTGATGACGTCAGAGCGCGTGATGATGAACGTCTTTTCCGTCTTGAAGTCGCGGATGAGCACAGCTGGGCTTTCGGGCGTAATCATCGTCGACAGCAGCTCTACCGGAGTGGATACGTCAACGAAGGGAAACGCCGGCTGCATGATGGTTTCGACTGGCTGAGCTTTAATGGACGAGTCTCTCAGCAGCTCCTTGTAGAGGTGCGTCTCATTGAGCGACCCGACGAGGCGCCCGTCGTGCGTGATCGACACCTGCGAGAAGTCGTGCTCCCCCATCAGCTTCACGGCCGCTTCGACGGGCTGGTTCCCTTCGATCGACAGGAGCTCGCCCGACAGCCCTGACGCAACGAGATCCCGCGCGGTCATTCCCGTCTTCTCGAGGAACCCCTTCTTTCGCATCCACTCGTCGTTGAACATCTTTCCCAGGTAGCGCGACCCGTGGTCGTGAAAGATGACCACGATCAGATCGTCGGGCGTAAAGTGCTCCCTGAGCTGCAGGAGCCCGGCCATCGCCGACCCCGCGGAGTTCCCCGCGAAGACTCCTTCCTCGCGCGCGATGCGCCGCGTCATCAGTGCGGCATCCTTGTCCGTCACCTTCTCGAAATGATCGATGACGTCGAAGTCGACGTTCCGGGGCAGGAAGTCCTCGCCGATGCCTTCGGTGATGTACGGGTAGATCTCGTTCTTGTCGAAGATTCCCGTCTCCTTGTACTTCTTGAACACCGATCCGTAGGTGTCGATGCCCCACACCTTGATCTTCGGGTTGCGCTCCTTCAGGTAGCGCCCGACGCCGCTGATCGTGCCGCCGGTGCCCACGCCTGAAACGAGCTGCGTGACGCGGCCGTCGGTCTGCTCCCAGATTTCCGGTCCGGTCTGCTCGTAGTGCGCCGCCGTATTCGACAGGTTGTCGTATTGATTGGCCTTCCAGGAGTTCGGCACCTCCTTCTCCAGGCGGGAGGAAACAGAGTAGTACGACCGCGGGTCCTCGGGATCGACGTTCGTGGGGCACACGATGACCTCGGCGCCGAACGCCTTCAGCGCATCGATCTTCTCCTTGGACTGCTTGTCGGTCGTCGTGAAGATGCATTTGTAGCCCTTCACGACCGCGGCAATGGCGAGCCCCATCCCCGTGTTGCCCGACGTGCCCTCGATGATCGTGCCGCCCGGCTTGAGCTTCCCGGCGCGTTCCGCGTCCTCGATCATCTTCACCGCCATGCGGTCCTTGATCGAGTTCCCCGGATTGAACGTTTCGAGCTTCGCCACGACGGTGCCGGGCACCTCGCGAGCGAGGCGGTTGATCCGGACCATCGGCGTCCGGCCGATGACGGCAAGGATGTCGGGGGCGATCTTGAGCACGAGCCTACTTTACCAGCGGCCGGATAAGGG
>JBKPTE010000061.1:0-9327 GCA_046735335.1 Acidobacteriota bacterium | reverse complement strand
GGTGAACATCGCGCACGTCGCGCGGCTCACGGCTGAAGGACGGATGATGCCGCCGGGCATTGCCGCGTTCGAGGCGCGCGACGAGGCGAGAAGCGGCGTCTACTCGTTCGAGACGCGGCCGACGAAGCTGCCGCCCGCGCTGGAGAAGCGGTTCCGCGCCAATCGCCGCGCCTGGACGTTCTTCGAGTCACAGGCGCCGTGGTATCGGCGAACGACGATCTATTGGGTCGTCTCGGCCAAACAGGAGGGGACGCGCCTCCGGCGGCTCGCGACGCTGATGGCGTGCTCGGAGGCCGAGCGCAGGATTCCGGCGCTGACGCGCGGACCGGCGTCTTCCAAAAAGGCGTAGACGCAAACAGTATCTTCCATTTCCGCTCAGTCCCGAGACGAACCGGTGGGGCATTACGATGGCGATAATCGGCCGCCTCGCGCCCGGTCAGACCGCAGCAACGGCTGCGCAGATGACACGCGATAGAATCAGCATGTCGTAATCGGCATGAGTTGGACGGCGCGTACCTGCGCAGCGGTTTCCTTCGTGAGTGGTGTGCTTGCGCTCGCATGCGGCGGCATGACGGCTCCTTCGCAGAGTCTGAGCGGGACCTGGTCGGGCACGATCGACGCAGGCTCGGGCCGCGGCCGAGCGCTTCGCGTCACGTGGACCGCGACGCAAACCGGCGACACTGTTACCGGCCCGCGACGGTTATGACATCTCCGGCCGTGAGGGCGATCTCGTTCAGTGGCACAATGTCCGGCTCGCTGTCCGGCACTCAACTCTCGCTGACATACATCGGACGTCCAGCGGGTGTATCGGGCGTGCCAGATTGCACCGCCTCGGCCAGCGGCGCTGCGGCCGTCGACAACACAGGAATCTCAGGGCGCCTGGACGCGATGTTCTCATCGTGCGAGGGACTGGATCTGCAGCCGCCGGCCGATGATCAAGTGACTCTCGTACGACAGTAACCGTCTGGTAGGAGGACAACGTGCGAACGTATCTCATGACGACGGCGGCTCTCTTTGGCCTGATCGCCTTGGCCCACGTGCTGCGAACGATTGCCGAATCGTCCCGGCTCACGACCGACCCCGGCTTCCTGCTCGAGGGCCCCGGGCTGGGCATCCTGGCCGGCCTGCTCTGCGCGTGGGCCATTACCCTGCTGCGCCGCACGCCGCGATCGACGTAGCCCTACGAACGACGGAGGTTGTGGATGACCGTCAGTTCCGTCCGCCGGAACATCATGGCGCAAGGGTTCTGCGACGTCGACGAGGGGACCTGCGCGCGCATCAACTACGCGCTGCGATTGTCGCCCGCAATTTGCATGGTATGGGCCGCCATTGGAACATTGAGGCAATCGCCGCTCGTGCTCGGCGCGCTCGTGCCGTTCGCGGTGCTCGGGGCGATCCTGCCGGGACATCCGTTCGACGTCCTGTACAACCACGGACTCCGTCATCTCACGGGCGGTCCGGCGCTGCCGCGCTACGGTGCGCGGCGCCATTTCGCCTGCGGCCTCGCCGCCGCGATGCTGACCGCAGCCGCGTGGGCGTTCGCAACAGGGATGGCAACGCTTGGTGCGACCTTGGGATGGCTGCTCGTCGGCGCCGCGTTCGTCAACGTCAGCACGGGATTCTGCATTCCGTCGTTCCTGGTGCGCCTCGTGGTCGGGGAGGTCCCGTGCGACGAAACGCGCACCGTTCCGCGCACACCCCGAGCAGCGATCTGACGTCTGATGCAGTTTCGATTCGAAGATGCGATCCCGGTGCTGCGGCGGACGCCCTCTGTCCTGCGCGAGCTGCTCCAGGGGCTCCCTGCGTCGTGGATCGATGCGACGGAGGGTCCGTCTACATGGTGTCCGTTCGATGTCGTCGGCCACCTGATTCACGGCGAGCGCACCGACTGGGTGCCGCGTGTCGAGCACATTCTTCGGTGTGGCGACGCGGTCACGTTTACGCCCTTCGATCGCCACGCGATGTTCGAGATTTCGAAAGGCCGTACGCTCGACGAACTGCTGAATGAATTCGCCGGCCTCCGACGCGAGAACCTCCTCAGGCTCGACGCGCTTGGACTGACCGAAGCGGATCTGAATCTGCGAGGTCGCCATCCCGAGCTCGGCGTCGTGACGATGGGGCAGCATCTTGCGGCGTGGGTGGCACACGATCTGGGGCACACCAGCCAGGTGGTACGGGTCATGGCGCGACAGTACACCGATGCGGTCGGCCCGTGGACGGCGTATCTGTCCATTCTTCGACCCAGATGATGGCGCCTGTGCGTATTGACCAGAGTGGATCGTCGATACCGATGATGCGAGCTCGCCCACTTCAGTTCCTCATGCGCGTGCCCGTGCCGTGGGTGTTCGTGCTGATGTATCTCATCGGCGCGGCGCTCGAGCGTCGATGGCCTCTGGGCCGGCGGCTAATGACGATGACGCATGTGGAAATCGCAGGTGCCGTGCTGTTCACGATCGGCGCCGTGATCGCAGGTTCCGGGTTGACGATCTTTCACAAGGCCCGCACGACGACCACACCGGGCGAGCGGTCGTCGACGCTCGTGACGTGGGGACCGTACCGGTTCACGCGCAACCCGATGTACGTCGGCCTCGCGCTTGCGTACATCGGCGAGGCCGGGATTCTGCGGCACGTCTGGCCCCTTGTGCTGCTGCCGGTGGTGCTGGTGTATCTGAACTGGGTCGTTATTCCGGTCGAGGAGGCGCGGCTGACCGAGGCATTTCTGGACGCGTACCCGCAGTATCGGCGCAGCGTGCGGCGGTGGATCTAACACATGCTCTCAGCCCGTGAAGCACTCGCACGTCTGAAAGACGGCAACCGCAGGTTCGTGTCGGACGCGAGCGAAACGACCGCCACGCAGGCCAGGCGCCAGGCGCTCGCCGCCGGTCAGGAGCCCTTCGCCATCGTCCTCGGCTGTTCCGACTCCCGCGTGCCCGCCGAGATCATCTTCGACCAGGGGCTCGGGGATCTGTTCGTCATCCGCGTCGCCGGCAACATCGTCGCCTCGTCGCAGGTGGACAGCGTGGAATTCGCGGCGGCGCGATACGCCACCAAGCTCGTGGTAGTGCTGGGACATACGCAGTGCGGCGCGATTCTGGCGACGGTCGAGGAACTGAAGCAGCCGGCGGAACGGCGGTCGAAGAGCTTGCGCTCGATTGTCGACAGAGTGCGTCCGTCCGTCGAGGCGCTGCTCGCCGCCGGTCTCGAAGACGACGCTCTGGTGGCGCATTCCGTTCGGGCGAACATCAGAGCATCTGTGGACCATCTCCGGCACGGATCGCAGGTGCTCGAACGCCTGATAGCCACAGAGGGTCTGGTCATCGTCGGAGCGGAGTATTCGCTCGAGACGGGTGAGGTGGCGTTCTTCGACGGGGTTCCGGAAGGCTGGTAGTCGCGCGCGTCTGAGATCGGACGTGGTCGCGCGTGTTGTGCCAGAATGCACCCGGCGAGAGGCCGCGCGTGCTTCGATGACAACGCGAACGCCCACCATCGAACGATTGCGGCCGCCCGTCAGCGAATCGGATCTTCGCGCGCTGGCGGAGCTGCTCGTGGAGGCGGTCGAATCGGGCGCGGCCGTCAGCTTTCTCGCGCCGTTGTCGCGCGAGCGAGCGGAGGCGTGGTGGCGCAGGACCACCGAGGCCTCCGATCCGCGCGCCGTCTTCCTCGTCGCGCGTGACGCCGGAGCCATCGCCGGCACGGTGCAGCTCCACCCGGCGTGGGCGCCCAACCAGCCTCATCGGGCCGAAATCGCGAAGCTGATTGTCGATCGCCGATTCCGGCGATCCGGCCTCGGGACGCAATTGATGCAGGCGATCGAGGAGGAAGCGCGGCGTGCCGGGTTCACGCTCCTGACGCTCGACGCGAAGCGCGGGGCGCCGGCCGAGCAGCTGTATCGGCAGCTCGGATGGACCATGGCGGGCGCCATTCCAGGGTTTGCGTTCGATTCCGACGGGACGCCGCACGACGCGGTGATCTTCTACAAGCACTTGACGGCTGGAGCCGGCGACTGATGCAGCATGGGCGTTCGAGCAGGCGAAAGATCGAGACGATCGACGATTACCTCGCCGGTGTAGAGGACGACAAGCGCACGGCGCTCGAGCGCCTGCGGAGGACGATCAAGGCCATCGTTCCGCGAGCGGAGGAGTGCATCAGCTATCAGATGCCCGCGTTCCGGCTCGATGGACGCGTGCTCGTGTGGTTTGGAGCCACTTCGAAGCACTGTGCGTTCTATCCGGGAGGCGCGGTGGAGGATTTCAAGCGCGATTTGGCGCACTACGACATCAGCAAGGGAACGATTCGTTTCCAGCCGGATCATCCGCTTCCGGCAACGCTCGTACGCAAATTGATCAAGGCGCGGATCGCGAGGGATGGGGTCAGCCGGCAGAAGACGGTTCGACGAGCCAGGCGGCGATGACATGAGCGAGGCCGCGATCACGTGAGGAAGTGATGTGCTGCCGATCCTGCCGTTCGTCGCGTGGGTCGCGATCGTGACGTCGGTCGTGCTCCTCGCGGTGCTGTTCGCGCTCGGCGATCTGAGCCCGCGGGCGCTGGCGATTCTGGGGGCGTGGTGTGGCGCGGCCGCGTACGGTCAATTCTCTGGCGCGTCGGCGTCCGTTTCAGCAGCTGGGCTCGCGCTCCGGACCCTTCTGGCGATTACCTGATCCTGCGGTGGCGGCTCGCGCAGTGAGGCCGCTGCAAGCCTCGCGACAGATCGTCCTGTTCGTGTCGTGGCGCACCTGTCGCGACCAAAGGTACGGTGATGAAGAGCGCACCGGAGAAGCGGAATCGGCGCTCGGAAGATCCCGAGGCGCAGCTCGCCGCATTCGTGGCCAGGTTCGAGCCGACGCATCAACGGTTGATCCGGGCAGTCCGTCGAGCGCTGCGGAAGCGGTTCCCGACCGCGCACGAGCTGGTGTACGACAACTACAACTTCTTCGTCATCGGCTATTCGCCGACCGAGCGCCCGTCTGATTCGATCATCTCAATAGCGGCTGCGGCGAATGGCGTCGGTCTCTGTTTCATTCACGGCGCAACGCTCGACGATCCAGCGCACCTGTTGACGGGATCCGGCAAGCAGACTCGCTTCGTTCGCCTCGATTCCACGGGAGTCCTGGCGCGGCCCGAGATCGAGGCGTTGTTGACGCGGGCGGCGGCCCAGGCGAGAACGCCGTTTCGCACGTCCGGGCGGGGCCGGCTGATCATTCGCTCCATCTCCGCGAAGCAGCGCCCACGCCGCCGGCCGAATCGGCGAGCATCATGAGTGCTGGCATGGCGGCGGCCCGACCGCGGCGAGAGCCGTCTATCGCGGCGGACGTCCGGCGCACGCGCGCGTGGCTGCTGCTCGTCGGCGCGCTGGGGATACACGTGGTCGACGAGGCCCTGACGGGATTCCTCGCGTTCTACCATCCCTTGGTGCTGAGCATCCGCTCGCGGCTCGCCTGGTTTCCGATGCCGACGTTTTCGTTCAGCGCGTGGCTCGGAGGCCTGATCGCGTTCATCGTCGTGCTCGTATCCCTCACGCCGATCGTTCGGCGGGGCGGCATCGTGATACGGGTCCTTTCCACCGTGTTCGCCGCGCTGATGTTCCTGAACGGACTCGGTCACCTGGGGGGCTCGGTGTACTTCTGGCGGTGGCTGCCGGGTGCGACCTCCGCTCCACTGCTGCTCGCGACGAGCGTACTGTTCATCCGCGCGACGTTGACGCCACGACAGCGTGCATGATGGAGGGGATATGTTCCGCTCGCTTCGAGAGTTTGTCGCCCGTCTGCTTGGGCGCCGTCCGCCTGGCGCCGATCCTTCCAGAGATCCGTATGCTGGCGTTCGGCAGCCGCGGCGCAGCGGTCCCGGCGGTCGGACGTCCGCCGTCGCGCTGATGGAGCCGGAGCCGGATCGCTCGGTCAACGCACTCGCGGCTCGGCCTCGTCGACGATAATCGAGCGTCATGGCTCACGTGCGCGCCGTGCGCCGCGAGGATGCCTCGGCGTGGCTGCAATTGCGGCAGGCGCTCTGGCCCGATGAGAGTGGCTCGCATGCCTCGGAGATCCGCGACTTCTTTGCGGGGCGGCGCAGGATCCCGCTCGAGGTCCTGATGGCGTTCGAAGACGACAGGCCTGTCGGATTCGTCGAACTGTCGATACGTCCGTACGCGGAAGGGTGCGACACCGATCGCGTGGCGTTTCTCGAGGGCTGGTACGTCGTGCCCGAGCGTCGGCGCCTCGGAATCGGGCGCGCGCTGGTCGATGCCGCGGAAGCGTGGGGTCGTGCGCAAGGCTGCACGGAGTTCGCCTCGGACACGAATATCGACAACGATGCGAGCGCGGCGGCGCATCAGGCGCTCGGCTTCGAAGAGGTCGAGCAGATCCGCTGCTTTCGGAAGCTGCTCCGATGACGCGCTGCACCGGATGCGGGCTGGTGATCGAGGGTGGCCGTGAAGGCTGTCGGGCGATCTTCGACGAGGTGATCGCGCTGCATTTCAGCAATGCATCGTACTTTGGCGTGCATCGGTTGTTCGTCGATACGTACTGCATGCAGCATACGGAGGAGTACTGCGTCTCGTTCAAGTCGCTCGCCGCGCACCTTGCCCATTTGTGCTGGTCTCTGGAGTATGGCGGCGGCCGCGCCGTCCCGAACGAGATGATTCGCCGGTGGGTGGAGCGCCATCCGCACCTCGAGAAGCCGGCACTGCCGGACGAGCGTGGAGCTCTGACGGTCGCGGATGTCGCACGGGCCGTTACGCCGGCTGAGCATCAGCAGGCCGTCGACGCCTGGGCGCGCACCACGTGGGACGCTTACGCTCCGCTGCACTCGACGGCGCGCCACTGGGTTGATCTGGCGCTGTCGGCGACGAAGTACTCCGAGCTGGGCGACACCAGCAGGACAAGGGGCGGCAGAATACGGCGGTGAATCCCCCACGCCGAGGAGTGGTTGTCACCGACGCCGGAGCCGGCTATGTCACTGACCTTACTCGCAACGCTGGTCGTGATTCTGGGCGGCGCCGATGATCGTCCTTTCCAGCAGCCGAAATCGTTGCCGCGCGTCGAAGTGCCTGGCACCCGAGCAATCGCGCCACCAGCGAAGAAGCGATTGTTCGCCAACCTCTTCCAACCTCCGATGATGCCAGACGCCAACGTGGCTGGAAGTGCCGGTCGGGCGCGGAATCCACGGGTCATCTGCGGCCTGACCGTCTGGCAGATGACGTCCGAGATCGACCCGCGCGTGCACGTGTCCCTGCCGGATCGCGGCCGGGAACCCAAAGTCCGCCGCATCGTTCCGCAGACGTGCCGCGAATAGCTGCGCTCGTCCTGCTCGCGTGCGTCCTGGCTTCCGCCTGCCGCAGCACGGTGAACGCCGCTGTGGGCCAGGCCGCGCCGCCCGTTGATTTCAACGTGATCGCCGCGCGCGTGGATCCGTACGTCGAGAAGTCCCGTGTGCTCGTGATGTCGGACATCGCGAACGAACCGGACGACCAGATGTCGATGGTCCGGTTCCTCGTCGTCGTCCAGGACGATGGGACGCCGTCGTTGACGGCATATCGGCGCATCATCCTCCGGAGCGACGCCGCGCGCTGAAACTCTGTCTGCGATATGCTGTGCGGCGTCCGGGAGCAACCATGAGCGACGCCGAATTCTCGGCGGTCTTCCACACTTCGATCACGGCCACGCTGTCCGTCCGCGACTGGGCGCGGGCGGTCGATTTCTACAAGAGCGCGTTCGGCGCGGACGAGTTGTATCGCGTCGATGGCGGCGGCGTCGCCCAGCTCGCCGTCGCCGGCGCTCCGTTCTGGGTCGCCGAGGAATCGTCCGAGCACTTGAACTACAGCCCCGAGTCGCTGGGCGGCTGCTCCGTCCGGATGCTCCTCATCGTGGAAGATCCGGCCGCGCTGTGTGCGCGGGCGCTCGAAGCGGGCGCGCGCCAGATTGCGCCGATCGCCGACGACTATGGCTGGCGTCTCGGGCGCATCGTGGATCCCTTCGGGCATCACTGGGAGATAGGGCGTCCGCTCTAGCGTCAACGACGAACGACGACTGACGAACGACGAATGTCGCGGCCGAATGCCGAATGGCAAGCAGGTGAGCTCGACGTAGGACCTGGGGCGGCAGACTCGGTGTTGCTCGTGGCGCGCTCTCTCATCTGCCGCCGCGATGCGCGCGATTCCGACTGAAGCGCGAAAAATGACACGCGTCGAACGCCGCACCGTGGACCTGAGCGGCTATCCGGATCTCGTCGTGATCTATCTCGGGATGCGCGTGAACGCGTTGACCGGATTGAAGACCATTGCCGGATTCGGTCCGCAGATCTCCAAATCCGTTGCAGCAGCGCCCGATGGCCTGCTACTCCATGAAAATGTCATCTTCTCGCTCTTTCCTCCGCACGCGGGGATGCGCCAGTACTGGCGCGATTTCGAGTCGCTCGAGCGCTGGGCGCGCTCCGAGCCGCACCGCGCGTGGTGGCAGCAGTTCCTGCGCGATTCGGGTGGGACGGGCTTCTGGCACGAGGCGTACTTCATGCGCGGCGGCATGGAAGCCGTCTACGACGACATGGTGAAGGCGACCGGATTCCTCGCGTTCGCGCCGGTGAAGCCCGCGCGCGGCCCGATGTTCTCGGCCCGTGCGCGCGTGTCGCGGGCAGGAGCGCCATCCGTCGATGCACCTGTGACGGAAACCGACTTCTACGCCGGAGAGCGGTAACGAGATGGCAGGGTATTCGGGCACGCCGCTCGGGAAGAAGCTCGGCATCAAGCCGGGATCGCGGATTCTCGCGTTGGGCGCGCCCTCGAACTACGCGAGCCTCATCGCACCGCTGCCCGAAGACGCCGCACTCGAGCCTCGTATCAACGAGCGCACCGACATCGTCCACGTCTTCAGCACGAAGCGCAAAGAGCTGGCGGCGTCGCTCGGCACGCTGCGGAAGAAGCTGAAGGACGACGGCGCGATCTGGGTGTCGTGGCCCAAGAAAAGCGCGAAGATGCCGACGGACATCACGGAGGACACGGTGCGCGAGATTGCATTGCCGCTCGGGTTCGTCGATATCAAGGTCTGCGCGGTCGACGAGGTGTGGTCCGGCCTGAAGCTGGTCGTCCGGCGCGAGAATCGCAGGAAATGTTCGTAGGACACCTTGCCGTCGCAATGGCCGCGAAGAAGAAGACGCCCGAGGTGTCGCTCGGCCTTCTGGTTGCGGCCGCCGTCTGGCTCGACATGCTGTGGCCGATCCTGCTGCTGCTCGGAATCGAGCGCGTGGAAATCGATCCCGGGAACACGCGCTTCACGCCGTTGAATTTCGTTTACTACCCGTGGACGCACAGTCTCGTGATGGCGCTCGTGTGGTCCGCCG
>JBKPTE010000060.1:0-70575 GCA_046735335.1 Acidobacteriota bacterium | reverse complement strand
CTCGGCCGCAACGACGTCGATCTCGTCATCGTCAACGACGTCCCGCCGCACCTGGCGCGGGTGATCGTCCTCGACGGCCGGCGCCTGCTGGTGACGGACGCGGAGGCAGAACACGCGTTCAGGCGCGAGACCATGCTGCGCGCCGCGGACCTGGAACCCTTCCTTCGGCGCACGCGGAAGCGTAAACTGGACCTCCTCACGCGATGACGTTCCTCGTCGAGCGCCTGGTCGATCTTCGCCGGCACCTCGATCACCTCGATCAGATCAGTCCGCGAGTACCAGATCGCGCGGCACTCCGAGCCGACTTGTCGCTTCACAACGACGTGTTGTTCTCGCTGCTCATGGTTGCCCAGCTCGTCATCGACATCGCCGGCGAGCTCGCGTCTCGGCGCGGCGAGCGGTTCGAAGACTATGTCGGAGCCATTCGGGCGCTCTCCGCCGATGAGAGATTCTCGCCGAGTCTCGTGAGAGAGTTGGAGCGCCTCCCCGGCTTCCGCAACGTCGTCGTTCACGAGTACGCGGTGCTCGATCTCGATCGGGCTGTCGAAGCCGTCCGCCGCCTGGAGCCGATCCGGCAGTTCGTGGCGATTGTCGCTGGAATGGAGTCGGAACCGCCAGAGCAGATCTGAGGTACCGGAAGTCGGCAACTCGGCACGCTTCACCATCGAGGCAATCAACGCGGCGATGAAAATCCTTCGTATCACACTCGTCCTGGGCGTCGCGATCGTCGCCGTCGCCGGGGATCGCAGCCTTTCGGCGCAGCAGGGCCCGTACGATCTCATCGTTCGCGGCGGTCATATCGTCGACGGCACGGGCAACCCGTGGTTCGAAGGAGACGTGGGCATTCGTGGCGATCGCATCGTTGCCGTGGGACCCCTCGCGGGCGCGCGCGCGCCGCGGGAAATCGATGCGCGCGGGCTGATCGTCGCACCCGGGTTCATCGATCTGCACACGCACTCCGACCTCCCGCTGCTGAACGACGGCAATGCCGAGAGCAAGGTCCGGCAGGGGGTCACGCTCGATGTGATCGGCGAGTCCACGTCCGTTGCGCCGCGCGACGGGCTCCCCGAGTCCACGGGAACGTGGAGCGACTTCACCGGCTATTGGCAAGCGCTCCGCCAGAAGGGCATCTCCATGAACGTGATTTCGGAGGTGTCCTATCAGCAGATCCGCCGGGTCGTGATGGGGTATTCGCAGGCGACTGCGAACACGGCGCAGCTCGCGCGCATGAGGGAACTGGCCGCCCGCTCCATGCGCGAAGGTGCATGGGGCCTCGTCACGAGATTCGAGAGCGGCGGGCCGGAGCACCCCGACGAGGTCATCGAGATTGCCAAGGTCGTCGCATCGCTCGGCGGCATCTACGCATCGCACATCGGCAGCGAAGGCATGCAGCAGGAAAAGGAGCTGGCCTTCGCGGTCCGCGTCGCGGACGAAGCGAAGATCCCCGTCCACGTCTTCCACCTGAAGATTCGCGGCAAGAACAACTGGGGGACCGTCGGGAAGTACGTCGCGACGATCGACGCGGCGCGCGGGCGTGGGCTCGACATCACGGCGAACCAGTATCCATACACGGCCATGCAGCACCAGTGGAGCGCGTTCTTTCCCCTGTGGGCTCGCGCAGGCGGCCCGCAGGAGTTCGCGGCGAAGCTGAAGGATCCAGCGATCCGCAAGAAGATCAAGGACGACCCGGACTTCCGAACCTGGGTGGACGAGCACGGCTCATGGGACGGCATCGTCCTCGGGCGCGCACGCCAGCCGCAGAACAAGCGTTACGAAGGGAAGCGTCTCTCGGAGATCGCCAGAGAGAAAGGTGACGCGGATCCCGCTGACACGTGCATCGCGCTGATGGCGGAAGAGGGTGGAGCAATCTCGGGCATCTTCCACACGATGTCGGAGCAGGACGTCCGGACCGTCATGACGCAGCCGTGGGTGGCGATCGCGAGTGACGGCTCCGCGATCAACCTGGAGGAAGAGGGCGTTCCGCATCCGCGCAGCTATTCGACCAACGCGCGGGTCCTCGGGTATTACGTGCGCGACCAGAAGCTCCTGACGCTCGAGGATGCCGTCAGGAAGATGACGAGCCTCCCGGCGCAGATCCTGCGCCTTCGCGATCGCGGGCAGGTGCGCGAGGGATTTGCCGCGGATCTCGCGATCTTCGACGCGGCGACCGTCGGCGAGACGAACTCGTTCGAGAAGCCGAAGTCGTACGCCGCGGGCGTTCGCTACACGATCGTCAACGGCGTCGTCGTCGTGGACGGCGGCAGGCACACGGGCGCGCGCCCCGGGAAGCCGCTCCTTGGACACGGAACGGATCCGAAGCCGAACGGCACTTCCGCTTCAGTCGGGATGATGTGAGCTGTCAGGGTGGCGCCGAGTGCCTGCATCATGATGCCGAAGAGATCGGTGTTGGCCACAAAGCCGTGGACGCGTTCGCTGCCGGGGCCCTGGGCGGCAACGATGACTTCCTCGCCCGTGTGGCCATCGTCGCGCCGGACGTTTTCCGTGACGATCGTCTTCTGACCTCTGCCCAAATCGGCTGGCGTGTCCGCGGAAAACAGCGGCTCTCCTTTCTTTCCTGCTCGAATCCGGAAATCGTATGAATGATCGGCAGTGAACAGGATGAGGGTGTCCCCTGCCTCGCGTTCCGCGGCATGACGAATCGCCTTGTCGATTTCGAGCACGTGGTCCAGGCCGCTCAGCACCGTGGACGTGTGCACGTCCGACTCCACCATCAGAAAGTAGCCGTGAGGATTGCGTGACAGGATCTCGATGGCGCGCTGCGTAGCGGCGTCGAGATCGAAGGCGCCATCGTAGAGCACGGCCGCGCGGTGCGCATCCGGCACGATTGCGCCGAGGGACGAGAACAGCGGGAGATTGCCTGCACTGAAGGACGCATCAGCATTACCCCCCCTGGCCTGCGCCGCCGCCTTCACATTCGCCAGCCCATCGCCAATCACCACGTCCACGCCGTCGCCGAATCGCGGGTGAAGCAGCTGCCGGAGAATCTCGGGCGCGTGGCCTTGGCCTGCGATGCCGTTGTGGTGTTCGGGCGCTCGCCGAAAGAAACGCCGCAATCAGAACCGCGCACGAAACGAACCGTGTCATCAGAACCTCAACTTTCGCTGTGAGCTCCTAGCGCCGAGCATGCCGCCGTGCAACATCGTCGGCTGCGGGTTGTCCGCCAGCCGCTCCGAAGGCGATCCGGTCACCGGTGGAGAACTGACACGTTTGGTGCGAGCAGGTCACGTGCGTGGGACCGAGTCCCAAGCATCACTTCGCGGCACACTGCCTGGTATCGCGGTTCGTTTCTGAGGGAATCCAACAGCGGATCGGCGTCGATCCAGATCTCGTAGTTGTCGCGTTCCGCATACCCTCGTTCGAGCATGTCCATCGCCCGTGCCTTGTCGTCCACTGCGATATAGGCGAGCAACAGCGCGCCGACGGGAACGTTCTCGGTTGCCGATCGTCGCTCCAGGTCATTCATGATCCGCTGAGCTTCGACGCGTTGGTGGGCCCCGCCGTACGACATGGCGAGCAGTCCCAGTGGGGCAGGTGCACGCTCGGTGAGGTCCACGACTCTCTGCAGCGTGGAAATCGCCTCCTCGAAGCGGCCGAACACGAGGAGCGCCTCTCCGAGATGGAATTGGGCGATTGCGAACGTTCGATCCATCTCCACGATCGTCTGCAGCTCTCGGATGGCGGCCTCGTATTGACGGTCGAAGTAGAGCATCCAGCCCAGCACTTGCCTCACTCGAAGCGACGCGGGCTCGATGTCCAGCGCCGGCCGCGCTTCGGCGATCGCCTCCTTGAACCGCCGTTGTGCCGCGAGGTAGTTCGCGTATACCAGATGCGCGCGGGTGTAACGCGGATTCAGCTCGATTGCACGCCGCAGCACCGTCTCGGCCTGCGACCAGTCGAATTCGTGCATGGTCGTGTAGCCGAGTGCCGTATACGCCTCGGAAAGGTTCGGATCCAGCTGGATCGCGCGAGTGGCCGCACGAATGGCGAGCAGGCGAACATTTGCCGGCGGCTTCCCGGCGATGAACACGCCCGCCAGCTGGTTGTACGCATCGGCAAGCCCGGCGTACGCAGGCGCGCACTCCGGGTCTTCCTTCGCCGCGGCCTCGAAGCGCTCGATCGCGGTGGTCGTGTCGGCTTTGCGGTTCTTGTCCAGGAAGAACCGTCCCACCTCCACATCCTGATGGGACTTGCACCTTGCTGTCGTGACCGGCGGCCGCGAGTGCCTGAACGCGTCGATTCCGAAGGCCGCGGCCGCAATCATCAGCACGCCCAGCGCGAGTACCGTTCGCCGTGCCCGTCCCGCATCTGGAGCGCTGACACACAGGAGCGGACGATGACAAGACGCGATCACGGACGGACGAAACAGACGAAACAGAAACAGGACACAACGACGCTCGGACTCAGCTCAACTGGCGCGCGCTCCGTTGTGGGAGCGATCGCACTCACCCTCGCTTTCGGAGTGGCTGAGCCGACCAAGGCCTTTGCCGCGACGTGCGGGGGGGCTGAGCGGAACTGCGTGACCGAATGGAACAAGAATGCCGAGGAAACGCTGACGGTTCTTCTCCCGCCTCCGAGGCCATTCCAGAACGAAGGTCTCCTCTATATGGCCTACGTTGCGGCCGCCGTCTACGACGCAGTGGTCGCGATAGAAGGACGCTACCAGCCTTATGGGCCCGGCGTCACGGCGTCGGCCGGCGCATCGGCGGACGCTGCCGCGGTCGAGGCCGCCTATCGTACGCTCATTGCGTACTTTCCCGGCGAGACGGCGCGACTCACGACATTGTACGAAGCGTCTCTCGCCGCGATTCCTGACGGACAACCGAAGACCGATGGACAGGCGGTGGGTCTCGCCGCCGCGAACCTGATTATCAGTCTCAGGGCGAACGACGGACGCGTGCCGGTTGGCACTCTGGTGCCGTCCCCCACGAAGGCTCCAGGTCCGGGGGTCTGGCGGCTGACACCTCCATTCGCGCCTGCACAGACGCCATGGGTCGGCGACGTCCGGCCGTTCATTCTTCAAGAGGCAGATCAGTTCCAACCAGATGCGCCTCCCTCGCTTCAGAGCGCCGAATGGGGGGAGGCCTTCGATGAGGTCGAACACTACGGCGGAATTACCAGCGACGCTCGCACGCCGGAGCGAACAGCGACGGCGCTCTTCTGGACCCCGGCTACACGGATGGCAACCCCGCAACGAACGAGGAAACGGGCTGGCGCCCCGCCGCGGGAGCCACTCCGAATCATCCCGAGTACCCGGCCGCGCATGGATCGATCACGTCCGCGATGGCCGAAGTATTTGGTGCTTTTCTCGGGACGACCAACCGCTTCGGCCTGGTCGTTCATGGTTTCAACCCGGCGACTGGAACAATGGACGCCGTACGGACCTACAGAACGCCAGGCGCCCTGCGGAACGAAATCGTCGATGCTCGCGTCTGGGCCGGCTTTCACTATCGCTTCTCTGGCGTGGCGGGAGTCGTGCTCGGGCGGCAGGTCGCGAAATACGACTTGCGGTCGGCATTCCGACCATTGAATTGAGGTCCCCAACGTCTGAACGCCGCGCGCTCCGCGATCGAGTCGAAGCGCACGTGCGCCGAGCGCGCGGCGACACGAGTTGGCCTTGCTACAGTCCGAAGCACATGACGTTGGACCCGACGGCAAGCGCGATGAACTGCTGGCCGCCGACGGTAAACGTCATGGGCGAGGTCTTGATCGTGGCGTTCAAGGGAAAACGCCATAACGGTTTTCCGTCTCGCTCGTCCACCGCTGCGAAGTAGCCGCTCGCGTCACCATAAAAGAGGATGCCGGCGGCGGTTCCCAGCACGCCCGCATCCCGCTTTCCGTCTACCGGTCCCGCCTGCGGGATCTCCCACGCCATCTTTCCGGTCTCGATATCGAGCGCGCGGAGATATCTCATCGGAGGGTCCACATGGCGCTCGGTCTTCCAACTACCGGGCGACAGTTTGACGTTGCACTTCTCGGTGGCTTGCACGTAGTAGAGGCGCGTGACCGGACTGAAGGCCGTGCCGTGCCAGTTGGTCGCGTGGTCCGGACAACTGACGTCGGGTTCGGGAATGCGCATCGGGCGGCCGTCGGTCCCAATCCCGCTCGCCCATGTCAATCGTCGAACGAACTTCTCCGCGAGGAGCAGCGTGCCGTCCGTCCGATCGAGGACGTAGAAGAAGCCGTTCCGGTCCGCATGCAGGAGAAGCTTCCGATCCTGCCCGCGATATGCGGTATCGACGAGCACATTCGGCTCCGTCGCATCCCAATCGTGCACATCGTGCGGCGTGAACTGGTAGTACCACTTCAGTGCGCCCGTCGCGGGATCGAGCGCAAGGACGCAGTCGGTGAACAGGTTGTCGCCGCCCCGCTCGCGATCGTCCGAGTTCGGCCACGGATTGCCGGTGGCCCAGTAGAGCGTGTCGGTCTCGGGATCGTAGGAACCCGTCAGCCAGCTCGACCCCCCGCCAGTGGCGACGGCGGAGCCCTTCCAGGTCTCGAAACCTGGATCGCCTTCCGCCGGAACCGTCCAGTGGCGCCACACGCGTTCGCCCGTGCCGGCCTTGTACGCGGAAACGAATCCGCGAATGCCCCAGTCGCCGCCCGAGACGCCGGCGATCACCATGTCCTTGACGACGAGCGGAGCGATCGTGCCTCCGTAGCGCTGTGGCTCATCGACCATGTCAGCTTCCCACACGGGCCGGCCGGTGACGCGATGCAACGCGACGAGGTGCGCGTTGTCGGTGACAAAGAACACGTGCTCGCCGAGAACCGCCACGCCGCGGTTCGTCCCGAGTGACGGATCGGAAACGAGATCGGGCGTCCGCGGACGCGCGTAATGCCAGATCTCCTGTCCGGTCCGCGGATCGAGCGCGAACACCTGGTTCGGCCCTGTCACGTACATGATGGCGTCGACGACGATCGGAACCGTCTCGAGGCCGTAGTACCGCATGTTCTCGCGGTAGTACGGGGTGTCCGGGAAAAATTGCGACCAGAGCGGGATGGAGAAGGTCCACTTGACGCCGAGCCCGCTGACGTTGGCCTTGTCGATCTGCGTGAGCGGACTGTAACGGTTTCCGCTGACGCTGCCGTTGTACGTCGCCCATTCGCCCGGTTTCGGATTGAGGATCCTGGCGAAGTCGATACCGCCCGTCGAACCTTGCGTCGACGTCGCTGCTCCGGCCCTGACGCCGGTCAACCGGCTCAGAAACGCGACCACATCGCGCAGCTCTTCGTCGCTCGCCTGCACGCGTTCCATCTGGGAATGCTTCTCGTCGGTGAGATTCGCAACGTCATCGAGCGACAGCGAGTGGAACGCGCCGGTCAAGTCCTGGATCACCACGTTGAAGGTGCTACGGCTGCGCGCGAAGCCGCGCAGCGTGTTCCCGTTGCGCAGTCGGGCGGACACGAGTCCGTACCCCGGCGCGATCCGCGCGTCCGGATTCTGCAGCGCCTCGCGCATTTGATCGACGGTCAGGTCGAGCGCGATGTCGGAAAGGTCTGGGCCGACTGGTGAACCTTCCCCCTTCACCAGGTGACAGGCCGCACAGCTCCCCTTGCCGAAGAAGAACTGCCTGCCGGCCGCAACGTCGCCGGGCACGCTGCGCTTTGCGGCCACGTCGTTCAGCGAAGCCACCATCGAGGCCAGCGCATCGAGCGTGTCGGCGGGCAGATCGAAGGCAGGCATCCCAGCCGCGGGAATTCCGTTTCGGATGACGTTCCGCAGGCTTTGAACGGAGCGCGCGCGAACCGATGCATTTCCCGAGAGCGGCGGTCCCTGCTGCGTGCCACGCGCATCGTCCCCATGGCAGCCGCCGCACAACGTGGAGTACGTGCGCTGGATGTTCGGAGGTGTCTGCGCGCGCGCCCAGAGCAAGGGGCTCAACACTGCGGCGATCATGATGATGCCGCGGCCGATCATCTGGGCACCATGTCGTCAGGGATGCCGAGACCCGGGCCGCCGATGTCCGCGGTGCGCATGTATCCGTCGCTGATCGTGAAAATGCCGGGAAAGCGGTCCTGCCATCGCGCATTGGCTGCCGGAACGTACTCCCGCGCGTTTGCTTCGATGCCGGCAACCGCGGGCACGCGAGCCGAGATCCCGACCGACTGGATCAGCGATGCGCCCGGACACGTGAGATCCTGCACGCAGACGAACATCTTGTACTTCTGCGCGGCCGCGGCCATCAGCACCGTCTGGCTCTGGCCCTTGCACGCCTTGAGCGCCACGCCCGTGTAGCCCATGTCCCGCGCGAGCAGGAGGCTTTCGAGATCGGTCAGCGACTCGTCGATGACGACGGGCCGCAACTTCGCGGCTTCGTGCATCACGTTCTGCCTGTTCGCTTTCAGATCGCGCGCCGTCGGCTGCTCGACGTAGAGAATCCGCTTGAACCCTTCGGGTGACGCTGCACCAATCCGGTTCAGGAACTCGAGCACGTACTGAACGTTGGGGCAGCGCTCGTTGAAATCGAGGCTGTACGCGAGGTCGTCGGCCGGCCGGTGCGCCTGCACGGCAGACGCGATCCGGTCAATCGCCAGCGTCCGCTCGACGTCCGATGCGAGGGCATCGCCCTGCAGCTTGATCTTGATCCGTACGATGCCGTCGCGCCGCATCCAGTCCGCCAGCGTTTCGGGCAAGCCGTCACCGACGGGATGCTCGATGTCTTTCGTCTCGAGCGGATCGAGGCCGCCGACGCTGTGAAACACCGGGATGCGCTCGCGCCGCTTCGGCAGGAGGACTCTATCCAGCCGCACGCCTCGGAACTCGGGACCGAGATACCGTGACACGTCGTGCGTCATCAGATCCGGCCCGAACGTGTCGTAGACGTTCCGGCGGTGCACCTTTCCGAACGCATCGTGCAGCGCCGCGTCGAACGCGCTGACGACAACGAGCGTGCAGAGCTTGGGGATGGGCTTGGTCAGCTTGCGCTCCGCTGAAACGTCCGCAGCGGCCTTCAGGCACTCGGGCTCGAGAACCTGCGCGATGTCGAGCGGGTGTCCGATTTCACGGCAGCTACCCGTCAGCCGCGCGACACGCGCGGCCAGTGCCTTCATCGCCTCGAGCGTCGTGTCGTACGACATCGTCGCCGACGGAAACGCCCACACGTTCCCCATCGTCATCGACCCGAAGCCCCAGGCGGTCTGCCCCTTCCGGGTGGTGACGCGGCAGCGGACGTTCAGCAGCGTGACGCGATCGACGACGCGGCCGCCGAACTTGTACGGCGCGCGGTAGACGAAGTCTTCGTAGCCGTGAAGAACTTCGTCGACACGGATGTCGGTGGGTTTTGGGGCGGCGATCGCGAGCGTTGGCCTCGCAAGCGCACCGATGGGGAGGGCCGACGCCTGGCGCAGAAACTGCCGGCGCGTGAAGATCACATCGCGGCCCCTGAATACGCGTCGGCGAGACGCGCCTTGACGAACGCGAGATCGCGTGCGGCCGCGGCGAGCGTGTTCTCCTGCTGCGCCGCCGGCGTGGCGCCGGCGATGTCGTATTCCAGATGGAGCGACACGGGTCCCTGAAAGCCCGTTTTCGCGAGCATGGCAAAGAACTGTTTCCAGTTCACCATGCCCTCTCCGATCGGGCAGTCGTGCTGCCGCCACGAGCCGCCCGTCTTTTCCCAGAAGAAGTCCTTCAACGCGATCATCGACAACCGCGGTGCCGCCATGTTGAACGCGGAGCGCCACCCGCCATCTCCGCCTTCGACGGTCGCGTGACGGACGTCGAAGTAATAGCCCACGGTTGCCGCGTCGAGCGGCTCGATGTACGGCGCAAAATCCCAGACCGGACCGCCGATGTAGCCCGCGTGGTTGTGATACCCGACGCGCATCCCGTGGCGCTGGCTCAGATCCGCAAGACTCTTCAGCTGTTTTCCGGCGGCTTCGAGCTCCTTCCGAACGTCGGCGAACTTGTAATGGTAGTAGCCGGGCTTGAAGAACGGAATCTTCAACCGCGCCGCGGTCTCCAGCGTCGGCTGAGCGGCGGGATCGGCGTCAGAGAGGAGCTCGGTGGTGATCATCGGGACCGACAGACCCTCGTGGCGGATGGCGTCGGCGAACACGGGCAACTCGGTGATCACCTGCTTGGGATCGACGTGGCCGCCGGGGCGCACCGTGAGATCGACGCCTTCGAAACCGAGCGGCTTCAGCGATCGGCCGAGCTCCTGCCCGTTCATACGGGGGAGATGTTTCGAGAAGAAGCACAACGTGCCGCGGAACCCGTCAGGCTTGCCCTGAGCGAGCGTGAGCGAGTCGAAGGGTGACGTGAGGCCGACCGCTGCCGCGCTCGCGGCGGTCTGAATGAAACTCCGCCGGGTCAGAGCTTTCATGGCGGCATCCTATGCCACCGCCTCGGATGCGTCCAGTCAGTTGGACCGACGACGTCCGGACCATCGAGAGCGCTCTTCGGAGTCCGGGTCGTCGCCTTTATGTTGAGCGCCGAGATGGTTCAGTGCTGAAACCAGCGGGTAATCGCTCGCGCGCGGCCGCCGACGGCGAGCAAGGGGCGGGCGTGCGACGTGCCGTACGACGTCCGCAGCGGCAGGCGGATCTTGGCGACGATGCCACCGAGCGGTTCGACCTTCATCCAGAGATGGCCCCCGCACTCGCCGACAAGGCCCTGGATTGTGCCGAGCTCGATCCCGGCTCTGGGGCCGACCGTCGCCCTGGAGTCGGGGGACGCATGCGGCACATGGCGGAGTTGCTCGAGCGCGTCGGGCCGGTTCGCTCGCTGCGCCTCGCGGACCGTAATCAACGCGTGCGGACCCGGGCGCACGTTCGGGTACTTGGCCGTGAACTGGTGATCGACGATGCTCGTCCCGACCTCGATCGTCAGGCGTCCGCCGAGCGGCATGCGTTCACGCCCGTAGGCGGCGAGGCTGACGAGGAGTCTCTCGACGCGTTCGGCTTCGGTGTCGACGGTCAGCGACGAGGATTTCGCGGGAAGGCAGACATCCACGTGGCCGCCGGCGACCTGTTTCAGCACGGGTGCGAGGTTGCGCACGACCGTGGGCAAATCGACCTGCGCCGGCGCGCGACGCTGGGTGTCGCCGTATGCAACGAGCTGCTGCAGGTAGCCGTCCACGCGCGCGAGCTCGTCCAGGAGCAGCTGCCGGTGCTGTCGCGAAGCCGGCGTTCCATCGTCGCCTACGAGCCACCGTTGTGCATTCTCGCGAACGCCGTCGAGCAGCTTGCCGCAGCTCAGGCCCACTTCCGACGCCAGCCGTCCGACCGCTTCCATTCGGGCGGACTGCGCCAACCTGTCCTGCAGCACGCGCAGCCTGGTGAAGTCCTCGGCAACGACCTCCACGGCATCGTCGGCCGACGCGCGCGCCGACAGGCGGACGAACAGGCGAGCACCGTCCTTCCGCCGCAGCGTGGTCTCGATGGATTCCTTCGTACTTGCGCCCACGCAACGCTCGAGCAGCCATGACAGGTCGTTCGGCGACTCGAACACGGAGGCCGCGAAGTCTGCGTTGCGCAGGTCGTCGATCGTGCGACGAACGAGCGACGACCACGCGCGATTGGCGTGCGTGAGCGCGCCGTCTCTGCTGCACCGGAACGAGGCGAGCTCCGCCTCGTCGAACGCCTGCTCGCTTCGCCGAGTCGCGGCCCGCAGATCAGCTCTGAGCTTTTCTATCTCCCGATCGCGCGCGACAAGCTCCTGATCGCGTGCCGAAATCGCCGCGTGATGCTCGGCCGACACGCGCTCCAGCGTGCCTTCGTAGTGGCGCCTGGCGCCCTCGAGCGTGCTCCTCATCTCGGCGGATTCACTCGTGAGCCGCTGGATGTCAGCGTCCGCTGCCGTTCGAGCCTCCTCGAACCGCTGATGCACTTCGCGATGCTGTACCTCGAGGGCGCGCAGTTGTTCCTCGCGTGCGTTGAGCGACTGCTGAAGCGCGTCGCGCTCCTGTGTCAGTTGCTCGCTGCAGGCCTGCATTTCGGCGCGCCGACTCTCGAACGTGAGCCGCTCATCGGCCAGCCGGATCTCGAGCTGCGACACGTCCTCGTGCGCGCGGGTCCGGAGCGCCTCGATCTGTTCGCTGAGCGACCGCTCGGCATCCAGAGCCGCCGAACGAGTCTCGGCCAGGGTGCGTTCCAGGGTGTTGCGCGCGTCAATCGTTCCGGAGAGCCGCGCTTCGAGGTCCGCCTGGCGCTCTGCCGCAGCTTCGCGCTCGCCGTCAGCGCGCTCCTGCAAGTCCGCGATCGCCCGAACGGCATCGCCCAATTGCAGCTCGAACGCATCGCGAGATGCCCGGGCATCGGCAAACTGCACGGCCAGCGTGGCTTCCGCCTGCGCCAGGCGCTCGACTTCGGCGGCGGCGACGGCGTGAGCCCGCTGCCCCTCGTCGATGTCGCGCCCCGCGTCGATGAGTTGGTGCGCCAGCCTGTCGCGATCGGTCTGGACCTCGACGAGTCGAGACGCGAGATCGGCTCTGCATTCCGTCAGGCGATCGACATCGGCCGCGGCCGACTGACAGGCATTCCGGACTTCTTCGAGGGCGATCTCGGTGTCGGTGAGTTGCTGAGCGAAACTGTCGCGGGCTGCGGTGATCTGCGCCAGCTCGCGATCGAACGCCGCCTGTCGTTCCGCGCGTGCGAGCGCCGTGCGCCTCTCCGCTTCCTCGAACGCCGCTTCTCTGGCGGCCAGGCGGCGCTCGGCATCGGCGCGCCCCGTCGTCGCATCCTCGAGACGTGACGAGAGCTTCGATTCGTTACGCTGCAGCTGATCGATCCTGGCGTCCGCCGCCGCACGCTCCTGGCGCACCCGTTGGACCTCGATCGCCGCTTCGCGCAGCTGCTCGTCGATCATTTCCCGCGTCGCTGCCGCGCGCGCGAGCGCGATGTCGTAGCGGGCCTGCTGCCTGGCCGCGTGCTCGCCCGCCGCCGCCGTCTCAGACCGGTGGCGTTCCCGTGCTTCCTCGAGCGCGGCCCGGGCGCGCGTGAGTTGCTGTTCGAGGCCGTTACGGGCGTCGAACCACTCCTGGCGCTCGCGTGCACGGCCAAGCGCACGCCGGACCACGAGCGCCAACTCGCGTCCGAGCGACGCATTCCTGATGAGGAACTCGTCAGCCCCCAGCAGTTCGAAGTCGGGACTGACGCCCTGGGCTGCAACGACGATCAGGGTGGGGGATGTCGGAACGGCGCGCAGGTGCTCGAGGACCGCCCGCCAGCCGGTCCGCTCCGCCTGGGCATCGACGATCAGGGCCGCGACGTCCTGGTTCTGGTCGATCCACTCCGCGAGCCGCTGCTCCAGCCGAGGGATCCACAGGACTGTGACGTTCTGTGCATCGGCGTGCAGCGCTGCGGCCGCAGCGTCAACCTCACCGCGTTCGCGCGCCACGTAGAGAATCTTCATGCAGCTGAACGAAGGTGCGGGAACGTTCGCCCCCTCTCTATCGGTCAGATCGTCGTCGAGCTTCATTCCTGACGCGACGTCGGTCCGGATCACGACGCGGACGTGCAATCAGGCGATGGCGGCGACCTCCTGCGTTACCGCGCGGAGGGCTCGATTCTCGACCGAACGACGCATCTGATCAGCTTCTTCCGCAGCGCATATATAAGCGCATATATAGATGATGCGGCGCATTCACCCGCGTTAAGATTGCCGCCTCATGGCTGTCGACGGAGACGGGCGTCAACGGCGCGTCCAGGCGGCAGAAACCCGCCTGCTGTACGAAAACGCGGCCACCGGAATTGTCGCGGCCATCCTGATCGCACTGCTGCTGACCTACGCGCAGCGAGCCGTCGTCCCGCGCCTGGTGCTCTCGGTCTGGCTGCTCTACATGCTGCTCGTCTCCGCGGCGAGGTTCCTGATCGTCCGACGGTATCGGCGCGCCTCTCCCGACGACAACGACATGGAGCGCTGGAACAGAGCGTTCGTGGCGGGCACGACGGCCGCAGCGGCAGGATGGGGTGCGGCGGCGATCCTGCTCTACTCGCCCGTGCGGCCGATGAACGAGGCCTTCCTCGTGTTCGTCGTCGGCGGTGTCATGCTCGGCGGCGCGTCGCTTCTTGCTGCCAGGCTCGAAGCGTTCCTCGCCTTCCTTCTGCCGACAGGTCTGCTCACGGCTGTGCGGCTGGCGGCGGTCGGTGACACCGACCACCTGATGATGGGATTCCTGGCGGCGCTGTTCACCGTCGCAACGGTGGCGGCGACGTGGCGCTTCAATCAGCTGATCGAATCCTCATTCAGGCTGCGATTCGACAATCACCATCTGATCGAGAGCCTGCAGATCGCGAAGGAGCAGGCCGAGGCGCTGAATCGCGACCTGGAGCTGCGCGTGAGCGACCGGACGGCCAGGCTCGTCGAAGCCGATCAGCGGAAAGACGAGTTCCTCGCCACGCTCGCGCACGAGCTCCGCAACCCGCTCGCACCCATTCGGTTCGCGCTCGAGAATCTGAAGCCCGGAGCGCCCGCGGCGAGCGCGGCGCGCGCGCGTGACGTGATCGACCGCCAGGTTCGCCAGCTCGTGCGACTCGTCGACGATCTGCTAGACGTCTCGCGGATCACGGCGAACAAGATCCAGTTGCGTCGTGAACCGCACGACCTGGGGCGGCTGATGGCAACCGCCGCCGAATCGATCATGCCGCTCGCTGCCGCCGCGGATCAGCAGCTCGAAATCCGGATGCCAGGGAGGCCCGTTCGCATCGACGGGGATGGCGCACGGCTGGTGCAGATCTTCGCGAACGTGCTCAACAACGCCGTGAAGTTCACGCCGCGCGGCGGCCACATCTCGTTCGCTGCCGAGGACGAGGCGGCAGAAGCCGTGGTGCGCATCCGCGACACGGGGATTGGCATCGCCGCGGGCGTCCTGCCGCGGGTGTTCGACATGTTCCAGCAGGCCGAGCCGATTCTCGAACGCTCCTCCGGAGGTCTTGGGATAGGCCTGACATTGGCGCGGCGTCTGGTCGAGATGCACGACGGACGGATTGCGATCAGCAGTGCGGGGGAGGGAAAGGGCACCGAGGTCGAAATCCGCTTGCCGATCACGTCAGGGGAGGCGTCGACAGCAGTCGACGACGAACCGCCGCCCGCGGCGAAGCGCGATCTCCGCGTCCTGATCGTCGAAGACAACGTGGACGCCGCGGAGATGCTGGATCTGACGATTTCGCAGCTTGGCCACGCCACCAGAGTTGCCCACGACGGCGCCCGCGCCATCGCGGTTGCCATCGAGTTCGCACCGGACCTGATTCTCCTCGACATCGGCCTGCCCGTGATGAACGGCTATGCGGTCGTCCAGAAGCTGCGCGCACTGCCGGACTTCCGCCACGTCCACGTCGCTGCCGTGACGGGTTGGGGGCAGGAGGAGGATCGCCGGAAGGCACGGGAAGCTGGGTTCGACAGCCACTTCACCAAGCCGCTGTCTCCAACGCTGCTGGAGGATCTGCTCGCCACGATCGCGCATCGGGTCGTGTCGGGATCGGGCGTCGCGAGCACGCCGCGAACGCGTTTGACAGATTCTGGTGCGGCTTTCTGATCTGTTCACGCCGCGTTTCGATTATCGAGCTGTCGGAAAGAATCGCCGGACCCTTCTCGCCGTCGAAAGGAGGCCGCCTTTCGCGAGCGATGCGCGCAGCCGACGCCTGACGGTCCAGTTCTGTTTTCCCCTGCGGAGCCGCTTGCGGAGCACACGCACCCAGTCCTCATCGATGTTCCTGCTCTCGGCGTAGGCCAGGATCGATCGGAACTCCTGCAGCAACGCGTCGTTGCGAATCCTGATGCTGCGAATGCGGTTGACGTCGAGAGGCTGGTCGAAACACGAGAGCTCGGCAACACCGGCGGCGAGGAAGTTCAGTTGCGTCCTGATGCACTTCTCGCATACGCCGCAGTTTCGGCCTTGCTTCACGCCCTCCCAACACACCTTCAAGGATTGCAGAGCAGCAGGAACAGCAGACAGCCGTGCAATCTTCTCCGTTCGAGAGAAAGCGGCGCCGTCATGAACAATCGTCAGTTCTCCTCCCGACAGCAAAGGATCCGTGACGGGGTTCGATCCCCAGGGCAGCACGAGCGCATCGTAGGGCTCGGAGCTTCCGATGAGCGCAACCGAGCATTCGGCTGAGAACATGTGCATGCATGCTGCGAGCTGGGCGCCGAACGAATCCTCCCAGTTCTGCAGCCGCAACTCCTTACTGTTGGTCCGCACGATTCGAAGCGGCACGCCTGTCAGCGCGCGTATCGGCGCAGTGCGATCGACGAGTTCCTGGAAGTCCTGCGGGTTCGAAAGGGCGACATCGAAACCATGGACCATGAGCGCGGTATCGATGTCATAGTGCGGTCCGGCGGCTCGTGCACTGTTGCGGAGCAGCGTGAATGTCGAATCGACTCCCCCGGAGTACGCCGCGATCGTCCGCCGCGGACGCGCGCGAGTATCGGTGACAATCGCGTCGGCGTAGATGTCTACCGGTCGATACGACGCGGGCAACCAGCGCGACCACGCCAACTGAAACTCGCTCAAGTTCAGCAGCATCTCCTTTGTCGCCGGGCCGTGCAGATAGATATCGCGGCTTTCGGCCATTGCGTGAAAGAGCAGCGCGCACAGGACTCCGTCAAAGCTCGCCGGAGGCTGCGGCGCGAGTTCCCGCGGGAATTCATAGAAGAGGGTTTCGGTTCGCGAGCTGCTCGAGTACCGCAGATCGAACTCGTACCGGGCCAGTTCGGTAGTTTCGAGCAGCCGCGGCCGGATGTCCAGAGTTGAACGAGCCATGGGTTCTGTTGGGGTCGACGCGGCTCAGCGATTCGTGAAGCCTACAACGGTTCGCGATCGCAAACCGCGAAGAGGATCACCCTCGCGGTGTCCGTGCGAAGATGACGGCGTGAGCACACCGATCCCTCCATGGGAACCATTGTCCGAGCCGGTGCTCGCGGACCAGCGCGGCACATACGACCGCATGCGTGACGCGTGCCCCGTCGCCGAATCGCCTCGCGGCGTCACGCTCTTTCGACACGCGGACGTGGTCGCGGCCGCCGCCGATCCCGCCACCTTCTCGTCCGCGGCATCCGGCCGCCGCATGGTGCCCAATTCGCTCGACCCGCCGGAACACCAGGCGTTTCGGTCGGTCATCGATCGGTTCTTCACGGCCGAACGGATGGCCGCGCTCGAGCCGCGCGTCCGCGCAATCGCCCGCGAGATCGTGGGTGCGCTCCCGCGCGGCGCCACCGTCGATGCCGTCACGGAGATCGGGTATCCGTTCGCCGTGCGCGCGCAGGCCGACTGGCTCGGGTGGCAAGGGATCGAGGACGATCTCCTCGCCTGGATGCGCGACAACCACGCGGCGACGCGCTCGAAAGACCGATCGCGCACGGCCGCCGTGGCCGCCGCGTTCGACGAGATCGTTCTGGCACAGGTGCAGCGCCGGCGAAAGATGCGCGGCGCGGCGCCGAACGATCCCACGAGCGAGCTGCTGGATGTTCGCGTGAACGGACGCCTGCTGCCGGATGCCGATATCGTCTCGATTCTGCGCAACTGGACGGCCGGCGATCTCGGCTCGATCGCCGCGGCGCTGGGCGTGGTCGTTCACTTTCTCGCGACGCACGCCGACGTGCAGGAGCAGCTTCGCGGAGACGCCCGCAACCTGGGCACCGCGATCGACGAGATGCTGCGGATTGACGATCCCTTCCTGGTCAACCGCCGCGTCACGAGGATTCGCACCGACATCCACGGATTCATCCTCGAGCCGGGGACCCGGATCTACCTGAACTGGACGTCCGCCAACCGCGATGAAAGGGTCTTCGCCGATCCCGACGCGTATCGGCCTGCGGAGCACGCACGCCACAATCTCGTGTATGGGACCGGCATCCACGTCTGCCCGGGCCGTCCGCTGGCCACGATGGAACTGGTCGTGGCGACAGAGGCGTTGCTGCGGGCGACACCGCACCTCGAGTTGGCGCCTGACGCACAACCCGCACGAGAGACGTACCCGCTCGGGGGATGGCAGCGAGTGCCGGTGCGGCTCACTCGTGCGTCGAGGTCATCCGAGCGACGCTGATGTGCCGGGACCGCCGTATGTGGCCGTCGTCGCGTCAGCCGCCAGCAATCTTTGTCGCAACGACCACGTAGTTCTTGGGAAATCCCCGCGTCTTGAAGGGCCATCTGATGTCCAGCCGGTAGAACGCGATTGCGGTGACCGCGAACATCAGCTTCAACGCTGCGAGGACCGGAACGAGCGCGTAGCCCGCGACCCCTGCCGCGATCTCACGAGGATGCGTGGGGAGATAGCGGGCGGCAGTATCGAGCTGGTACGCGACCGTACCGAGATAGCCTTCCATCCATTCGAGTCGATCGATCCGGAATCCGGCTTCACCGAACAGGTGCCTGTGCGCGAATTGCGTGTACCGGTAGAAGTCGTACGGCCGCTCATGCTCCTCATAGAACAGCGGGGCGGTGCAGATGATCTGCCCTCCGTTCTTGAGCACACGATTCAGCTCGAGGAGAACTGACTTCGGTTCCGGTAGATGCTCCAGCACCTGATTGAGCACGATGTAGTCGAAGCGCTCGCCCTCGACGGGGATGTTCGTCAGATCGCACACGTACGTGCTCGGCGCATATTCCTTTCGAACCTGCTCGAAATCTGCGCTTTCGTATCGTGCATGGGCGAACAGATGCCTGTACGGCGCCTCGCCGGCGCCGGCATCGAGGACGAGAGCCCCGGCAGGAATCAGCCGGGCGAACGCCTCGTTGTACGCTGCGAGATGCCGCCGCGACGAGTTGATCGCATAGCGGTTCAGCAGGAACGGAATCAACCCCAGCGCTCCCTCCCTCGCGTCGCGTCATCCAGCATTTCAGTGGGCTGCCGCGTTCGCGTGCCTCCCGCTCGGGACCTGATAGCTTCCAGGGACGCTGCGGAAGGGAATCGCGAGCCGGTTCCAGCCGTTGATCGTGATGACCGCCATCGTGAGATTGACGATTTCCTGTTCGGCAAACTGCGACCGAACGTACTCGTAGAGCTCGTCCGATACGTCGTTTTCCGAAATCAGCGTGAGCGCTTCCGTCCACTCCAGCGCCGCGCGTTCGCGGTCGTTGAAGAACGGCGTTTCGCGCCACGCCGAAAGGGCGTACAGCCGCTGCTCGGTCTCGCCGGCCGCACGCGCGTCCTTCGTGTGCATGTCGATGCAGTACGCGCAGCCGTTGATCTGCGATGCACGGGTCTTCACGAGCTCCAGGAGCGAGTGCTCGAGGCCGCAGGTGCGGACGAAGCGCTCCAGACCCTGCATCGCCTGGTACGCGCCTGATGAGGCTTGATGGTAATCGATTCGTGGAGTCATCCCGCGATCGTACTCGACGCGAGGCCGCGCCGCCGCGACTCAGCTCATCGCGAGATACTGATGCACGAGCCGGACGACGATCGAGCCCTCGCCCGCAGCTGAGGCGACCCGGTTCATCGCGCCGGCCCTGATGTCTCCCGCAGCGAACAGACCGGGCAGGCTGGACTCGAGCATCAGCGGCTGCCGCCGCTCCTTCCATACGCGTGTGAACGACTCGGCGGCGACGAGATCGGTGCCCGTGAGAACGAAGCCCTTGCTGTCCCGGAGGACCTCACCCGGCAACCAGTCGCTGCGCGGCTGCGTGCCGATGAAGATGAACACCGCATCGGCATCCTCGACCTGGTGCGTCCCATCCGCGAGCGACTTCAGCCCGACGTGTTCGACTCGCCCATTGCCCTCGACGGTCGCGAGCTCGGTGCACGGCCGCAACCGGATGTTTGGCGTCTGGCCGATCTGGTCGATGAGGTATTGCGACATCGTGCGCCGAAGGTCTTCGCGCCGTACGACGATCTGCACGTCGGCGGCGTAGCGCGCCAGGTACATGGCGCCTTGTCCCGCAGAGTTTCCTCCTCCGATGACGAGGACCCGACGGCCCTTGAACACCGAGCCCTCGGTCGTTGCCGCTCCGTAGTAGACGCCGGCGCCGGCGTGCTCCGCGATCCCTGTCGCTGGATGCTCGCGATAGGTCATACCCGTTGCGGCCAGCAGCGTTCGCGTGACGAGTTCGCGCCCATCTGCGAGCGTCAGATGCTTGTAGCCGCCGTCCACCGCGACACGGGTCACTTCGAGCGGCGCCAGCGACTCTGCGCCGAGCCGCTGCGCCTGCGCCAGCGCGCGTCGTGTCAGCTCGCTGCCGCTGATGCCCGCCGGGAACCCGAGATAGTTCTCGATGCGGGAGCTCGTACCTGCCTGTCCGCCGGGCGCGTGCCGGTCGAGCATCAGGGTCCGGAGTCCTTCCGACGCGCCGTACACGGCGGCGGCAAGGCCGGCCGGACCGGCGCCGACTATCACCAGGTCATATAGATCGAAGGTTGCGGAGAGCGATCGTCCGAGACGCTCCGCAACCCGGCGCGGCTCGAGGTCTCGAAGCATCGTTCCGTCTTCGAAGAACAGCACCGGGAGCTCGTCAAGTCTGACCGACGCCGCGTCGAGCAGTGCCCGCGCGTCCGGATCGGCGTCGGCATCCAGCCAGCGATAGGGAATCAGATTGCCGGCCAGAAACTCTTTGATCGCGTGCGAGCGGGCGGACCACTGGTGGCCGACGAGTCTCAGGCCCGTGGCTTCGGGCAGAGACTCGGCCAGCCACGCGTCGAGCAGTTCGTCGATCACGGGAAACAGGCGTTCCTCCGGAGGGTCCCACGGCTTCGAGAGGTAGTGGTCGATGTGCGCGTCGTTGATTGCCTTGATCGCGGCGTCGATGTCCGAATAGGCGGTCAGCAGAACGCGCCGGGCGAGCGGATAGAGGTCGCGGATGCCAGCGAGCACCTCGTGCCCCGGCATGCCGGGCATGCGCTGATCGCTGATCACCATGGCGAGCGAATCGCCGCGGCTCTTGAGCTCGCGCACCGTTTCCAGCGCCTGCTGGCCCGACGAGGCGCTCAGTGTGGTGTATTGCTCACGGTACCGGCTGCGCAGGTCCCTTCGGACGGCCGCGAGCACCTGCGGGTCGTCGTCGACGACGAGGATGAACGGCTTGTTCACGATCTCGCCTGCCCTCTACTTCTGAACGGCGGGCAGCGCGACGCTGAACTCCGTCCGCCCGGGCCGCGACTCGACGGTGATCTCTCCGTCGTTGTGCCCGACCAGCCGCCGGACGATGTCGAGCCCGAGACCCATTCCGCGGCCAACCGGCTTGGTCGTGAAGAACGGGTCGAAAATGCGTTCACGAATCTCATCGGGGATGCCCGGCCCGTTGTCGGCGATCCGCACCACGACGCGCTTGCGATCGCGGGTTGCGCGAATATCGACGCGGCCCGCGTCGGGAATCGCATCGAGCGCGTTGTCGATCAGGTTGGCCCATATCTGATTGAGCTCGCCGGCAAAGGCAAGGACGTTCGGCAGATCCGATTCGACGTCGACGTTCACCGTCACGGATTTGTCGCGCGCCTTCGATCGCAGCACCGTCACCGTGTCGTCAATCCCACGCACCACATCGACGGGCTCCGCCACAGTGGCTTGATCCATGTGCGTGAAGCCCTTGATGGCCCCGACGAGAACGGAGACGCGCGTGGCCGCCTCCTGAATCTCGGATGCGAGCCGGCGAACGGAGCATGCGGCCGCAAGCGATCGGAGCGCGAGTGCGAGCGTGGGCGGATCGAGCTCGGACACGAGACTCTCGAGCGCGTCGAGTGTCACGGCCGTCTCCGACAGCGCGTCCGCGATCGACGGATCGACGGCGTGCTCGTCCAGCCAGGCGGCGATGCCCTCCTCGCGTTCCGCCTGGGCCAGAGGCGACAGAATGCCGCGTTCGCGGATGGTGTGACATGACGCGCGAACGGCGTGGATCGCCGCAAGCTGGCTCTCGGTCAGACATACGGCGCCGAGCGCCCGCGCCGCCGCTTCGCTGTCGTCGACGCGCCGTTCGAGAAGCGCCGCGCTCCGCTCGATCGCCGAAGCGGGATTGTTCAGCTCGTGCGCCAGGCCCGCAGACAACTTGCCGAGCGAGAGCATCTTCTCGTCGTGCAGGTCGGCCGACGTGAACGCACGGGTGCGGTCGACCATGGTGTGGACGAGTACGGACGTGACGGTGTGACACTCGCGGATCATCGCGGAAAGATCGCGGCGTGAAATGACGACGACCTCCGTCGGTTCCTCCGCGAGCGTATCGGCGGGCGGGCTGACGAGACGCGAGTACGGCAGCAGGCCCGTGACGTCCCCCTGCCGCCATTCCATGATCGTGTGCGGGCCTGTTCCGCGATCGATCGAGATGCTGATGCGCCCGGACAGGACGATGAACAATCCCTCGACGGGCTTTCCCTTCGGGGTCAGCACCTCGCCGACGTCCAGCTTCCGGACGGATCCGTGTGCGGCCAGCCATTCCAGCTCCTCCCGTGGAGCCTGGCCAATGGTCTTGTGAGCCGCCAGCCGGTCGACGAGGTCCTGAACGGCCATCTACGCCTGGTTCTCCTGGCAACGGGTGGCGATGCAGATTGAAGGTGACGAGGAACGCGCGGGTGCCGGGCATCATATCAGCGTGCCGGGCCGCCGGCTGCGCCATGCGCCGCCGCAGTAAGATCTTCACGCTGGCGCAGCCAGGCGAGAGCCCCAAAGTGGCACAGTCGACAGATCACTTCGACGGGAAGCGCTTCGTCAATCCCACCGGCACGGCCGGGCAGCCGTTCTCGGCGGTGCCCCGGATGCTGCGGGAACCGCGAACGCCATGGCCGCGCGGGCTCGAGGTCGAGGCCAGGCAGCCGCCGCCGCTCGGCGACGCGGCGGCGACGGTCACCTTCATCGGGCATTCGACATTCCTGATTCAGACCCGCGCCGGCAATCTGCTGACAGATCCCATGTACGGGGATCGCGCGGGCCCGTTTGGCATGCTGGGCCCGCGACGGGTCCGGCCGGCCGCGGTACGCTTCGAGGACCTGCCGCCGATCTCGGCAGTGTTGTTGAGCCACAACCACTACGACCACTGCGATCTTCCGACGCTGCGGAAACTCGCGCGGCGGTTCGATCCGATCGTCGTGACACCGCTCGGCAACGGGCGCCTCGTCAGATCGGCAGGGATTCGGCGCGTCGAAGAGCTGGACTGGTGGCAGCCGGCGGCGCGCAACTCCGTGCCGATCACGCTGACCCCGGCGTACCATTTCTCGGCGCGCGGGCCGTTCGACAAGAACCGGGCGCTCTGGGGCGGCTTCGTGCTGATGGCGGGCCGACGCCGCCTGTACTTTGCGGGCGACACGGCGTACGGACCGTTCTTTCGCGAGATCCCCGAGCG
Organism: Acidobacteriota bacterium; assembly: GCA_046735335.1. Classification (GTDB taxonomy): domain Bacteria; phylum Acidobacteriota; class Vicinamibacteria; order Vicinamibacterales; family 2-12-FULL-66-21; genus JBKPQB01. Next base: position 47,356 of record JBKPTE010000060.1, on the reverse strand, counting down.
TCTCGGCGCGATCGATCTCGCGCTGCTGCCGATCGGGGCGTACGAGCCGCGCTGGTTCATGCACGTCGTCCACATGAATCCATCGGAGGCGGTGCGCGCGTACCTCGATCTCGGCGCGCCCGAAACGATCGCCATGCACTTCGGGACCTTCCAGCTGACGACGGAGGGCATCGACGAACCGGTGCGCGCCCTGCACGCGGCGCTGCACGCCAATGGGGCGGCGCCGGACCAGTTTCGCGTACTCGATTTTGGCGAGTCCATCAGCCTATGACGCAACGCCACCTGTCGCGGCGTTCATTTCTCGAAACGACGATCGCGCTCGCGGGCGTGTCTCCCGCGGCGATCCGTTGGAGCGCTATGCGTACTGATCAGAACGCCAGACCGCTCGTCGCGTACGTCGGCACGTTCAGTGCCCCGCTGCGCGACACCCTGCCGACGCAAGTCGATTTGCCTCCGGGGAACGGACGCGGCATCCACATCTTCGACGTCGATCGCAGCACGGGCGCCCTGACCCCGAGCGCCGTCGTCGAGATCGGTACGAGTCCGAGCTGCCTCGTCGTGAATCCCGCGAGCACGCGGCTCTATTCGGCGAACGAGACCGATCGCGTCGGCGAGGACAAGCATGGCAGCCTCAGCGCCTTCGCGGTCGATCGCACGACCGGCCGTCTGCAGCTTCTGAATACGGTCGGAAGCGGCGGTGCGGGACCCACCTACGTCAGCCTTCATCCCGGTGGGCGCCACCTGCTCGTCGCGAACTATTTCGGCGGTTCGGTCGCGGTGTTCCCGATCCTGGCGAACGGACGGCTCGGAGAGGCCTCGGATGTGAAGGTCGATGCCGGAACGGTCGGCCCGACCCGCGCGGCGAACGCGCCACCCGGGAGCTTCGCGATCAGCGGCCACGATCGCACCCACGCCCACATGATCGAGGCGGATCCATCCGGCCGGTTCGTGCTCCATGCGGACCTGGGGCTGGACAGGATCTTCGTCTGGCGGTTCGACGATCAGCGGGGCACGTTGACGCCGAACGATCCCCCGTCGGTCGCGCTTCCTGCCGGCGACGGACCGCGGCACGTGCGGTTCCACCCGAACGGCCGCTGGGTGTACTCGATTCAGGAGGAGAGCTCGACGATCGCGCTGTTCGACTACGATCCCGCGTCGGGACGTTTGTCGATGCGGCAGACGATCTCGACGCTGCCGCCCGGATTCGCGGGCAGCAGCTTCAGCTCCGAAATCCTCCTGTCCATGGACGGCCGCTACGTGTATGCGGGGAATCGCCTGCACGACAGCATCGGCATCCTTTCCGTCGGCGCCGATGGAATGTTGACGTATGTGGGCGAAGAATGGACGCGCGGGGATTATCCGCGAAGCTTCAACGTCGAACCCGCGGGCCGCTTTCTGTATTGCTGCAATCAACGCGGCGACAACATCACCGTCTTTCGCGTCGACGCGGCGAGCGGCGGACTGGCGTTCACCGGGCACTACGCCGGCGTCGGCAATCCTTCGAGCATCGTCTTCGTCGATCTGGAGTAGGTCCAGCCGGACGACATGCGAAAGAGAGTGCTCCGGATGGTCGCGATTCTGGCGGTCATCGTCGCCGTTGTCGTCGGCGTGGTTCTGGACGGCCGGATTCTCTTCGAGCGGCGTCTCGACCGCGAGATCGATGCCCTCCTCGCTGACGCGCGGCCAGTCGATTCCACCGTCCTTACGACGCGCGAAATCGCGCCGCTGCCCGCTCCCGTCCAGCGCTGGCTCGCCTACTCGAACGTGCTCGGGAGGAAGGCGCCCGCGATCGTGCGCCTTCGTCAGGACGGCGAGTTCCAGATGGAGGGACGCGGATGGATGCCGTTCGCCGCGGAGCAGTACTTCACGGTCAATCCTCCGGGCTTCCTCTGGAAGGCCACGTTCAAAATGGCGCCGCTGATCCTGGTGAAAGGGCGAGACCGGTACCGCTCGGGCGAAGGCAGCATCGAGATGCGTGTGCTCTCGCTGATTCCCGTCGCGAACAAGGCGGGAGGCGGACTCAACCAGGGCGCTCTCCTCCGGCTTCTCGGCGAGATACAGTGGTTTCCTGCCGCGGCGCTCGCACCCTACGTTGTCTGGACCGCGGTGGACGACGAGTCCGCGCGTGCGACGATGACATACGGAGGAATCACCGCATCGATGACGTTCCGGTTCGACGCGGACGGTCGCCTCGTCGGGTCGTCAGCGACGCGATACAACGACGCGCGAGGCCGGAACGAGTTGTGGGTGAACCGCAACGATTCGGATCAGGTCTTCTCGGGGGTCCGCGTGCCGGCGACGGGCGAGGCGAGGTGGGACTACGATACGGGGCCTTACCCGTACATCCGCTGGCGCATCACCGCGATCGAGCACGATCGGCCGGTGCGGTTCGGCCGATGACGCCGCTGGGTCAGTCCGAGGCGGCAGTGCGGAGCTGGGTCGAGGAATCCTCGCGGATCGTGGTCCTCACCGGCGCGGGCATTTCGACCGATTCCGGCATTCCGGATTTTCGCGGGCCGCAGGGACTCTGGACGAAAGATCCCAGGGCGGAGCGACTCTCGAACATTCATTACTACATGGCCGATCCGGCGGTGCGCAAGCTCGCCTGGCGCAGCCGCGTCGAGCATCCGGCGTGGGGCGCGGTCCCGAACGCGGGTCATGCCGCGCTCGCCCGGCTCGAATGCCGTGGCAAGCTGCTCGCGATCGTCACGCAGAACATCGACGGTCTCCATCAGCGGGCGGGCAGTTCGCCGGATCGAGTGATCGAAGTGCACGGCACCGTGCACGAGGTGATCTGCATGGGCTGCGGCTGGCGCGGACCGATGCAGGAGACGCTCGATCGCGTCCGCTGCGGCGAGGACGATCCCCCGTGTGCGGAGTGCGGCGGGATCCTGAAGAGCGCCACGATCTCGTTCGGCCAGGCGCTCGTTCCCGAAGTGATCGAGCGCGCCATGCACGCGGCAGCCGAGGCGGACCTCTTCATCGCGGTCGGCACGAGCCTGCAGGTGTATCCTGTCGCGGGGCTGCTGCCGCTCGCGAAGAATGCTGGCGCCCGCGTGGTGATCGCGAATGGGGAACCGACGCCGATGGATCAGTTCGCGAGCGCGTTGCTCTCGGGAGCGATCAGCGAGGTTCTCCCGGCGATCTGCGGCCAGGATTGACAGCCGTCCGTGTTGCCCGCGTCTCCCGCGAATCAACGCCGCGGCCGCGGCGCGATCCCGACGAACCCGGCAGGCGGGCGCTGCGCGACGCCGGGCACGTAGCGCTGGCCCCAGCGGATCATCTCGCGCAGCACCGGCAGCAGATCGTGGCCGCGTGCGGTCAGGTAGTACTCGTCGCGTGCGGGCCGTTCCTGGTACCGGCGCCGCTCCACGAGGCCGCATCGCTCGAGACGCCGGAGGCGCTCGGCGAGGATGTTGGTGGAGATCCCTTCGGGAGAAGCGAGGAAGTCGGCGAACCGGTGCTTGTCGTAGAACAGCAGGTCGCGGATGACGAGCAGCGTCCAGAGATCGCCGACGAGGTCGAGCGCGCCGGCGATCGGACACGGGGACCGGAGCGGGCGCGCGGCCGATGTTTTCCGTCGAGCCACGGCAGCAGTGTAGCAGCTCACTTGCATGTTGCAAGTCGAGTGCGATACAGTCCGCTGAACTTGCAAAACGCAAGTGACAACGACAGGAGAAGACCATGCTGCCCGCCGCCCACGCCCTGCTCGCGGAGCTCGACGCCGAAGCCCCGATCACGCGTCGCGTCCTGGAGCGCCTTCCGGCAGATCGCTTCGATTGGCAGCCGCATGCGAAGTCGTTGACGGCCGGTCAGCTCGCGCAGCACATCGCGACCATCCCCGGGAACGCCGCACGCCTCGTCAAGCTCGATGGGTTCGACATCTCGACGCGTGGATTCAACTACCCGACGAGCGAGGGGCGGGCCGCACTGCTCGCGACCATGGACGAGTCGGTGGCTGCCGCGCGCGAGGCGCTGAACACGATGGACGAGTCGGCCGCGGCGGACATCTGGCGCCTGACGTACGGAACGCGAGAGATCTTTGCGCTCCCGCGCGTCGGCGTGATGCGGACGATGGGCTTCAACCATTGGTACCATCACCGCGGAGAGCTCGTGGTGTATCTGCGCCTGCTTGGCGTACCCGTGCCGGTCGTATACGGGCGCAGCGCGGACGAGAACCCGTTCGCGCCGCCAACCGCCTGAGCGGTATTCTGGCAATCGGATTGCTTCGATGGCTGCGTGTCTCGGCAGTTCCGGCTCGGTGCGCGGCTGTGCGTAGCCATCGCACTCCTGTCGTCAGGCTGCAGCCGGCAGGACACGCGTCTCCAGCAGCACCGCGAGAAGTTCGAGTCCCTTGGTGCGACCACCGCCGCGATCGCCGACAGCTGGCTGGCAGGCAGCACCTCCGGCACGTACGCGCTGACCGCGCTCGAACAGACCTTCCTCCTCGTCGAGCAGCAGCGCGCGGCGCTCGCCTCGTCGCCTGACGCGCTGCTCGATCCCCGCGGCGCGCAACTGTCGCAGGCGGCGGAGTCGCTTTCCCGTCTGATCGCTGAAATGCGCGAGGACGTACGGGCGGCGGACGCCGCCGGCGTCCGTCAGGAGGAGGCTCGCATTCCCATCCGGCCTCCGGCATGAGCGGCATCGTCGATCTGATCCTCGGCATCGTGACGAGCATCGGCGGCTTCGTCGAGGTCGGGTCGATTTCGACCGCCGCGCAGGCGGGATCGGAGTTCGGTTTCCAGTTGCTGTGGGCCATTGCCGCCGCCACGGTGATGGTGGCCATGCTCGTGGAGATGTCGGGCAGGCTCGCGGCGGTGAGCAAACGACCCCTCGCAGCCGCCGTGCGCGAACGATTCGGCATTCACTTTCACCTGGTTCCCTTGACCGCCGAACTGGGGATTGATCTGCTGCTGCTGACCGCCGAGATCGGGGGCGCGGCCATCGCGGTGAAGCTGCTCACCGGCATTGGTTTCGAGTGGTGGATCCTGCCGATCGCCGTCCTCGCGTGGATGGTGCTCTGGCTGTGCGGATTCGGGGTCATCGAGTACGGCCTCGGCATTCTCGGGCTCGTCACGCTCTCGTTCGTGGGCTCCGCATGGGCGCTTCACCCGCACGTGCCCGATCTGGCATCGTCCTTGATTCCGACGCTGCCATCCCATCACCACACGCGCTATGCCTTCCTTGCCGTGAGCATCCTCGGCGCGACGGTCAGCCCGTACCTGCTCAACTTCTATTCGTCAGGCACGGTCGAAGAGAAGCTCACCGAGGGCGAGCTGTGGGTGAACCGCACGACGGCGTACCTTGGCATGTGCTTCGGCGGCGTCGTGTCGATGAGCGTTCTCGTGACGAGCGCCGTGGTGCTCGGCCCAAAGCACATCCTCGTCGACTCGTACGAACAGGCCGCGCTCATGTACGTCCCGGTATTCGGGCGATGGGCCATCACGCTGTTCGCCGTGTCGCTGGGCATCGGCTGCTTCGGCGCGGCCGTCGAAATCGCCCTGAACGCCGCTTACACGTTCGCGCAGGCCTTCGGCTGGTCCTGGGGAGCGAACCGGCCGCGGCGCGACGCGGCGCGGTTCACGTGCGCATTCAGCGCCGTGCTCGCTATCGCGCTCCTCATCGGCCTGATCGGATTCGATCCGCTGCGCTTGACGATGCTGTCGGTTGCGCTCACGGTCGTGGTGATGCCATTCGTCGTGCTGCCGTTCCTCGCGCTGATGAACGACGACAAGTACGTGAAGGAGCACACGAGCGGTCCGATCGGCAACGCCTTTCTCGCGGTGCTCACCCTTCTGGGCGCACTGCTCGCAATCGTGGTCATTCCGCTGGAACTGCTGGGAGGCTGAATGGATTTGATTCGTGACGTTCTCGACAAGCTGGTCGTCGATCGGCACGGCCGCGAGATGGGCCGCGTCGACGGCCTCCTCCTGCACGTTGCGGATGGACATCCGCCGCGCGTGAGCGCGATCGAGGTGGGGCCTGCCGTTCTCGGCCACCGCGTCCACCCGCTCCTCGGGCGCTGGATCGCCGGCCTCGAACACGCGGTGGGCATCGACGAAGGGCGGCCGCTTCGCATCGCGTATCGCGACGTGCTCGACGTCACGGATCACATCAAAGTGGATCGTGCGTTCGGCGAGACCTCCGCGGCAACCCTCGAAAGATGGCTGCGGCGCTGGGTGGGGTCCTTGCCGTTCTCGTCATGAAGTCCGAAGACGTGAACACCGGACGCGAGTCGAACCACGGCGAGCTGCGCGTGGGGCGCATCCTCGGACGCCAGGTGCTGGCGCGCAACAATCAGCCCATGGGACGGCTGGAAGAGTTCCGCACGGAGAAGCGGGGGCGCGACTGGGTCGTCGTCGAATACGTGATTGGCGCGGCGGGACTGCTCGAGCGGCTTGGCGTGGGTCTCAAATTGGTCGTCGGACGCGCGGGCGGCGGCTACGTCGCCCGCTGGGATCAACTGGATCTCAGTGATCCCGAGCGGCCGCGCCTCACATGCGGCGTGGAGGAGCTGCGGCGGCTGTAGCGATGGGTGATCGCTGAGCCGACGATCCACCGGCGATCATTCGAACGGGCTCACGAGGTTGCCGTGGCCGTCCCACAGCACATCGATTTCGCGTTCGATCTGGAGCTGCGGCTTCCTCTCGATCTCGGTGCGCAGGTTGCCGCTGACGGCGACGTGTTCGAGCTCCAGGGTGTTTCGGATCCAGCCGTAAGTTACGTCGGCCGGATTGATCCTGCCGGCGGTGGGCCCTATCCACGCCAGACACTCGCGATCGGCGGGGAAGTGCGCGGGCACGCGAACCCGTGACGGCGTCCGGGAGCTGAGCGCGTTTATCCGCGTCGCGTCCCAATCGATCGCCTCGACGAGCCGATCCGTCGTGACGTCCGCCATCCCGATCCCGAGCGCGTTGCCGTGCGTCAGCGGATCGAGCGCGCGAACGAACAGCCGCTCGACGGATGGGACGCCGGTCCACGGGTTGTATTCCCCGATGGGCCCGCGGTTGACGACCTTGGCGTCCATGCCCGTGCCGCTGATGTTCTTGCCGATCCGATCGACGACGAGCACGTCGAGATCGCAGGGCAGCGCTGGCATCCAGGATTTCGCGAGCGCGAGGTTCTCTTCATCCCGGTGTTCCATGCACTCGTGAGGGACCGCGTCGAGCTTCGCCGTGTTGTGCTGCGCGTCCTCGACGATGGCCAGGCCGCCAATCATCTTCTGGGTCTGCAGCACCCGCCGTCCCGCCGTGCGGATGACGTGCTCGAGCCCGAGCGTCCGAGCATGCGTGTGATACCGCTGCGCGCCGGCGAACTTCCCGATGCCGATGGCCATCATCTTCATGAGGCCGCTTTCCAGCCGTCCCTCGAAGCTCGTGTGCCACTTCACGCGCGCGATGATCATCACCCCGTCCGACGCGTGCGCGGCGGCATCCATGAAGACCTCGATCCCATCGTCGGTCCTTCCGAGCGAGACGACCTCCGGCTGGCTGATGACAGGGCACCCGACCGATTCGCTCGTGATGCCGAAACGCGCGAGCACTTCTGCCTGTCCTTCCGGTGTCGCGGCGCCGTGGCTTCCCATCGCGGGAAAGATGAAGGGCGCCATCCCGTGATCGCGCCAGTACTGAACGGCGGCGCCGGCGATCGCGTCGATGTTGGCAATGCCGCGGCTGCCAATCCCAATCGCCACACGAGCGCCGGGTTGGAGGCGAGACACAAAGCCGCTGCCTTCGAGCTGGCGCCGTGCCTCCGCTCGAACGTCCGCGAGGCGGCGATCCGGGAAGTGTTGACGCACGAGCAACAGGCGCGAGGGAAACATCACGCGTTCTCAGGAGAGTCGACGATGTCGTTCATGAGCAGCCAATAGGCGAGCGCGCCCCCGACAAGGAGGAAGCCGCAGAGAACGAACGCTGCAGCGAACGAGCCCGTCCGGTACGCGATCGCGCCGGTCAGCCACGGCGCGATGATACCGCCGACGTTGCCGCCGAAGTTCTGAATGCCCGACACCGTGCCCACCACGCGTTTCGTGCAGCACGCCTGCGTGAGGCTCCACGTATTCGGTACCGCCAGTCCGAGGCCGCATAGCGAGGTCGACAGCAACCACAACGACGTGGCGTTGTCATGGACCAGTCCGGCCGGCACGATCGCCAGCGCGATTCCGAAGCCTGTCGCGATGAAGGCCTTACGCACGCGCACTTCTCGAAAGCCCGATGCAATCAGGCGATCGCTGGCGATCCCCGAGAGCACGATCACGACCGACATGACGAGGAACGGGACCGATGCGTGAAACGCCATCTGCGCGGGCGTGAAGTGCCGTTCGAGCCGGAGATAACCGGGCAGCCAGTACACGAAGACGAACCAGACGTAATCGAATGCGAAGAACCCGAGTGCCGTTCCCAGCACGGTTGGATGCCGCAGCAGGCCGAACGTCGATGCAAACGTAAACCGGTCGGAGGATGGCGAAGAAGCCGCCGGCGAATCAGGAGATTCCCAACGGCGCAGCACGATCGTCCATGGGAGGATCCACAACATCGGTGCAAGCCCGCTGACGAGAAAGAACATGCGCCAGCCGTAGGCCGCAATCAGCCCGACGCCCACGGCATTGATCAACGCCTGTCCGAAGCGGACGCCGATCAAGTAGCTCGAGTTGACGAGGCCGCGCTCATTGTCCGGAAACCAGGTCGCGACGGTCCGGGCGCTCGCCGGAAACGCGACGGATTGGCCCACGCCCATCGTGACTCGGAAGAACACGATGGCCACGATGCTTCGAAACGCGCCCGTCAATGCACACGCAATCGACCACAGCCCGAAGCCCGCTGCGTACGCGCGACCCACGCCGAAACGGTCCACGACCCAGCCGGACGGCACCTGCATGAAGCAATAGAACCAGGAGAACGCCGACAGCATGAGCCCCATCGTCTCGGTGTTGATGCCGAGCTCGCGCATCATGAACGGTGCCGCGACGGACAGCGTGCCGCGTTGCGCGTAGCAGAAGGTCATCCCGCTGGTGAGGAGCGCAACGAGCCACCAGCGTCCGGTGGCACCGGGGACGCTCGCGAGGGGCGGATGGGGATCTGCGCCGATCAATGCCGCTATTGTTGCAGAAACTGCCATATTGACGTTCCACACCGACGATGCGATCGTCGTCAGGCATGGGCGTAGTGGAAACGCGGGGCAGTGACGCGCTGGCGGAGCTGCGGGCGCACTTCGGGCACACGGAATTCCGCGAAGGGCAGGAACAAATCGTGGAGGCCGTCCTCGGAGGTCGCGACGTCCTTGCGGTGATGCCGACCGGCTCCGGAAAGTCGCTCGGCTACCAGCTGCCCGCGGTGATGCTGCCCGGGACGACGCTCGTCGTGTCTCCGCTGATCTCGTTGATGAAGGATCAGGTCGACGAGTTGAATCGCCGCGGCATTGCATCCGGAGCGATTCACTCGATGCTGGCGGCTGACGCTCGTGCCGGCGTGCTTCGCGCGGCGCAGGCAGGGCGCCTGCGGCTTCTCTATGTCGCGCCGGAGCGCTTCGCGTCGGACCGGTTCGTCGAGCTGCTCGGCAGGATACCGGTGGCCCGGTTCGTGGTGGACGAAGCGCATTGCGTGTCCGAGTGGGGACACGATTTCCGGCCGGATTACCGGCGCCTCCGAGCGGCCGCGGCGAGCTGCCATACGAGCGACCGCCCGACCGGCCGCCCTCCAATGGCGGCCTTCACCGCGACCGCCACGCCCGAAGTCCGCGACGACATCGTCGCGCTCCTGGGGCTGACCGAGCCGCAAGTCCTCGTCGCGGGCTTCGATCGTCCGAACATCCATCTGCGGGTCGAGCAGGTGGACGGCGAGGACGACAAGAACGATCGGCTTCCCGGCCTCGTGCGCGGCCGGCGCGCGCTCGTCTATGCGGCCACCAGGAAGAGCACCGAAGGCGCCGCTGCGCACCTGCAGGGCGCCGGTGTGCAATCCGCCGCGTATCACGCGGGCATGAAGGACGAGGAGCGCACGCGCGTGCAGGACGCCTTCGCGGCGGGGTCACTTTCCGTCGTGTGCGCAACGAACGCGTTCGGCATGGGGATCGATCGTCCGGACGTCGACGCCGTGGTGCACTATGCAATCCCGGGATCCGTGGAGGCCTACTACCAGGAGATCGGACGTGCCGGACGCGACGGGCGCCCCGCGACGGCGACGCTCCTCTGGGACTATGCAGACGTGCTCACGCGTCAGTTCCTGATCGACAGCCCTCGGCGGGAGAAGCCCGGCCGCCAGACGGCGGCGGTCGATCCGGAAGAAGCCGCGCGCCGGAAGGAGCTGGAGCACCGCAAGCTGCAGCGGATGATCGATTACGCCGACACGTCCGCGTGCCTGCGGGCGACGATTCTTCGCTACTTCGGCGACCCGGCGGCGCGCGAACCGTGCGACGCCTGCGGCAATTGCCGGCCGGACGTCATCGACGCCTACGAGCGCGAGTTCGTGCGCAAGATCCTCTCGGGCATCGCCCGCGGTGGAGAACGCTACGGGCGCCAGCGCATCATCGCAATGCTGCGGGGCGATACGACCGATCTGGCGGCGCCGCTCACGGCGCTCTCGACGACCGGTCTCCTCCGGCACGAAACCGCCGATACCCTGCACGGCTGGATCACCGCCGCAATCTCGGCCGGGTTGATCGCGGTCTCCACCGACAAGTACCGCACGCTGAGCCTGACGGACCAGGGCAGGGAGGTGATGCGCGGGCGCATCAAGGATTTCCGGATGCGCCGGCCGCTGCGAATTGCGTCGCTCGCCGCGCTTCGCGACGACGACGCCTTGCCCTTCAGGAGGCGCTCTGGCCGACGATCTCGCCGGCGCTGGTGATCGGTGGTAATCAGGTGCCAGCCACTGCCTGCCACTATCGCGCGATGGTCACCGGCAGATCGCGGTTCTTCGTCGCGACGTTTCCGTTGATGTCGGCGGCCCGGACGCGCAGGACGTAGTCGCCGGGCGCGAGCGCGCTCGTATCCCAAGTGCCGGGCGCCGCGACGCCGTCGCGGAACGTGTTCGACACGATGTACAGGAATCGCGTGCGGCGCTGGCCGTAGAACGGAATCCCGCTGCCGGGCGCATACACGGTCCGGACCGTCGCCGGATCGGCGACAATCCGATCGAAGCGCAGCGTCTCCCGCGGCTCCTCGAAGCCGCCCACCGGCCTTCCTCCTGTTCCGACGACCTGGTAGCCGAGCTCGTACACGCCCAATCGACGTCCCGGCTTGTTGCCGTCCGCGGTGTCCCAGGCATCGACGACGATCTGCACCCGCCCGCGGACGACGAGCCGGCGCCGCTTGCGCTCGGTAATGGGCCGACCCTCTTCGTCGAGCAGACGGATCCCGGCGATCGTCGGCGGGACGTGATCCTCGAAGCGCACGAGCCTGAAGGCGAGCGGGTTCAGTTCCTCTCCGGGCCAGCCGACGTTCAGGTGCACGTGGTTGAAGTTGTTGACGCTGCCGACGGCTTCGCCTGCCGTGAAGCGTGCGCCGCGCTTCACGCGCATCGCGACGAGCGTGTGGGCAGCGTCGTACACGGGCGCGAAGCGGTCGTCCCGAAACGGCTCGCCCGATTTCGTTCGCCCGACGCGGATGTGAACGTACGCGACCGGCCCGATGCGGACGGATTCCGTCAGCGTGGCGAACCCATTCGCTGCGATTGCGCTCGCGACCACGCCGTCGCGAACGGCCGCGACGAGCGTGCCCTCGGTCGCGTGCACGTCGATCCCGGCGTGAAACCGCTCGGCCCCCTCCGTGCCGCGCGCTTCTCCGCTCGTGCCCGCCACCTCGAACGGTCCTTCCATCGGCGCGATCGGCCAGAGGAGGGGCGTCAGCGCGAAGCGCTCGGCGTCGAAGCGCGGCGCGATCGACGGCGACACGGGCGGCCGGAATTCCACACGATCGCGCGCGGCGATCTCTCTGACGAGCGCGTTGCCCGCGTCCGCCACGATCAGCCGGCCGGGCGCCGCGATTGCCACTCCGGCAGGGCTGCGAAACTGCGCGGCGCTGCCGTCGCCGTCCCTGAAGCCTGACGTCGATCCCGCAAGCACGCGCAACACGCCGACGGCCGACAGCTCGAACACGCGACCGCGCTCGTCCGTGACGTAGCGGCTGCCATCCGGAGCGACGGCGATGCCAACCGGGGCGATCGCCGCTTCCTCGATCGCGGTCGTCGTGACGCGACCTGTCCCATCGAGCACGCGCAAGGTCCCGTTGCCGGTGTCCGCCACGTGGATGTTCCCGGACGCATCCACCGCGACGGCGCACGGCGTCTGGAACCTGGCGTTCTCGCCGGGACCGTCGGCGAAGCCGGGTTCACCGCCGGCGAGCGTCCGGACCACGCCGCTGGCGTCGATGACGCGGATCCGATCGTTGTACGTGTCGGCGACGACGATCTGTCCGTCGCGGCCGATCGCAATTCCCACCGGCGCGTCGAATCGCGCGGTTGGCCCTGGTCCGTCGCGGTACCCGCGTACCGTATCGCCCGCGATTGTGGTGACTTCCCCGTTCGGATCGATTCGCCGGATCGCGTTGTTTCCCGTGTCGGCCACGAACAGCGTTCCGTGGGAGTCGATGGCCAGCCCCGACGGCGTGTCGAAGCGCGCGGCGGTGCCGTCGCCATCGGCGAAGCCGCGCGTGCTGCCGGCGACGGTACGGACGATCCCGTTTCGTGAGATGGCGCGAATCGCCGGCGCATCACCGGCATCGCTGACATACACGGTGCCGTCGGGTCCGACGGCGACGCCAAACGGATCGGAGAAGCGGGCATCGCCTACGGGCCCATCCTTCAGGCCGAGCCGGCCGTCGCCCGCGAGAACGGTCGCGGTCGCTGCCCAGTTCGCGTCGAGAGGACGGGGCCGAGCGGGCCTCGAGGTCCACCAGAGCAGCGCTCCTGCTGCTCCTGCTGTGGTGGCGATCGCGGCGGAGTACAGCCAGGCGCGGGCGCGGCGTCGCTTACGCCCGTCGTCGGCCGCTTTCGCTGTCCGTGCAGGTTCTACGGTGCCGTCGAGCATCCTCATGAATTTTCGGCCGAATCACACCGCATGGCGAGGGGTGACCGTGGCTCGTGGCTTGCTCCGACGCATCTTCCGCACCAGCCATTCATAGAAGGAGGGAAGATGCAGAACAATTTCTTCGGCGCGGGTACGAGATTCGCTGCGGCGGCCATCCTGTCCGCCGCGGCGCTTGCCGTATCTCTTCCCGCTGAAGAGCACAACTCGTACACGGCGACCTATCTCGTCTCGGACCAGGCCGACGTGGCGGTGAACCAGGACACGAGCCTGGTCAACGCGTGGGGGCTCACGTCGACGCCGACGTCGCCGTGGTGGGTCGCAGACAACGGCACGAACGTCTCCACGCTGTACCGCGCCGACGGCACCAAGGTGCCGTTGACGGTCGCTGTCATGAATGCGCCGACCGGCGCCGTGGCGAATACCGGCGGAAGCTTCGCGGTGACGAATGGTACCTCGTCGGCGCCGGCGCGATTCATCTTCTCGACCGAGGAAGGAACGATCCTCGGTTGGAACCCGGCGATCTCCGCCGCGGCTGTGCTCGGCGCGACGGGACCTGGCGCGATCTACAAGGGCCTGGCCATCGCGTCGACCGCCGGCGGCGACTTCCTGTACGCCACCGACTTCCACAACCGCCGCGTGGATGTCTACGATGGCAGCTTCGACCCCGTCACCGTCGAGGGAGCGTTCGTCGATCCGAAGATCCCGGACGATTACGCGCCGTTCGGCATCCAGAACGTCAATGGGCGCATCTTTGTCACGTATGCCAAGCAGGACGCCGAGGGCGAGGACGATGTGGCGGGCCAGGGGCACGGGTTCGTCGACGTGTTCGATACCGCCGGCATGCTGCTGGCCCGCGTCGCGCAGCACGGACAGCTGAACTCACCATGGGGCATCGCGCTGGCGCCCTCGGATTTCGGCGCTTTCAGCGGGGATCTGCTGATCGGCAACTTCGGCGACGGCCGCATCAACGCCTACGAGCCGAAGAAGGACGGCAGGTTCGAGTTCGCCGGACAGCTCCGTACCAGCAACCACAAGCGTCTGGTCATCGACGGCCTGTGGGCCCTGCAGTTCGGCAAGGGCGCTGCCGCAAACGGTCCGACTTCGACGCTGTTCTTCACGGCAGGTCCCGACGACGAGAGCCATGGCCTGTTCGGCACCATCGTGAGCAACTGATCACAGGAGGCCAAGACACCAGGAGATCTATTTCTCGATCTCCTGATGTCCTGTCACGCCTCGGCGATCGAGGTATGCCGCGACGTGCTCGACGATGTCGCGCGCATCGTCTTCGGCGCCGTGAATGAACGTGGACTTGCGCCGCCTCAGGACTGGCAGCCCGATCGCATACAGGCCGGGCGCATCGACGACGCCACCCTCGTGACGGAGCTGCCCCTTGCGGTCGACCACGGGAACGTTCAGCCAGCTGTAGTCCGGACGGAATCCGGTGGCCCAGATGATCGAACCGATCTCCCCGCTCGCCAGATTCAGCTCCAGGCGCGACGACGAGGGTACGCGAGTGGGCGCGAATCGCTCCGGAGGAGCGGCGTCATCGTCGCGGCCGTGAGCGCGCGCCCAGGCATCGAAGGTGTCGAGCAGCCGATCCATCTTCAAGTCGGCCAGCGCGAACAGGTTGCGCAGTCCGCCCGAGAACAGCGCGCGTCCGTCGCGTAGTGCGGCGAGCCGGCCGACCAGCTCGACGCCGGCGTCGCTCAGCGTGTTGAGATCCAGCGTGAGGCGCTCGGGCGTCCCGACCAGTTGCGGCGACGGCAGCCTGCGCGCGCGCGTGAGATCGTCGATTTCGTCGTAGCGCTGGTTCCACACGCCGGACGCGTCCATCCACCACAACACGTCGCGGCCGCGGTACGTCCTGGGCAGGCGCACGTGCTCGCCGACCGAAACGGTGACGCGCCGTCCGGAGCGGCGGATCTCGTCGGCGAGCTGTACTCCGGTCGCCGACGCCCCGACGATGAGGACGCCGCCGTCCGGCAACTGGCCCGGACTGCGGTAGTCGAATGGCGTCAACTGCTCGATCGACGACGGGATCGCCGTGCGCAGCGCGGGGACGCTCGGGAGGTTGCAGGCGCCGCTGGCCAGAACGACCGTCCGGCACCTGATCTCGCCGTTCCCTGTGGCGACGAGGTATCCCTCGTCGTGCTGCGTGACCGACGTGACGGGCGTCTCGGTGCGGACCGGCGCACCCGTTCGCACGGCGAAGCCCGAGATGAAATCGATCACCTCGTGCATCGTCATGAAGCCGTCGGGGTCTGCGCCTTCGTAGCGTGAGCCCGGCAGACGCGTCTGCCAGTTCGGCGTCAGGAGGCGCAGCGAATCCCAGCGCTCCTGCCGCCAGGAGTTCGCCACCTCTCCGCGTTCGAGCACGACGTGGTCGATCGAGCGTTCCGTCAGGCAGCGGCTCACCGCCAGGCCCGTGTGCCCGGCCCCGATCACGACCGTGGTAAAGCGTTCGATGTGTTCGGCCCTACGCGACTTCGACCGTGACGTTCGTCGGGTTCGTGACGAGGTCGTACACCGCCGAGCGCTTCTGCGACTGCGCGACGAGCGCTTCGATGTCCTTCTTCGACGCATCCGCGTCGATCTTGAAGGTCACCTTGATGTTGTCGTAGCCGTTGCGCACGTCGCTGTCGATGCCAAGGATGCCCTGGATGTCCATGTCGCCTTCGAGCTTCGCCTCGACTGACCGCAGCTGGATCCCGCGGTTCTGCGCTACCGCGGCAACACCGGCCGTCAGGCAGCTCGCAAGGCCCACGAGGACGTATTCGACGGGCGTGGCGCCGAGGTCCTCGGAGGCGAAGACCTCCGGATGATCGGCTTCGAACGAGAACTCCGTCTTGTGCGTCTGTTCGGCGCCGAGCCCGTGGAATCCCTGAATCTTCGTCTGGCTGTGCGTCCCGTTCTGCCATTTGCAGGTCGCGCGCCACTTGAACTTGGCCGCTTCCGGCGCATTCTTCAGCGCCTCGCGCGCGGCAAGCAGCGCGTCGACGTTCACTCCGTTGTTGACACTTGTCTCGGCCATCGTCAGCTCCCTCGATGACGGTTGATGATCGTGCGATCCGGTTGGCGCAAGCTTCGGATCATACATCGGCCGCGCGGCCGATGACACGGGACCCTGTCGGGCGCAACCCAGCAGGCGATATGATCACAAGCATGTCCACGCCCCCGTCGAAGATGGTCCGCGTTCGCGCTCCGCGCGACAGCCTCTCGACCGGGTCCGTCGGGAGCGTCGAGACGCAGTTCGTGGACCTGCCCGGCCGGGTGACGCTCGATTCGGGGCGCACGCTGCACTCCGTTCGCGTGGCGTACGAGACGTACGGAACGCTCTCGCCATCACGCGACAACGTCATCCTCGTGTGCCACGCGCTGAGCGGAGACGCCCATGCGGCCGGCTTCTCGAAGAAGGGCGACGCCACCGCGACGCGGGACGGCTTCCGGGCGGACGAGCGCGATGCGGGAAAGGGGCGCGGCCTGGGCTGGTGGGACGGCATGATTGGCCCGGGGAAGGCATTCGACACGGACCGCTTTTTCGTCGTCAGCACGAACCTTCTGGGAGGCTGCCGCGGGACGACGGGACCCTCGTCGACGAATCCGGAGACCGGACGCCCGTACGGATCCGATTTTCCGGTGATTACGGTCGCCGACATGGTGCGCACGCAGCGCGCGTTCCTGCGCGAGCTCGGGATCACCCGGCTCGCCGCGGTTGCAGGCGGATCGCTCGGCGGGATGCAGGCGCTCGAATGGGCCGTGCTGTATCCCGACCAGGTCGACGCGATCATCCCGATCGCGAGCACGCATGCGCTCCATGCCCAGGGCGTCGCGTGGAACGCGATCGCGCGGAACGCGATCACGGCGGACCCGGACTGGCAGGGAGGCCACTACTACGGCACCGGCCACGCGCCGAACGCCGGCATGGGCGTGGCCCGCATGCTCGGGCACATCACGTATCTGTCCGCGGGCGCGCTGGGGACCAAGTTCGGCAGGCGGCTGCAGTCCGGAGGCGACATCCGGTACGAGCTCACGCGCCCGGAATTCGAGGTCGAGAGCTACCTTCGGTATCAGGCGGACGCCTTCGTCAAGCGCTTCGACGCGAACACGTACCTCTACATGTCGCGCGCGCTGTCATATTTCGATCTCGCGCGCCAGTATGGGAAGGGGCGGCTCGCCGATGCGTTGCGCAACGTGTCGGCGCGGACGCTGCTGATAGCGTTCAGTTCCGACTGGCTCTATCCGCCTTCGGGATCACAGGACATTGCGGACGCGCTGCGTGCGGTCGGCGCGGACGTCGAGCTGCGGATCATCGAGGCGCCGTACGGGCACGACTGCTTCCTGCTGGAGGAGGCGCGTCAGACGCCGATGATTCGGGAGTTCCTCGCGCGCTAGGAGCAAGAATGGAAGATTCTCGTCAGTTTGGCTTCGATACGCGACAGGTTCACGCCGGCCAGCGCCCCGATCCGAATACAGGCGCACGCGCCGTGCCGATCTATCAGACGACCAGCTACGTCTTCGAGGATCCGGAATCCGCGGCGGCGTACTTCAACCTTCAGGAGTACGGCAACACGTACTCGCGCATCATGAACCCGACCGTGGCCGTGTTCGAGGAGCGGATCGCGAACCTCGAGGGCGGCTGCGGCGGCGTTGCGTTCGCGAGCGGGATCGCCGCACAGGCGGCCGCTCTGTTCACGCTGCTCACACCCGGCGACCACGTCGTCTCCTCGTCCGCTCTGTACGGCGGGACCGTGAATCAGTTCAAGCACATGCTGCGCAAGATGTGCGTCGAGCTGACGTGGGTGAATCCCGACGATCTGGATGCGTGGAGAGCCGCCGTGCGTCCGAATACGAAGCTCTTTTACGGCGAGACGATCGGTAACCCTGCCGGCAACGTGCTCGACATCGAGGCGGTCGCGCGCATCGCGCACGAGCACGATCTGCCGCTGCTCATCGACAACACGTTCGCGACGCCGTACCTTTGCCGTCCCATCGAGTGGGGTGCCGACATCGTCCTCCACTCCGCAACGAAGTTCATCGGCGGACACGGGACGAGCATCGGCGGCGTGGTCGTCGATTCCGGCCAGTTCAACTGGTCGAACGGCCGGTTTCCGGTCGTCGCCGAGCCCTCGCCGGCATACCACGGCCTGCAGTTCCACGAAACCTTTGGCACGTACGGGTACCTCATGAAGCTGCGCGCCGAAACGCTCCGCGATCTCGGCGCGGCCATGAGCCCGTTCAATGCCTTCCTGTTCCTTCAGGGGCTCGAGACGCTGTCGCTGCGCATGGCGCGGCACGTCGACAACGCGGCGGCGGTCGCGAAGTACCTCGACTCGCACCGTCTCGCCGAGAACGTCACGTATCCCGGCCTGCCCGGCAGCCGGTACCGGCCGCTCGTGCAGAAGTACCTGGCCAATGGCGCCGGC
Source organism: Acidobacteriota bacterium (assembly GCA_046735335.1). Classification (GTDB taxonomy): domain Bacteria; phylum Acidobacteriota; class Vicinamibacteria; order Vicinamibacterales; family 2-12-FULL-66-21; genus JBKPQB01. The sequence continues at coordinate 28,910 of JBKPTE010000060.1, read as the reverse complement.
GCGGTGTTCTCGTTCGACTGCCGCGGCGGACGCGCGGCAGGGCAGGACTTCATTCGGGGCGTCACGCTGTGGTCGCACCTCGCGAACGTCGGCGACTCGAAGAGCCTCATCATCCATCCGGCAAGCACCACGCACCGTCAGCTCAACGACGAAGAGCTGCGTGCCGCGGGCGCCGGACCCGGGACGATTCGCCTTTCCGTTGGCATCGAGTCCGTCGACGATCTGATCTGGGATCTCGAGCAGGGCTTCGCGCGCGCCGCGGCAGCCGCGTCAGCGGAGGTAGCGTCGCGATGACCGCATTCGATCTGTCGCGGTATCAGGACCCCTCGACGATCCAGCGCGTGATCCACACCGCGAAGACCGTTGCGGTCGTCGGCCTTTCGAGCAACCAGCTGCGGGCGAGCAACTTCGTCGGCTTCTACCTGAAGCGGCACGGATACAGGGTCGTTCCCGTGAACCCGCGCGAAGCTGAGATCCTGGGCGAGAAGAGCTTTTCGAAACTCACCGACGTCCCGGTGCACGTCGATATCGTGAATGTCTTCCGCGCGCCGGACGCGCTGCCCGACATCGCCAGAGACGCCGTTGCCATCGGCGCGGGCAGCCTCTGGTGCCAGTTCACGGTGATCAACGAGGAAGGGGCGCGCATCGCCGAAGCGGGCGGCCTTTCCGTCGTCATGGATCGCTGCATCAAGGTCGAGCACGCGCGCTACGTCGGGCGCATGCACTGGCTCGGCTTCAACACTCAGCGCATCACGTCCGTCCGCGGCGGCCTGCAGTAGCGGGCGCCCCCGGCGGATTCACTTCATCGCGACGCCGTGCGGCCGCGCCGGTCCTGTTGCGAATGCCGTATTGAAGTCCACGTCAAACCGTGGATCGAGAGCGAGCCGGTGCTTGAAGACCTTGATCAGGCGCACGTGATGGTCGCCTTCCAGGTGCACTTTCCCGAAGTCGTCCTCGTTGAGGAAATAGTCGCTCACGACCAACCGCTTGTCGTCGTCGGTGAGCGAGATCATGTGCGGCCCGGCGCCGGCGCCGAGGTTGACGATGCCGGACTGCACCGGATGTTCGGGATCGCTCACGTCGAGCATGCCCACCTGCCCTGCCTGGAACAACGCGAAGATCAGCCGATCTCCCGAGCGCGGCATCGCCATGAGCTGCGTCATCCCTCCGCGCACGGGGACCTCGACGTGCGGCTGGATCGTGTCGCAGTCGAAAACGGCCTGCGCCGTACCGTTGAGCGTATCCACGAGGTATTCGAACCCGTCGAACATCCCTGCCGTGAAGGCGCGGCCGAGGGGATCGTTGGGAATGAGCTTCACGTCCATCGTTCCGAGCGCGGACGGGATCCACGCGTTTCCTCTGGAACGCAACCTGCAGCCTGCCGTGCCGGCATTAGTACGGTCGAGTCGGAGCGACACCCATGTGGAGGCCGTAATGCGAAGAATGATTTCGGGTGCCTGCCTCGCCGCAGCCTTGCTCCTGTTCCCCGCGGGCGCACTAGCCGATCCATTTACGGTGTTGCCGGATGGCAGTCTGGTGGTCGACGCCATCTTTTCCACGCACGGCGTGTTCACGTGCCGCGTCACGGCATGTTCCGGCACGGGTACGGACACCATCACCTTTGGATCCGGCGGCAACAGCGCCACGGTCACGTTCACCGGCGTGAGTCAGGACGTGGAGGTCAGCAACAGCGCCACCCCCGCGAGCCTGGGCAGCTTCGCGTCGACGTTCTCCCCAGGCTTCGTGTTTCCGAGCCGGCCGAGCCCTTTCGCGCCCATTCTTCTTTTCGATCTGTTCATCGACCAGACCTCTCCGGCCGATGGCAGCAGACACAAGACGTGGCAGACGGTGGGAGGGGGAACGATTCTTCGCCTGTCTCCGACACCGAGCAGCAGCCCCAGCTTCTCCATGCCGACCGGACCGCTCCCGCCGGGCCTCGAGTACCGACTCCTCTACACCGTGCACTCGCAACCCATCAGGATCACGGGCAGCGGTTCGGCCAGCATGATCGCTGAAATAGGGCTCGTGCCGGAGCCTGCGACGCTGTTGCTCATGGGCACCGGATTGATCGGTGCGGGGTCGCGGAAGAAGTTCTTCTGAACCAGAGCGCTTGGTTAGAGGCGCCGCCGTCCGGATCGGTCGGGCAGCGACGCCACCATCCAGAACAGGGAGTTGTCGAACAGCCCCAGAAACTGATCCCTCGTCACGATTGGTGATCCGTTGATCCGTTCGGTGAGCGCGAGCAGCGATTCGAACTGGCGCCGGGGAATCCTTCCGAGCCTGGCACGCTGCGCAAGAGCCGCTCGGAGCTCGCCGTGCGTGAGCATGTCGTTCGCGGTGCCGTCGAACGCCGCCGCAAAGGCGGCAAGACGCGCCCGGTCCACGTTGCCTTCCGGCCCGTAGATCCCGCTGCTTCCCTTCGGGCGCTTCTCCGCGATCCGGTCGACGTCGATCGCGAATCCGTCGACTGCTCGTCCAAACACGAGCGCCGAGCCCAACGTGAGCAGCAGCGATCGGAGGAGTCCGAACCCCAGATCGCGCCAGCCCTGAAAGTTCTCTCCGAGCGCGATCGTGCCATCGCCGCTTCGCCGATCGAAGAAGTCGAGATGCGCGAGGAGGTCCGTCCGCTTCGCGACGACGCCGTCCGCGCCCTGAGCGAAGCGCCGCGCTTCCTTGCCGTTCAGGCGTCCGCCGCTGCTGATCTGCGGGTTCAGACTCCTCGCACCGGGAAAGGGCGCGTCGTAGTACGTCGCGAAAAATCGCGCCGCTTCGACGAGTGCGCTTACCTCGGGTCCGGCGTATCTGTCACCATTCCGAATGCGACCATCGCCGCGCGCGTCCCCGTAGACGGACGCGCCATCGACGATGAAATACCGATTCAGGCCGGCATGAAAGAGCCGTATCGGCGTCCCTGCAACGACGGCTGGAGCTTCGACCATGGCGCTCGATCCGTTCGCGCTAATAGCGCTCGATGCGCCCGGCGCTGAGCGGGTGCTCGTCGGGATGCGTCGCTGCGGTCGTGCCCCATGGTTCGAAGGGGTTGCCGAGCGTGTACCGGCCGCGCGCATCCGTGCGCGCGAGGGGCGAGGCGCGCAGTTCGGGGCATTCGAGGAGCAGCACTTCGCGGAGATCCATCGTCTCGATGTGCTCGAGGCCCCACTCGGTGTAGACGCCCGCGTTCATGTTCTCGCAGAACATCGGATCCTGCTCGAGCCGGCTCGACGCCGCCTTGATGAAGAACGCGAAGCGCAGATCGTCGAAGCCGAATCCGTCGGGCCGCTTCTGGTCGCACAACATGCCGACCTGGAGGTCCATGAGGTCCAGACCGCCCGGCGCAGGGCCATAGAGGCGCTCGAGATTCGCCTTTGTCGACGGATCCGCCGTCAGGTCGTCGTAGGTCGCGAGCCGCGGCAATCCCTGGAGCGCGCGCAGGTCGTTGTACCCCGGCATTCCCCGCTCGCGATCGCGAAGGATGTCGATCGTCCCGATATCGATGACCGCCTGGCCGTCGATGCTCATGTCCGTCATCCAGGCGGGCAGGTTGTTGTTGACGAGCGCGCCGCCCTTCTCGAATCCAAACGAGTTGAACAGGTTGCCGAGACCGTGCGCCTGCACGATCGCGTGAGCCGCGTGGCCGCGTGAGGCATCCGTCCTGATGGATGTGCGCACGGAGGGCTCACCTGCGTAGCGGATGTCGATCGTCTCGGTCATCCCCTCGTGCAGACGGTATGCGGACACGAACTCCTCGGAGAACTGGTGCCGCACGCCGTGATTGTCCCGGCGGCCGCCCACGAGGCCGCCGAGAATCGGGTGGCGGAGTTTCAGCACGCGATGAATGCGCCGCTTCCGGAACGGGCGCAGCCGTGTTTCCGTCAGCCCCCACCAGTTGACGCAGAGGCCGGGCGCCACTTTCTTGTTCGGCAGCACGGCGGGTGTCCACTCGACCGTGTGGATCTTGGCCATGACCGCCGCGTTGATGAGACGCGCCGTCTTGAAGATCTGATCGCTGGTCCACGGATGGTCCGGGTACGCGCGGGCCAGCTCGTCGCAGATCCGATTGTGGTGGCGGGCAAACAACGTGTGGAACATCGAGAGCCCCAGCCACCAGTTCCGCGTGAATCCCGTGTCTTCGACGCCGGTCACCGGGTTGATGGGCAGCAGGTCGTGCGGGAGATGGAGCTTGCCGCCCGGCAGCAATCTGCCGTCCGCTCCGGTGCGCAGGCGATCCTCCGTCTCCTGGTTGCTGCCGTACACCTGCGAGGCGTCCCACCAGTGCGTGACCTCGTTCGGATACGTGAGGCGTCCCTGGCTCGGATGCGGATCGGGCTGCGTCCTTTTGATCTCGAGTGTCTCGAGTCCGTATTTCAGCCGGATCGGATCGTCGGCTGCGAGCGGGATCTTGTACATCCCGCCTCCCCCGACGTTCTCGCCATGACTGAACCAGTCGTGGCTCTCGAACTGAATCCACGCGATGTACAGCTTGTTGAGGAACGGTGCCAGCGTCTGTCGGGTCCCGGGCCGCAGATGAAGGAAGGCGCGTGCGACTTCGCGCGGGCTTGGCAGCCGCGGATCGTTCAGACGGCTCTGGAAACGCTCGATGGGCTGTGCACCCTGCTGCGCGTAGCGGGCAAGCGCGGCGCCTTCCATCGGGTCGTCAGTACGCCACGCGCCGTTTGCGGTGGGCATCGATCGCGTCCACGCCGGACGCCGCTGGCCCGGCGGCTGGTTTGCCGTCAGCTCGCCTCGCCGGTACGGATCCTGGATGACATGTCCGTCCAGCCACTCGCGGTACGCGGCCAGCGTGAGCTGACCGAGGATCCGCGATCGCCGGACCCAGGCCGGCCGCCTGGCGTCGTTCAATCCAGCGCGCTCGGCGATCGTCAGCAGGCCGCTCAGCAGCATGCCGGCTGCCGCGCCGCCCATCGTCTGGAGTCCGACGACGACAGAGCCGGTCTTCCAGGATCCGTGAGCCGCACGGGGCAGCGGCGCCTTGATCTCGGGCTCGCGTAGGTACAGCGCCGGCGGCGTCATCATCTTGACGGCGTCGGTGAACTCGATCACCGACATGGGTTTGTCTATCCGCGTGTCGCAGTTCCGGACGGCGCGCGCGAAGACGTCGGCGAGGCTCGTATCGTCGGGCCGCTTCATGACGGCGGCCTCGAGGTGGCGGACCGCGTCGCCGTATCGCTCCTGGACGAAATAGATCGTTCCAAGAAGGGCGCTGATCTCGCCGGTTCGATCGGTCGGATCGAGCTCGAACGCCTGCTCGAGCGCTTTCAGCGTCGAGACCGCATCAGGCAGGCAGGTTCCACTCAGGAGCGGGTGGCTGGTTTGGGCCGGATCTGCATGTGACATGATCGCCCTCGCTTGCGGGAGCCGACCTAGCGGCGCACGTCGCTCGGAATAGTATCCCCATATCTGCGGAGAGCGCGAGGCGTCAGTCGTCGACCCTCAGCGGAGGTCTCGGCATGTCCGAGCTCGTCGTGGCCAACTGGTTCGGTGATCTCGTGTCCCATCCTAGGGTAATCGTGGAGGCGCGCTCGGTCGAGGACATCCGGCGGGTCCTCACCGATCCAGTCCGGTTCCCGTCTCCCGTACGGGCGATTGGGTCGAATCATTCCACGGCGATGTGCGGCGCCGCCGACGGCGGCACCCTCATCAAGATGGAAGGGATGAACCGCATCCTCGAGATCGCGGACGATTCGGTCACGGCGGAAGCGGGCGCGTTGTACATCGACGTCGCGAATGCGCTGCGCGCGCGGCGGCTGCAATTCCACGTCTGCACGGAAATCGGCAATCTGTCGGTGGGCAGCGCCGCCTGTGCCGGGACGAAGGACTCGTCGATGCCGGGCGAGTACGGGCAGGTGGGCTCCTACGTGACCGGCGTCAAGATGGTGCTGCCCGACGGGCGCGTGATGGAGGCCAGCGACGAGAACGATCCCGCACTCATGGAGAAGATCCGCTGCAGCTACGGGACGTTCGGCGTCGTGTACGCGGCGACGTTCAAAGTGCGTCCGCTGACGCCCATCGAGGTCTTTCACAAGACGTTCACGTCCGAGGAGTTCGTCCGCGAGCTTCCTGGGCTGAGACGCAGCGGATGGTCGATCTTCTGCTACATCTTTCCGTTCGCCGACAGGATTACCGTCGAATTCCGCAGGTACAATCCGGGCGCCCCCGGCACGCCACGAGACCGTCCGTGGGCGGTTCGAAACCGCGGCTGGAGCGTGATCGGACCGATGCTGGCCAATGCCGTGGAAACGCGCGTACCGCTACGGTCGGTGCGCTACCACGTGATCAACGCCCTTGGTGCGTTCTGGCGGTTCAATCTGGTGCATCGGGTGAGGGGCCGTCACACGATCCCGGTCGATCAAATCATCCGCTACCCTCCGCACGGGGGGCGCAGCCGCTACACGTTCAGCCTGTTTGCGTTCCCGGTGCAGGAGTATCCCAAAATCATCGCGGACTATTTCCAGTTCTGCCGCGACTACTACCGCCGCACGGGATACCGCTCGAACCTGTCGTCCGTCGGATACGCCATCCGCCAGGACCGCCGCGCGTTGCTGTCGTACTCCCACGCAGGAGACGTCATGACCCTCGATCCGGTTTCGACGGGCGCCCCAGGCTGGTGGGAGTATCTTGACGAGTACAACCGGTTCTGCAGCGCCCGCCGCGGCGCGCCGCTGCTCAACCAGACGTTCGGGATCACCCGCGAGATCGTCCGCAAGGCATACGGCGATCGTCTCGACCTGATGGCGCAGACCCAGCGGACGTACGACCCGGACGGGCGCATGCTGAACGCGTACTTTCGTGAGCTGTTCTCTGCGCAGGAAGCGGTTGTCGGCTGAGGCAGGCCGCGGCGGAGTTGGAGACGGAAATGAGCACGACGGCCGCCCAGACCGACGCCGTTCCGGGAGCAGGCGACGCCATCGCCGAAATGCGCCGCGTCTACGACCTGCAGCGCCGCGCGTGTGCCGCCTCTGCGCCGCCGGATCTCCGCGCTCGCCTCGGTTCGCTCGATCGGCTGGCCGAGGCTGTTGGAGAAAACAGTCCGGCGCTCGCCGATGCGATCTCGGCGGATTTCGGTCACCGCTCGATTTACGAGACGTCCCTCCTCGAGCTCGTACCGCTGCAGAACGCGATCCGGCACGCGAAGCAGAACCTGCGACGCTGGATGCGCCCCGAACGCCGGCGGGTCGCGTGGACCTTCAAACCGAGCCGCTCCTGGATCCAGTACCAACCGCTCGGCATCGTCGGGATCGTGTCGCCGTGGAACTATCCGCTGTCGCTCGCGCTCGTTCCGGTGGTGGATGCGATGGCCGCGGGCAACCGCGTGCTCCTGAAGACGTCCGATCAGATGCCCGCGTTCTCCAAGCTGCTCAAGAGTCTGCTGGCGCGGGCGTTCGACGAGAGCGAGCTCGCCGTTCTCGTCGGCGGGGTGGACCTCGCAGAGCAGTTCGTTCGGCTGCCGCTCGATCACATCCTGTTCACCGGGTCCGCTGCCGTCGGACGAAAGGTGCTCGCGGCTGCAGCCGAGAATCTCACACCCGTTACCCTGGAGCTGGGAGGCAAGTCACCGGTCGTGGTGTGCCCCGACTACGACGTCGCCGTCGCGGCGCGGGATATCACCTTCCCGAAGCTGGCGAATGCCGGTCAGACGTGCCTGGCGCCGGACTACGTGCTCGCTCCAGCCCCGAAAGTGGAGGCGCTGGGGCAGGCCATCATCGCCGAGGCGCGGCGGCTCTATCCCGGCGCCGGCAGCAATCCTGATTACACGTCGATCTTCACCGAACCGCAGTACGAGCGCCTGAGGACGGCAATCGACGAAGCTCGCGCCGGCGGAGCACAGATTCTCGCACACGAGGGGGGCACGGCCACTGCGCGAGCGATGAGACTGACGGTGGTACTGCGTCCGCCGATGACGTGCGCGCTGATGCGCGACGAAATCTTCGGGCCCGTCCTGCCGATCGTTCCTTACGAGACGCTGGACGAGGCCGTGGCGTTCGTCAATGGAAGGGACAAGCCGCTCGCGCTGTACTGCCTCACGCACGATCGTGCCTCCTGCGACGGCGTGCTCGGCCGCACCACGTCTGGAGGCGCAACGATCAACGGTTTGCTTCTCCACCAGGTTCAGGAGGATCTCCCGTTCGGCGGCGTGGGCAGCAGCGGGATGGGTGCCTATCACGGCCGGACGGGCTTCCAGCGGTTTTCGCACGCTCGAAGCGTGCACCATGTGCGCTTCGTGAACGTGCTGCGCCTGACCGCGCCGCCGTACGGCCGGTTCGCCAGACTTATCGTTCGCGGTCTCGGAAGCCGTCGCGCCAGCGAAGCCTGCCGTCTTTCGGACGCTCGTGTCAGAGAGCCGTAATTGCGCTCGTGACTTTCTCGCGATGCTTCAGCAGATTCGCCTTCGCGCACTCGTACCCGGCTTCGACGATGCTCGCAGCGAGATGAAAGTCGGTGCGCTTGAAAGGAAGCATGTCCGGACGCATGAAGACGTCCGCGGACTGCAGCCTGGTGTGCTGGTTCGAAATCCCCGTGTATTCGAGGGTGCGAATCAGGACGAGGAGGATGCTGGGCGTGTACACGCGCTCGGCTGAGAAGCACCGCTTCCAGAACGTCTTCCACCCGGAAATCGCGTCGCCGTAGTCTCGGACCGGCCTGAGCTCGTGCGGCGGCGCGACGTCGACGCCGATCGTCACGCCCTGGTTGCAGAACTCTTTCATGAGATCGACCGGGACGTTGTTGATGACGCCGCCGTCGACGTGCAGCTCGCCGTCGTAGACGATCGGCGGGAAGACGCCCGGCGCGCGCGTCGAGGCGAGGACGGCCTTGGCAAGCGAACCCTGCGTGTGCAGCTTCAGCTCCGACCGGTTCAGGTTCGCCGAGATGCAGAAGTAGGGCAACCACAAGTCCTCGATCTGCACGTCGCCGAACAGGTTCCGCACGTTCTGGCTGAACTTGCCGCCGCGCTTGAACGCGACGAAGGGGAACGTCATGTCGCCGAAGTGGTCGGCGCAGGCGGCGCAGACCTCGCGCTGAATCCGATCGCGGTCCCACCCCATCGCCCTCAAACCGCCAAGCAAGCCGCCCATGCTCGCCGATCCGATGGCGTCGATCGGAATGCCCATCTCTTCGAACGCCCGGAAGACGCCGAGATGCGCGAGGCCGCGCGCGAATCCTCCTCCGAGCGTCAAGCCGACGGCCCGGCCTGTGAGCAGCCGTCCCAGCCGATCGAACGTCGTCCGATCGCCGAGCCGGACGTGATAGTACCGCTCGACGTCGCGATTCGCGAGCCAGTGTCGCGTGCCCGAAGGCGCCGCGCGATCGTGCGCGAGAACGAGCCATTGGCGCGCGCCATAGCGTTCGGGGCGCACGGACAGCAGCTCCGTTTCGACTTCTCCCAAGGCCGGGTCGCTCGCGCCATCCCCGAGGAGAATGACGTGATCCGCCTGGCGAATGCACCGTTCCGTCCATGGGCACAGAAACGGTTCGGCCTGGTAGATCACATACCGATGCTCGGTCTCCTGCTTTGCAAGCCACTCGACGACTCGGATGTTGGCACCCTCCCGCTCGAACGTCTGCGAGATGCCTGGACGGCCGAGATGTCGATCGACGTCCGCGCTCGTTACGTGCACCGCGGGGCCGAACGAGGAGAGGGGCGCCAGCAGCTGCTCGCAAAACGCACCTGCCGGCGCCGAGCGATCGATGGGCACGACGGCGATCGTCGACACCTGGCATCGCTGACTCCTCCCTGCGTTGGCGTCGATCAGCCGTTGCGCCAGCTTCTGGCCGACCGTCCGGACCGCCCAGGCCGGATGGCGAAGGACGAGCCGATCGAACGCAGCTTTCGTGAGCCTTGCGACCTGCGTATCGCGGATCGCGACGACAGTCGCCGTCCGTCTCTCGCCGGTGACGACCGCTATTTCGCCGATGACTTCGCCTGCGCCAAGTTCCGCGACCGCCCGCTCCTCTCCCTGATCGTTGCGAACGAAAACGCGCACGCGGCCGTTGATGACGAGGCACAGCGAATCACCCGGCTCGCCTTGCCGAAAGAGGATCTCTCCGCCGTACAACGCGGACATCTCGAGCTCGGACTCCAGATCGCTGAGGAGCTCCGGATTCGCGGAATCGAACAGATGCCCGAGATGCAGAGCGATGGACAGCCGGTGGGCCTGCAATCGCCGGCTCAGCGACTGCACCAGGTGCAGCGCCGCATCGGGGTACGTGGCCGAGAACCGATCGAAGTCGTCCCGGTGGAGCGAGACGAGCACAGTTTCGCCGACCGCGGCGACGGTTGCCGCTGCCGGGTCGTCGGAGACGAGGCTCATTTCGCAGACGGTTTCGCCGGGATCGACGTAGAACAGCACTCGGGACCCGCCGCCCGGCATCTGCCAGCTGACGCGGAGCTGCCCCGAAATGACGACGTACAGCGTTCGATGTGAATCGCCCTGGGCGACGACGACCGCGCCGTCAGAGAACGTCGAAAGCCTGAAATCCGCCGTCAGCGCCCGCACGTGGGCTGCGTCGACGCCGCTGAATGCCGATGCGGCGCATAAGAAGTCGGCGATGTCGTTTGCGGGCAGAGACACTGTGCGGCCTGGACTGAAGTGGCGACATTCTAGTGCACGCGCGAGGTATCCACGACGGGCCATGCGGTCGCCGGCGCCAATCCGAGGATGTGCCGGTTGGGGGTGAAGTCGAAGGCGAGTGGATCTACGCGGATCAGCGGGCCGGGGGGCGATTGCCCCGCCGGCCCGAACAGTTCAGTGTGTCGGCGCGGCGTCGGTGATCCGTTCCGCTGCTGCGTCGTAGTAGAGCCGCTTCCCCTGCCAGTACGACTGCGCGGCCATGATGACGGCAACCGCGTGCAGGAAGCCGTTGTCGACGGTCGCGTGCGTCTTCTTGTTGCCGCTCCGCATGCACTCGAACCAGTTCGACATGTGCGACAGGTCCTCGTCGCCGATGTTGATCGGTCCGGGCTTGTCGTCGCCGGGCAGCGTGACCCAGCGCTCGGCGCGCTCGATCGTCGGGTTGTCCTCGTGGTTGCCTTTTTCGTCGACGACCTTCCAGCGCGGGCTGCCCTCGCCGCCGATGTTGACGAGCGTCGCCTTCTTCCCCATGATGCGCGAGAAGCTGTCGGAGTCGTTGCCGAAGCTCGTGGAGTAGCTCACGAGGAAGGTCGGGTACTCGACGAGCGCCTGGAACGTGTCTGGATTCTGGCGTCCGTCGTGCCAGGCGAACACGCCGCCGTGCGACACGATCGACCGCGGAGGCGTCTCGTTCATGAAGAAGTGGACGAGATCGATGCCGTGGCTCATCCACTGATCGGGGATGCCGCTCGAGAACTCCCGATAGAGGCGGAACTCGAAGTAGAGCTGCGGATCGAACGGACGATCCGGCTTCGTCATCAGCCAGGTCTTCCAGTCGGTGTCCTCCGGGCGAATCAGCTTCACTTCCGGCCGGCCGCGCCAGCGCGGCCCGTTGTAGTTCCACACAATCTCGTACTTGCTCACGTCGCCGAGGACGCCGGTGCGCAGCACCTCGCGCGCGGCGAGCTGGTACGGCTCGCTGCGATGCTGCGTCCCGATCTGCACGACGAGGTTGCGCTCCTTGACCGCATCGCGCGCGGCCTTGACCTCCTCGAGCACGTTCCCCATCGGCTTCTCGCAGTAGGCGTGCTTGCCCGCCTCCGCCGTCTTCTTCAGCATCGGCGAATGCGAGTGCTCCGGCGTGGCGATGAAGACGGCGTCGACGTCCTTCATGGCCAGCAGCTCGTCGGGATGCTGCACCGCCTTCGGCGCGCGCCCGTAGTACTCCGTCGTCCTCGTGGCGGCGCGCTCGCGGTTGTTCTTCCAGAGGTCGCAGACCGCCACCGTCTCGACGTTGTACTTGTCCTTCAGGCGCGACGCCATCTTGTGGAGGCCGCTGCCCCGGTTGCCGATGCCGATGTGCCCGAGCGCGATGCGGTCGTTCGCGCCCAGGATGCGGTCATAGGAGAACGCCGTCGAGGCGATCGCGGAGCCCGCGACCGTCCCCGCAGCCTGAATGAACGTTCGGCGGTCGACTTTCTTGTCGTCAGAGTTCTGCATCTCGAGTCCTGCCCTTCAGAATACGATCCTCACGCCCAGCCGGAACTGCCGCTCGTCGATGCCCTCGCGGCCGAGATCCTGGACGCTCGTGATCGTCATGAAGTCCGATCCGTCGCCGACGCTGTTGTCCGGATTCGCCAGATGCGGCGTGTTGGTGAAATTGTACGACTCCAGGCGGAGCTGCACTCTGACGCCGCTCGTCGCCGCGATTTCACGCGTCAAACCGAAGTCCCAGTTGAAGAGGCCCGGCCCGCGCAGGATGTTGTAGCCCGTATTGCCGAATCGCGCCTGCGTCACGTCCGCAAACGCGGTCGGATCGTAATAGGGCGTATCACGTCCGACGCCGCCGAGCTTCTCCGCGGGCTTCACCTGATCCGCGGTCTGCACGCTGCCCGGCAGGTTCAACGACGTGTCGTCGGCCAGCACGGAGAACGGCGTGCCGCTCATGATGCTGATCATGTTGTTCACCTGCCAGCCGCCCAGGATCGCGGACGCCACGCCGCTGTCGTTGAGCCAGTGTCGGCCCTTTCCCACGGGAATCTGCCAGACGCTCGTAATCCCGACGTTGTGGCGTCGATCCGTGCTGGTGGGCGCCAGATTGCGATCCAGGTACGCAAGCGCCTGCGTCCCATGATCTCCGACCAGCCACGAGCTGTTCTCGTTCGGGCTCAGCGCTCGGCCCAACGTGTAGTTCACGGCAAGGCTGAGGCCGTCCACGAACCGGCGCTGTAGTTGCGCCTGCATGGAATCGTACTTCCCGTCGCCGATCGGCTGCAGGAGGACCGTCGATGCGGTCCTGCCGAAGCGCGCGACGAGCGGCCGCCCGTCTTCGCCGGCACCGATGACTTGTCCCGCGTTGATGTCGAGCAGTCCGAGTTGGCGTGTGGTGCGCGTCGCGACGTACCCGATCTGTCCCGTAAAGCTCCACGGCAGCTCGCGCTGGATGGTGAAGTTCCACGACTGAATATATCCGCGGTTCAGATCTTTCGGATAGCCTTGCCATGCGTAATCGCTCGGGATGTCCAGGACGCCATTGCCTTGAGCAGGGACCTGCACGGCCGGTATTCCCTGCGCGAGGGTGGCCGCGGGCGTCAGGCCGTCGGGCGACTCCTCCTTCACCTGAATCAGTAGCGGATAGTTCGCCCGAATCAGCTCCATCCCTTCGTACGGATCGTTCGTCAGCCCGTAGCCTGCGCGTGCGACCCACTTGTCGGCGAATCGGTAGGCCACGCCAACGCGCGGGCCGAATCGCGCTTTGCTGGTCTCGATCCCGCAGTCCTTTGGCGTGGGGCCGACACCGCAGAGCAGGACCTTCCCCGTATCGACGTCATAGAACTCGATTCCGCGATCGGGCCTGGTCGGAACGGGAAAATACTCCCACCGCGTGCCGTAATCGACCGTCAGCTTGTCCGAAGCCGTCCAGCGATCGCGGATATAGCTGCTGTACAGGCGCGCCTTGAGGTGGTACACGTCCGGCACCTGCAGCGTCCGTCCGGCGCTGCTGGCCTGGCCGAGCATGAACGCTGCGGCCGTGTTGTAAAACGAACCTCTCGACGTCTGCGCGCAATTGCCCGTCGATGGGTTCAACGCCTCGCACCGTTCCGTGACGCCGCGGGCAAACCCGAATCCACCCTGTGCGCCGAAGCCGCCCGTGATGAACTCCGCCTGCGTCTGGTTCAGCGCCATGTCGTATATATCGCTTCCGAACCGGACGTTGTGCCGCCCCTTGATCAGATTAAAGTTCACGACGTACTGCGACTGCGGATCGTGCCGGTAGTAGGGCATGAAGTTTTCGTTGACTCCAATCGTCGCGAAGTCCGCGAAGGAGAACGTCGGCCAGCCGCTCTCGAACGCGCGCGTGCCGTTCGTGCCCGGAATGCCCAGCGTGTCGCGCCCGAAGTTCTGTCCGAGGCCGGGTTGCTCCGAATTCGTTCCCTGCTTTGCATAACCGTAGTGCGCGTCCATGAAGAACGTCGGGGTGAAGATGTACGTGCCCATCACCGTCACGCGATACGTGTTGCCGTGGCCGGTGCCGGGATTGCTGCTCCCCCCGATCGGCCGGCCGACGGCGGTGTCCCCGAACACCGTCGGCGTGACCGCGCGATAGTGCAGCATGCCGAACGTTCCCGCCATGTTGAACTTCGAGTTGCCGTTGTAATCGAACCTGGAGTCGACCTGGTTCCGGTCGAACGTGAACGGCGCCTGCGCGAAGTAGTTGTTCCGATCGCGGTTCAGATTGTTTGCCGGGAAGTAGCTCGCGATCTTCTGAGCGATCGGATCCATCCGCGCGGCAGGGAGGATGTTCAGGCAGCTCGGGTTCGCCGCCGTGTTGCAGAGCGCGTAGTTCGGATCGCCCGGGAACACCTGGAACTGCGTCCGCCCGGTCCCGTCCGCATTTCCAGTGAGCGGGTCGTAGATCGGCGTCGGGGAAAGCGAGAAGTCCCCCTTCAACATCGCGGGCATCGGCACCGACACGGTCCTGCTCACGTCCCGGTGGTCACGGATCGACTCGTAGCTCACGAAGTAGAACGCCTTGTTCTTGCGGATCGGGCCGCCGACCGTGCCACCAAACTCGTTGTAGCTCTGCTTGGGCTTCGGGCCCGTATTCAGCGCCACATCGTCGAACCGCATCGGCCACGCTTTCAGGTCCTGGTTCGTGAAGTACTCGAACCCCGACCCGTGCATCGCGTTCGAGCCGCTGCGCGTCTGGACGTTGATGGCCGCGCCGCCTGCGAGCCCCTGCTCCGCGTCGAAGCTGCTGGTGACGACGTTGACTTCCTGAATCGACTCGAGGGTCGGGATGTACGACGCGACGTGCGGCAGCTGGATGTTCGCGGTGCTGACGCCGTCGATCCGGGTGTTGTTCTGATCGTCGCTCGTGCCGTTGACGCTGAACTCCAGTGAACGCGCCGGGTTCGTGGGGATGGAGTGCGAGTTGGCCGGCGGCGCGAAACCGGGCAGCATCCGGTAGACCTGCTGGTAATTTCCGCCGAGCGGCACGGGAAGGTTCGTCAGCTCCTGCCCGAGCAGGTTCGAGTGGACTTCCGCAGTTTCCGTCTGCAGCGCCGGCGCTTCGGCGCGCACCGTGACGTTGTCCCCCAGCGCACCGATCTCGAGGCTGATGTTGAGCCGCGTCACGGTGTTGATGTTGACGGTCACCGGCGACTGCTCGAACGTCCTGAACCCCTGTTGCGTGGCCTTCAGCGTATAAACGCCCGCGGGCAGGTCCGCGAGGTTGAAGTGTCCAACGCCGTCGGTCACCGCCTCGCGGGTGAACCCGGTGTTGTTGTTGGTGACGAGCACCGTGGCGCCGGGCATGGCGGCGCCTGAAGAGTCTTTGACGTCTCCGACTATCGATCCATACAGGACCTGCGCGGCCGCTCGACCTGGAACCGCGCAGATGAATGCAACGATCGCGAGGGCAACGAAGGCAGACGAACACCGCCAAGCCGCTGAGGACATTGCGACACCTCCCGTCAGGTGAGCGCGATGCTACGTCCGGCGGCGAGCGCGAGTCAATCGCGGCGGGCTATCGCTGAGCTTGGCCGCGATACGCTATATTTCCATTGACCACCGTGAAATCCGGTCGGATCACGCGCAACTGCTCGTCCGTGCAGGTCATCACATCCCTGTCGAGGACGACGAAATCGGCGAGCTTTCCGGGCTGTATGGAACCGCGCGACTTCTCGTCGAAGCTGAACCGCGCAGCGGCACTCGTCATCATCCGGAGCGCGTCCTGCCGCGATACCGCTTCCTCCTTGCCAATGACGGCTCCTGATTCCGTGCGCCGCGTCGTCGCGGTGTAGATGGTCAGAAACGGATTGAACGGATTCAGCGCCTCGTCGCGATCCAGCCCGAACATGTGGTCCGTGTTGATCGCGACCTCGACGCCTGCCTGCCGCAGCGTCCGGAGCCCGATGAAGTGCTCGAGACGCGCGCGCCCGAGCCCGGTCGCGAGCGCATCGGCATCCTTGTAGTACCAGGCCGGCTGCGTGTCGACGAGGACGCCGAGCCGTGCCGCCCGGGCGGCCGTCTCGGGATGGACGAAGTACGCGTGGATGAGCGTGTGCCGCCGATCGGCGGACGGCTCCTCCTTCAATGCGGCTTCGAACGCATCCAGTACGGCGTCGACGCCGGCGTCGCCGGTGACGTGCGCGACCATCTGCCAGCCATGACGATGCCCGATCGCGACGGCCGTCTTGATCTGCTCCGGCGTCAGCGTCAGGAAGCCGCGGTACTTCGGATCGTCGATCGCGTACAGCTGATGCGCGCCGGCGCCGTACGGCTCGCGCATGAACGCGGTGCCGATCAAAATCCCGCCGTCGACGAAGATCTTCAGTGGCCCGACCTTCAGCCAGTCGTCGCCGCTCCCGAAGCGGAAGGGCAGCCCCGTCACGAACTGCTCGACCTGCGCAGCGTCGTCGGCGTGCGGGACGCGAAACGTGACGGTCGCACGGACTTTGAGGCGGTCCGCCCGATGCAGCGCTTCATATGCTCGGAAGCCTTCGACTGTCGCGGCACGCTCGATGACGCTCGTGATGCCCGTCGCGAGGTACTGCTCGTGCACTCGCTGCAGCTCGTCGAGCGACGGAACGGCCGACTCGCGCGGCTGAAAGCGGGAGAGGAGGGATCCCACGTTCCGCAGCAGGCCCGTGGGCTCGCCGCTCGCGTCCTTCACGATGGCGCCGCCGGGCGGATCGGGCGACGCGCTGTTGATGCCCGCGGCTTTCAAGGCAGCCGTGTTCAGCGACAGCGCGTACGCGCCGTCGACGACAACGGGATGACTCGGCGCAACGGCGTCAAGCTCCTGGCGTGACGGGAACCGCCGCTCCTGCAGCCGCGGCGGATAGACGCGCGGCGTCCAGATCCACGATCCGCTCGGACGTCGGGCTGTCTCGGTCCGGATCCAATCCTGCAGCTCGGGGATGGAGCGCAGGTTTCGAAAGGGCTGCGCCAGTTCAGCCGCGGCGACGCCAAGCGCGTGGACGTGCGTGTCAATCAGGCCGGGAATGACGGTCCGGCCGCGCCCCTCGATGACGCGCGTGGCGCTTCCGACGTAGGGACGAATCTCCTCGACGGAGCCGACCGCGACGAACCGTCCGTCGCGCACGGCCAGCGCGCGCGCCTCGGTGAAGCCCGAATCGACGGTGAGGATTTTCGCGTCCGTCAATACGAGGTCCGCGGGTTGAGGCCGGTTCTGCAGGAGCAGCGCACCGGCCGAAGCCGCGGCCAGCAGGAGCACGAGAGCTGTTCGTTTCACCATCGCATCCACTCGTCGAGGTGCTCGCGAACGAAGTCATCGTCCGCCAGATGGGGGTACGCCCGGTATACGCGATCGATCTCGTCGGACTGTCCCGAACTCATGCGCTCGTCCGGATCGAGGCATCGTACGCTGCGCACGAGACCCTGCCGCCGCAGCACCTCGTGAATGCCGGCGATGCAGCCGGCGAAGTTGTTGGACGGGTCGAAGAACGCCGCGTTTGCATCGGTGATCTGGGCGCCTCGCTGGAGCAGTTCCGCGGGCACACACGATCCGCGCCCCGCGGCGCGGCAGTCTTCGAGCAGTTGCACCGCGCACTTCGTCCACACGGCCCAGTGTCCGAGCAGGCCGCCGACGATGCGGCGTTCGGCCTGCAGTTCGCCGGCACCGAGTCTGAACGGCGTCACGAGATCGTAGACGATCGAATCGTCATTGCCCGTGTAGAGGATGATGTCGTCGCGTCCGGCGTCGATTACGGCCCGGAGGACGTCAATCGTCTGATAGCGGTTGAAGGGCGCGATCTTGATCGCGACGACACGCGGGAGCTCGGCAAGACGGCGCCAGAACCTGTACGAAAGAGGGCGTCCCCCGACCGAAGCCTGCAGATAGAAGCCGACGAGAGGAATGCGCTCCGCCACGGATGCGCAGTGCGCGATGAGGACGTCGTCACTGGCGCTGCGCAGCGCGGCAAGACTCAGGAGTCCGGCGTGATACCGAAGGCGCGCGAGCGTGTCGGCCTCGCGCAGCGCCTGATCGGTGGCGCCGCAGATTCCGCCGATCCGGATGAGCGGCTCCGTCCTGCGCGCATCGGCGTGGTCCATCTCTTCGGCCGCGATCGTGAGCACGGGTTCGAACAGCCCGACCGATGCCTCGCGGATCGCGAACTGCGTCGTGTGGACACCGACCGCAAGCCCGCCGGCGCCCGCGGCGGAGTAGTAGCGGGTCAGCGCGCGCTGGCTGCGCTCGTCGAACTTCCCGCTTTCGTCGAGCGCCAGCGGGTGCGCAGGGATCACCCGTCCGTCCCGGAGCGCGGCGCCGATTCGGGGAGGCAGGTGGGTCATCAGAACCGTCCGGCGCGCGATTCGAAATGCGTCGGCTTGCCGAGTTGTTCGCCGTCGCGGCGGATCCAGTCCGCCGTCCACGAGAGGAGCTGCGCCAGGTCGACGCGCGGCCGGCCGAGGAGCGCCCATCCACGGGACCCGTTGCTCAGCAGCGCGCCTTCGGCTTCTCGGCCGGTGAAGCTGACTGGGATGTCGAGGCTCCGTCCGAGCGCGGTGCACGTCGCGCGGACGCTCGCTTCCTCTTCACCGGCGACGTTCACGATGAGCGGCGGCGACGCGGCGTGCTCGAGTGCCGCGAGCGCCATGGCATTGGCGTCCGCCTGCCAGATCACGTTGAAATACCCCATCGTCACGTCGACAGGCTGCCGCTGCGAGACGCTCGACGCAAGATCGACGAGCACGCCGTACCGCATCTCCGTTGCGTAATTCAGCCGGAGGATGGCCACGGGAATGCCGAAGGCGCCGCTGAAGTACTCGATCATGCGCTCCCGGCCGAGACAGCTCATGGCGTACTCGCCAACGGGCGCGGGGGAATCTTCTTCGCGCGAGCCGCCCCGTCCGCGGGGCGTGAGGCCGTAGACGTTCCCCGTCGAGAAGGCGACGATGCGGCTGCGGCGGTAGCGGGAGCAGACGAGCGCCGGAACATGCGTGTTCATGGCCCACGTGAGCGGCTCGTTGCCCGTCGATCCGAACTTGCGCCCGGCCATGTAGATCACGTTCGGTGCATCCGGCAGGCGCGCGAGCGCCCGCTCGTCGAGCAGATCGCAGCGAATCGTCTCGATGCCGTGCGCGTCGAGCGCGCGCTGCTGATCCGGAGAGGAAAAGCGGGAGACGCCGATCACGTGATGCCGGACGCCTGCAGCGTCCATCGCCCGCCGCGCCATGCGGGCCAGCGTGGGTCCCATCTTGCCGGCAACGCCGAGCACGATGACGTCGCCATCGACGCGCCGCACCGCGTCAATCGCCGCGGGGGAGGGTTCGCTCAGCAGATCTTCGAGATGCGCGACGTCGCGGATCTGTGCCGGCAGTGCCATGGGGGGCCTATTATGAGGCCTTGGTGCCCTTCGGCGTTTCAATCCGTCACATGCTGCCCCGCGACATCGGCGCCGGGCTGGCGCTCTGCCGCGCGAGCGGATGGAACCAGACCGAACGCGACTGGCAGAGCTTTCTGACGTCCGCACCGCGCGGCGCGCTCGTCGCCGAGGAGGACGGGCGCGTCATCGGGAGCGTCGCGACGCTGCCGTATGGGCCCTTCACGTGGCTTTCGATGGTCCTCGTCGACCCGGCCGCTCGCGGGAGGGGTGTCGGGACGCGTCTGCTCAAGAGCGGCCTGGCGTTGGTCCCCGACGGTGTGACCGCGCGGCTGGACGCGACAGCGCTCGGTGAGCCGTTGTACCGAACGCTCGGCTTTTCCGCGGAGTACGGTCTCGCGCGATGGTTCGTGGAGGGCGCGCGACTCGCGGGCACGCGGGCGCCAGCCGTACGTCGCTTCGAACCAGGGGATTGGCTCGCGGTTGACGCGATGGATCGACGCGCCTTCGGCGCCTCGCGCCGAGGTCTGCTCGAGCGCTTCGCTTCCGAGGCCCCGGAATATGCGTGGGCAATCCGCGGCGGCAGCGGACTGCGCGGGTACCTGTTCGGCCGCCGCGGCCACAACCGGGACCAGCTCGGTCCGCTGGTCGCCGACAGCCCTGAGTCGGCTCGGGCGCTCGTCGAGGCATGCCTTGCGGAACACGCGGGCCGAACGTTCTTCATCGACGTGCCCGACGCTCAACAGGCGTGGAGACGCGCATTGTCCGATCTCGGATTCGCGATCGAGCGTTCCTTCGCGCGAATGTACAGAGGCGCATTCCTCGCGCCAGGCGAGCCGCCGCTGGTGTACGCGATTACCGGTCCGGAGTTCGGGTGACCGCTATCTGGTCCTCTTGAGCGTCACGTAGTCCCGGCCGATGTAGAGACGGTAAGCGTCTTTCGCGGCTTGAACCTGGAGAGGCATCGGCATCTTCAGCTGCGCATCGCGATTGCCGGACACCTCCAGCACAGTCTTCGAGCCGAGGTCCGTCACCACGAATTTCGCGCCCTGGAGAAAACCGATCCCGTATGCGCCCGGCTGGAGCGCGTGCCCGTCGACGTCGAGCGGGACCTCCGTCAGGAGATATCCCTGATACTTCTCCCGCACGCCGCTCGAATATCCGGAGACGTCGACGAGACCGGCGAGCACGTAGAGATCGTCCGCGAAATGCACGCCGCCCGTGTTGCGCATCTGTACCGGCGCGACGCGTCCACGGTAGAACACCTGTTCCGGGAAAAGCTTCGGCGAGATGTCCGCGGCGTTCAGGACGGTGTCCTTTCCTGAAGGCGTCTGCGGAGCGTCCGCTTGGATGGATCCTACCGCGAGCGGCAGGGCGATGAGCGCGAGCGTGAAGAGGAAGCGAAGGAAACGCTGAGGCATAGGGACGTTATACCTCCCTGTCCGGTCTTCGAGCAACGGGTTCGAGCAACGGGTTCGAGCCTAGCGCTGCTCCCGTTCCGCTGCCGCCTGCGCTTTACGGGGTTCTCGCGGGCTGCGCGGCCAGAAGTACCACACGCCCGCGCCCGCAATGGCCGTCAGGATCCAGGGCCATCGCCGGCGCCGCGGCGATTCTTCCTTCAGCACGCGTTCGAGATGGCGGCGGGCGCTGTCGGTCGCCGGATCTCCGTCGAAGTAGATGTCGGACATCCGAGGATCACGTTAACCGATGAGGCTGCCCGGCGCCAACGTCTGCCGTTACGGCATGACCTCACGCCGAGTCGGGCCCGGACCAGTCGAAGCGCATGTGCTTGCTCGAACGGCCGCTCCGATCCCACGTGAACCCGAAGGCGTCGGCGCGATCGGCCGTCGACCTGCCGTACGTGGCGATCGCGCCGGGGCCCACCTCGGCGCCGCCTGCATTGTGCACCTGTACGCGCTTGCCGGGCGGGGTCGTCGGTCCGCCGAGCGCTTCCGCTGCGGCCGTGACACGGCCCGGGATCTCCGCGCGCCACGACGCGAGATCGTCGTCCACGTGGAAGTCGATGCGCGCGAACTCCATTCCGCGCACGTCGCCGATGAAGCTGGCGAACGTGCCGGGCCAGCCGCCCGCGCGGCCGCCGAAGATCATCTGCAGGGACTGGCGCTGACGTTCGTCGGCGCGCTCGTCGATGAAGATCGCCATCGACACCTTCGTCTTGCCCTCCCAGATGTTCCCCCTGAAGAAGCCGAGGGCCATCACGTTCAGGCCGTCGAGCCGCACGTCGCCGTAGCGGCCCGTCCTGATATGCCACGCGAGGACGCCTTCGCAGGCATCGTTCGTCGGGGGCTGCGCGAACGTGCAGGGACAGGGAATGCTGCAGCTGCACGTGTCGAACCAGTCGCCCGTGACACTCCATCGTGGGACGTCGTTCATAAAGTCCTCCGAACGCGGCACCTCTGAAGCGGTGCGCTACACCGAGGCGAGGATCCAGGCTCCCCACGCGACCAGCAGCACGCCGGCAATCCGGCCGATGCGTCCGCCGCCGGGCGCGAGCTTTTCCACCAGCACGAATGCCGCGACTGCGCCGACCCAGAACAGGTTCATCACCCCTGCCGCGAAGAGCAGGAGCATCAATGCCCAGCAGCAGCCGATGCAGAACGCGCCGTGCCGGAGTCCCATCGCGAGCGCACCGCGAACCCCGTCACGCCAATGCGTTCCGAGAAAGGCGAGAGGCGATCGGCAGTGCGTCAGGCACGCCCCTTTGATCGGAAGCCATTGATAGACGCCGGCAGCCAGCAGCATCGCTCCGCCCAGCAACACGGATGTCGCCGACATCGAAGGCGAGAGCAGGGCCGCGCGATGAAGCAGCAATTGGAGCGACGCGGCGATCGCGCTGAACCCCGTCCACGCGACGAGATACCCGGACGCGAAGGCGAACGTGAGGAGGCGCGCGCGATCGCCGCGGCGGCGATACGTGCCGATCACGAGCAGGATGAGCGGCGCCGCGGACGGCAGCATCATGCCCGTCATCATGACCGCCCACATGAGAAACAGCATGAGGAGCTCGGCGGGCCCCCATGCTGCCATTTCAGGCATGCCCATCGCGGCGTGCATCGCGCGCTCGCCGGCCGCCGCAGTCATCATCGACGCCATCCTGACCAGATAGATCCAGGAGAGCACCGTGATCGCGGCAATCGCGAGCAGCGCCAGCGCTCGATCATGGCGCACCGCGCGTTCGGCGACAGCACTCACGGCGCCTTGCGGCATCGTCCCTACTTCAGATTCGGCCGGTTGACCGCGGCACCACGCATGGTACGAATGCTAGCCAGCACTGAAGGGGCGGTCAAGCACCGAGCCCGCCTGCTGTCCTTCCGCCTCAAGGCGCGATCGCTGGGCAGCAGCCTCGATCGCCGCGTTGCTGTCCGGCGCGTCGAGCAGGTAGAAACCCGCGAGTTGCGCCTCGTTTCCGCGAACGGCCGTCAACGACGGAGAATTTCCGTCGCGTACGCTTGCGGCGCTCGAGATACGCCAGGCGGATGTACTTCATCGCAGCTCGTGGCACTTTGGAGACGCGGCGAACACCGCCGGCGTTCCCCAGGAATTCTCGGATCTGAACACGTCAACGCGCGCCTGCCGCGGGCACGGCAATTGCCCCGGCCGGTGGCGGCAGCTGCCACACTCCGGGAGCGAACATGACTCCACCCCGGCGATCGTCAGGCGCAATCGGCGGCGTTATCTACGGGTTGGTCATTTCCCTCGCCTCCCTGATTGCCTACAGCGGGGTGAGCGTCAGCGCTTCTTCGGGTACGGCAGCACCAGCGACGCGGGGAAAATCCCCCGCAACAGGGGAAATTCCCGCACCGCGTGGGACGCGTATAGCGGGACAGGCCCCCCCCACGCCCGCGCCGCCGCAACAGCCGCCTTCGGGATATGCGCCGACGGGCGAGAAGGCTTGCCTCGACTGCCACAGCAGCGCCCCCAGTACTCTCATCCTGCAGTCGCGCCACGGTGTCAATGCGGATCCCCGCACGCCGCAGGCGCAACATCAGTGCGAGTCGTGTCATGGCGCCAGCGCCGCGCATATCGCGGAGCCAACGATGAACCCGACCGCGGTGGTGTTCAGCGGCCGTGATGCGTCGCCGGTGCCCGTCAGGAACGGGATCTGCGTCACGTGTCACGAGGGCGGGCTTCGGATGCACTGGACGGGAAGCCAGCACGAGATGCGCAACATCGCCTGCACGGATTGCCACACCGTACACGCGACCGAACAAAAGGTGCTGAACCGCGCGACGCAGGCGCAAGTGTGTTTCACCTGTCATAAGGAGCAGCGTGCCCAGACGCGCCGGATCTCGGCGCACCCGCTCGCGACGACGAGCCTTGCCAGCGCGCCCAAGATGGTGTGCTCCGACTGCCACAACCCACATGGGTCCACGGGACCGAAGCTCCTGGTGAAGAACTCCGTCAACGAGACTTGCTACACGTGCCACGCGGAGAAGCGCGGCCCATTCCTGTGGGAGCACGCGCCGGTGGCGGACGACTGCACCACGTGTCACACACCGCACGGATCGACGAACCCGTCGCTTCTGAAGACGAGACCGCCGCTGCTCTGCCAGCAGTGCCACACGGGCGATCACGCGGCGCAGATCAATAGCGGTGCAAACCTGGCAGGCGGCGGCGTCACCACTGCGCGTGGGCTGCAGCAGCCCGGCGCAGCGTCGCCGCGGGCACAGCTCGCGGCGCGCGCGTGCCTGAACTGTCACGTGCTGGTCCACGGCTCCAATCATCCGGCCGGCGCCAAATTCCAGCGTTGACCGCAGGTCGAGGTATCCACGATGAGGACATCGGCTTCGGCTCCGGCGCTGCACCCGGCTATCGCGGCGGTTCACATCGCACTGGCCGTGCTCCTCTCTGCGGCCGCGGCGAAGGTGGTCGCCGCTCAAGAGGCGCAGCAGGAGCACCAGGACGCGGAGGCGCCCGTCTTTCTCAATGCGGTCGAGGTGGGCGGTCTGGGCGCGACTGACGGCTCGTTCAAGGCCGGTGAATACAACGGCCTCTATCGCAGCGGTGTGTTCGCGCTGGGCAACGTCAATCTGCGCGATCGGACGGCGTACGACAGCCCGAGCGCGCGGCGCTGGCGCCTCGAGGGGCGCGACCTTGGACTCGATACCCGCAGTGCGTTTGCGGAATTCGGCACACAGGGCCGGTATCGCATCATCGGCGCGTTCGGCCAGCTTCGCCGGAATCGCTCCGATACGTACCAAACGATCTACGACGGCGCAGGGTCGCACGTGCTCACGCTGCCGCCCACGTGGATCGTGCCGACAATTGCCTCGCCCGCCGGCAACACACTGAGCGCCAGGGGTCTCGTTCCGGCAAATGGCGCCGCGCCGTACCTTGGCACCGGCGCGACGAATCAGGGAGCGCTCATCCAGCCGACCGGCGCGCAGATTGCCCTCGTGAACGCCGCGGCCGCGGCCGACCTGGCGGCCTTTCACGACGTCAAGATCTTCACGACGAGAACGTCTGCCCTCGCCGCCATCACGTACCACTTCGACGAACGTTGGGCCGTCGACGCGGACATCCGCCCAGAGCATAAGGAGGGATCCAAGCCGATGGGGACGGTGTCGCGCAACACGGGCGGGGACATCGCCACGATCGTTCCCGATCCAATCGACAACAACCACAACCAAGTCGACACCGCGATTCACTACACCGGCAAACGAGCGTTCCTGCAGGCGGGCTACTATGGTTCGTTCTTCACGAATCACGTTCCGTTCATGTCGTGGCAGAACTGGGCAACGAGCGGCGGCACCGTGAACACGATGAGCAGCGCTCCGAACAACATGTTCAGCCAGCTCTCCGGCAGCGCGGCCTTGAAGGTGGGCGCCACGGGCAGGATCACTGCGGATGGCTCCTACGGCCGCGCGTCTCAGAACGAAGCGTTTCTGACGGATGCGACGACTCCAGTTGTACCCGTATCGTCGCCCGACGCGCTCGTCGTGAGCCGGCTGTTTCACGCCAAGTTCACGAATCGACCGCGGAAGAGCCTGAACGTGGCCGTTTCCTACCGGCTCGAGGATCGCGACAACAGAACGCCCATCCACTTGTTTCAGTACTCGGATGCGGGCGAATCGCCGGCCGTGAACAACAACTTCGTGGCTGGCCCGAACAATCCGTTCGGCCTCGTCCTCGCGCAGAACGCAAACGCGAATCGGCCATACAGCCGGACCTCCCACCAGGTGTCGCTTGACGTCGATTACAAGCTGACCAGCGTGCAGGGCGTGAAGGCGGGCTACGATTTCGAGCGCCTCAATCGCGCGTGTCCGGGCGCATGGATCGACTGCGAGGACGCCGCGAGGACCAATCAACAGACGGCCCGGGCCGACTGGCACGCGACGATACGGTCGGCGATCACCGCGCGTGCCGGTTACGCCCATGCGATGCGCCGGGCACCCGCCTATAACGAGAACGCCTTCCTCGCGCTCGTGCCATTCGCGGGCGTCAGCCCGGCGTCCGCAACCGGAGGGGCAACGGCCGTCAGCTTCATGAACGCGAACGGCTGGAACGGGTGGGGACCTCCCCTCGGGTTTGCGGCAACGACCGGCAACATGAACGTGTTCTTTCCAGGCAACAGCGCACTGGCGAACGCGCAGTACGCGAACAACAATCGCATCAGCGAATTGCGGGGGCTGCGGCGCTACTGGGTCGCGGACCGCGATCGCGATCAGATCCGATCGTCTCTCGCCTGGCAGGCTGGTGAATCGTACTCGTTTCAGGGCGGCGTCAACTTCAACCGGGACGACTATCCGGGCTCCACTTACGGGCTGCAGAACGCGAAAGGCTGGACCGCAGACATCGACGCCGCGTACATGCCGAGCGACACGCTCAGCGCCGACGTCTTCTATACGTACGAGCGGCAGGCCGGCGTCAGCGCCGGCAACACGTACACCGCCAACAGCAACGCCGCCACGATTGCCAACGGCCAGCCTGGTGCGATCTTCCTCGCGGGTAACGCGTGCGATTCGTTCGCCACGCTTCAGGAGCGGAACAACCATAACAAGTTGGACCCTTGCCTCAACTGGTCGTCCGACACCCGCGACCGGGTCCACACGGTCGGGTTCGATCTCACAAAAAAGGTCGGGATCGTTGCGTTCACCGGCATGCTGACCCTCGCCCGCGCCCAGTCGACCGACAATGTTTCGGGCGGCAACTGGGCGAACAACGTGCTCAATGGCGCCGGCGGGCCTCCGACGACGATTGCCGCCTACTTCATTCCCGCCTCCCCGCTACCGATCGTCACGTCCAACACCGCGGAGTTCCGGGCTGCCGGTACGGTGCCGATTGCCAAGTCCCGGTCTCTGAAGATTTCCTATGCCTACCTGCAGATGTCGTCCAGCGACTGGATGTACGAGGGAATGTCGACAGGCGCCGGCACGCTCAGCGGAGTGCTGCCGACGAACGAGCAGCCGTTCAAGTACAAGGTGAGCGTGTTCGGGTTCTCGTACGTGATGAGCTTTTGACTGAGTCGCGGGCTATTCGCTCGCGGGCGGCAGGCGCCTGATCTTGATCCACAGCGTCACGAGGAAGCCAACGATCAGGACGGTCGCCACAGCGAGCCCCTTCCGGCGGAACTGCAGTTCGGCGAGCGCGTCGTACGCGGCCCGTTCCGCGCGCTGCGCGTCCTTCACCCCGGCATTGGCCGACGCGCTGAACGGCGCGGCCGTGAACGTGTGAACGGCCACTCGCGCTTGAATCTGCCGCTCACGCGCGTCCCGCAGCGCATCGCGGCCGTCATCGACGAGCATTCCGGCCCGCTCGGCCCGATCCATCACAACACTGGCGCTGTTCATGCTTTGAGTGAGGTGCGCCAGGCCCTGCTGAACCAGCGCAATTTCCTTCGCGCCCTTCATATCCGCATCGTGGCACACGGCGCACACCGCCGACCCTTTGATGCCGATGAAACTGTCCGCCGGCTTCTCGATCTTGTGGGCCTCGTGACACGTGACGCACCCCGGGTGATCCGTTTCGTCGAACAGCTTCTTCTTCGGGCTTGCTTTGTACAGGTCTGCTTCGCGGACGTGGCACTGCCAGCAGACTTCGTCGAGACGCGCAGCGCCGTCGGGAAGCGGACCGTGGCCGCTGTGGCACGTGCTGCAGGTCGGCGCCGACAGATCGCCTGCGTTGAGCGCCGCAGCGTGGACGCTGTGCCTCCAGTCGTCCGGCGCGTCGGGCAGGTGGAACGCGTCCATCCTCTCGCGATCCGAATGGCATCGCGCGCACGTGGCGACAACGTGCAGCGGCGCGACGGGAGAGGCGGGATCCTGCCGGGTTCGCACACCATGCGCCCCATGGCAGTCCGTGCACGTGGCAACCCGTGTCTCCCCCTTGGCCATCTGCGTGCCGTGAGTGCTCTTCAGATACAGGGCGTACTGATCGACCCGCGGCTTGGGGACGAAGCGTCCCATGTACATCGCGTCGCTGTGGCAGTGCGAGCAGAGGGGCGCGATCGCGGTGCGCTTGACGGGCATGTACGTCCCTCGAACAGCCCGGCCGTGGCACGTTTCGCAGGTCAGGCCGGCGCGCGCGTGTACGTCCGAGCGGAACAGCGTCTGGGGCGGACCGGTCGGCACCTGCGCCGCGGCCGCGCCGGACAGGGCCGCGCTCGCGAGCATCGCCATACCCGCAACCCGGAGCAGGCGCATCATGGGGTCTTCGCGGTGAGCGCGAGGATCGTCAGCGCGGCCATGACGACGAGCGCAATGCCGGCGAGACTCTTGACCGCCCGCCTGGAGCGCGTCGTATTGGGATCGACGAACGGGAGCAGAACAAGAGCGACGGCGCCGAGCGTGACGGGAAGCAGGACCAGGAGCTCGCCGCTCGCACCCAACACGGTCGGCGGAGCATATTTCAGGGCCTGGAACATCCAGAGGAAGTACCATTCCGGTCTGATGCCGGCGGGCGCCGACGCGAAAAGGTCCGCTTTTTTGCCCAGTTCCCAAGGATAGAATGCCGACAAGCCGGCGAGCAGCGCCACGGCAACCGTCCACGCGAAGAGATCCCGCAGCGCGAAATGCGGAACGAACGGCATTGCAGCAATCTTCCGTCCCGCCCGCGCGTTGGACTCGACTGATGGAGGCACGCTCATCCCGTGGTACTGCACGAAGAACAGGTGCAGCCCGAGCAGCGCCGTCGTGATCGCGGGCAGAATGGCGATGTGCACGCCGAAGAAGCGCGTCAGCGTGGCACCGGTCACGTCGTTGCCGCCGCGCATGAACCGCACGAGCTCGGGTCCGAGCAGCGGCACCGCACCGGCCGTGCTCGTGCCGACGCGCGTCGCGAAGAACGCCAGCTCGTTCCATGGAAGCAGGTATCCGCTGAACCCGAACGCGAACGTGATGAAGAACACGAGTATGCCGGTCAGCCACGTGAGCTCGCGCGGCCGCCGGTACGCGTGCAGGAAGACGACGCTGAAGAGGTGTGCGAATGCGGCCGCGATCATCAAGTTGGC
>JBKPTE010000059.1:0-11590 GCA_046735335.1 Acidobacteriota bacterium | reverse complement strand
GGCGTCACGAACGCGGTCGCGGTCGGGAAGAGGTCGCGCAGTTGCGGCGGATACACTTCGGCGAACAGGCGCTTGACGGCGAGCGCCGCGTCCGCGCTGGCCTGGTTCAGGGACACGCCGGGTCTGAGGCGTCCGAGAAGGGAGTTGTTGTACATGGAGCCGAACGCGCCCAGTTCGGCGTCCGTGAAGCTCACCGGGACGAACACGTCCGCCGGGGTGTTGTTCAGAGCAGGGCCCCGATGCGGAAACGAAAATCCGCGTCCCATGATGCCGACGATCGTGTACGCGCGCCGGTCCAGCAGGACGGACTTGCCGAGGACCGCCTCGTCGCCGCCGAACTTCCGGTGCCAGAGACCGTCGCTCAGAATCGCCACCGGCCGTCGTCCTTCGTCCTCTTCGGTGGTGAAGGCGCGTCCCCGGGCAGGAGCGACGCCCAGAACGTCGAACAGTGACGCGGACACCCGCGCCGCACGGATCCGTTCCGGCTCATCGACGCCGGACAGCTCGTACTCGACAGTCCGGAACGCCGCCAGGCCGCTGAAGCTCTTCGTGCGCTCCTCGAACGCGGTGATGTCCGGCGGCGAAAACCCGAAGGGCCGCGGGTCCGGGGGAGTCAGATAGAGCAGCACCAGACGATCGGGCTCGGGATACGGCAGCGCGCGGAGAAGCACCCCGTTGACGACGTTGAAGATGGCGGTGTTCGCGCCAATTGCGAGCGCGAGCGTGGCGCAGACCGTCACCGAGAACAGCGGTGACCGAAACAGCGCGCGGGCCGCATGGCGGACGTCGTAGACGAGCGATTGCATGATCGAATCTCCTCGCTGGGGGGCCGCAAGAATGGAGGGTTGCGGACGGCGTCGCCGAGCCGAATCCTTTCGAACCAGGAACGAGGCGTGAAGCGCATCGACGAGGAGGCGCAGCTGGATTCCGGCCGCGGTGCATCCACGGGCACGCTCCTGGCGCGCGACCTGCTCGATCGCGGCCGACAGCTCGCGCCCGTAGCGATCGCGATACCACCGCGGATAGAGCCACAGCCAGCGCATGTCAGGCCTTCAGCAGCTTCTTGCGCCGCGCGGTTTCGACATAGCCGGCGAGGCGCCTCGCTTCCGCGGCGCACGCGCGCCGGCCGAGCGGCGTGATTCGGTAGAATCGCGGCCGCCCTCCGCCGGTTTCCGCATCCGCAGGCGCGTCCACTTCGACGACGAGGCCGTCGTCGACGAGGCGTGAGAGATTGCGGTAGAGCATGCCGGGCCAGAGCTTCATCCGGCCGTCCGTTCGCTCGAGCACGTCGTGCATGATCCCGAGGCCGTGGCGATCCTGATCCGCCAGGGCGAGCAGTATCTGGAACCAGTGCGGTGGAAGGGGCGAGGGTTCGGGAGGCCGCATGACGCGCGTCATGCGGTGTATCTCTATACGTTTATACCTGTGAAGTCAAACTAAGGGGAGGGCTCGTTCACCCTCGACGGCTTTCGCGGCGCAATTCGCGGAGCAACCCCGTCGAGTTGCCCAGGCGATTGTCGAAGATTCTGCGGGCCACGTCGAGCAGAGCGCCGACGAGGGGATCGCGCAGCGCGTATCGAACGGACAGCCCTTCCTTCTGTGCCGAGACGATCCCCTGGTTCCGAAGCACGGCGAGCTGCTGGGACACGATCGGCTGGTCCAGCGCGAGCTCCTCCTGCAGCTCCTGCACCGTCCGCCCGCCACGGACGAGGATCTCCAGCATCCTGATCCGCGTGGGGTGAGCGAGCGCGCGGAAGAACTGCGCCTTGAACGCCTGAAGCTCGCCGGCGGCGCCCGGCGCGCCGCGGCCCGCGCGCTTGTGCGGCATCTATAGAATATAATATATTAATATTCATATACTCAAGCCGTCGATGCGCACCGAAATCAGCTCACCCGACCATTGCCTGATGCGCACGATCGATCGGCTTGCCCACCTGCTCCCGGCGCAGGGGCCCATCAGCATCTTCATCCACCACAACACGCTGCACGCGTTCGAGCACCTGCCGTTCGAAGAGGCCGTCGAGCACGCCGCGGTCCGGCTGGGCCGCGAGCCGTATCTGGCCGAGCCGCGCTATCGCGACAAGCTGGCGTCCGGCCGCATTCGCGCGAGAGACGTCGACGCGCTGCTCGCCGAGGGGCTGGGCGCGAGCGCGAACGAGGACGTTGCGGGCGTCGGATCGCGGCTCGATCTCTGGCGCGCCGTGGTGCTGCACGGGATTCCTGCCGCCGCCGGCCGCGAACTGTCGTGGATCGTCGAAGAGACCGACGCCTTGGCGCGATTCCGCACCGATCTGCCGGCGAGCGCGCGGGCCGCGGTCGCCGCCGTACGCGAACTGAACGATCGCACCGCCGAACGGCAGGCGGTCTCCCGGCTGTGGAACGCGTGCCTCGAGGCGGTGCGGAGGGCGGGGCCCCCGCCGCTGCCCGCGCAGCAGACGCCGATCCGCCACCGCGACTGGCTGCTCGCCGTGCACGGCATCGACACCGATGCCTGGATCCATCCGCCGCTGATTCGATTCCTGGCCGGCTATCTCGATCAAGGCCTCGCGCACTGGTCGATGCCCGAGAGGGATCGGGGGATTCACGGGTGTTTTCTGGAGATCTACCGCGTGTCGCTCGCGGCGCAGTGTGGCCGCTGGGCCCGAAGGCTGCCGGGCCTCGTTGCCGATGACCATGCGGCGGGACGGCATGCGCTCGGCTCGATTGAACACTCCCTCGCGCGGCTCGGCGTTCAGGACGACGAGCGCGAGGACTATCTGAGTGCCGAACTCCTGGCGCTCCGAGGATGGGCCGGCATCGTCCGGCAGATTGAAGAGCGCCCGGATCGGGTTCCTGCACGGGATCTGACGGTCACGCTCCGCGGCTACCTGGCCGTCCGGCTGCTGTTCGAACGCGCCGCACTCGACGAAGCGGCGCGGCAACTCTCCTTCGACGGTCCGCTGCCGGCGCTGCGGGATTCGCTGCGCCATCAACTCCCGGTCGCATCCCCCCCGACGGCGATGGAACGGGCGTGGCCGCTCTTCCATGTCGCGCAGCTCTGCGGCCTCGATCCATCCATGGCAGAGGGGTGGACGCCACGTCAGGTGGGAGAGCTCGAATCCGAGTTGCGGCGGCTCGACGGCGTGCGCCGGCGGCGCATCCTCCACCAGGCCTTCGAGCGAGCCATCCATCATCGCCTTTACGACGCCCTCGTGCAGCACACGCCGCACGCGCCAGGCGGAACCCCATCGTTCCAGGCCGTGTTCTGCCTCGACGAGCGGGAGGAATCGTTTCGCCGTCACCTGGAGGAAGTCGAGCCTGCCTGCGAGACGTTCAGCACGGCCGGCTTCTTCAACGTGGCGATGTATCACGAGGGGTTGACCGACGCGCATCCGCGGCCGCTCTGCCCTGTGGCGATCCGTCCCGATCACTACGTCGCGGAAATCGAAGCGGGCACCCACCACCTCGTGCAACGTACCCGGCATCTGCACCGGCGCGCCGCCGGTTTTCTCGGCTACAACGTGCATCTGGGGAGCCGTCTTCCGATGCGTGGGGCCGTGCTGATGGCGGCGTTCGGCTGGCTGGCGCTCGTGCCGCTCGTCCTGCGCGTCGTCTTTCCGTGGCTCTCGTCGCGGTGGCGGCGCATTCAGCAGACGCCGTTCAGCGCCACCCGAACGCGGCTGCAGCTCGATCGCGACGACGAAGCGCCACCCATCGGCAGGCATTCCGGATTCACCGTGCGCGAGATGGCGGACATCGTGCGTCGAGTCGTCGAAGACATCGGCATCCCCGACCGCCTCTCGCCGCTCGTGCTCGTCCTCGGACACGGATCGATCAGCCTCAACAACCCCCATGAATCGGCGCACGACTGTGGAGCGTGCGGCGGCGGGCGGGGGGGGCCCAACGCCCGCGCCTTCGCGCAAATGGCCAACGATCCGCGCGTGCGGCAGCTGCTTGCCGCTGAGGGGCTCTCAATCGATGCGGCGACGTGGTTCGTCGGCGGCCAGCGCAACACCTGCAACAACGAGGTGACGTTCTTCGACGAGGACCTCGTGCCGGAGGCGAGCCGGCCGCTGTTCGAGCAGGCGCTCGAGGCGATTGAGACGACGCGGCGCCGCGAGGCGCACGAACGCTGCCGCCGTTTCGACGGGGTCCCGCGCTGGTATCCACCGGCGGCCGCGCTCGCGCACGTGCAGGGGCGCGCCGACGATCTGGCGCAGCCGCGTCCCGAGTACGGCCATGCGACGAACGCGTTCTGCATCGTCGGCCGCCGCGGGCGAACGCGAGGGCTGTTCCTCGATCGCCGCGCCTTTCTCGTCTCGTACGACCCGTCGCGAGATGAGGATGGCGGGATCCTCGCGCGCGTCATGGCCGCCGTCGTACCCGTCGTGGCCGGCATCAACCTCGAGTACTACTTCAGCTACGTCGATCCAATTGGATACGGCTGCGGGACGAAGCTGCCGCACAACGTGACGTCGCTCCTTGGTGTAATGGATGGCGCCCAGAGCGACCTGCGGACCGGGCTTCCCTGGCAGATGGTGGAGATCCACGAGCCGAGCCGGCTGGCCATCGTGGTGGAGAGCCCCCGCGATCGTCTCCGGCGCGTCGTCGAGGAGAACCCTGCGATCGAGCGGCTCGTGCGGCACCGCTGGATCTGGCTCGCCAGCCTCGACGCGGATTCCGGCACCTTATGGGAGCTGCGTGCCGAGGGTTTCGTGCCGCACACGCCCGAGCAGAGGCTTCCGGTGGTCGCGGGGGAATCCGCGGCGTGGTACCAGGGCAAGCGCGGGTTCCTGCCGCCGGTTGTTCTGCGAGAGGCCTCCGCCTCGGTTCACGAACGCGGGAACGGCGCATGACGCTGGCGGTGCCGAGCATTCCTCTCGCGGTCCTCGTGCTGGTGGGCGTCGGATCGCCGGCGCTTCTACTCGCGGTGCTCGGGCTGTCGTCACTGCTCAACCGCCCGCTGGGCGAGCGCTGGACCGGCCGCCTGGCCGGCAGCTCCATGACGATCGCGTGCGCGTCGCTGCTGATGGCATTCCTCGCGTACGGGATGACGCAGACCGGCACGCGAATGCTGTCGTACGGCGCCTGGGCGGCCTCCCACGAGGGCGGCATTGCGATCGAGTTCCTCGTGGATCGGTTCTCGCTGGCCTTCGCAGCGCTTTCGACCGCCATCGCGGGCGTCGTGTCGGCTTTTTCGAATCGATACCTGCATCGTGAGGCCGGCTACAACCGCTATTTCGTACTGCTCGCGATGTTCGTCACGGGGATGCTGCTGGTGGCGCTCGCCGGGAACGTCGCCGTGCTCTTCGTCGGATGGGAATTCGTCGGCCTCAGCTCGGCACTCCTCGTGGCGTTCTTTCACGAGCGGCCGGCGGCGGTCACGAACGCATTTCGTGTGCTGTCGGTCTATCGAATCAGCGATGCGGCAATGCTCTCCGCCGCTGTGCTGCTGCGGCACGTTGCGGGCACCGACAGCCTGTCGCTGCTGTTTGGCGGCGCGACAGCCACGGCAGGACTGAGTGCCACGAACGCGACGATTATCGCGATCCTCCTCATCGTGGCCGTCGCGGCCAAGAGCGCGTTGCTGCCGTTCTCGAGCTGGCTGCCGCGAGCAATGGAGGGGCCCACCCCCTCGAGCGCGGTCTATTACGGATCGCTCTCGATCCACGCTGGCTGCTTTCTGCTGCTGCGTGCGGCGCCGCTGCTCGACCAGGCACCCGCGGCGCGGCTCCTCGCCGGCGGCCTCGGCGCCGCGACGGCGCTGTTCGCGGGAACGACGACGCGTGTGCAGAGCGACGTGAAGTCGTCGCTCGCGTACGCGTCGCTCACGCAGGTCGGGATCATCGTGGTCGAAATTGCCCTTGGCTGGCATACGCTCGCGTTCATTCACCTCGCGGGCCATGCCTGCTTTCGCCTGCTGCAGTTCCTGAGCGCGCCGAACGTGCTTCACGATCTCCACGGACTCGAGGACGTTATCGGGCATCACGCCTCGTCGGATGCAGGTGATCTGGCTGTAGTGCGATCCGATCCCGCACGACGGCGCCTGTTCCTCGTCGCGGTCGAACGCGGATTCCTCGACGTCTTCCTCGACCGCTTCGTGGTCGAGCCGTTTACGCGGATCGCGGGCCTGCTCACGCGCGTCGACCAGTGGCTCTGCCTGCCTCGCCTCGGCCGCGCAGCGGCATCGCCGGGGCATGCCGTGCTGCCGCCCCGGTTGCCCGGCCCGGTCGATGGGGGCGATCGAGATGAGTGACCCACGGCTGTGGCTTGCCGGCCTCGTCGCGTTGCCGGCGCTGGTGGTTGGCGCCTCGTGGGTTCGCGTCGATGTCGAACGCCTGCGACGATTGGCTGTTACGGCGGCGATCGCCATGGTGTGTGCCGCACTGCTCATGCCGCTGTTTCCGCAGGTGCGGGATTTTTCCATCCGCACCTCGGCGCTCACGTGGGCGCCCGGCGGGGAAGAGCTGATTCGAATCGACACGCTCTCGCGCGTTCTCCTGCCGTTTGCGGCAGGACTGTGGCTGCTGACGGTGGCGGTGACGCCGCGCGCCTCGCTCGATCGACGCGGCTTGCGGCGAACCGCGTTCGCGACGCTGCTGACGCTCGCGTCGTTCCTCACCGAAAGCGCCGTCGCCCTGCTGCTGTTGTCGGCGGCGTCCGTCTGGACGTTCCTGTCTGCGCTCGCGGATCCGGCGCA
Source organism: Acidobacteriota bacterium (assembly GCA_046735335.1). GTDB lineage: Bacteria > Acidobacteriota > Vicinamibacteria > Vicinamibacterales > 2-12-FULL-66-21 > JBKPQB01. Next base: position 4,911 of record JBKPTE010000059.1, on the reverse strand, counting down.
CCGCTATCAGCGGCGGGTCGTCGCCGTGTACCTCGGAGCCTCGACACTGCTGCTTGCGGTCGGCGTCGCGCTGCTCGTCAGTCCGGGCGTCCAGAACACGAGGATTGAAGCGGCGGCGATGTGGCTGATCGTCGTCGCCGCGCTCGTGCGCAAAGGGATTGTTCCCTTCCACGCATGGGTGCCGGAGGTGTTCGATCAGGGGCGGCTGGGACCCGCCATCCTGTTCAACGCACCGCAGGTCGGCGCGTACATCACCGTCGTGCTCATCGTGCCGCGCGCCTCGCCGGAGATGCTGCGGACGATCGCCCTTCTGGCGCTCGGGACGGCCGTGTACGGTGCAGCCCTCGCGCTCGTGCAGCGCAGCGCGCGCCGGGCCTGCGGGTACCTGTTCATGAGCCAGTCGGCGCTCGTGATGGCCGGTCTCGATTGCACGAGCGTGGCGGCGCTCGCCGGCGGCCTGTTGGTGTGGCTGTCCGCGGGATTGGGGTTTGCCGGACTCGCCCGCTGTGTCCTGGTGCTCGAGGCGCGCCGCGGACGGTTGGATCTCACGCGCTATCACGGCGGATACGATCGCATGCCGGTGCTGGCGATCAGCTTCCTCGCGATGGGACTCGCGTGCACCGGCTTTCCCGGCACGCTTGGCTTCATCGGTCAGGAACTGCTGGTCGATGGCGCGGTTGACGTCTTCCCGGTGATGGGTTTTGCCCTCGTCATCGCGTCGGCGCTGACCGGCCTGGCGATCCTCAGGATGTACTTCTCATTGTTCTGCGGCCGCCCGGACGTGCTGGCTCATCCGAATCTGCGGTTCGGCTTGAAGCCGCGCGAAGCGTGGACGTTCGTGGCGCTCGTCATCGCGCTGATCGGGCTTGGCATCGCCCCTCGTCCACTCGTCGATTCGCGGTTGGACGCGAGCGATCAGATCCTGCGCCTGCGCCAGGCGCACATCTCGGGACAGTAGAAGTCGCCATCCCACGCGGCAATCGTCCTTCGGTTATTCAGCTAGCGCGACCGCCACTCCCGACTCCAGAGGCCCTGGGCCGCGAGGACGAGGGAGAAGAGTCCGCTCACCCCGAGCATGATGAGCGTCCACACAAAGAAATGATGTCCGCTCGTGTTGGCCACTCTGCTGGCCAGCCCGACACCTCTCCCGCTCATGTGGATCATGGGAATCGCCAATGAAGCGAGCGACCCGAGGAGCATGATGATGTAACCCGACGGCCGTTCCCTGAGCAGCAGCGTGCCGTAGAGCCACACGACGAAGATGGGCAAAGCGTACAGATTTCGCAGTGTTCCCGGCTCCCAGCCGTGGACGATATCGTCCGTCAGGTGAAATGTGCACAGGAGGATCGAAAACGTGGAGGCACTGACTAGCAGGAGGTTGCGTTTTTGTGAATCATCCTCGTGGCCTCGCCGCTGCCCGCGGAAGGAACGCACGTAGGGCGGACCTCTCAGGTCCGCCGCAAACCGCGACCGTCGCGGCGATTGACAGTCTGTGCCAAAGGGAGGAAACTTTCTTGTTGCATAGTTCGTCTATGCAAAGAGGAGCTGATGAAAGAAGGCAGGACGAAGAGCAGGAACGAGCTGCTTCCAGGCACGCTCGAGATGTTGATTCTGAAAACGCTGTCGACCGAATCGATGCACGGCTACGGCATCGCGCAGCACATCCAGATGCTCTCGGCTGACGTGCTGACGATCGAGGAGGGATCGCTCTATCCGGCGCTCCAGCGGATGCTCCTCAAGGGGTGGGTGTTGGCCGAGTGGAAGATCTCCGCGAACAACCGGCGAGCGCGCTTCTACAGGCTCACGACGGCAGGGAAGAAGCAGCTCGGCCTCGAGGAAGCGCGATTCTCCCAGATGTTCGGCGCGATCATGCGCGTCATGAAGACGACGTAGTCGCTCCGAGGGCGAAGCCCCTCGAATCAGGAGGTTTGTGTGGGTTCTGTGCTCCGACGCCTGCTGTTCGTCTTCCGGCGGCATCAGTTCGATCGGGATCTGCAAGACGAGCTGCGCTTTCACGAAGAGATGAAGGCGCACGCCCTGGCCGACGCGGACGGCATGAGCGGCGACGAGGCGCGGGCGGCCGCGCGTCGTCGGATTGGCAATTCGCTGCAGGTGCGCGAACGGTCGCGCGAGCCGTGGACGTTCCCGAGGGTCGAGACGTGTGCGCACGATGTGCGTCACGCGCTGCGATTGATGCGGCGCGATCCGGCGTTCACCTTCACGGCCCTCGCCACGCTCGCGCTCGGCATCGGCCTCAATACCGCAATCTTCTCCGTCGCGTACGGCGTGCTCTGGCGTCCGCTGCCGTATCCCAACCCCGATCGCCTCGTCCTCTTCCAGTCATCGCAGCAGACCGAGAGGGGCGTCAGGACGTTCTCGACCTGGTCGCCGGTGACCTACGAGGGGCTGCGCACGCGTGTCGCGGCGCTCGATGATCTCGCGGCCTACGCCTCGATCGACGCGCAGCTCACCGGACGCGGCGAGCCGCTGCAGGTGCACGCGCTCGACGTGAGCCCGAATTTCTTTGCCACGCTGGGCGTCAATCCCGCGCGCGGCCGTGCGTTCTTCACCGGCGCCGCGGCGGCAGACGACGATCGCAGCGCGCTCGTCAGCGATCGCCTGTGGCGCACGTCCTTCGAAGCGGATCCGGCGATCGTCGGACAGTCCATCACCGTCGACGGCATCCCCCGCACGGTCGTTGGCGTCCTGTCGCCGGACTTCAGCTTCAGGCCCGTGATCCCCCGGCTCGGCGCCCTGCCGGAAGCGGACATCTTCCTTCTCAATCGCTGGCCCGGCGACACCGGCAGGAGCGCGTTTCTCTGGCTGCTGGGCCGCATGAAGTCAGGCGTGACGCAGGAACGCGTGGAAGCGGAGGTGACGGCGCTGGTGAACGAGCCCTCGATCGCGCCCCCCGGCGCCCTCGCGACCGAAGGCGTCATTGCGCCGAACGTCCGCAGGATCGCGCGCGCGGTCGGCCTCCAGGGGTACGGCACGGAGTCGGTGCGCACGCTGCTGCTGATCCTGCTCGGGGCGGTGTCGTTCGTCCTCCTGATCGCCTGCGTCAACGTCGCGAACCTGCAGATGGCGCGCCTCACCGCGCGCCGCGGCGAGCTGTCCGTACGCATGGCCATCGGCGCGGGACGCCGCCGGATCGTGCGGCAGCTGCTGACGGAAGCGGTCGTGTTGTCGCTCGTGGGCGCCTCCCTCGGCCTGCTGCTCGCGCTCGTCACGATCGACGTCACCCTGCCGCTCGTACCGCAAATGTTGCTTCCGCGCGTCGGGGGGATCGTGATCGACGCGCGCGTGATGGCGTTCTCCCTCAGCTTGTCGGTCGTCTCGACGCTGTTCATCGGCCTCGTGCCGGCGCTGCGCGTCAGCGGAGCCGCGTTTGGCGAAGGCCTCGCGCTGCACGCCGGCGCAGGCCGCACGACGGGCGACCGTCAGGGCGAGCGGCTGCGGACGCTGCTGGTCGCCGCACAGATCGCGATGACGCTCGTCCTCCTGATCGGCGCAGGCCTGCTGATTCATAGCTTCGTGCGTCTCACGTCGGTGTCGCCCGGCTTCGAATCGAGCGGCCGCGACGGCGTCCTGCAGATCGTCAAGGTGACGCTGCCCGAGCGCCTCTATGACGAGCCCGAGCGCATCCATGCGTTCGCGCGCGGCGTGCTCGATCGGACCAAGTACCTGCCGGGCGTGACGTCCGCGAGCCTGATCAACTCCGTGCCCTTCGGCATGATGTTCATCCAGACGGACTTCTGGATCGAGGGTCAGACGAAGCCGACACTCTTTGCCGGCACGCCGAAGATCGACGCGGGCTATTTCAAGACGATGGGGATTCCGCTGCTGGCAGGGCGCGACTTCACCGCACGCGACACCGCCGCAGCGCCGAAAGTGGCCATCGTCAGCGAGCGCATCGCGCGCGAGTACTTCCCGGGTGGTCCGGGCCAGGCGCTCGGCCGGCGCGTGCGCCTGTGCGATACGTGCGAGTGGCTGAGCGTCGTGGGTGTGGTCGCGGACATCCGTCAGAGGGGACTCGACAGGCAGACGCAGCCGATGATCTACGCTCCCTTCCAGCAGGACCGCACCGGGTTCGTGCGCTACGTGTCCTTCGTCGCGCGCACGGCCACACCCGCCAGCGTGGCCGGCGCCATCCGCGCGGAAATCCGCCGCGCCGCGCCCGATCTGCCGATCCAGAGCACGGTGACGATGGACGAAGCGGTGGCGGCGTCGGTGGCGCAGCCGCGGTTCCGGACGTTGCTGCTGGTCCTGTTCGCGACGGCCGCGACGCTGATCGCGACCTGCGGCCTCTACGGATTGATGGCCTACGCCGTGGCGCAGCGCCGCCGCGAGATCGGCGTGCGCATGGCGCTCGGCGCCGAACGCCGCGACGTGCTCCGCCTGGTGCTCACGCGCGCGCTCCGCATCGTCGTCGCCGGCCTCATCGTCGGCCTCGCCGGGGCCGCCGGCGTGACTCGCGTGCTGCAGACGTTCCTGTTCGGCGTGACGCCGACCGATCCGATCGCGTTCACGAGCGTCACGCTGCTGCTGCTCGCGGTGGGATTGATGGCGGCATGGCTGCCCGCGCGCCGCGCCGCACGGATCGACCCGTGGGCAGCTCTGCGCGCCGAATAGCCATCGCCGGCGCGCGATTGGGGATGCTCGGCGATCTTCCCTGACCACACGATCCGTTGGGATCATTGCACTCCGGCTTTATGTGGCCACATAATCCGTCATTCTCGATAACGAGGCGGGTTCGCCACAACATCCCGGGGGAGCGATGAATCGACGGAGGTTCCTATCAAGTGCGGCCGCAGGGGCGGCCATGGCGGCGGTCAGCGGCGTGGCGTTCGGGCAAGGCCAGGCACCGGCGGCGGCGCCGCCGCCGCAGGGGCGAGGCGGTCAGGGCGGGCG
>JBKPTE010000058.1:0-7999 GCA_046735335.1 Acidobacteriota bacterium | reverse complement strand
AGATGTGCTATTAAGTCTCGTGGGCTCGGAGATGTGTATAAGAGACAGCTCTTCGTGCGTGTGGATCGGATCCTTCTTCAGCGTCGCGGAGAGGACGTTGCCGACCTCGTCCTTCTCGGGGAAGAAGATCTCGATGCGATCGACGTTCTTCTCCTGCGCCATCGAGACGACGCGCGGCTCGAGCGGCTCGTTCGCCTCGAGGATGACTTCACCGGTCGACGGATCGACGACGTCGGCCGCCGCGAAGGCCCCTTCCAGCTCGGCATCCGCGATCTCCACGTACTCGACGCCCGCCTTCTTCAGCGCGGCAATCGCGCTCGCGTTGATCTTCTTGCCGGCCGCAGTGACCGAATCGCTGCCTGCCTTCAGATCCTTTGCGGCGCGCAGCCCGAGGAGGCTGTCACCGACCGCCCAGGAAATCGAGCCGTTCTTCACCTGCAGTCGATCGACGGTGTAGAAGGCCCGGATGATCTCATCGGCGCCGCGCAGGCCGAGCGCGCGGAGGAAGACCGTTGCCAGGAACTTCCGCTTCCGATCGATGCGGACGTAGAGCAGGTTCTTCGCGTCGTACTCGAACTCCACCCAGGACCCGCGATACGGGATGATCTGTGCAATGAAGAGCGTCTTGTCCTCGGAGTGGAAGAACGCCCCGGGCGAGCGGTGCAGCTGCGAGACGATGACGCGCTCGGTCCCATTGATGATGAACGTGCCGTTGTCCGTCATCAGCGGGATGTCGCCGTAGTAGACCTCCTGCTCCTTGATATCGCGGATCGTCTTGACGCCGGTCTCGGGGTCCTTGTTCCAGACGACGAGGCGGATCGTCACCTTGAGCGGCACGGCGTAGGTCATGCCGCGCTCCTGACACTCGTCGACGTCGTACTTCAGCTTGAGGCCGACGGTGTTGCCGCAGATGTCGCAGACGTCGCCGCGCGCCTCGTTCGGCTTGCCGCAGCGGGGACAGAGCACCTCGTGCTCGCCGTACGGATCGGCGATCAGCGTGTGGCCGCAGTTGACGCAGGGCTTGCGCAGGTGGTGCAGGCCCGACAGCCGTCCGCACTTGCACTCCCAGTTGCCGATCGAGTACTCGATGAACTCGAGCGACGAGTTCTCGCGGAAGTCGCTGATCGGGAAGACGGACTTGAAGACGGACTGCAGGCCGGCGTCCTCGCGCTCCGAGGGCAGCCGGTTCATCTGCAGGAACCGCTCGTACGACTTCTTCTGGATCTCGATGAGGTTCGGGATCGGAACCGTCGTCCTGATTTTCGAAAAGTCGATGCGTTCGCGGTAGACGTTCTTGGGAAGGCTGTACATGCTGATGAAAACCTCGGGAGCGGTCGAACAAATTGCCGTAGGGCGGGCCTCTTAGGCCCGCCTGTAGCCGGGTCTAAGAGACCCGGCCTACACGTACGAGGCGCGGGGCACGCCCCGCGCGGCGTTATTTGACCTCGACCTTCGCGCCGACTTCTTCGAACTTCTTCTTGATGTTCGCGGCCTCTTCCTTGGGGATGCCTTCCTTGATCGGCTTCGGCGCCCCCTCGACGAGGTCCTTCGCTTCCTTGAGGCCGAGGCTGGTGACCTCGCGGACGACCTTGATCACGTTGATCTTGTTGCTGCCCACTTCGGTCAGCGTGACGGTGAACTCGGTCTTCTCTTCCGCCGGCGCCGCTGCGCCGGCCGCGCCGCCGGGCATTCCCATGCCTGGCATCGCCATCGGCATCGCCGCTGCCGCGGACACGCCGAGCTCCTGCTCGAGCGCCTTCACGAGCTGTGAGAGCTCGAGCACCGAGATCCCCTTGATGTAATCGACCACCTGCTGCTGATTCAGTTCGGCCACTTGTCTGCTCCTCGAATTACCGATCGATAAATTCCGACGACGATGTCTGCATCTCTCAATGCGCCTGGGGCCCCACCCCCAGGCGCTTCACGCGCGCTGCGCGCGCGGGCGCCCTTCGGGCTTGCCGCGGCTCCGCCGCGGCCCCCCACCCGACTCCTTAGGCAGGTGCTTCGCCGCGCTTCTTCTCTACCTGCACCAGCACGCTCATCAGATCGCGCGGGGCGGCGTTCAGGACGCTCACGAGCTGAACCATCGGCGCCTGCAGCAGGAAGAGCAGCTTCGCGTACAGCTCCGGCTTCCCCGGCAGCGCGGCGAGCTCCGTTACTTCCGCCGCCTTGAGCGCGCGTCCCTGCACGACGGCCGCCTTGATCTGCAGCGCCGGCGCCGTCTTCGCGAACGTCGTCAGCACCTTGGCGAGCGCGACGGGATCCTCGCCCGCGTACGCGACGGCGGTCGTTCCGACGAAGTGATCCGCGAGCGGCTCGAACGCCGTGCCCTGGAGCGCGCGCTTCGCCAGCGTGTTCTTGACGACTTTGTACTGCGCCTTCGCGCCGCGCACCTGGCGGCGCAGCTCGGTGACTTCCGGCACCTTCAGCCCCTTGAAGTCGAGGATGACGGCGGTGTCGGTCGCCTTGAAGGCGCGCTCGAGATCCTCGATTTCTTCGACTTTCGTTGCGCGTGTGACAGCCATGACTAGTGCTTCGCCCCCGCTTCCTGGACCGTCGTGTCGATCGTGATGCCCGGGCCCATCGTCGAGGACAGCGTCACGCTCCTCAGATACTTGCCCTTCGCCGCCGACGGCTTCGCTTTCACGACGCTGTCGATGAGCGCGTGCGCGTTCTCCACCAGGTTCTTCGCCGGGAAGGACACCTTGCCGACGGGCGCGTGGACGATCCCGGTCTTGTCGACGCGGAACTCCACCTTGCCCGCCTTGATCTCGCGCACCGCCTTGCCGATATCCATCGTGACGGTGCCGGTCTTCGGGTTCGGCATCAGGCCGCGCGGGCCGAGCACCTTCCCGAGCTTGCCGACCGCGCGCATCATGTCCGGCGTGGCGACGACGGCGTCGAAATCCATCCAGCCGCCCTGAATCTTGTCCACGACCTCTTCGCCGCCCACGTGATCGGCGCCGGCGTCGGCCGCTTCCCGCTGCTTCTCGCCCCCCGCGATCGCGAGGACCTTCTTGCTCTTGCCGAGGCCGTGCGGCAGCACGACGGTGCCGCGCACCATCTGGTCCGCGTGCTTCGGATCGACGCCGAGGCGCATCGCGAGCTCGACGGTCTCGTCGAACTTCGCGAACTTCACCTTCTGCATCAGGGGGACGGCCTCTTCGACGGTGTGCGGGCGATCGGGCACCTGCTGGCGCGCCCCCGCGAATTTCTTTCCTGTTTTCGGCATTTTGCTTCTCCGTGGTCCAAGCGGCCGCATCGCGGCCTCCCACTCGTTAACGACGAACGACGAATGCGGTCAATTCGTCGTTCGTCGTTCGCAATTGACATCTAGCCAATTACATCGATGCCCATCGACCGTGCTGTCCCTGCGACGGACTTGACGGCGGCTTCGAGCGAATCGCAATTCAGATCGGGCAGCTTCGTGCGCGCGATGTCCTCGACCTGCTTCTTCGTGACCGTCCCGACCTTGTTCTTGTTCGGCTCGGCGGACCCCTTCGCGAGGTTTGCCGCGCGCTTGAGGAGGATGGACGCGGGCGGCGTCTTCGTGATGAACGAATACGACCGGTCGGAGTAGACGGTGACGACGACCGGGATGATCAGCCCCTCGTCCCTGGCGGTCCGCGCGTTGAAGTTCTTGCAGAAGTCCATGATATTGACGCCGTGAGGACCCAGTGCGGTTCCCACGGGCGGCGCCGGGGTGGCTTTCCCCGCGGCGATCTGGAGCTTCACCATTGCCTGTATTTTCTTCGCCATATGCGTTGCGTATGTAGGCCGGACCTTCAGGTCCTGCGGGTCTAAAGACCCGCCCTACAGCTTTTCCACCTGTAAAAAATCCAGCTCGACCGGTGTCGCGCGGCCAAAGATCGTGACCATCACCTTCAACGTGTTTCGCTCGTTGTTCACCTCGTCGACCGTGCCGTTGAAGCTGGTGAACGGCCCTTCGTTGATGCGGACCTGATCGCCCTTCTCGAAGGAGTATTTCGGCTTGGGCTTCTCCGCCGCCTCGGTGACCTGGTTGAGGATCTGGTCGACCTCTTCGCGCGTGAGCGGGGTGGGCTTCGCGCCGGCGCCGACGAAGCCCGTCACCTTCGGCGTGTTCTTCACGACGTGCCACGCGTGGTCGGACATGTGCATCTCGACCAGGATGTAGCCGGGGAAGAACCGCTTCGAGCTGACGACCTTCTTGCCGCCGCGCATCTCCGCCACCTGCTCGGTCGGGATGAGGATCTCGCCAATCTCGTCCTGCAGCCCGTAGGCGTTCACGCGCTGCTCGAGCGATTCCTTCACCTTGTTCTCGAAGCCGGAGTACGTGTGGACGATGTACCACTGCTTCGTACGGTCGTCGGTCATGGTGCTCTCAGCGGATGCCGGGCCCGTGCCGCGTTCCGGCGCTTCCTCGCTCATGCGCCTCCGAACAGGCGATAGACCCAGCGGATCGCGCGGTCCAGGCCCAGGTCGACCAGCCAGAGATACAGACCGAAGAACACGGAAGTGAGGATCACGACGAAGGTCGTCGCGTACACTTCCTTGCGGTTCGGCCACGTGACGCGGCCCATCTCGTTGCGGACTTCCGACAGGAAGCGGCGCGACTTCGCCCACCATCCCGTGACGCTCTCACGCGCCCGTCCGCCGAATGAGTCTTCGTGTTCCGCTACGACTGTCTTCATTGTTTCGCGCTCGGGGCCGCGGCTGCGCCGCGGTTCCCTCCGGCCCCTCGCTCAAGCTGCTTCATTCCGTGGCGCTCGCGTGGCGCTGGCTTGCCATCCCTCGCTCACGTCACGGCATCTGTCGGCCCACCGTCGCTCGCTCGTCATCTCTGGCGAGCTATGGTGGGCATCCTTCCCCGGCATCCGTGAGCGAAGGATGGCAGGACAGGAGGGAATCGAACCCCCAACCCCCGGTTTTGGAGACCGGTGCTCTGCCAATTGAGCTACTGTCCTATCGTCAATCCACAATCCGATCGCCAATCGCCAATCCGCAATCGCCAATTCAATCGGCAGTCTGCAATCGGCAATCTGCAATCGGACTACTTCGTCTCGCGATGGGCCGTGTGCTTGCGGCAGAAGCGGCAATATTTCGAGAACTCGAGCCGCTCGCTCGTCTTCTTCTTGTTCTTGGTCGTGCTGTAGTTCCGCCGCTTACACTCGTTGCACGCCAGTGCGATGATGTCTCTCATGTTCAACCGGGGGCCTTCGTCCCCCGGACCCCCTTACACCGTCGCTCGCTCGCCGCTGCGCCGGCTCGGGCCGCTCCGGTGGCTCGTTCGCTACGCTCACTCGCGATCACAAGGGCGCTCTGTTGCGCTCGCGTCCCGCAGCGTCAGTGGTTATTCGACGATCTCGGTGATCGTGCCCGCGCCGACGGTTCGTCCGCCTTCGCGAATCGCGAAGCGCGCGCCCTTCTCGAGCGCGACCGGCGTCATCAGCTCGGCGGTGATAGACGTGTTGTCCCCCGGCATCACCATCTCGACGCCGTCCGGGAGCTTCAGCGATCCGGTCACGTCCGTCGTCCGGATGTAGAACTGCGGACGGTAGCCGTTGAAGAACGGCGTGTGACGGCCGCCCTCTTCCTTCGACAGGATGTAGACCTCGCCCTTGAACTTCGTGTGCGGCGTGATGGAGCCCGGCTTCGCGAGCACCTGGCCGCGCTCCACGTCCGTCTTCTCGACGCCGCGCAGCAGCACGCCGATGTTGTCGCCGGCGACGCCTTCGTCGAGCAGCTTGCGGAACATCTCGACGCCCGTCACGACCTTCTTCTCGGTCGGTTTGAACCCGACGATCTCGATTTCCTCGCCGACCTTCACCTTCCCGCGCTCGACGCGGCCGGTCACGACGGTGCCGCGGCCGGAGATCGAAAACACGTCTTCAATCGGCATCAGGAACGGCTTGTCGACCTCCCGCTGCGGGAGCGGGATGTAGTTGTCGAGCGCCTCCATCAGCTTCAGGACGGAATCGACTCCTTCCTGATCCCCGTTGAGCGCCTTCAACGCCGACACGCGCACCACGGGCACATCGTCGCCGGGGAACTGATAGGTCTTGAGAAGCTCGCGAATTTCGAGCTCGACGAGGTCCACCAGCTCGGGATCGTCGACCGCGTCGACCTTGTTGAGCGCGACGACGAGATACGGGACGTTCACCTGGCGGGCGAGCAGCACGTGCTCGCGCGTCTGCGGCATCGGCCCGTCCACCGCCGAGACGACGAGGATGCCGCCGTCCATCTGCGCCGCGCCCGTGATCATGTTCTTGATGTAATCGGCATGGCCCGGGCAGTCGACGTGCGCGTAGTGGCGATTCGGCGTCGAGTACTCGACGTGGCTGGTCGCGATGGTCAGGATCTTCGTGGCATCGCGGCGCCCCTGTGACTCCGACGCTTTCGCGACCTCGTCGTACGGGACGAACTTCGCCCAGCCCTTGTCCGCGGCGACCTTCGTCAGCGCGGCGGTCAGGGTCGTCTTCCCGTGGTCGATGTGGCCGATGGTGCCCACGTTGACGTGCGGTTTGGAGCGATCGAATTTCTCTTTTGCCATGTCGTTTGTACCGTCCTATAACGTTACGTTCTCGTGCCGTTCTGAACTCTGTGGTCCACCTTCACAATCGCTGTCGTGCAGTAACGCCTTCGCTCCCTGCGCGACGCTACGGTGGACAACCTTCGCGCGAAGAGTGGCTGGCAACCGTAGTCCGCTCGCGTGTCAGGCGGCCGAAGGTTGGCTTGTCATCCGTAGCTCGCGTCGCCTCGTCACCAGCCCACCGTCGCTCGCATCGCTCGCGAGCTATGGTGGGCATCCTTCGGCTGCATTCGCGAGCAAAGGATGGAGCCGATGACCAGGATCGAACTGGTGACCTCGTCCTTACCAAGGACGCGCTCTGCCAACTGAGCTACATCGGCCTTCGCGCCGCTTCCTTCGCTGAACGGCGCTACGGCCGACAAGTCGGCTGAGCGCGCTCGGCGCATGACTCCGCGGAGTCTTCTTCAGCCTTCGTGCAATACCTCGACGATCGGCGAGCCGCGCTTGGCTTGCCCACCGTAGCTCGCTCGCGTGTCGGGCGAGCGAAGGTGGGAGCGGGAGACGGGGATCGAACCCGCGACCAACAGCTTGGAAGGCTGTGACTCTACCACTGAGTTACTCCCGCCTACGCGCCTTCGCCGCTACGGCGGGACAAGCCCGCCCATCAACGCGCCCGCTCCACCGATCGCGTCGGCGGGCAGGCCCGCCTGTCAACGCGCCCGCTCCGCTTATCGCTTCGGCGACTTACCGAGGTCCGCCTTCGCCATTCGCTTGCCGAGCCCTTCGACTCCGCCCTGCGGGCCTCGCTCAGCGCACTCTCCGCGTCAGAGACGCGGCTTGTCCCGAGCGAGCCGCGCAGCGGCGAGTCGAGCCCAACAGCCCTTCGACTCCGCCCTGCGGGCTCGCTCAGGGCACTCTCCGCGTCAGAGACGCGGCTTGCCACGAGCGAGCCGCGCAGCGGCGAGTCGAACCCAACAGCCCTTCGACTCCGCCCTGCGGGCTCGCTCAGGGCACTCTCCGCGTCAGAGACGCGGCTTGCCACGAGCGAGCCGCGCAGCGGCGAGTCGAGCCCAACAGCCCTTCGACTCCGCCCTGCGGGCTCGCTCAGGGCACTCTCCGCGTCAGAGACGCGGCTTGCCACGAGCGAGCCGCGCAGCGGCGAGTCGAGTGGTGGCGAGGGAAGGACTCGAACCTTCGAAGGCGCATGGCCGACAGATTTACAGTCTGCTGCGTTTGACCGCTTCGCTACCTCGCCGATACCCGTACTTGTCACGTGCACGGGCGCCCGACGGCGCTGGCTCCCGCCGCACGTCCCGCTGACGTTTCCCCGTTCCCGATGTGCATGTTTGAGGATTGCGCCTCGCCGGCCCCGCTGTGCGCCGCAGCTTCCGTAGAAGCTGATGGAGCTGGCGAAGGGATTTGAACCCCCGACCGGCTGATTACAAATCAGCTGCTCTACCGGACTGAGCTACGCCAGCCCAGACAAAA
>JBKPTE010000057.1:0-8181 GCA_046735335.1 Acidobacteriota bacterium | reverse complement strand
CCGACGGCCCGGGCGGGACGGATCCACGCATCAGATTCTATCGGGAAGCGCGTCGAACGTGTGCGAGCGTGCGGGGAGTTCCGCCTTCGCCAAGGTTACGGCGGACATCGCCGAAGCTTTAGCGGAGGCGTGCCGAGGGGCGAAGCCCCTCGGTGAAAAGTGATAGCCTGCGCCGCTATGAAATCAGCCACCGTTTTCGTCGTTCTCTGCGCCCTTGCGTGTGCGGCAACCGTCACCGGGCAATCGACGGCGTCGTTCGTCGATCTCTTCAACGGCAAGGACCTCACAGGGTGGATCAACGTCAACACGGCCGAAGACACGTGGACGGTCCGCGACGGCCTGCTGATCTGCTCAGGCCACCCGATCGGCGTGATGCGCAGCGTGAAGCAGTACGAGAATTTCGTGCTGCACATCGAATGGATGCACATGGAGCCGGGCGGCAACTCGGGCGTCTTTGCCTGGAGCAATGCCCAGCCCGATCCCTCCACGCGGCTGCCGAACGGCGTCGAGATCCAGATGCTCGAGCTCGAATGGCCGAACCTGCACAAGGTGAACGGCGTCACGCCGCCGATTGCCTACGTGCACGGCGAGCTGTTCGGGGTGGGCGGCGTGAAGACGACGCCGGACAACCCGCGCGGCGAGCGCAGCATGTCAATCGAGAACCGGTGCAAGGGGCGGGGCGAATGGAACACCTACGACGTCGTCGCGGTGGACGGCGTGATCAAACTGTCCGTCAACGGAAAGTTCGTCAACGGCATCTCGCACGCGACGCAAAAGAAGGGCTATTTGTGCCTGGAGTCTGAAGGCGCGGAGATTCACTTCCGGAATATCCGGATCATGGAGCTGCCGCCAGGCGTGACGAGCGCGGAGCAGGCGGCGCCTGAGGTGAAGTGAAGGGCGGCCCTGAGGAGGGCCGCCCCGCGCTGTCGCCCTCCGCGATCAGGGACAAGTCACGCTCGGATTCCAATCGGCAAACATGCCGCCGGGGTTGTTCGTCCAGATCCACGCGTGTGCCACGTACCAATTGAGGGCCGGATTGAGGACGTGCAGCGAGTGGCCGAACACGACGGGGGGATCGGTGTGCCCGGCCTCTTCCCACCGCGCCTTTGGAACGACCCACTCCACCGCGCCGAGCACGAGCGTGCCCTCGTCGCCCGTGTGATAAACGAGGACCTCAGGCTCCCCCATCAGCAGGCAATGATCTACGCCGGTCTCGGCGACAAGGATCGCGCGTTCCACGCAATCGAGGAGCTCGCCGCCCTCAATCCCCACCGGGCGCGATGTGGCTCCAGCGCCCCGAGTTCACCCTGCTCCGCAGCGATCCGCGGGTTGGGGATCTTCGAAGGAAGTTCGGCCTTCCGCGATAGCGACAGGACCACCGGCGCCGCGGCTGTGCGCATTGTCCTCCCAACCGTTTTAGGGAGTATTGGGCGGGTTTCGTCGACGCCTGGTGAAACCCGTCACGTTCTCTCGAACGGAGGGCAGGATGATGACACTCGAGAAACGGGTCGCGGCGTTGCGTCGCACGTGGGGGTTGCGAGGGCTCGCTACAGCTGCTCTCGCGATATCGCTCGTCGGGTGTTCACGACGAAGCGCTTCTTCCACCACGCCGACGAGTCTCGGGCCGTCCGCCGACCCGGCACACGTCCACGGGCCACTGACGGCGGGTTCGCCAAATGTCGCGTCGATGCTCGCTTCCCTGCGGGCCTCCACAGCGAAGTACCACGACATTGACGTTGCTCGTGCCGATGGCTACGAACTCGGGGAGCCCGGCATTCCTCGCCGCCTGCTGTTCAGCTTCCGCGCGCCGGCCGGTTATCGCGTACGCGTAGCCCAGATATCCGAAGCCGCGGCCCCCGCCCGAGAGAGGGTCCTCGGCGACCGACTTCTGCATCAACGCGACAGCCTGGGCCACGTCGCCCTTGAGCAGCAACGCCTGTTCGCACCGTGTGTTCGCGTTGAAGGCCTCTGCGTCAATCGCTAGTGCACGCCGGCAACTATCAAGTGCCCTGTCGTACAGGCCGGCGCTGATTTGCACGAGCGACATCCTCCTTCGGACGTCCGCTGACATTGGATCGCCGTTCAGAGCCACATTCAGGCGCCGCAGCGCCTCGTCCAACTTCCCCTCCGGCATGAGCGTCGACAGGACGAAATCCGTGTATGTGGTCGTCAGGCTCGGGTTCAGCTCCAACCCGCGCCGGAAGGACTCCTCGGCATCGGCCCACTGGAAATCGAGTGAGTGAATCCATCCGATGGCGTCGTGCGCCTCGGCCAGCAACGGGTCGAGCCTCATCGCCTGGACCGCATCTTCTCGAACGATCGCATGCGCTCGATCGATGGCCACCGGCAGGCCACGCACGCTCGGAACCTGTAGGACGAGGACCAGCCGTACGCGGACGCGCGAGCGGCATACGCGGGGGCAAAGGCGGGATCCTTTGCAATGACTCCCTCGAACAAGTCAATCGCCTGTCGCGTGGCGGGGCCGCGCCACGCCTGCAATCCGCGTGCTTTCAAGTACAGGTCGTACGCTTCGATGTTCGTGTTGTAGCGGCGCTGACCCCGTCCCAGTGTGAGCCGTAATTCATTGACAATGGAGCGTGAAATTTCGTCCTGAATGGCGAACACGTCCTTCAACTCGCGGTCGTACCGCGCGGACCACAGCGGCACATCGTCGGCGGCGCGGACGAGTTGCGCGTTGATGCGCAAGCGCGTGCCGGCGCGCAGAACTGAAGCCTCCAACACGAGATTCGCGTTCAGTTGCCTGCCGACTTCCCGCGTATTGCGAGGTTTGTTCTTGAAGGTGAATGACGACGTGGACGACCGGACCGCCAGGCCGTCTATGACCGACAGGTTCCGGATCACTTCGTCGGTCAGGCCGTCGACGAAGTAATCGCTGTCCCGCTCGACACTCAGGTTCTTGAAAGGAAGGACTGCGATCACGGGCGGGTCGGACCTGGCAACGGTCAGCCAACGCACACCCGCCGCGGCCATCACGACCAGCATGGCCGCAATCGCGAGTCTGCGCCACGCCGGCAACGTTCGGGACCCCGTGCCGCCTGACGGGTCGCTTACGGTGATGGCCGCGAGTGCCTCCTCCATCGCATCGGCGCTGGCATAACGCTCCTCGGGTGAGGGCGCGAGCGCGCCACGATTTCGGCGAAGTCCTCGGCCAGATCGGGTCGAACGTCGCGCAACGGGGTCCGGTCTCCTCGCGGCCTGTGCGTCGCGGACGTCTGAAACAGACCTCCCCTGCACGGGATATGAGCCGGTCACCAGATGATAGAGAAGTACGCCAACGCTGTAGAGGTCCGATCGGACCGTCGCGGGCTGACCATCCAGAATCTCGGGGGCGATGTACAGCGGCGTCCCCGCGAGGCCGCGCGCCGAGTCGGCGGCATCGTCGGTCCGATCGACACCAGTCCCGAAATCCATGAGGACAATCCGGCCTCCGTCCTCTCGCATGACGTTGTGAGCCTTGATGTCGCGGTGCAGCAGCCCCGCTCGATGCACTGCCAACAGCGCACGGCAGAGATCTCGCGCAATCAGCGTCGCCGCCGCGGCCTGGAGCGGCCCCTCTTCCCGGAGCACCTGCTCGAGCGTGCGCCCGTGGATGAATTCCATCCAGAGCCCCACCCGACCATCGCTGCGGTCCGCACCGTATACGGTCACGACATTCGGATGACGCACCTGAGCCAGCATCCGTCCTTCATCGATCGCGGAAGACGCGACACGCGAGGGCAGCGAATCCTTCCGGCGCAGGAGTTTGAGCGCCACTTCCCGGTCGAGCCGAGTGTCGCGGGCCCGGTACACCTCTCCGAAGGCTCCCTCGCCGATCTTCTCGACGAGACGAAACACGCTCCATGTCTGAGGCGCCCCCGAGTCGGGCCCGCCCTCGCGAGCCTCGTCGCTCCCGTCTACTTCGGGAACGCCGATCGCCGAGCGTTCGGCCGACCTGAACCCGCCACCGTGCACGTCGGCAATCCTGGCAATCACCTTCAGTTCGCGGAGGAACTCCCGCACGGATTCATGAGCGGCATTCGACTCGGCCGACGGCCAATCGATTGCGCTTCCGTCGACGATGGCGCCGGCGACATCGTGCAGGACCGAGTCGTCGTCGATCACGTTCGCGTCTTCCTCATCTCTGCGGCGAGCCGGAGGATCGCGGCTGCGCGGCCATGCGCGCGGCGTTGGCGGACGGTTTGCCCAGGAGCTCGGCAATCTCCTGATTGGTGTATCCCAGTTCGACCCTCGCGACGACGAGTTCACGATCCTCCCGACGAAGCGTCGCAAGCGCCCGCTCGTAGCGATCGAGCGCCTCCTGTCCGATCGCTTGTTCGAGCGACGATCGGGAATCCGTCACGGCCTGCGGATCGAGTTCATTGTGTGGCCCGTCGTCTTGCCCTGCGAAGCTCCTCCCGGATCCGATTCAGAATGGCCTGGCGAAGGTACGCCTGCAGAGCCGCGTCGCCTCGAGCCTCGAACCTGTCAATGGCCTTAAATGTCCGGAAGAAGGTTTCCTGCACAAGATCCTGCGTGTCGGCGATGTCCCGTGCCCGTCGCGGCAGGCGTCCGGTCGCCCAGCGCTGCAGTCGCGGCAGATAGCGTGCAACCAGCGCCTCGAGTGCCTCGCGGTCGCCAGCCTGAGCCCGCTCCAGGAGTGTCAGGGATGAGTGAAGCTGCGATTTATCGCCGGGACTTCGCGATGCGTCATCTGCGCGATCGGTCTTCATCGGTGGCCCAGCTTCAAATGACAGCCCATCATACGCGGGACACTGCGTCCGGCCACCTGTACACAATTTTCCTTTGACACGGCCACGATCGTTCGCTCCAATAGCGGCGAAAGGCCACACGACTGAACGCGCTGCTCCTCACGGGGGCCACCGGCATGGTGGGCCGCGAAATCCTCTCGCGCGCCGCCATCGAGACCCGGTACGACCGAGTTCTCTGTCTCGTCCGCCCGCCGCTCGATCGTTTCGCAGCCATCCTCGCCGCGCACGGCCTTGGACACGCACGTCACGTCGCGGCCGTTGCCGGCGACGTCACTGAGCCGGGGCTCGGGGTGCCACTCTCAGCGCTCGCCGGCGTCACCCACGTGATCCACTGCGCCGCGACGGTGGCGTTCGATGCGCCGCTCGCCGAAGCCCGCCGGATCAACGTCGGCGGCGCTCGGAACGTGCTCGACGTCTGCCGCCGGCTCCCTGGTCTGGAACGGCTCGATGCGGTGTCGACGTGCTACGTGGCGGGGCGGCGCGACGATCTCGTGAAGGAGCAGGACCTCTCGGATGCGCACGGCTTCAACAACACATACGAGCAGACGAAGTACGAAGCCGAAATGGAACTCCGCGCCGCGATGCGCGACGTCCCGATCGCCGTGCACCGCCCGTCGATCGTTGTCGGCGACAGCCGCACCGGAAGGACTGGCTCGTTCAAGGTGCTCTACTGGCCGTTGAAAGTGATCGCACGGGGGTGGCTGCCGATCGTGCCTTACGATCCCGACGCGCGGCTCGACATCGTGCCGGTCGATTACGTCACGACCGCCGTCCTGACGCTGGCGCGCGATCGCGAGACGATCGGCCGCACCTATCACCTCGCGGCGGGGCCGCCGTGCGACACGACGGCGGGGGCGCTTGCCGCTCACGTTGCCGAGCGGTTCGGGCGACGACTGCCAGTGCGCGTTCGCCCGATCTGGTGGCAGCGGCTCGTGCGCCCGGCGCTCATGCTGCTCCCTGCGCCGGAGCTGCGCCGCACGCTGCGCACCGGTCTGATCTACCGGCCGTACATCCAGATGCGGCTCAGATTCGACACGACGCAGGCGACGGCGTGCCTCGCGCCGCAAGGCGTGAATTGCCCACCCGTGCTGGAATACATCGACACGATCGTCGATGCCGCGCTCGCGAGCGACTTCGGCCGGCGCGCCGTCCCCACCGCATGAGCGACCAGTCCTCGATTGGCACGGCGTCGCGGCAGCCACGGTCGCGTGTGGCGATGTTGCCAAACGCAATCACGATCGCCCGCCTCCTCGCCACGCCCGTCCTTCTGTTCGCCGCGCTCGCGCGGCTGCCGACGCTGTTCGCGTGGCTGCTCCTCGCGTGTCTCGTCAGCGACATCGCCGATGGTCTGCTCGCGCGCGCGCTGCGGCTGCAGTCGCCGTTCGGCGCGGCACTCGACTCGAGGGCCGACCTCCTCGTGACGATCATCGCGGGCATCGGCACGATCACGATGCAGTGGCCGTTCGTTGCCGCGCACGCATGGCAGCTCACGCTGATGGTCGCGCTATTCGGCGGTGAGGTGCTCATTTCGCTGCTGCGTTATGGCCGTCTCTCGAGCTTTCACACCTATCTCGTACGCGCGAGCGCCTACGCGCAGGGCGCGTTCCTTCTGAGTCTGTTCTTCTGGGGCTACACGGCTCCGCTGTTCTACCTGATGTGGACGGTCTACTGCATCGCAGAACTGGAGGAGTTCGCGATCCTGGCACTCCTCCCGGAATGGCGGAGCGATGTCCGCGGCCTTTATTGGGTGCTGAGGGCGGGGCGGCGGACTCGCGCGGGCCACGCGGAGATCCACCTGTGACCCTGACCGTCGCGCCGGACTGGGTTGCGATCGTCAACCCTCGGTCGGGCGGCCGGGCGATGTCGAACGCGCTCGAACGGCGCCTGGGCCGGATCGTCGATCGTGTGCTCGTGAGCGAGCGCGCCGGCCACGTGGAGGCGCTGGTTCGATCGTGTCCGGATGCGGCGGGCATCGTCGTAGTCGGCGGGGACGGGACCCTGTTCGAGGTGCTGCAGGCGTGCGATCGATCGTGCCAGAAGATCGCGCTCATCCCTGCCGGCCGCGGGAATTCTCTGGCAAAAGATCTCGGAATCGCGAACATGGACGATGCCGTCGATTGCCTGACACACGGGATCGATCGCGCGATCGACGTGCTCGACGTCACGCTCCGTCACGACGATGGTGGCGTCTGGCGGGGCGTATCGGCCAGCAATCTCGCGATTGGCTATCCCGCGGAGGTCGCGCGCGTTGCCGGACGGTGGCGCCGCTTCGGCACCGCCAGCTACGCGGTCGCGGCGCTCGCCGCGCCGGCAGCCATGCTGCACCCACGCGTGCAGTCTGATGATGAGGGTGACGCGTCTGCGAGCATGACCGGCCTCGTGATCAGCAACTCACGATACGTCGGTCCGTTCCTCGGCTTTCCGTCATCCAGCTTGTTCGACGGCGTCTGCCACACGATCGAGATGCGGGCGGGCAGGATTCGACAGACCCTCCACAACCTGTCGTCGCTGAGCCGATTCGGCTTCTACGAGCCTGGCGTGCGGAAAGACGTCCGGTCGATCGGCGTCGAGCTCGATGCGCCGGCGCTGCTGAAGATCGACGGCGAGCTGCGCACTGGCGTCCGCCGGATTCACGTGCGCGTGGAGCGGGCCGCCGTCACGTTTCGCGTTCCTCCGCGGCGGCATGGGTGAGTTCCTTCGCGTGACGCTGCCCGTCTTCGCGGCGGGTGCGTTGGCGTTCTGGTATGCCGGACGGCGTGTTCCGGCCAGCGTGCGTCGTGCACGCTGGATCAAGTTCGCGACGTATCTGGTCATCGTCCACGCGGTGCTCGCCGCGGCGCTCGCGGGCCGCGCAGCGATCGTCATCCTGATGGCCGGCATCGCTGTCGGTGGTCTCGCCGAAACAGTCGGCGCGTGCAGACGGATTCCTCGCGGCACTTCTCTCGTCGTGCCGATTCTCTTCTGCGCGGTCGCGGTTGGCGCCGTCGCCTTCGGCGCGTCCGCGCCGCCTCTTCTCGTTGCCTATGTCTACTCGATCGTCGCGGCGTTCGACGGCTTCAGCCAGGCCGGCGGGCAGCTCGCCGGCAGGCGCCGCCTGGCGCCGACGGTGAGTCCTGGCAAGACAGTGGAGGGATTTCTCATCGGCATCGTCGGCGCGATCGTGTGCGCGCTGCTCCTTCGCGGCGCGGTGACCGTTCCCGTTACGCCGGCGCTGCTCCTCGCCGTTATCGTGTCGGTGACGGGGGTCGCCGGCGATCTTGCCGCCTCGTGGGTGAAGCGGCGCGCGAGCCTGAAGGACTTCGGAACGATTCTGCCCAGCCACGGCGGCGTGCTCGATCGATTCGACAGCTTTCTGGCCGCCGCGGCCGCGATGTTCGTCGTGATTCGAAGTGGATGGTGGCTTGCCTAGGCG
>JBKPTE010000056.1:0-20822 GCA_046735335.1 Acidobacteriota bacterium | reverse complement strand
CCTCAGCAGGCTCGCGAATGGTTGTGTAATTTCGAGGACGCCTGCTCCCACGCACGCTCATCAATAGGACCTGTCGGCGGCTCATCTGCATCAGCAGATAGCGGCCGGCACAACCTTCCCGTACTTCGCGCCACTTGGCAGGGAAATAGCACGCGCGTCGGGTGCAATGTCGACTCGAGTATCACCCAGTGACCTTCACGAAGCGGGTGTGCGGTTGAGGCCGGCTGAGGCGGTTTCAATCGTGCTCGAACTGTGCTCGCAAGTGCGCGATGGACGCCTCAGAGGCGTGCCGTCCCTCCATGTTATTCGGCTGACGAAACAGGGAGATGTCATCGCCGAAGGGCCGGTGAGCGCCGGCGGCGCCGCCGTCGCGGGAGCCGCCGACCTGCTGAACGCGCTCCTCCCCGGCTTCGAGGCTCCTCCTGAATTCCGCGCGTCCGGCGGTCTGCGCATCGCGATCGCGCGTGCTCTTGGCACGCTCGATTGCGCCTCGTTCGAATCGCTCGACGCGTTCTGCGCCGCGATTCAGCGATTCGCGGCGCCCGACGTCCGAGCTGTCGCGCGCGACCTCTTTGCGTCATGGGAAGGCGCGATGTCGGCGCGAAAGGCCGCGGCGGTCTTCGCGAAGGACGCCGCGGCGGAGATGACGATTTCGGACGTGCGCCGCGCGCGCCGCGCGACCGGTGTGACGATCGCGGAGTTGTCGGAGCGCTCGCGCATTCCAGCATTCCTCATCCGTGAGCTGGAGTGGGGGTATCTGCGCAACTGGCCGGCTGGTCTGTATGGCCGTTCGCAGCTCGTGCGCTACGCGCGCGCGGCGGGCCTCGAGGAAGCGCTCGTAGTCGACGCGGCGCTGCCGCTCGTCGAGCAAGCCGCGGCGTTGCGCGGCGGCGAAGTCCTCGAGATGGTGCCTGCCGAGAGGCCGCTCGACGAACTCGTCGTCACGCCGGCAGCGGCGGTCGAGCCGGAGGACGTGACGCTCTCGCCCGTGACGATCGTCGAAGAACCTGTCGCAGCAGCGGAGCTCGTACCCGAGCCAGCCGCCCCGCGACAGCCGCCGTCCGTGATCCGCTTCGAGGCGGTGCCGCCGCGGCGCTGGCACGGGCTCGGACGCGTTGCCGCTCTCGCGGCCGCGGCCGCCCTCGTTGCCGCCCTGGTCCCGGCGGCGTGGCAATACGCGCAGCGCACGCCATCCGATAATCCGTCGGCCGGTGCAGCGGCGACAGCTTCCACGAACGAAGCGGCAAGCGTGACACCGAGCAGAGAGGCGCAGTCGTCGCTCATCGCCGGCACGTCAGAGCCGCGAGGGGTCAGCGTGCCGGACGGCGCCGCCCCGTTGCCGTCCGCCCGCCGCGTGACGACGCAGCCCGCTTCGTACTCGCCGACGTTCACGAATACCGGCACCGCGATGTTCTTCCACGAAGGCGGCGCTCAGAGCAGCGCGCTCATCCGTGCGGACACCGACACGCGCGGCACGATCCTCAAGATCACCCGGATCGTCGACGACAAGGCGCAGAATTTCCACGCCCGTCCATCGCCTGACGGGACGGAGATCGCGTTCGATTCGGATCGCGAGGGCCTGCGCGCCGTGTATGTGGCGGATGCCGACGGGCATCACGTGCGTCGTGTGAGCGGCGAAGGGTTCGCGGCGGTCCCAAGCTGGTCTCCCGACGGCCGGCAGCTCGCGTTCGTGAAGGCCGAAGACGACAAGCCTCGCGTCTGGAACTTGTGGACGGTCGATCTCGGGACGCTCGAGCTGAAGCGGCTCACCTCGTACACCTTCGGCCAGCCGTGGGGCGGATCGTGGTTTCCGGACGGTGAACGTATTGCCTACAGTCACGAGGACAAGCTGGTCGTGATGAACCTCCGAACGGGCGCGCACCGCACGTACGACAGCCCCGTTGCGGGCCAGCTCGTCCGGACGCCCGCCGTGTCGCCCGATGGGCGTCGCATCATCTTTCAGGTCTATCACGATGGCGCGTGGCTGTTGAATCTGCCCAACGGGTCGATGCGGAGAGTGCTCGACGATCCGTCGGCCGAGGAATACACCTGGGCGCCGGACGGTCACAAGGTCGCGTTCCACAGCCACCGACGCGGCGGGTGGGGCGTCTGGGTCATGGCTGAATAACGTGGAGGCTGGAGGTGGGAGGTTGGCTTGTCCACCGTAGCGCGAAGCGCGAAGGTGGAAGGTTGGCCTGTCCACCGCAGTGCGACGCGCCAGGTGGAGAGTTGGCCCCTGGATGTTAGACTGCCGAGGTCTTGAGTCGCCGTAACCTCATCTGTAGCTCGATCCTCGCAGCGCTCGTCCCCCTCAGCGGATGCCGCTCGACGGAACGCCCCACGACGCCGCCGCACCGCGCGTTCGACGACATCCGGCTTCCGCTCGAGTTCCAGACGGTGACCTCCGAGGTGCCGACCCGCGCAACGCTCGACAGCCTCCTTCGCGGCAACCATCTGCAGGATTCGCTCATCGCCCGCGCGGTGGACGCCGCCCGCGCCGTCTTCAATCCGCGCCAATTGAAAGCCGGGCGGTCGTATCGCCTGGTGCGGACCATGGACGGCCTGCTGCGCGAGTTCGAGTACCAGATTGACGCGGACCGCTTTCTGCGGATCTTCAGCCCCGATCGCACGCACCCCGAGGCGCTCGATGCCCGCGTGCTGCCGTACGAGAAGGAGACAGACACGGTCGGCGTCGACGCGCGGATCGACGAGGACCACCCCTCGCTCATCGCGGCGATTGACGACGCGGGGGAACGTGTCCAGCTCGCGATGGCGCTGGCGGAGATCTTCAGTGGAGAGGTGGACTTCCAGAGCGACCTCCAGCCCGGCGACAGCTTTCGCGTGCTCTTCGAGAAGTCGTCGCACGATGGCGAGTTCTCGAGCTACGGGTCGATTCTCAGCGCGTCGATCGACGTCGATGGGCGAACGCGGCAGGCCTTCCGCTGGCAGGATGCGCGCACCGGCCGCGCCGGCTACTACGACGAGCACGGCCGCTCGCTGAAGCGGTTCATGCTCCGATCACCGCTCAAGTTCGAGCCGCGCGTGACGTCGGGGTTCTCCCTTGATCGCATCCATCCGATCGATCACGTCGCGCGGGCGCACCTGGGCGTCGACTACGCGGCACCCGTCGGCGCCGCGGTCGTGGCGGTTGCGACCGGCACTGTTCTGTCTGCCGGCTACCGGGGCGCCAGCGGCAACATGGTGCACCTGAAGCACGCGTCGGGCGTCGAGACGTACTACCTGCACCTCTCGGCGTTCGGCAAAGGGATCCGTCCGGGCGCGCACGTGGAACAGGGACAGACAATCGGGCGTGTCGGCGCGACGGGCGCGGCGACCGGTCCCCACCTCGATTACCGGCTGAAGCGGAACGGCGTGTTCGTGAATCCGCTCGTCGTGCACGCGCGGCAGGCGCCCGGCGAACCAATCCCGGAGAGCGAGCTGGCCGCGTTCAGCGCGGCGCGCGAGGATCTCGCATCGCGGCTCGCCGCGGCGCTGCAGGACGACGACGCGCTCGCGAAGCCCGACGCGGTGAAGGCCGCAAAACCCGTGCAGTAAAATAGCCGGATGGCCGTCATCCACCCGTTCCGCGCCTTGCGACCGGCGCCGGAACGCGCCGCGGATGTGTCTTCGGTGCCCTACGACGTCGTGAGCACCGAAGAAGCGCGGCAGCTCACCGCGGGCAACCCGCTCAGCTTTCTTCGCGTCACCCGCTCCGAAGTCGATCTTCCCGAGGCTACCGACCCATATTCCGCGGCTGTGTACGAGAAGGCCCGCGACAATTTCGCCGCGCTTCGGCGGACCGCGCCGCTGATTGTCGACGGCCAGCCATCGGTGTACCTCTACCGCCTGCGGATAGGCGATCACGAGCAGACAGGCGTCGCCGGCTGTTTTTCGCTCGACGAATATGACAGCGGCGTCATCAAGAAGCACGAGCGGACGCGCCGCGATAAGGAAGACGATCGGACGCGCCACATCGTCGAGCTTCGCGCGCAGACCGGCGTCGTGTTCCTGGTGTTCAAGCAGACGCGGACGCTGGCCCGCCTCATCGACGCTGCGACGGGCCGCCCGCCGCTGTACGACTTCCGAGCGGACGACGGGGTCTCGCACGCCCTGTGGAGGATCGGCGACGAGTCCACCGCGTTCGTGGACGCTTTCAAGGAGCTGCGGGCGCTGTACATTGCGGATGGGCATCATCGCGCTGCGAGCGCGGCGCGCGCACGGACCGAGCTCGCGCGCGGCGAGCCCGCATCGGAGGCGAACACATTCATCGCCGTCGCATTTCCTGACGATCGCGTGCAGATCCTTCCGTACAACCGGCTCGTGAAGGATCTGGGCGGCCACACGTCCGAAGGATTTCTCGATCGGCTTCGCGCGCGTCTGCCCGTCAAAGAGGGAGGACCGGCGCCGCTCCGGAAGGGGCAGGTCTCGATGTACGCGGGAGGGGCGTGGTACTCGATCGACCTGTCGTCGGCGGCTCCCGCGGACGCCTCCCGCGCCGCGTCGCTCGACGTCGCGCTCCTGCAGCACCACGTGCTCGAGCCGCTCCTGAACGTCGGCGACATCCGGACGGACAAGCGGATCGATTTCGTTGGCGGCGCGCGGGGCACCGTCGCGCTGAAGCGCGCGGTCGACACCGGCCAGGCGGCGGTCGCGTTCTCGATGTTTCCCGTCACGAGTGACGATCTCATGTCGATCTCCGACGAGGGCGGCATCATGCCGCCGAAGTCGACGTGGTTCGAGCCGAAGCTGCGCGACGGGCTGCTCGTGCACCTGATATGAAGGTCCTCGTCGCGGACAAGTTCGAGAGCAGCGGCCTGAAGGGACTCCGCGATGCGGGCTGCGACGTGGTCTACGAGCCGGACGTGAAGGACGCCGCGCTCCTGAACGCGCTGGAGAAACACGCGGCCAACGTTCTCGTCGTGCGGGGTACGAAGGTGACGCGCGAGATGCTCGATGCCGGGCCGCTCTCTCTGATCGTGAGGGCAGGCGCCGGTTACAACACGATCGATGTCGCGGCGGCGTCCGAGCGTGGCATCTACGTCTCGAATTGTCCCGGAAAGAACGCGATCGCCGTCGCGGAGCTCGCGTTCGGGTTGATGCTCGCGCTCGACCGCCGCATACCTGAGAACACCGCCGATCTCCGCGCGGGCAAGTGGAACAAGCAGGAGTACTCGAAGGCCCGCGGTCTGTACGGCCGCACGCTCGGCCTGCTCGGGATCGGATCCATCGGGCAGGAAATGGTGCGCCGGGCTGCCGGCTTCGGCCTTCCGGTCGTGCTGTGGAGCCGACGGTTCGATGGCGAGGATCGGCCCATGTCGGAGGAAGAGGCACGATCGCTCGGCGTGGAGCCGGCGCTGCGCACGATCGCAATCGACCTCGCGCCGTCGCCCGGGGACGTTGCGGCGCGCGCCGACATGCTGAGCGTGCACGTCGCGCTCGGACCCGAGACGAAGGGGATGGTGAATGCGGCAATCCTCTCGAAGCTCAAACCGGGAGCGATCTTCATCAACACGTCGCGCGGCGAGGTGGTCGACGAGGCCGCGCTGGCCGCGGCGGTGAAGGAACGCGGCATTCGCGCCGGGCTCGACGTCTTCGCGGCGGAGCCGGCTGCCGCGACCGGCACATTTCAGGACCACATCGTGGATCTGCCGGGCATCTCGGCCACCCATCACATCGGCGCGTCGACCGAGCAGTCGCAGGAGGCCATCGCCGCCGAAACCGTACGGATCATCCGCAGCTACAAGGAAACCGGCCGCGTCCCGAACGTCGTCAACCTGGCGCAGCGCACGCCCGCCACGCACATGCTCGTCGTGAGGCACAAGGATCGGCCCGGCGTGCTCGCGCACGTCTTTCACCATCTGCGCGAAGCGAACCTGAACGTCCAGGAGATGGAGAACATCGTCTTCGAGGGGGCCGAAGCAGCGGTTGCGCGCATCAATCTCGACGGCGCGCCCGACCGCATGCTGTGCGATCGCATCAAGTCCGGAAACGCGGACATCCTGGATTTGCAAGTCGTGAGTCTGTAGCAACAACGAGGTTTCATTCATGCCCACTACAACGACCCGTGTCTTCAACTTTTCAGCGGGCCCCGCGGTCCTTCCCGTGGACGTGCTCGAGGAAGCGCAGCGTGATCTGCTCGCGCTGCCAGGCGTGGGGATGTCCGTCCTGGAGATCAGCCATCGGTCGAAGACCTTCGACGAGATCATCCAGGGCTGCGAGGCCGATATGCGGCAGCTCGCCGGCATCCCCTCGACCTACCGCGTGCTCTTCCTGCAGGGCGGCGCGAGCCTGCAGTTCTCGATGGTCCCGATGAACCTGCTGCCTGCCGGCGGCACCGCCGACTACATTGTGACGGGCGTGTGGTCGCAGAAGGCGGTCAAAGAAGCCAAGCGCGCCGGCACCGTGCAAATCGCGGCGTCGACGGAAGCGGAGAAGTTCACGCGCATCCCGGCGCAGCAGGAGCTTCGGCTCGATCCGTCGGCGGCGTACGTCCACATGACGTCGAACAACACCATCTACGGGACCGAGTGGCACTGGCTGCCGGACGTGGGAAGCGTGCCGCTCGTGTCCGACGCCTCGTCCGACATCTTCAGCCGGCCCATCGACGTCGCGAAGCACGCCGTGATTTACGCGGGCGCCCAGAAGAACCTCGCGCCCGCGGGGGTGACGGTCGTCATCATCCGTGAGGACCTGCTGCCGCGCTCGCCGGCCACGCTCGCCACGATGCTCAGCTACGCGGTGCAGGCGGAGAACAAGTCGCTGTACAACACGCCGCCGGTGTTCGCGATTTACATCATGCGGCTCGTGATGAAGTGGCTCATCAGGCAGGGTGGCCTCGCGGCGATCGAGAAGCACAACACCCGGAAAGCCGACAAGCTGTACGCCGAGATCGATCGCACCGGGTTCTACCGCGGCCATGCGCAGAAGGACAGCCGGTCGCGGATGAACGTCACGTTCCGGCTGCCGTCCGAAGAGCTCGAAAAGAAGTTCGCGGCGGAGGCGACGGGAGCGGGCCTCGACGGGCTCAAGGGGCATCGCTCGGTCGGAGGCATGCGCGCGTCCCTCTACAACGCGTTCCCCGAGGCTGGCGTCGACGCGCTCGTGGAATTCATGCGCGAGTTCGAGCAAAAGAACGGCTGACCGGAAGCTCTGCTACGACAAGCACTTGCGCGGGTACAGAAGTCTTACAATCCGGACGCCGGATCCCTGTTACGTTGAAACTGCTTTCGAACAGGAGATTCGGTGTCCGTTCAGCGCCTCAAGTCCCTTCAGCTCTATTCCTACTCGACCCTCAACTGCCTGACCGCGGTCGTCATGGTGCTCTTCCACGTGGGCGCCGTCTACGCGCTCCTCCACTTTTCGTGGACGGGGCTCGCGGCGGCGGTCGCGCTGCATTGGCTGGCGGTCGGCTTCGGCATCAGCCTTGGCTACCATCGCCTGCACACGCATCGCGGCTACAAGACGTCGAAGGCGTTCGAGTATTTCCTCGCGGTCTGCGGCACGCTGACGCTCGAGGGCGGCCCGATGTTCTGGGTCGCGACCCACCGCGTGCACCATCAGCATTCCGATCACGACGGCGATCCGCACACGCCGCGGGACGGCGGTTTCTGGGCGCACATGGGGTGGATTCTGTTCGGGGACACCCACCACAACAACACCGAGCTCATGGCCAAGTATTCGCCTGACCTGGCGCGCGATCCGTTCTACCGCTGGCTGAACACCTATCACTACGTTCCGCTGATCGCGCTTGGCCTCGCCATGCTCGCCATCGGCGGCTGGACGCTCGTCTCGTGGACGATCTTCCTGCGCGTCGTCTTCGGGCTGCACGCGACGTGGCTCGTGAACTCGGCGACGCACATGTGGGGCTCGCGGCGGTTCGAGACGCGCGACGATTCGCGCAACAGCTGGTGGGTCGCGCTGCTCACGTTCGGCGAAGGCTGGCACAACAACCATCACGCCCATCCCGTCTCAGCGCGCCACGGCCTCGCCTGGTACGAGTTCGATATCTCCTGGATCACGCTGAAGCTGTTCAACGCGCTCGGGATCGTCTGGGATGTCAAGGTCGCGAAGGTCCGCCGGGTCCCTGCCGAAGAAGCGGCGTAGTCGATTATCCTAGGCCGTTATGCGGCCTCCGTTCTGGCTGACGCATAACGGCGGCGCGCACAGCGCGCCCGCGAGGGAGCGGAGTGGGGCGCAGGGGTCCCCGCGAGCGACCGAAGCCGGGGTCCGGGGCGGAGCCCCGGTGAGATCATGATTGCAGGCCGACGACGGTCGGTCATCTTCTTCATCGTCCTCGGGGCCTGCCTCGTCGCCCTCGCCGTCACGCTCAACGTGAGCTGGCTGGTGCTGAACTGGCGCGAGGGCGTCCTTGCCGTCCTCGGGGTCGTCTTCTTCCTGGTCATCATCGCGGGCGTCGTGCTCAACACGATCTTCCTCGTCCGCGAAATCCGCCGGAACGAGCAGCACGACTCCTTCATCAACGCGGTCACCCACGAGCTGAAGACGCCGGTCGCGTCCATCCGGCTGTACCTCCAGACGCTGCAGTCGCGGGAACTCGACGAGGACAAGCGCCGCGAGTTCTACCGCATCATGCTCGAAGACAGCGACCGTCTGCTGCACACGATCGAGCAGGTGCTTCGCGCCGGCGCGACCGGCTCGCGGCTGCGGCGCGTCGCGCGCGTCCCGCTCAACTTCGGCGACATCGCGCGTGAGTGCGTCGAGCTCGCGCGGACGCGCTTTCACCTGGCGCCCGACGTGCTCGAGTTCGTGCAGAACACGCGCGCGGAACCGGTGGTGCTCGGCGACGGCGACGAGCTGAAGGCCGCCGTGTGGAACCTGATCGACAACGCGATCAAATACTCGCCGGCGGACGTGCGCGTGCGCGTGGAGCTGGAGGAACTCGACGATCATCGCCTTGCGCTGCGCGTCTCCGATCAGGGCGTCGGCATCTCGCCCGCCGAACTGAAGCGCATCTTCGGGCGGTTCTACCGCATTCCGGCGAGCATGGCGGTGCGCACCAAGGGCAGCGGCCTGGGCCTCTTCATCGTCCGTTCGGTGGCGCGCCGGCACGGCGGCCGCGCCTTCGCAGAGAGCCCCGGAGCGGGGCGCGGCAGCACCTTTACCCTGCTCCTTCCTGCCGCGCCCGCCGCATCTGCCTGACGCATGCCGCAGCGCGTTCTAATCGTCGAGGACGAGCAGCATCTCGCAGACGTCCTGCGCTTCAATTTGGAAGCCGAGGGGTACGAGGCAGCCGTGGTGGACACCGGCGAGCTGGCGCTCGAGGTGCTCACGGATCCCTCGCGGGCGTACGATCTCGTCGTCCTCGACGTGATGCTCCCCGGCATCGACGGGTTCTCCGTCGTGTCCGAGTTGCGCCAGCGCAAGCAATACGTGCCCGTGCTGATCCTCACGGCGCGCGGGCGTCCCGACGACGTGCTCAAGGGTTTCAGCGCGGGCGCCGACGACTATCTGCCCAAGCCCACGGAGCTGGCGATCCTCCTCGCGCGGATCGGAAGCCTGCTGCGCCGGACATCGTGGTCGCGCCAGCAGCACGAGCGATTCACGTTCGACGGCCGCACGATCGACTTCGACACGCTCGAGCTGAGCGTTGGCGATCGCGTGCTCAAGCTGACGCTGATGGAGGCAAACCTGCTGCGGTATCTGATCCAGCACGAAGGACGCGCGGTCTCGCGCAAGTCCATGCTGGAACAGGTGTGGCAGCTTCGCGACGACACCGACACGCGCGCCATCGACAACTTCGTCGTCCGCTTACGGCGCTATATCGAGAAGGAGCCGTCACGGCCGGAGCATCTGCTCACGGTGCGGGGAGTGGGGTATCGGTTCGTCGCGTCCCCAAGAAACAAGCCCGCGTCGTCCGCGTGAGTCCGCGGCCCGTGTGAGTCCGCCGCCGCGGCCTTCAGTCCGCGTCGGTCCGCGTCGTCAGGCCCCGACGCCTGCGGCGACGGCGTCGCCGGCGCGGAGGCGGATAGAACGCGGCCGTGTCTCCTTCCCCACCCTGATCCGTCCCTTGCGCCTGCAGCGAGCGCCAGTGCGCGAGGGCATCGGGGCGGTCTCCGTGGATCTCGAGCCACGTGAGCGCCTCGTTGAGGACGTGACGATGGAGGAGCGCGCGCTGCGCGCGGATCGGCGCGCGCAGATCGAGCAGCCGCGGCTGGACGGCAAGGATCTGCTGCAGACGCTCGATATCACGGCGCGGTACCTGCAGCATGCCGAGGTCGACCCGGCGCTCGAGCGGATCGGCTGAGAACGGCTGCCGCTTTCCGGCGAGTCCAAGCGGCACGAGGAGGGAACCGGTAAGTATCGGATTGGACAGCGTATCCGGCGCGGATGCGAATCGCTGACGGTACGCGTCGAGCCGCGCGACGGACTCCCACAAATCGGCGCCGGCTTTGTCGAGCTCCGGCGTGATCGCGCGGAGCAGCTTGGTCTGCTTCAGGCTCCGGAAACTTCGCTGCGCCGATCCGGATCGGAGTATCTTGAAATATTCCTCGAGCAGGCGCGCCGGCGCGCTGCGTTCGATCTCGTGGCGCAGCCGCTCGATCGCGTCCAGAATCGGCGGATCGATGTCGAAGTCCAGGCGCGCGCCGAGGACGACGGCGCGGAGCATCCGCACCGGATCCTCGAGAAATCGGACTTCGGGATCGCCAATCGATCGAATCAGCCGGCGCTCGAGATCCTCCAAGCCGTCGACGTAATCGATGATCGAGAACGTCGCGATGTCGTAGAAGAGCGCGTTGATCGTGAAGTCCCTGCGAAACGCATCCTCCTCCGGCGTGCCGAACGTGTTGTCGCGATGGATGAGGCGATCGTGCGCGCGCGCCTTCGCCAGGTGCGTGCCCTCGGCCTGCGCCTGCTCCGCCTTCGAATCGCCAGGCGAGGTCGGAGGCTCGGGCGCCGCCTCGATTGCTTCGTCCACGCCCGGAGGCACTTCGGACGGATCGATCTGACGGCGGAAGGTGGCCACTTCGATCGTCTTGGGACCGAACTTGATGTGCGCGAGACGGAAGCGGCGGCCGATGATCCAGCAGTTGCGGAACAGCTTCTTGATCTGGTGCGGGTGCGCGGACGTCCCGATATCGAAGTCCTTCGGGCGCCTTCGGAGCAGAAGATCGCGCACGCTGCCGCCGACGAGGTAAGCAACGTAGTTGTGCTCGTGCAGCCGATACAGAACTTTGAGCGCATCCGAATCAATCTCCCGCCGGGAGATCGAGTGGGCGGAACGGGGAACGACGGTCGGCTCCGTCATCGTCTCGAATTATAGCACCATGGTGCCCGATGCACCGTCTAAGTGTATGGAATCTAATTACTTATGGCTGGCACTGCCGTATGCTACCATCCACCCGTGCGAACCGCCCTCGTCCTGTTGCTGGTGCTGGTGAGCGTCCCTCGGGCGTTTGCGGCCAGCCCGGCTGAGGCATTGGCGCTCGCGCGAAAGCTCTACAACCAGGGCCAGTACGACAAGGCGCTCGAAGCGGTCCGGGACGCGGAAGGAACTGCGGCGACCGCCTCTTCGGCGCGCCTGGTGATCGGGCGCATCCTGCTCGAGCGCTATCGTCAGACGGCGCAGGGTTCCGATCTCGACGGGGCTCGCGTGGCGCTGCGCGGCCTCGACACGCGTGTGCTCGACGAGAAAGAGCGCGTGGAGCTGCAGGTTGGCCTCGCCGAAGTGCTCTTCTTCGACGATCGGTTCGGCGCGGCCGCCGAGCTGCTCGATCCCGTTCTCGAATCCTCTCCCACGCTCGGTCCCGAGGCGCACGATCGCGCGGTCGACTGGTGGGCATCGTCGCTCGATCGGTACGCGCAGGCGCAGCCGGCGGGCGATCGCGCGCCGGTTTACGAACGGCTCGTTCAACGGATGGAAGAGGAGCTGCGCCGGGAAGCAGGATCGACGCCCGCGAGCTACTGGCTCGTCGCCGCAGCGCGGGGCGCCGGCGATCTGGAGCGGGCGTGGGCAGCCGCTGCCGCCGCGTGGGTGCGTGCCGTGCTCGCGCGCGACCGCGGCGCCACGCTGCGCGCAGATCTCGATCGGCTGGTGACGCAGGCCCTCATCCCCGACCGAGCCACGCGGATTGCTCCTCGCGATCGGCACGAGGCGATCGTCTCGATGACCAGCGAGTGGGAAGAATTCAAGTCGACCTGGATGCGAAGCGAATAGGGCCGCTTACCCCTTCGCTTCTTTCCAGTTGTCTCCGATTCCGATATCGACCGTGAGCGGGACGCGCAGCTTCACGGCCGACTGCATCAGCTCGCGCACGGCTCCGGCCACGTCCTCCGCCCTTTCCTTCGTCGCCTCGAACAGCAGCTCGTCGTGAACGGTCAGGATCATGCGCGCGTGGCCGTCGGCGACCTTCGGCAGCGCGGCGTGGACGTCGATCATGGCGCGCTTCAGGATGTCGGCGGCTGTTCCCTGGATCGGCATGTTCGACGTCTCGCGCTCCGCCGCCATTCGCACCTGACCGTTCTTGTTGTTGATGTTCGGCACCAGGCGCCGCCGGCCGAACATGGTCTTGACGATGCCGGTGGCGCGCGCCTCGGCGAGGAGGCCGTCGATGAACGCGCGAACGGAGGGGAACCCCGCGAAGTAGGCGTTGATGAACGCCTGCGCCTCCTCCCGCGAGACGCCGATGTCCTTTGCGAGCGTGAACGCCTGCTTTCCGTAGAGCAGCGCGTAGTTGATGATCTTGGCGCGCCGCCGCAGCTCGTGCTTGCCGAGACCGCTGTTCGTGCCGAACACCTTCAGCGCCGTCTGATCGTGGATGTCCTCGCCTCGCGTGAACGCGCCGATGAGCGCCTCGTCGCCGGACAGGTGCGCGAGCACCCGCAGTTCGATCTGGGAGTAGTCGGCGGAGATGAGCAGGTGCCCTGGCTCCGCCACGAAGGCGCGCCGGATCTCGCGGCCGATCTCCGTCCGGATCGGGATGTTCTGCAGGTTTGGATCGCTGCTGCTCAGGCGTCCCGTTGCGGCGACGGCCTGATTGAAGCAGGTGTGCACGCGGCCGGTGTCCGGGTTCACGAGCTGCGGGAGCGCGTCGATGTACGTGCCCTTCAGCTTCATGAGGCCGCGCCACTCGAGCACGAGGCGCGGCATCTCGTGCACGAGCGCCAGCTCGTCGAGCACCTCGAACGCCGTCGATTGCGCTTTCGTCTTCGTCGTCCGGCGGATCGTTTCCGTCCGGAGCCCCATCTTCTCGAAGAGCACCTCGCCGAGCTTCTTCGGCGAGTTGATGTTGAACTCCTCGCCCGCCAGCTCGTAAATGCGGCGCGCGAGCCGATCGAGCTCCTGCTCGATTATTTCTGACTGCGACGCCAGCGCCGCGCCGTCGACGCGGACGCCTGCGCGCTCGACCGCCGCGAGCACGGGAATCAGCGGGTGCTCGATGTCGTCGTAGAGCTGCTGGAGCCCTTCGCGGGCGAGCAGACTGCGCAGCGTGGGCGCGAGCTGCACGACGAGGTCCGTCCGTTCGCCCGCATAGTCGAGCGCGGCTTCCACCGGCACCTCCGCGAAGGAGACCGACTTGGCGCCGCGCCCGCAGACGTCCTCTTCGGTCAACGCCTTGTAGCCGACGTGTTCCAGGGCGAGCTGCTCGAGCTCGTGCGCCGACCCGGTCGCGTCGATCAGGTAGCTCGCGAGCATCGTGTCCATCTCGAGGCCGCGCAGCCTCACGCCGTGACGCCAGAGGACGATCGCGTCGAACTTGAGGTCGTGGCCGATCTTCCTGACCGCTTCGTTCTCGAGCAGTGGCCGGAGCACGGCGAGCACCTCGCAGGCGTCGAGGCCGCCGTCGAACCCGAGGCCCGATCCTTTGAGAGGGATGTAGCGGGCCTCGCGCGGCTCGGTGGAGAAGGAGAGCCCGACGATCGACGTCCGCATGGCCGCGGGCGCGTCGGGCAGGACGCGCAGCGCGAAGCGGCCGGCCTGCTGCAGTTCGGCGGCGAGCGCCTTCACGTCATCGATCGTGTCGACGAGCCGGTAGTTCTTGCCGATGGTCTGCGCCGTCGGCGCGAACTCCATGACGAGCGAGCGGAATCCGAGCCGCGAGAACAGCTCGAAGCAGCGCTGCTGCGAGGCGCCGCGATAGCGAACCGCCTCGGGGTCGAACTCTACGGGGACGTCGGTGTGAATGCGCGCCAGCACGCGGCTCTGCCGCGCATCTTCCGCGTGCGCCAGAAGGCCCTCGCGCTGGCGCTTGTTCGGGACGTCGGCCGCGTGGGCGAGCAACTCCTCGAGCGAGCCGTGCGTCGCGATCAGATCGCGCGCGCCCTTCTCCCCGATTCCCGGAACGCCTTTGATGTTGTCGATCGAGTCGCCCATCAGCGCGAGCACGTCCACGACCTGCGCGGGCGTGACGCCGAACTTTTCACGCACGCCTTCGGCGTCGTACCAGGTGCCGTCCTCTTTCGGGTTGTAGACCTTGATGCCGTCGTGAACGAGCTGGAAGAAGTCCTTGTCGCCGGTGACGATCGCGACCTCGAACCCGGCGGCCGCCGCCTTTGTCGCGAGCGTCCCGATCACGTCGTCCGCCTCGTAGCGCTTCGACGTGAGGATCGGGACGCCCATGGCCTCGCAGGCCTCGTGCACCCAGGGGATCTGCTCGGCGAGATCACCGGGCATGGGCGCACGGTTCGCCTTGTAATCCGTCGCGAGCTCGGAGCGGAACGTTGGTCCGGCGAGATCGAAGGACGCGGCGATGAACTGCGGCTGGTGATCGTTGATCAGCTTTCGCAGCATCGTGACGAACCCGTACACGGCATTCGTCGACTTGCCATCAGGGCCGGTCAGCCCGCGAATCGCGTGATACGCGCGATACATCTGCGAGCTGCCGTCGATCAGATACAGACGCGGCGGCGTGGACATTCGGCGGGGACAGGTACGCCGGGTCTTTTGGACCGAGCGTGTAGGCCGGGTCTCTTAGACCGAGCGTGTAGGCCGGGTCTCTTAGACCCGGCATCAGTATATCATTCGAAGAATGGGCTCCCGGACGCGTACGGCCGTCGTGGCCGTGCTGCTGGTGGTGGCGGGCTGCGACGGAGGCCCGCGCTTCCTTTCTCCCCAATACGAATACGAAGAAGACTTGACGCTGCGGCTCGATGGATCGGCGACGCTCGTCGTGAACGCGTCGATTCCCGCGCTCGTCGCGCTCCGCGGTGCCTCGCTTCCGCTCGATCCGCGCGCCCGCGTCGATCCAGCCGTCCGCGCGTTCTATGCGTCGCCGTACGCGGAAGTTCAGCGTGTCTCGCAGTGGACGCGGCACGGGCGCCGCTTCGTCGGCGTCCGGCTGCGCGTGCCAGACATCCGCACGCTGCCGAAGGCGGCCGCGTTCTCAGGAGAGAGCTACGAACTGCAGCTCCACGACAATTTGCAGGTGTTTCGTCAGCATCTGAGTGGAGCGCCCGCGAAGACGCCGTCCCTTCCCGGCGTCGAGTGGAACGGCAGCGAGCTCGTCGCATACCGGCTTCACCTTCCAAGCCGGATCGAGTACCACAACGCGCGCGGCGTGCGGCGCGGAAACATTCTCATGTGGGAACAGCCGCTGAAGGACCGCCTGGCGGGGAGGCCCATCGCGTGGTCGGAAGGCCTCGTCAACGTCATGGAAGTGCGGATGGACAACCAGTCGATCCTCTACCGCACATTGTGGCTGTTCGGGCTTGCCTTCCTGGGAGCGATCGCCGTCCTCGCGCTGCTCATCTGGATGACGATGAGGAAAGGCCGCGGGAGCGAGGACGTCAGCTCGGCGCTTTCAGGTCCAGCGTCGCGGACACCCCTTCCGATAGAGAAAGTCTCTTCGCGCCAGTCCTGATCCCTTCGAGATACGAGGGATCGAACCACTCACCCTGTTCGGCGTCGTCGACCGCCGCGACGGAGTAGTCGCCCGGCGGCAGGCCGCGCAGATGGAAGACGCCGCTCTGATCGACTCGGACGGCCTGAATCTGACGCGACTGTGAATGCCAGTACTG
The DNA here is from genome assembly GCA_046735335.1 of Acidobacteriota bacterium. Taxonomy (GTDB): domain Bacteria; phylum Acidobacteriota; class Vicinamibacteria; order Vicinamibacterales; family 2-12-FULL-66-21; genus JBKPQB01. The sequence continues at coordinate 4,847 of JBKPTE010000056.1, read as the reverse complement.
CTGGTCCACGGAGAACGCGATCACGGTGATCTGCTGAACGGGGTTGCCCGCGGCGTCGCGCACGGTGCCCGTGACCTGCGTCGAGCGGTCGGTCAAAACGATCGAGACGCTGTCGACATTCTGTCCGCTCTTCAGATCGACGGGCTCGTCGGTCACGTCGCGTCCCGCGACGCTGACGGACTTGAGCGACCACGAACCCTGGCCGTTGACGCGGATGTAATGGCGGCCGGGAAGCAGTCCGTTGATCTGAAACGCGCCGTTCTTCTCGGCGCGGCTGCCGGAGGTGTTCGGACCGCCGCCAACGAACGGCAGCGGATCGACGTCGGGGGCGTCGACCCTGAAGCCGGAGTAGTCCACGGGCGCCGGCGTCCCCGACGACTCGACCGTGATATAGCCGGCGAGCGAGACGCCCGGCTGCAGCGCAATCGAAATGCCGGTCACGTTGTCGCCGGCCACGTTCACCGCTCGCGTGCCGATTCGAGGATCTTCGCCGCGTCCGCCGGAGCGGGCGATGGCCGTGTAGTGGCCCGGGGGAACGTTCGCGATCGCAAACGATCCGTCGGCTTGCGATCCGGCGCGCAACACCTGCCCTCGAAACACGCCCCCGCGATCCTGCGGCACGAGCATCACGGGCACCGGGCCGGAGGAGCCGATCACCGTCCCGCTGACCGTGGACATCGCCACGAGCTGAACCTGGAAATCAATCCCGCCGAGCTCCTGGCCCGGCGCGACCGTCACCTTCGTCGCATCCGCGGCGCTGGTGACGCCCGCGTAGTACGTCCGCGCGTAGCCGACCGGCTCGCCGTCTTCGACGGGAGGTCCACCGAAGAACGTGCCGCGTCCGCCGCGGCCGGCGCCGGCGAGTGCACCGGCCGCGAACTGAAATCCCCGTCCGAGGATTTGTGCGAGGCCGCCCGCCGTCGCGCTCACGTAGTAGTCCCCCGGGGGAAGACCGAATACGCGATACTGCCCGCGATCATCGGTCTGATCGCCGCCCGCCGACGTCAGTTGCCGTTCGCCGCGGACGTATTGATAGCGCTGCACGGTGACGAGCGCGCGCGCGAGCGGCTCGCCGTCCTCGTCGAGGACGTGTCCGGTGATCACCGATCCGCGGGTCAGGCGGAGATCGATGCCGCTCGTCTCCTGGCCGTCGGCGAGCTGCACCGGCGTGCCGGGCTGGAGCGGACGCCGCTGCCCGAAGATCGCGTCGACGAACCCGCTCTTCGACGCCGTGATCGTGTAGGTGCCCGCAGGCAGCCCGGTCACGCGAAAACGCCCGAGATCGTCCGTTGTCGCGCCGCGCGCCTGCCGTCCGCCCCCCGACGCGAGGACGCTCGCGCGCTTCAAGGGACGGCCCGTATCAGCCGCGAGCACGCGTCCGCCGATCGACGCCGTGGCCGACTGAGGCTGCCTCTGAACGTCGCGCGCCGGCTGCGCGCTCCGGGGGCGCGACTGTGGCTGCGCGGCCGGCTGCTGCGCAAAGACGCCCCACACGACGAGCGCAACCAGCGCCGCGACGAAACCCAGTGTCCGCATCTCGTGTTCGAACCGTCTGCTCGGAGTGACGACCGCCGCCGTTCGCGCGTTTACCGTCCACTTGGCCGGCCGGCCTCCCGAGCCCGGCGTGCAGGTCTTCGCCGGCGCGCGGCACCGGCTATGATTCGGCGGTGATCCTCGCATCCGCGGTCGGCCTGAGCATCCTCGGCAGCATCGGGGGCCTGCTCACCGCCTCCATGTTCCTGCTGCTCGGCGACAGCCTGCGCCTGCGCCTCATTCCGTGGCTTATCAGTTACGCGGTCGGGACACTGGTCGGCGTCGCGCTCCTGGCGCTCGTGCCGGAGTCGCTGGAGCTGCTGCCGGCGCGGCCCGCGATGCTCACGCTGGCGGCGGGGATCCTGAGCTTCTTCCTCCTGGAGAAGGCGGTGATCTGGCGTCATTGTCACGACGAGGAGGGTTGCCGCACGCACAGCTCGGCGGCATCCCTGGTGATCGTCGGCGACGCGTTCCACACGTTCGTCGACGGCGCGCTGATCGCCGCGGCCGTCCTGACGTCCCTCCCGCTCGGCGTGACCACGGCGATCGCCGTCGCGGCGCACGAGATCCCGCAGGAGGTCGGCGACGTCGCGATTCTGCTGCGCGCCGGCTACTCGCGCGGGCGCGCGTTCATGTTGAATCTGCTATCCGCGACCGGCGGGATCGCCGGAGCGGCGGCGATGATTCTCGCGTCCCGGATGGTGCCGCAGATGCTGCCCTACGTGCTCGCGTTTGCCGCCGGCAACTTCCTCTACGTGGCGATGGCCGATCTCATTCCGGGGCTGCACCGCGACAATGGCACGTCGGCCGTCCGCCAGGTGCTGCTGATTGGCGCCGGCATCGGGACGATTGCGATGCTGTGAATATCCTGTTGTGAATTTATCCTGTGACTTCCACCTTCAGGTGGAAGTGACACCCTGCGCTTCCGCCTGAAGGCGGAAGACACGAGCGCTTCAGGCCGGCCTACTTGCCCGCGATATACCCCCGCCGCGCGCGAACGTGATACGACGGCTGCCGCACTTCCACTCGAATGGTGTGCCACTTGCCGTCCGCCGCGCCGGCCGCGTATCCCATGTAGTACTGCTTGCTCAGCTCGTCCGCGATCCCCGCCGTTGCCGGATCGAGATCCCGCGGCTGGCGGATGATCTCCGTCCGGCCGCCGCTGTCGTCCGTGATGTCGCGCAGCGCCGCGACGTTCACGCGATCGTCGGCGGAATTCCTCGGCCAGCGCGGATTGCCGCCTGGCGGGCCGGGAGGCGGCTGCGGAACGGGGCGCCGTCCACCCGGAAATGGAAACGGAAACGGCACCGGAACGCGCGGCGGCTGCCGCGGACGCTGCATCCCGCCGTAGCTCGCGTAGGTCGGGAGGCCCGGTCCATCGATCCCGACGGCGTACACGAGCACTTCGGTCTCGCGAATGAGCCGCTTCAGCGACAGCACGTCGATGTGGCTGTTCGTATCGTTCCCATCAGAGATGATGACGACGGCCTTCTTGCGGTTGTGCCCGCGCTGCGCGAGCTGCACGGCTTCGGCCACGGTGTCGTAGAGCGCGGTGCCGCCGCGCGGTTGAATGCGGCCGAGCGACTGGCTGATGCGCCGCTTGTCCTTCGTCCACCCCTCGACGAGCTCGGGCTCGTTGTCGAACCGGTAGAGGAACACCTCGTCGTCCGGATCGAGGAGCTGGAAGAGAAAGCGATCGAGCGCGTCGCGCGCCGACGACATCTTCTCGCCGTCCATGCTGGCGCTCGTATCGAGGACGATCCCGAGGCTCACCGGCACGCGCTCGCTGCTGAAGTGCGAGATCGATTGCGGCTCGTCGTCGTCGTACACGCGAAAGTCGTCTTTCGTGAGCCCAGGGACGAAACGGCCGGATGCATCCGTGACGGTGGCCGTCACGTTCACGAGCTCCACGCCGGTGCGGAACCGGAAGCCTTGCGGGTCGTTCCCCTGCTCGGGCGTCTGGCCGCTCTGCGCCGCGAGCGACGCGATCGCGAGCGCGGCGACGATCGCCGACGAGGAAGTCGTTCGATGAAAGGGAATCATAGGTAGTCCCGTCTACGATCCTGCGACACTGCGGTGCGCCGAGTCGGCGACCGCGCCTTGCTGGCGGCGGTCGACGTGCGCGATCACGCGTCCGTCTTCGCCGCGGAAGCTGATGCGGTACCGCGCGACGCTGCGGGATGCCGGCACCGACACGATGAACGGCGATTCGTCTCCGGGCGCGAGCGCGGTGACGTCGAGCAGCGCCCTGCCGCTCGAGAGGAACGCGCCGCTGTCGTCGAATGCGAACGCCGTGACCGTCACGCGCGACTGCGTCGCCGCACTGCGAGGATTTCGCACCAGTCCCGTGATCGTCAACGTATTTGCGTCTCGCGCATCGCCCAGCGACAGCAGCTCGAGCGCAGCCGGCGCGGGGGCGGCCGCACCGGCCGCCCCCGCCGGGGTCACGGCGCGATTCTGCGCGGCGAGCGCGAAGAGCACCGCGGATGCCAGCACGAGCGCCAGCGCGGTCATGACGGCAGCCCGGTGGCCCCACGGCGACGATGTTACAGGCTGCTGGAACAGCGGGGCGCTCGAGACCGGCGCCGGCCGTTCTTCGCGCAGCGGGAGGTCCATCGGTTCGCGGTGCCGCCGCGGCGGCGCTGGCGGCGTGGCGCTCGCGGCCGCACTCCTCGTCGAGGGCGGTCGTTCGACGGCGTGGCTCGCCATCTGTGTCAATGCCGCGACGCGCGCTGCCGAGCGGTGGCGTTCGTCACGCAGGAGCCGCCACACGACGATCGTGAGCGTGCCCGCCATGGCGAGTGAAAGGAGCGTCACGGTGACGAGAGTCGTATCCATAACCTTGCTTGCCGATCTGGCGCTGGCTATCGCAACTTGAACTCAACGGCGACTTCGACGATGACGTCGACAGGGACCCCCTGCCGCTGCGCGGGCGAGAAGCGCCACTGGCGCACGGCGTCGACCGCCCGCGCATCCAGTCCGCCGCCGAGCCCCTGCAGAATCTTCACGTCGCCGACCGAGCCGTCGCGCCGGACGACGATCTCGAGGACGACGTCGCCTTCGAGCGAGCGGCGCCGGGCCTCCTCCGTGTAGTCGGGCTTCACCTCGCGCAGCAGCGTAGGCGGTGTGATGCCGCTGCCCGGTCTATACGGCCCGCCGCCCGTACCGCTTCCGCTGCCGGCCCCGACGCCAGGTCCGCTTCCCTCGCCGACACCTGTACCCTCGCCTGTCCCCGTTCCGCCCTTGTCGCCGGGGCCGCGGCTCTGCGGTGCGGGCGGAACATCCGCGGGCACACCAACGCGCTCCTGTGGATC
>JBKPTE010000055.1:0-12179 GCA_046735335.1 Acidobacteriota bacterium | reverse complement strand
CCGCAGGGGCGAGGCGGTCAGGGCGGGCGCGGCCGCGGCCCCGGAACGCCGGCGAACGTCCCGGCGGCCAAGCTCGCGCGTGTCTCGCTCATGACGCTGAACTTCAGCAGGCTGCTGAAGTTCCCGTGGACGCAGCATCCGAACGAGAACCAGACGCTCGACCTGTTCGATCTCCCGAAGATGTACCAGGACGTCTACGGCGTCAGCCACATCGAGTTCCAGCACGATCATCTCGTGAGCGATGAGCAAACGCCGCCCGACGCCGCCTTGTTCCGCGAGATGCGGGCCAGACTGGACGCGGCAAAGGTCACGGCCACCCAAGTCAACATCGAGATTGGCGAGATTCCGAACCTGGCCGGCGAGGCGCGCGAGAAGTGGATGACGCTCGGCAGGAAGTGGGTCGACGCCGCGCCGATTATCGGCGTGACGCGCCTGATGCTGAATCAGACGGGGCTCAACGAGGAGAACAAGGCGAACTGCATCTCGGTGTGGAAGGAGATTCAGGATTACGCGAAGCCAAAGGGGATCAAGATCTCGGCCGAGACGAGGGGGACGGGCCGCGGGCGTGGACAGCCGCCGCCGCCTCCCTCCGATGCCCGTGCTGAGGCGAGAGCGGCGTTTGACCTCCTGCGCCAGGTTATCGAAGCGGCCGGTGCCTACTCCAACGTGGACATCGGCAACGTCGGCGCGCCGGACCAGCAGACGCTGGACGACGCCATCAAGGCCCTCTACCCGACCTCGTCGGGGAACATGCACATCAAGTCGAGCCCCAACTGGGACATCGGCGCCGCGGTACGGTACACCGAGTCGCTCGGATATCGCGGGCTGTACTCGATCGAAGTCAACGGCCATGCCGCAGTCAGGCAGGTCTACGCCATCATTCTGGCGAACGTCACGAACCAACTCGCGTAGAAGGACGAGGAGCCGACCAGTGAATCGACGGGATTTCTTGACCGCGGCCGCGGCCGCCGGCATGAGCGCGACAGTATTTGCACAGGCACCGGCACAACCTCCGGCGCAGGGACGCCAGGGGGGTGGACGCGGACGCGGACGCGGCGGTCCGGCCAACGTCTCTGCCGAGAAGCTGGCGCGGATCGAGATCATGACGCTCAACCACGAGAGCATGATCAAGCTGCCGTGGCAGGAGGCAACGCCGCAGCGCACCCTCGATATCTTCGACCTGCCGCAGTACTACGTCGACACGTACGGCGTCCGGAACGTCCAGTTCCAGAGCGACCACGTCGCGCAGAACGACGACAATCCGGACCTGTCGTACATCCGCGAGCTGCGGGCGAAGCTCGATGCAGCCGGCGCGAAAGCGCATCAGATCAACATCGAGATCGGCACGATGGCGCAGATGGGGCCCGACGGCAAGGCGGCGGCGCTCTCGGGCGATGCGCGTGCGGCGTGGCTCGAGCGCGCGAAGAAGTGGGTCGATCTCTCGCCCGTTCTCGGGGTGACGCGGCTGATGCACAACCAGGGACCACTCACAGACGACAGCAAGGCCGGCGTCACCTCCCTCTGGAAAGATCTCCAGGACTACGCCACTCCGAAGGGCATCAAGATTTCCGGCGAGACGCGCGGCAGCGGCGTACCGACCCAGGGCAGGGGCCGCGGCGCTGGAACCGCGCCCGCCCCGGCGCCCGACATGCCGGAGCCGGAGCGCCTCCGCTACGTGTGGGGCATCCTCTGGGAATGCACCCTCGGGAGCGGCGGCTACACCAATCTCGACTTCGGCGGCGAGACCCGCTTCCACAACCAGCAGGAGCTGCACGATGCGATCAAGGGCCTGCTCCCGCGCAACGGCGGCGGCATGCACACGCGAGTCAGCCCCACGTGGGATCTGGGTACGGCGATCAAGTACGCCGAGTCGCTCGGCTACAAGGGGATGTACACCATAGAGGTGAGCGAAGATCCCGCGGTGCGGATCATCTACAACGCGATCCTCGCGAATCTCGCGTAAGGGATCGATTCCCACGATGCGCATCGTGGCTCGAATTGAGAGACGCCCCGATGAAGCGACCATCTGTCTGGATTGCCGCCATTTCGTTCGGTGCGATCGGCGTCTCGGCACACTGGCCGGCTCCGCCGCAGTTGACGAGTGAGGTCCCGAAACGAGTCATCGCGCCACCCGGGCCGAAGCCCGTAGGGCCCTACAGTCCCGGGATCATGGTCGGAGATTTCCTGTACGTTTCCGGCCAGGGCGCACGCGACGGCGAGGGCCGGCTGCCTGAGACGGTCGACGCGCAGGTCAGGCAGACGCTCGAGAACGTCAAGACGATTGTCGAAGCCGCGGGGCTGACGTTGGACCACGTGGTCTACAGTCAGGTCTACCTCGCCAACATGTCGAGCCACGACACGATGGATCGGGTCTGGCACGAATACTTTCCGAAACAGCCGCCGGCACGGGCTGTCCTCGGTGTGCACCGGATGCCCACCGACACTCCGATCGAGATCAGCGCCGTTGCTTTTCGCGATCTCTCCCGCAGAAAGTCCATCGTCCCTCCCGGATATCCCTCGAATGCGCCTGCGACTCCCGGCGTGATGGCGGGCGACCGGCTCTACTTGTCAGGGTCGTTCGGCGCCGATATCGGGAGCGGCAGTGTGCCCGCGGATCCGGACGCGCAGGTGCAGCTCGCGCTGGACAACATGAAACAGACCTTGATGGCCGCGGGCATGGATTTCCGCCATGTGGTCTTCGTCAATCCGTACCTGACGGTCAAGGCGTCGGGACAGATGAACGCCATCTACGCGAAGCACTTCGAATTCGGGAACACGCCGGCCCGCGCGACGATCCGGGTCGCCAGTCTGCCGGGCGGCGCCACCATCGAATTCACCGGCATCGCCGTCGCCGACCTCTCGAAGCGTTCCGCGGTTCGGCCGAAGAACATGCGGCCGAGCGCCACCGCGAGTCCCTGTGTCTTTGCCGGCGACACCTACTTCTGTTCGGCGAAGGGCCCTTTCACGCCGGGACCCGACAAGGTGCAAGGCATCTATGCGGCGACCGTCGAGGCGCAGGTACGTCAGTCGATGCGGAACCTCCTCGATGGCCTCGAGGAAGCGGGACTGACCTTCGCGAACGTGGTCGCCACCAACGTCTACCTCGACGACATCGACGAGTTTCCGCGAATGAACCGTGTCTACGCGCAATACTTCCCTGAGATGTTTCCGACGCGCACAACGGTTGCGACGCTTCCGCCAATCGACCGGAAACCGGTGAACGACGACGTCTTTCCGGGCCTCGAGCAGATTTCTCTAGTGGCGGTGAAATGAAGTCGAACTTCAATGGTTTTACCAGGCGCGAGCTGTTCATGATGGGCAATGCCGTCGCGTTGCCGACCTTGCTCGGTCGGCGGGACGCGCCGGCGGAGGCCGCGTCGGCTGCCGGACCACTTGTTGCCGGACCGCAGATCTATCAGTCGATTGGTGTCGAGCCGATCATCAATTGCCGGGGGACCTTCACCATCATCGGCGGCTCGGTGGAGCGGCCGGAAGTCCGCGCGGCGATGGAGGCGGCGTCGAAGTACTTCGTCCAAATCGACGAGCTCGCCGATGCGGTCGGACGCCGTTTCGCCGAGCTGACCGGCGCCGAGTGGGGAATGGTCTCGGCCGGATGCGCGGCCGGGTTGAAACACGTCACGGCCGCCTGCGTCACAGGCGGCAATCCTGAAAAGCTCATTCGCATCCCGGATCTCTCCGGTCTCGACAAGACCGAGGTCGTCGTCCCGCGATCGTCGCGGAACGTCTACGACCATGCGATCCGCAACGTCGGCGTCCGAATGGTGACCGTCGAGTCGATCGAAGAGCTCGAGCGTGCCATCAATCCGCGCACGGCGATGATCTACCTCCTTGCCGACAGCGGGCCCAACGCCATGCTCGAAGCGGTGGCACGGATCGCTGGACCGAGGAACATCCCCGTCCTCGTCGATGCGGCCGCCGAAGTGCTGACGATTCCCAACGTGCACCTGCAGCGTGGCGCCACCGTCGTCGCATACAGTGGCGGCAAGGCCATCTGTGGTCCGCAGTGCGCGGGTCTGCTGCTCGGACGAAAGGACATCCTGCAGTCTGCCTGGCAGGCCAGTTCGCCGCATCATGGCCCGGGACGCGACAACAAGGTGGGACGGGAAGAGACGCTGGGCATGCTGGCGGCGATCGAAGCGTGGGTGAAGCGCGATCACGCGGCCGAATGGAAAACGTGGCTCGGGTGGCTGGACACGATCTCGAAGCGCGTCGCGGCCATGGACGGCGTGAAGATGGTCGTACGCGAGCCGACCGATCTGTCGAACAAGAGTCCGTCGCTGGCGATCACGTGGGACGCCGCAGCGTTGAATGTCACGGGCGACGAGGTCGCCGAGGAGTTGGCGACGACGAAGCCCCGAATTGCGGTCGGCGCCGGCATCGGCGGCGGCCGTGCGGAGCAGGCGGCTCCGGGCACGACGGGCATCACGATCACCGCATGGCAGATGCAGCCTGGCGACGACAAGACCGTGGCGGAGCGGGTCTATGCGGTGCTGTCGCGCAAACGTGCGCCCCGGACCACGGCGATGCCGCCGCCGGCCGCCGACGTCAGCGGCCGCTGGGACGTCGATGTCGAGTTCTTCAGCAGCCGCAGCCAGCACACGCTGCAGATCGAGCAGGACGGCAACTGGATCCAGGGCTCGCACCGCGGCGATTTCTCGACGCGAGAGCTGGTCGGCATGATTGAAGGGGACACGGTGACGCTGCGCAGCGTCGATCAGCGCCCCGGCAATTCGATCACGTTCATTTTCGCCGGCACGCTGGCAAACGGCACGATCTCAGGGCCGATCCACCTCGGCGAGTACTTGACAGCCAGGTTCACGGCGAAACGCCACACCTACACGACCACGCACACACGCATCCGCGTTCCGAGCGGGCCGCCGCTGGCGACGTGAATCGCACCAGACTCGCCGTTCTCAGTCCTTACCTGCCGGGAAGCCGTGCAGCAGCGGACCGACGAGGTTCGAGTAGCGGTACTCTTCACGCCGATCGGCGTCGATCGTCCAGAACATCGCGCCGGAGAACGCCGGATATCCTCCTTGCTGCAGCAGCTTGTATGTGGTCGGCAGGTTCGATCGGCCGGTCAGCAGCATGCGCATCGACTCGACGACGATCTCGGGCGTGGTATCGCTGTTCAAGTAGCCGATGATGACCTTGTCCGGAGGCAGCGCGTCGAAGTGATGCCGCGGATTGCGGCCCACGTCGAAGCCCTGGAGGAAGAGCTCGGTCGCCGCCGCGTGGTAGTCCACGGAGCCCGGCATGTAGTACTCGCCGTCGAGCCCCTGAATCGGCGGGCAGTTGTAGTCCTGCGTGTCGACGAACGAGAGGATATCGCGAATCCCTTCGACGAGCGGCAGATACGATCCGAACTGGCCGCCGTATCCGGGATATCCGGCCGGCGTCTGCGATCCTTCGGGAACCAGGCTCACCATGAACTGCGGGCCGAAGTGATCGTGGATCTCGCGGATCGCCGCAATCAGGTTGACCGTCGAGCGCGTCGTCGGATGCCTGGGGTTGCCGTCGCCAGGCTGCAGTTCGAGTGAGGGCGTCTCGAAATCGATGTCGATGCCGTCGAAGCCGAACTCGGCGCAGATCGCTTCGACCGAGGTCACGAAGCGCTCTTTGTCCGCGTCGGTCTCGAGTGCGAAGACCTGACCTCCGCCGCCCAGCGAAATCATCACCTTCTTGCCCTCGGCCTGCTTGCGTTTGATGTCCGCCTTGAACTCCTCGGGCGTCATGCTGCCGTTGACGCGATACTGCATCTGCCCTTCGCCGGCGGCGTGATCCGGCGTCGCGAACGCGACGAGAATGACATCCCATTGCGGTGAGACATCGCGGATCGGGCCGTAGCCGGCCCAGTAGCCTATCAGCTTGTGGCCGTTGGGGCCGCCGGTCATCGCAACCGGCTTGAGCGTGTCGGCGGCGGCCGACGTCGCGGCACCGAACGCTCCGCCGCCGCGCCTCGCGGGCGGCGCCGGGCGGGCGGGCTCCGGGAGCGCGCTCGCGTCAGGAAAGCTGTAGGCGCGTTGGAGCGACGTCGGTGCGGCACTCTGGTTGTACCACTGGAGCAGCGCGACGTTCTGCAGGTGATATGACACGCCGGACAGCGTCGCGACGAACGGCTTCGACGCCTGCACCGTGTTCTTCCAGTTCACATCGGTTGGATCGTTGCCCAGCGCGGCGATGCCGCTGCCTCCCGACGCACTGTTCTGTCGCGGCTGCTCCGTGTCGCTCTTTGCCGGCACCTTCATCCACGCTGGAAACGTATTACCGGGTGAAGGTGCGCCCCGCGTGGCGCGATAGAGCGGGTCGTACAACGGATCGCGGAAGAACCGTGCGAGCTGTTGCGTGATTGGCTGCACGTCGGCATCGACGTCCACTACGTTCGAATCCAGGTAGGTACCCAGCACGAACGGCTGCCGCGCGCCTGCCGAGGTATCGACGCCGTAGGTGCCCCAACGGCAGCACTGCGTCGCATCCGAGTTGACGTAGTACGTCGTGTCGCGCACGATGGCCAGCAGCAGCGTGCCGCTCGGGACGGCGTCTTTCGGCAGCTGATTGAAAATCTCCTGCTGCATGAAGCGCAGGTCCACCATCGCGAGCATGCGGCCCGTCTTCTTCGAGGTCAACACATAGCCGCGACCGATCGGGACGTCGATCTCCAGGGGCACGACCTTGGGCTGCCCGAGGCGCGTGTGCCAATCACCGCTGCCGCCCTGCGCGTAGAAATCGGCGCGCATCAGCGCGTCGCCGTACTGCGTCGTCCCCGACGCGAACGGATAGTCGGCGAAGATCGGTGAGCGGATCACCTGCCGGGCAATCGGCACGGCATCGAGCACGGCTTTTCGACCGGCGGCGTCCATCGGCGCCTCGATGGTCAGGGTGATCGCGGCCAGAACCGTTGGGATTGTCGTCGTGCCATCCCTGGCCGGATCATTCCCGAGCAGTGTGTAGGTGTAGTTCGTCCCGCCGACGGCCGCGCTGGACGTGAACGTCGGCAGGGAGATCGTCTGGGGCGGTAAAGTTGGCGCGGCCGGCGGCGGAGCCTGGCCCACCAGCAGCACGCCACCCGAAAGCATCAGGGAGGAACAGACGAGAATGGCCTTCGATCGCATGCGCACGCTCCAGCATCTCCTGCAGCGATAATGTTGGGCCCAAAACCGACGCCGCCCGCATGGAGTCAGGCGTGCATACTACTTGTAACTGCTGACGTCGTGAACCGCTCAGCGTTTCGTCGACAACGCGAGACACGATCTGCAGTGAATCGGATCATGCATCCCGAGAAGAGAGAGATTGATATGCCCGATCGACCCCGGCAGCGCAGAGTCATCGTGTTCAACGCCAGTGAAGACACGGTCGACCTGCTGACGACGTTTTTCGGCGTGCTCGGGCTCGAAGCGGCGGGTGAGACGTGGCCCGCCCGGGATCCGTTGTCGATCGAGATCGTCCAGGAGTTCGTCCGGCGGCACCAACCCGACGTGATCGTCTTCGACGTCAGCTTTCCATACGATCACAACTGGACGAGATATTGCGAGTTTCGCCAGGCCGACGGCGTGCGCGATATTCCGATTGTTCTGACGACGACGAACAAGCGCGCGCTTCATGACCTCGTCGGAGCGACCGAGGCCCTGGAGATTATCGGCAAGCCTTACGATCTGGACGAACTCGCAACCGCCGTCAAGCGTGTTCTTTCAGATGTCGCGTCCTAGAGCGGCTCGCTCTGACGCATCAGGGGCGAACTCCCGGTCAGCGTTCCGATCGAAGGTTGCTGCGAGCTTGCGAGCCTTGCTTTACAATTGGCCGCAGTTCGTGATCCGCGCGAAGTGGGCGGCTCGCCGTCACGACCGTCGGATCCCCGTCTGGAAACTGGATGCCGGAACCGCACGAAGCCCGCTCCATCATCGAAAGCGCCGAACAGGCGGCCGCAGCCGGCAACTACTCGTCCGCCGAGAAGCTCTTGCGCGAGGCGGCGGCCCTGCAGGAGCAGACGCTCGGCCCCCGTCATCCAGACCTCGCCAACACGCTGAACAACCTCGGGGTCGTCTGCGAGATGGCGGACAATCCGATCGACGCGGAGCACTACTTCCGCCGCGCGCACACGATCGCGACCGCGACGCTGGCGCCGGACCATCCCTTCGTCGTCACGAGTCGCAAGAACCTTCACGATTTCTGCGCGGCCCGCGGACGGCCCGCTGAGTTGCGGCCGTCACCACCGGGGGTCGCGGCGTGGCTGGAAGCGCCCGCGGCTCGTGAAGCACCAGCGCGCAGATCGCCGCCGCCGCCGAAGATGCCGGACGCGACGGCGATTCCTCGGAAGAGATCTCTCCGCCCGCTTGCAGTTGGCGTGTCGAGCGGGTTTGCCCTGCTGATCGTCATTCTCATGATGGCCGGGTACTGGAGCAGCGGCGCGGAGGAGACCAAGCCGTCTCCGACGATCGCGTCAGTTCCTGCGGGCGAGACCCCCGCTCCGAGGCCAACGTCTCCGCCGGCCGAAGCGATCGCGCGACCGCAACCGGCCGCGAAGCCGGTTCAGCGCACTCGAAGTGACGTCAACGCTGCCGGCGCGAGGCCAACCACGGCCGCAAAATCGGCCGCGACCCCAACGGTGGTCACGGCCCAGCTCTGCACCGCGCTCAGGGCGTGGCGATGCGAGGCTGCGGAGAGTCACGTTCCGCCCGGACCGATGTTCTTCTACACGCAGGTGAAATCCGCAACCGCCACCACGATTGAGCACCGCTGGTATCAGGGCGATCGCCTGCGACTGGCCGTGCAGCTTCGCATCCAGCCCAATCCCGGCGCCGGTTACCGCACGTACAGCCGGCACACCATCAGCGGTGAGCGTGCCGGCAACTGGCGAGTCGAGCTGCGGAGCGCGAATGGCGCCGTGCTCCACGAAGAGCGCTTCACGGTCCGGTGAAGCGATCTACCTGGGCCGAACTCGATGGCGGAGCCCACGAGCCACTCTCCATCGTGTATGTTTGACATGAAGGAGATGAGCTATGAAATGTGTCATGGTCGCGGCCCTCATGCTGAGCGTCGTCGCGATTCCTGGGAGGGCTGCCTTGAAGAGCGGTGACAAAGCTCCGGATTTCTCGGCGAAGGCGTCGTTGGCTGGGAAGGAATTCACCTTCTCGCTCGCCGAGGCGCGGAAGAAGGGCCCGGTCGTGGTCTACTTCTTTCCGTCGGCGTTCACCGGCGGCTGCAATCTCGAAGCGCACACGTTCGCGGAGAACAAGGAGAAGTTCGACGCCGCCGGGGCGAGCATCATCGGCGTGTCTGCCGACAGCATCGCGCGGCTCAATGCGTTTTCGTCCGACCCGCAGTATTGCGCGGGCAAGATTCCGGTCGCCTCGGATGCCGACGGGTCGATCGCGAAGTCGTTCGACCTGAAGAGCTCGCCCGGGAAGCCGGGGATGAAGGATACGCGCGGCCAGGACATCGATCACGACTTCATCGAGCGGACCACGTTCGTCGTGACGCCGGACGGTAAGATCGCGGCGACGCTGTCGTCGGCCGACGACAAGATCACGCCGGCACAGCACGTCGAGAAGGCGCTCGCGGCCGTTCAGTCGCTGAAGACGTCGAAGTGAGGCTCGACGCTTCGCGCTGCGGTGAAGAAGATTCGCGCAAGGCCCGCCTGACGGGTCTTGCGGATACTTGCCGGTAGGGTTGGCGAATGTCGATTGAATCAGACGAAGATCTTCGCGGATTGCAGCACGTCGGCCGCATGGTCGCGCTCATCCTCGCGGAGATGCAATCGGCGGCGGTTCCAGGCATCACGACGGCGGCCCTCGACGCAATCGGGGCCGCCGCGATGAAGCGGCTCGGCGTGCGCTCGGCTCCGCAGGCCACGTACTGCTTCCCTGGATTCACCTGTATCAGCGTCAACGAAGAGATCGTCCACGGGGTCCCGGGGCCGCGGCGTCTCTCGACCGGCGACCTCGTCAAGGTTGATGTGACTGCCGAGGCTGGCGGCTATGTCGCAGACGCCGCTCGAACGGTGATCATCGGCCGCGGATCCGCACTCGCGTCGCGGCTCCGGCGCAGCACGGTATCCGCGCTGCGCGCCGCGCTGAGAGCCGCGCGAGCCGGGGAGCCCGTCTCGGCGATTGGTCGAGCCGTGGAATTGCAGGCACGCAGCGACGGGTTTACCGTCGTTCGCGAACTTTGCGGACACGGCGTGGGCCGGGCGATTCATGAGGACCCTCAGGTACCCAATTATGAGAATCGCTGGCAGCGGGACGTATTGACCGAGGGACTGGTCATCGCCGTCGAGCCAATGCTGACCGCTGTGCCGGCGCGAGCCGAGCAGATGCGCGACGGCTGGACGATCCGTACCAGCAATCGCGCGCTCGCCGCACACGAGGAGCACACGATCGTCGTTCGGCGTGACGGGCCGCTCGTGCTCACGGCCGCGTGACGTGGAATTCGGGTGCGTCATGACGAATATGATGCGGGAGCATGTGTCCGTCTGGCTACGCGCTGCTTGCGACAGTCTCGGTGACCCAAATCGCCACGTCTTCGCCGCACTCATCGCGCTCGACCTGGATGGGCCTCCGAGCTTGCGAGCGCGGCGCGGACGGCGTTTGCGGGTGTGGAAATCCGCCAACATTCGCGCGTGACCTTCGCCTCCATTCCGCCTAGATCCACGTCAGCAACCCGTCCGTCGTGTCGCCTGACAAACAGCCAATTCTTGGAACGCTCCTAGATCGGGGAGTTGTAGGTCCTTGCAAATAAAGGAGGAATTTTGGCGGAGAGAGTGGGATTCGAACCCACGGTAGAGTTTCCCCTACACACGCTTTCCAAGCGTGCTCCTTCAACCACTCGGACATCTCTCCGTATATTTAGAATCAACGACTTGCGGACGGCCTGGAACAGTGTAGCGCAAAACGCTCCTTCACGAATAACCAATCGGATATATTTCGCTTGCTGCCAACCATTTAACGCAATACGCAGGATGGTCGTCGTCGCGAATTGTGTCAGACCTTCTAATGTTGTCTGATCACTTACGGCAATTTGCTCGAGGTTTTGGCTGAGAGATGCGATTTCGATTTTGTCGGTCCAGAACCGCTCGGCACACCGCTGCGTCACGTTAACGATGTCACCGTCGCAACGATCAACGAGTCATCCTGCCGCGGCCGCGAGAGCTTCTCGAACGCGGCGCGCCCGCGCTTTTTCCGCTGACTCGTCAACGAAGCGCACGGGCTTATCGATCACGGCAACGATGATCTCCCGGTTGGCGGCACGACATGGCTTCGCTTCCCTGTCAGCACTACTTGTTCCCCACCCGTCCACAGAGCAGGGTCGACATCGCTCGCATTCGATTGAGTGTCCGGCGCCGGCGCGGACGCATATCGATTCAGGAAAATGGCGAAACGTGCACCGAGCGGGAACCCAAGCGAAGAGGAAAACCGCATCAACACGCCCGATGTGCCGCTGCTCGATTTGTTCGCGGAAACGGAAGTCATCCTCGCTGTGGGAGAGAGATTGAGCCGAGCATCGTCACGCTCCGGAGTGGATGGAGCTCTGTCGGCGACGAAACGAGTTTCCCTGGTGTCGAAAAATTCACCAAGCCGCTATAGAGATGCGCCGAGAGTATGCCGAGATGGGCTCCGTCGCCCGTGACGTGGCACAGGCACCCCAGGAAGTCGAATGACGCCGACACTTCGCGGCCGAACGCCCTTTTTTGCGATCTCGGAGAGTGAGCCACGAGCGATGCACAATCTCGGCGAGAATAGTGTCGTGGGCCAGTACCGCTGTCTCGAAGGCGACCAGATCGACGAGTTCCAGGAGCCGGTCATCGAGCACGAGCAGCTCCTCGCCGAGCACAGGCGTCTGCAGTCGGCCCCGTTCTCAGCGTCAGAACATACCGAACACCGAAGGCAGATCGCCGCACATGCTGCGAAAGTCGCGGCTTTTCGCTCCCGCGTGTTTGGGGCTGAACCGCTTGCGAGGTCTTGAGCTGGAAGCAACTCCGAGCGCGCGATGCGTTTGTGTACTCGGAGGCCGACGGTGCACGCTCAGAAAATGTCTGCGCGCCAGTACAGCACATCGTCGCCAGACAGCCGTGGCTCGATCATCGATGATCCGAGCGACCGCACGATCAGCACTTCTGTCGAGGGCTTCGCCGACACGATCGTCACCTGCGGCGGTACGAAGCC
>JBKPTE010000054.1:0-10296 GCA_046735335.1 Acidobacteriota bacterium | reverse complement strand
GGGGTTTTCACGGCGACAGCCAACGATTGTTGGATGACAGCCCAGGCTCCGTCAGGATCGCGCAAATATGGCGCCGACACCGATGGGTGCGCACTCCGACGCCGTTTTACTGCTATCGCGTATCACGCGTCTCGGAGGTCGTCGCGATCCGGACATCAGCGGCGGCGTTCACGCGGCGAGCCGTCGTCGCACGCGAGAGCACGAGGCGAGACGATTTGCCGCCGACCGGCCGACGGCGCTCTCCGGCGAACAGGGGCGCCGTCACGCGCGCGTTTCGGTGTGGCATGGATGGCTGCACTCGCGCAAAAGGCAGCGCCGGGCGCGTTGTGGGTCGACGCGACCTCTGCCTCGCGCGGCTCGCGCCTTCGATCGGAAAACGCGCGGGAGGCGTTCCGAGCGCGTTGGCGATGAGTACGCGGACGGTGTATCGGCTAACCCTTGAAGGTGAACAGTCGGCTCACCGGTGATCGGCAAACCCCAACCAACGCGCCCATCGTTAGCTCCGCCGCCGGGAGCGCGTTTTCCCGCGCGATGGCAGCGGGAGCGAGACCCACAACGCGGATGGCGATGCCGCACTCGCGCCGTCCACTCTCACTGCATCTCGCCGCAGAACGGACACCGATCCGTTCGCGCATGGAGCGGCTTCCGGCATTGCCAGCAGAAGCGCGCCGACGGTGTTTCACGCGCGCGCAAACGGCTCTGGATACTCTGCGCGTCCTCGCGCGGCGCACGTGGAGCGGCACGAGCGGATGGCTGAGGCGTGCGCGACGGACGTGCGGCCAGCACGTCCTCCAGCAGATCCGCCGCGCGCTGATAGCGGACGCTCAGGTCCGGCGCCATCGCCTTCATGACGACGTCATTGATCCCCTTCGGAATCGCGGAGTTCCTCAGACGCGGGGCGGACACCAGCTCGCCCGACATCAGCTTGTCCAGATCCGCCGGCGCCGGGGTGTCGTACGGCAGCACGCCGGTCAGCATCTGGTACATCGTCACGCCGAGCGAATAGAGATCCGACGCGAAGACCGCCTTGCCCTGGAACTGTTCCGGCGCCATGTAGGGCGGACTGCCGATCACCGTCGTGCCGTGCGCGGCGATCTCGAGGAAGCGCGACGTGCCGAAGTCCGCGACCTTCAGCATGTCGTTCTCGCCGACGAGCACGTTTGCAGGACGCAGGTCACGGTGAATCACGCCCTGTTTGTGCGCGTGATCGACGGCGTTGCAGATCTGGCACGTGTAATCGAGCGCGCGGTGCAGGTCGAGCGGCCCGCGTGTCGCGATGATGTTCTCCAGCGTCTCGCCGGGCACGTATTCCATGACGATGAAAAAGACGTTGTCCTGCTTCTCCGCCGTCGTGATCGCGACGATGTTGGGGTGGCTGACGGACGCGAGGAGGCGCGGCTCGTGCAGCAGCTCGCCGAAGTCGAGCCCCTGGCGGTGCGGCACCTTGATCGCGACCTTCTTGTCGATCCAGGTGTCCTGCGCGAGGTAGACGGTGCCGAAGCCGCCGCTCCCGAGCGGGCTGATGATCTTGTACTTCCCGAGGGTCTGCCCGCGAAACAGCACGGTCGTCAGTAGGTGTAGAATCCGCGGCCCGTCTTGCGTCCGAGGTAGCCGGCGGCCACCATGCGGCGGAGAAGGGGACACGGACGGTACTTCGGATCGCCGAGCCCCTCGTGCAGCACGTTGAGGATCGCGAGGCAGACGTCGAGGCCGATGAAGTCCGCAAGCGTCAGCGGCCCCATCGGATGGTTCATGCCCAGCTTCATGACGCTGTCGATCGCCTCCGGCGTTCCGACGCTCTCCATGACGGCATAGAACGCCTCGTTGAGCATCGGCATCAGGATGCGATTGGCAATGAAACCGGGGTAGTCGGCAGACTCCACGGCAGTCTTCCCGAGCCGCATGCAGAGCTCGGTCGCAATCATCATGGCGTCTGCGGACGTCGCCTGGCCGCGTATGAGCTCGACGAGCTTCATGAGCGGCACGGGGTTCATGAAGTGCATGCCGAGCACGCGGTCCGCCCGCTTCGTCG
Source organism: Acidobacteriota bacterium (assembly GCA_046735335.1). Lineage (GTDB taxonomy): Bacteria > Acidobacteriota > Vicinamibacteria > Vicinamibacterales > 2-12-FULL-66-21 > JBKPQB01. The sequence goes on along the minus strand of JBKPTE010000054.1, from coordinate 8,264 downwards.
CGGCGCCCAGAACGGTGATCGAAATCGACGATGTATTCGACGCGAGGACGACCCCCGGTTTGGTGAGCGCGTCGAGCTGCCGGAACATGTCCAGCTTGGCGTCGAGCTGCTCCGCGATGGCTTCGACGACGAAGTCGACCTCCTTCAGCGCATCGAGGTTCGTCGTCATCGAGATGCGCGTGATGGTGGTGTCGCGATCGACCGGCGCGAGCGTGCCCTTCTCGACGAACTTGGCGAGGCTCTTTTCGACCGTCGCGCGCGCACGGTCGAGCGCCGCAGGAACCGAGTCGCAGAGCCGGACGTCGAGTCCCGATTGCGCGAACACCTGCGCGATCCCGTTTCCCATGGTACCCGCGCCGACAACGCCGATGCGCTGAATCGTCAACTCAGATCCTCTCCACCGCGAGCGCGACGCCGTTGCCACCGCCCAGACAGAGCGACGCGATGCCCCGAGTGAGCCGGAGGCGCGTCAACGCATAGAGCAATGTGGTCAGCACGCGTGCGCCGCTGGCGCCGATTGGATGCCCGAGCGCAACCGCGCCGCCGTGCACGTTGACTTTCTCCTGCGGGATCCCCAGTTCGCGAAGCACGGCGACCATCTGAACGGAAAACGCTTCGTTGATCTCGAACAGGTCGACGTCCTCGAGCTTCCAGCCGACCTTCTGCGCAACCTTGCGAACGGCTTCCACCGGCGTCATGAGCACGAGCTTTGGCGGCAGGCCGCTCGTCGCCTGACCGACAACGCGTGCGATCGGCGAGAGCCCGAGCGACTTCGCTTTGTCCGCGGACACGAGCACCACCGCCGCGGCGCCATCGTTGACGCCAGGGGAATTGCCCGCCGTGACAGTGCCATCCTTCTTGAACGCCGGCTTCAGCCCGGCGAGGATCTCGGGCGTGGTGTCCCCGCGGATCGCTTCGTCGCGCTCGAAGACGATCGGCGATCCCTTCTTCTGCGCAATCTCGATCGGGACGATCTCGTCCTTGAACCATCCTTCGCGCGTCGCGTGTGCGGCCTTGCGGTGGCTCTCGGCTGCGTACCGATCCTGGTCCTCCCGGCCGACCTTGAAGTGCTCGGCGACGTGCTCGCCCGTCATTCCCATGTGGCACGCCTCGAAGGCGCACCAGAGGCCGTCCTGGATCATCGAGTCGACGAGTGTGCCGTTTCCCATCCGCAACCCTTCGCGCACGCGCGGAAGCAGATACGGCGTATTGCTCATCGACTCCATGCCGCCCGCGACGGCGACGTCGATGTCGCCCGTGGCGATACCCTGGGCCGCCAGCATCACCGCCTTCAGACCGGACCCGCATACCTTATTAATGGTCATCGCGGCGACGTGATCCTGGAGGCCCCCGTGGAGGGCCGCCTGACGCGCGGGGTTCTGCCCCTCGCCGGCGGCGACGACGTTGCCCATGATGCATTCGTCGACCGCGGCCGGGTCGATGCCCGCACGCCGGACCGCTTCGCGGACGACAATCGCGCCGAGCTGCGGAGCCGTGAAGTCTTTCAGCGATCCCAGGAATTTTCCCGTGGCGGTGCGGGCGGCGGAGATGATGACGGCTTCACGCATGGTTGTTGGGCCGCTGGAGAGCTCGGGTTCGTTCGAGCTCGTGGCGTCGCCTCGGGCCGCTCAGGCCGCCTGTTTGGAGCGACGACGCTGATCGCGGAAAATCGGACCTTCCTCCGACATTCTACATGCGCGGCGTTCGTCTGTTCGGCGTGGCGCAGACTTGCTTTGCTGAGGAGGCGGGATGAACGGCACGAAGAAAGCGGCGCGCGTCGCGGGGCTTTGGTATCTCCTCATCGCGATTACGGCCCCCATCGGGCTCCTCTACGTCCCGAGCAGGTTGATCGTCAGCGGCGACGCGGCCGCGACCGCCAGTCGCATCCGGGAATCGGAGCTGCTGTTCCGGATCGGCATCGCGAGCGAACTGTTCCACCAGACGATTGCGATCTTTCTCGTGCTCGCTCTGTACCGCCTCTTCAGACCGGTCGACGAAGCGCGCGCCCGGCAGCTCGTGATCCTCGGCGCCCTCGTCTCCGTCCCGATTGCGTTCCTCAACGTTCTCAACGAAATCGCTGCCCTGGTCCTGATCGGCGGATCGAGTTTTCTGTCTGTGTTCGATCGGCAGCAGCTGGACGCGCTCGCGTATCTGTTCATCCGCCTTCATGCGCAGGGTATCAACGTGGTCTCGATATTCTGGGGACTCTGGCTCTTTCCGTTCGGCATGCTCGTGATTCGATCACGGTTCATCCCGCGCGTGCTCGGGATGCTGCTGTTCCTTGCCGGCGGCGGTTACCTGGCCTTTGCCGCCGTATCTGTCGTCGCTCCGCACTACGCCCACGTCGTAGGGTCAGTCGCGATGATCCTGGAGGTTGGAGAGCTTCCGATTATCGGCTGGTTGGCTATTTGGGGTGCGCGCGCACAGCCCGTCAGAGTCGCTGAGATCGCGTCATCTGGCGCCAGCAGCATGTCCGAGTAAGCGCCACACGCTCTCGAGCCAATCGTCCGCGTTGGTCCGCGTTAGTCCGCGTCAGTCCGCGGCTCAGTTTGCGATCCGGATCCGCCGCACGCCCGATCCGAGCAACGCCTGCAGCCGCTCGAGGACGATCGGACTGGCGCGCTCGACCTCTCGTGCCCAGCGACTGTCCTGTGCGGCGACGACGACCACGTCGTCGACCAGCTCGATGCTCGTGACCTTCGCCAGCGCCGGTCCGACCGCGACGGTCCACGCGAACGCGGTTCTCTCTTTCGACGCGGGCTGTCGGCGGATGATTCCCGCCAGCACCGACGATGTGCACGCCTGCAGGGGCAACATTTGGGGATAATAGCACTCTGACGAGTGCAGACTGCAGATTGCAGATTGCCGACTGCATTGACGATTGGGGAATGGGGATTGTCGATGGGATTGCCGATCGGCGATTGGATTGGAGATTGTCGATTGGGGATTGAATTGTCAATCCAATCGCCACTCGCCAATCCCCAATCCAATCGCTACTCGGCAATCCCCTCGTCAATCGACAATCGACAATCCGCAATGCAATCGGCAATCTGCAATCGGCAATCGGCAGTGCGAGTCGTGCTCGCGTCGGCATCGGCACGACGAGCAGAGCTGCTTGGGAACGCGGGCTTCACGTTCAGCATCGAACCTGCAGACGTCGACGAATCGCCGATTCAGGGTGAGCGGCCGGACGATTACGTGCGCCGGATCGCGCGCGAGAAGGCGATGAAGGTGCGCGCGGCGCATCTGAAGGATGGCGCGCTGGTGCTCGGCGCGGACACGACCGTCGTCGTGGACGGGGAAATGCTGGCCAAGCCGGAAGACGACGAAGACGCGGCAAGGATGCTCAGGGCATTGTCCGGCGTTGTCCACGAGGTGCTGACGGGCGTCGCGCTCGCGTCTGCCGCGGGCATCGACGAAGCGATCGCGCGAACCCGCGTCTCGTTCCTGCCGCTCAGCTCGGAAGAGATCGCCTGGTACGTCTCGACAGGCGAGCCGGCGGGGAAAGCCGGCGCCTACGCGATCCAAGGCAGAGCTGCCCGGTTCGTCGACTGGATCGACGGCTCGTGGTCGAACGTCGTCGGGCTGCCGATCGCGACGGTCTACCAGATGCTCAAACGGGCTGGCGCGTAGTATTCTTGAGAGGAATTTTCCGCGCAGCTGTCCTTCCGCGTAAAGGCGGAAGCTACGAATATGAAAGCAAAGCCTGTCAAGATTGGCACGACGGTCCTGGTGCTCGGCCTGGCCTTCGGCGGCCTGATGTATTCCACGCTCAGCGAAGGCACCGAGTACTACAAGCACGTCGACGAGGTAATGGCGAATCCGGGTGCGTGGCACGGCAAGCGGCTGCAGCTCCACGGTTTCGTCGTCGATCACTCGATCCTCCGCAGGCCCGACACGCTCGATTACCGATTCCAGGTGCAGAGCAACGGCAAGGTGGTGCCGGTCCGCTATTCGGGCGTCGTCCCCGACACGTTCAAGGACGGCGCGGAAGTCGTACTCAAGGGGCAGCTCGTGGGGGACTACTTCGACGTCGATGCGAACGGCGTGATGGCGAAGTGCCCGTCGAAGTACGAGGCGAAGACCTCTCCCGCCGCATCCGGAACGTAAAGACCAATGGCCACGCTTGGATCGCTCTGCCTGCTCGCCGCATTCGTCGTCGCGAGCTATGCCGTAGCCTCGTCGGTCGTGGGCGCGCGGCGCCGGTCGACACGCCTGATCGAGAGCGGCGTGGGCGCGTTCTATCTCGTCGCGGCGCTCATGACGCTCGCGTCGGGGATCATCGTCCACGCGTTCGTCACCGGCAACTACGCGATCAAGTACGTCCAGCACTATTCCGATTCCGCGCAGCCGCTCGCGTACAAGTTCGCGTCCTACTGGGGCGGGCTCGACGGCTCGATCATGTTCTGGGTGTTCCTGCTTTCGGTGTTCGGCACCATCGCCGTCTCCAGGAACCGTGTGCGGCACCGCGAGCTGATTCCGTGGGTCATCGCGGTCATTTCCGTCACGGAGATGTTCTTCATCTTCCTGATGGTGATCCACAACAACCCGTTCGACACGTTCCTGACGAAGGCGCCGGTGGACGGGCGCGGACTGAACCCGCTGCTCCAGAACTTCTACATGGCGATCCACCCGCCGTCGCTCTACACGGGCTTCGTCGCGATGACGATCCCGTATGCGTTCGGCATGGCCGCACTCATCACCGGCCATCTCGACGACGCCTGGCTCAGGGCCGTCCGGCGCTGGACGATGATCGGGTGGCTGTTCCTGACGTTCGGCCTGACGCTCGGCATGCTGTGGGCCTACGAGGAGCTCGGCTGGGGCGGATTCTGGGGCTGGGATCCCGTCGAGAACGCCGGCCTGCTGCCGTGGTTCACGGCAACCGCGTTCCTGCACTCCGTCATGGTGCAGGAGCGCCGCGGGATGCTGCGGGTGTGGAACGTCACGCTCGTGATCGTCACGTTCTTCCTCACGATCTTCGGCACGTTCATGACGCGATCCGGCGTCGTCCAGTCGGTGCACGCGTTCGGCGAGGATCGCGAGCTGGCGTGGATGTTCACGGTCTTCATGATCGCGCTGCTCGTGTTCAGCTTCGCGTTCGTCATCTACCGATTGCCGCTGCTGCGAGCCCGCAACGAGCTGGATTCGTGGGCGTCCCGCGAAGCGGCGTTCCTCGCGAACAACTGGATCCTGCTGTTCTCCGCATTCCTCGTCCTGTTCGCGACGATGTTCCCGACGATCAGCGAGGCGCTGCGCGGTGAGCGCCTGACCGTGGGACCGCCGTTCTTCAATAAATGGATGCAGCCGGTCGGCCTGATGCTGCTGGCGCTGACGGGAATCGGTCCGCTGCTGGCGTGGCGCAAATCGAGCGCCTCGAACATGGCGCAGCAGTTCGCGTGGCCCGCGAGCGCGGCGATCGTGACGGGCGCGGTCGTCAGCGCGATCGGCATTCGTTTCTGGCCCTCGGGCATCTGCTTCGCGCTCTGCGGGTTCGTGCTGGGCACGATCGTCCAGGAGTTCGTGCGCGGCGCGCGCGTGCGGCGCGGCGCCACCGGGACCGACCTCTTTACCGCGCTCGTCGGACTGGTCGCGCGTTCACGCCGGCGCTACGGCGGCTACATCGTCCACGTCGGCATCGTCCTGATGTTCATCGGATTCGCGGGACAGGGATTCAAGCAGGACGAGCAGATGCTGCTCAAGCCCGGCCAGCAGGCGAACATCGGCCACTTCACGATCCGTCACGATGCTCTCACCGTCACGAGCGACGACCAGAAGCAGATGATCACGGGGCAGGTGAGCGCGTTCGAAGACGGGAAACCGATCGGCGAGCTTGCGCCGGCGAAGTGGTTCTTCAACAAGCACGAGCAGGAGCCGACGACCGAGGTCGCAATCCGCCGCGCGCCGGGCGAGGATCTTTACGTGGTGCTCGCGGGCTACGACGTCGCGACGCAGACGGCAACCTATACGGTCACGATCAACCCACTCGTCAACTGGATCTGGTTCGGATTCGGCGTCCTGGCTTTCGGGACCGGCCTCGCGCTCCTGCCCGAGCGGGCGTTTGCGTTTGCAACGGCGTCCGTCCCCGCGGAAGCGGTGACGACGGGGTTGCTGCTGCTCCTGCTGCTGCTCCCCGTCACCGGGTACGCGCAGACGGTGCAGCCGATCTCGAAGAGCGAACTGCGCCGGCAGGTCGAAGGCGACATCATGTGCACCTGCGGCTGCCGGGCGCCGATGAACAACTGCCCGATGGGGCCGAGCTGCCACGGGCTGCAGGCGCTGAACGCGAAGCTGGACAAGTACATGGCGCAGGGGATGACGCGCGAACAGATTCGCGCGGCGTTCGTCGCCGATCACGGCGGCGAGGACATCCTCACCGCGCCGATCGACCAGGGCTTCAATCGCCTCGCGTGGCTCTTCCCGTACGCCGTCGCCGGCACCGGAGCCTGCATTGTCGGATTCGCGGCGATGCGCTGGTCGCGCCGCGAGCGCCCGGCGGGACCGGCGGCTCCCGCGAAGAACGATGACCCTGCCCTCGGCGCCAGGCTGGACGATGAGCTCCGGGACCTCGACTAGGGCCGCGGAACACGCGGAGGACGATTCGCTCGAGACGCGCTTCCGCGGACAAGCCACCGGTCGCCTCCAGATCGCGCAGTTCTTCATCATCCTGGCGCTGATCGCCGCAACAGCGGCGGTGGTGATGGCACGCCGCAGCGCTCCCGAGAACCTCATTCTCATCAGCGTCACGATCGGCGCGGCGGGTGCCGTCGCATTCGCGTTCTTCCGAGTGATCGCGCCGCTGACCGCGCCAGACGGATCGATCGAGCCGGAGCCGCTGCACGACCGCCTTCGCGCCGATCTCGAGCGCGAGAAGATGCTGACGCTCAGATCGATCAAGGAACTGGAATTCGATCGTGCGATGGGCAAGGTATCGGTCGAGGATTTCGACGACATGGCGGGACGGCTTCGTGCACGCGCCATCGGGTTGATGAAGCAGCTCGACGGCGAAGGGTCCGCGTACGAGTCGATCATCGAGCGCGACGTGGCAGCACGTGCGGCGAAGAGTGCGCGGCGCGCGGAGAAGGATCCGGTCAACGTTCCGCCGGCGCGTCACGTCTGCACCTGCGGCGTCCCGAACGACGTCGACGCACGCTTCTGCAAGTCATGCGGATCGAGGCTCGAAGCCGCGTGATGACGCCGCTCAGATTTCTCGCACTCTGCCTCGCGCTGACCGGCTCCTTCACTGCCGTTTCGAACGCGCAGCAGATGCCGGACCCGCGTCAGATGTCGGGCGTGCCTCTGCCGATGGGCGACATGCCCGTCGGCACGGTGACGGTCCGCATTGCACGCGGTTCGCTCTCCAATATCGTTCCAGGACAGACGGTCCACGTCACAGGCCAGGGCGTTTCCAAGGACGCGACGACGGACGAGTCGGGTCGGGCAACGTTTTCCGGCCTCACGCCAGGATCGCGCGTGAAAGCGTCAGCGACAGTTGACGGCGAGACGATCGAATCGCGCGAGTTCGACGTGCCCTCGAGCGGCGGCATTCGCATGATGCTGGTTGCGGGTCTCGGCGCCGCCGCGACGCCCACAGCTCCTTCCGTTCAGGGCGAGGTCGTGCTCGGGGATCAGAGCCGCTTCGTCATCGAAGTCGGCGACGAGGCGCTGAACGTCTACAACGTGATGCAGATCATGAACCCGGGCAGCGCGCCGGTGCAGCCCGCGCGGCCGCTGATGTTCGATCTGCCGCCAGCAGCCAGAGGCGCGGGCCTGCTCGAAGGATCGACTCAGAACGCGACGGTCGCGGGCAATCGCGTGACGGTCACGGGTCCGTTCCCGCCCGGCGCGACGATCGTGCAGTTCGCCTACTCGCTGCCGCTCGGGGACGAGACGATGACGTTCGAGCAGAAGGTCCCCGTCGCGCTCTCGCGCTTCGACGTCGTCGCGCAGAAGCTCGGGTCGATGAGCGTCTCGTCGCCGCAGTTCACGCAGCATCGCGAGATGACCGCGGAAGGGCAGGCCTATTTCGTCGGCCGCGGCTCGGGAATTCCCGCCGGCGGCGGCGTCGCGCTGACGATCAGCGGGCTGCCGCATCGATCGCACGTGGCACGCAACCTCGCGCTGGTGCTGGCGGCGGTGATTCTCGCTGGTGGTGCGTTCTTCGCAAACCGGCGCCGCACCGGCGCGCCGGACGGACGCGCGCAGCTCCAGCAGCAGCGCGAACGTCTGCTGACGCAACTGGCGTCGCTCGAGGAGCAGCATCGCAC
>JBKPTE010000053.1:0-96830 GCA_046735335.1 Acidobacteriota bacterium | reverse complement strand
GACGAGCGGGGTGTTGCCGATGGTCTTCGTGATGTCTGCAGCGATGCGCATGTTGGCGACGGTCTCCGGTTCCGAAGTCTACCAGCACCCGTGCTCCAAGCTACGAACCGCGAGCAGACATGTCCGCGGGTGCCGGCGCTGTCAGGGCGGTGATCGCGTGGCTGACTTCGTCGCGCTGCGCGACGAGCAGCACGGTCGTGCCGGCGTCCACGACTGACGATCCGCGCGGCGCTTCGACGCCGCCACCCTCGCGATAGAGTGCCGCGAAGACGCCGGACTTCGGGAAATCGGGCCGAGCCGCAAGCTCCATCACGGTGCGGCCGGCGCCGACGCTGCCGGCGGGAATCGTCAGCTCGAACGCGATGGCCGCGCCGTCGCCGATGAGCTTCGCATGCCGGATGGCATCGTGCTCGACGGCCGTCGCGATCGCGCCGGTGATGAGATCGGTTTCCGACAGCACGCGATCGATGCCGGCGTTCGCGTACACGGACCGGTACGCGTTGTCCCGCATCCGCACCATCACCCGGTCGACGCCGGCGGCGCGGGCGAGGAGCGACACCGCCAGGTTGTCGGCATCGCGCCGCAGCATCGCCACGACGATGTCCATGCGCCCGATCCCGGCGTCGTCGAGCACTTCGGCTGTGGTGGCGTCCCCGGGAATCGCCACGAGGCCGAACTGCTCCGCCGCACGGCGCGCGACACCCGCGTCGGTATCGATGATGGTGACGGCGTGGCCGAGGCGCGACAGCTGGATGGCTACTTCGAGGCCGGCCCGGCCGGCGCCCACGATCAGGATCTTCATCGTTCGCGCTCCGTTGAGTGCTCGCCCGCGGTCACCTCGACAAATTTCTCGTCGAGCGCGGCGACGTGCTCGCCGGCGGTCCGCTCCGTGATGAGGCCCCGCCGCGCGGCGTCCAGGATTGCGGCTTTCTGCGCGATCAGCACCGCAGGCAGCACGACATCGCGATGCGCGTGCGTTTCCGCGGTTCGCAGGGTACGCTCGGCCTCGATGATGTCCCGCTGGAACCTCGCGCGCCGCTCGGCGTGCTCGCGCCGGGAGATCAGGCCGGAGGCGAGCAGTTGGTCGAGCTCCAGCTGTGCGCGCCGCGCGCCGATCAGCACCGCGCGGCCGCTATCGACTTCGGGCGACGCCGTTTCTCCCGCGACGCCCAGCCAGGTCAGGAAGCGGCGGAACGGCAATGCCTGCGTGAGGAGCGTCACGAGCGTCACCCCGAACACGATGGCAATCGGCCGATCGCGGTACGGAATGTCCTGCGGGAGCGCCAGCACCGCGGCCATCGAGAGGGCGCCCTTCACGTTGCCGAACACCATCACGTGCTGCCACGGCCACGGCACGCCCTCGCCGGAGAGATGAAGCGCACCGAAGCAGACATAGACGGCGACCGCGCGGCGCCACGTTGTAGGGAGCGTTGACGCGTTTCGCCAGAATGGCAATGCCCGAGCCGATGGCCAGGACGAAGAGCAGTTGTTCGAGATACTCGCGCATGAACCCGCGAGCATTCTCTCCCGAAGCGGCCGCTCATGCCACCCACCGGAGTGTGTCGGCGCGGGCGCGCCCCGTTGCGCGGCGCGCGCGTTGCGCCGAGTCACCGCTCCGTGGAGTAGGATCGCAGCGTCAATGCGAGTCGTGATCATCGGCGCAAGCGGACATGTGGGCACCTACCTGGTGCCGCGATTGGTCGCGGCGGGCTGCGAAGTGGTCGCGGTCAGCCGCGGCCGGCGCGCGCCCTACCAGGCTCACGGCGCGTGGACGGCGGTCGAGCGGCACATCATCGATCGCTCCGGCGCCGAAGCGGCGCGCACGTTCGGCGATCAGATCCGGGCGCTCCGGCCCGACGCCGTAGTCGACATGATTTGCTTTACGCTCGACAGCGCACGACAGCTCGTCGAATCGCTGCACGGCACCGTGCAGCATTTCGTGCACTGCGGCACGCTGTGGGTGCACGGACCGAGCGCCATCGTTCCGACGAGGGAGGCACAACCGCGCACGCCGTTCGGCGAGTACGGCATTCAGAAGGCGGCGATCGAAGCGTACCTCCTGGAGGAGGCCCGCCGTCACGGATTCCCCGTCACGGTGCTGCACCCCGGGCATATCGTCGGTCCGGGTTGGGCGCCCTTGAACCCCGCCGGTCACTTCAATCCAGCGGTGTTCTCTCAGCTCGCCGCGGGCGCGGAGTTGGCGCTGCCCAATCTGGGGCTCGAGACGGTGCACCACGTGCACGCGGATGACGTGGCGCAAGCCTTCGAGCGCGCACTCACCCACTGGGGCTCGGCCGTCGGCGAGAGCTTCCACGTCGTGTCGCCGTCGGCCGTCACGCTGCGCGGCTACGCAGAGGCGGTTGCTGCGTGGTTCGGAAAGCAGGCGCGGCTGCGATTCCTGCCATGGCCGGAATGGCAGGCGACGGCCTCGGAAAGCGAGGCGAAGGCCACCTGGGATCACATCGCGCACAGTCCGAACGCCAGCATTGCAAAGGCGGAGCGGCTGCTGGAGTACCGGCCGCGCTACTCATCGCTCGAGGCGGTCTACGAGGCTGTCGAGTGGCTGATTGAAGACGGACAGGTGCGGCTCCCGGACCACGTACGAGGCCGGGACGCGCAGGCGCCCGACCTCGCACGTTGATTCTGCTCTCGTCGATCCGCGATGTGCGGCGTGATCAAAATGGACAATCGGCGGGTTGATCCGCCCCGATTCGGCGAACGGCGCCCGACGGAATCAGCTGGACGGCATAGCCGGTCGCCGTGGTCTTGCCTGTGTTGACGATCTGGTGGATGTGATCGCCGCCGGAATCCACGAGCGTCTGTGGTTGGACGGTGGCATCGTACACCTTCGCCGTGCAGTGCCGTCCATCGCTCTCGTAGTCGGTCACGATGCCGCTGGTGATGATGATCAGGCTGTGCCCTGGATGGCTGTGCCAGCCGGTCGTGCCGCCAATCTCCCAGGTATTGCTCTGGATGTAAAGGTCGGACTTTCCCTTCGTCTTCTGCCACGACAGCCAGACGTCGCTCTTCAGCCAGCCCCTCCACGCCTCGGGCGGGATGACGGAGTTGAAGACATTGATTTCGTCGAAGGTGCCGCTGGCGATGGTCTTGCCCGTAAAGCCCACGGCATCGGTCGCCTGAACACCTACCGCGTACGGCACGCCAATGGCGAACGCGGCCGCGAGGATACTTCCCACCAGTCTCCATGTCATCGTGACCTCCTGTTGCACCAGGTTGGTTGAAGCGGTGCCGCCCGACAGTGCGGGATACGGGATGGCGCATCAAGCGGCATTGGGCAGCACGGGCTGCATGTGGCCGATTGCCGCTCTTTGCCGCTCGAGGGGAGCGGGCTAGAATCAGGCCGGCGCATCGGGATGCGACCACCACATGGCCGGAGCATCACCCTCCTCAGACAATCGGTCGTCCGACCGTCTGGACTCCTGGAAGGAAATCGCCGCCTATCTGAAGCGTGACGTCACGACCGTGCAACGGTGGGAAAAGCGCGAGTCGATGCCGGTCCACCGCCATCTCCACGACAAGCTCGGCTCGGTTTACGCGTTCCGCTCGGAACTGGACGCGTGGGCGAGCCGGCGCACGGCCCAGAGTGCCAATGAGGGACCCGGCAATCATCCCGAGGCGCCAGCCGTTCCCGCCACCGGCCGGACGGCTGCGAGCGCGATGCGCATATGGGTTGCGGTGGCACTCGCCGGCGCGGTGGTTGCCGCCGGGGCGATCGTCTGGTCTCAGCGGCACCTGAGCCTGGGGGGCAGTTCCCCGCTCGATGTGCGCATCGAGGCGGTGACGGAATTCGACGGACTGGAACAGGCGGCGGCCATTTCCCGCGACGGACGCGTCGCCGCGTTTCTGTCGGATCGCGGCGGACGGATCGATGTCTGGGTGACTCAGCTCGGGTCGGGACAGTTCCGGAACCTCACGGCTGGATCGGCGCCCGAATTGATCAATGCGTCGGTGCGGACACTCGGGTTCACGCCTGATGGCGAATCGGTCACCTACTGGGTCCGCCGATCGAGCGATACGGGCGGACCGGATATCGGGATCCGGTCGGTTCCCATCATTGGCGGTGGCTCGTCTCCTTACTTGCCCGGCGCCGCCGAGTTCGACTGGACGCGCGATGGGTCCCGGCTCGTCTATCACACGGCCGCCCCGGGGGATCCGATGTTCGTGACGACCGATCCGCAGCGCCTGCCGGGCACGCGGATCTTTGCAGCGCCGGCAGGTCTTCACGCCCACTATCCCGTGTGGTCGACGGACGGGGCGTTCATCTACTTCGTGCAGGGCGCCCTGCCCGACGCGATGGACATCTGGCGCATGTCGGCGACGGGAAGCGGCGTCGAGCGTCTGACGAACCACAATGGACGCGTCAGCCACCCGGTGGTCGTTGACGCCTGGACACTCTTGTACCTGGCCAGCGATGCTGACGGCAGCGGACCGTGGTTGTACAGCCTCGATCTTCGATCGCGCGTATCGCGCCGGTTCTTCACGAGCGCGGATCGATATACATCGCTCGCCATCGACGCGACCGGCCGTCGTCTGCTCGTCACCGCCGCCCATCAGAAGCGCACGCTCTGGCGTCTCACGTTGCGTGACCGCGACGATGGCACGGCGGATCCCTCGCCGATCGATCTGCCGAACGGAACGGGGTTCTTTCCGCGTCTGGGACCGGGCTACCTCCTGTATGTGTCCTCGGTCGGAGGCCTGGAGCACCTGTGGAAACTGACCGGCACCGTGCCGACGGAAATCTGGAGCGGCGCCGACGCTCGGGTGATCGGCGCCCCCGCGATTTCCCCCGATGGCCGCCGCGTCGCCTTGTCGGTCCGAATTGATCGCCGCCGGGTGTTGTACGTGATGCGAAGCGATGGTTCGGATCTGCGCGCCCTGAGCGATGCGCTCGCCTTGAGTGGATCGCCGGCCTGGACGCCTGATGGACGGTTCATCACGTCCGCGACCGAGAAGGACGGCACGCCGCAGCTCGTCAACATCCCGGTCGATGGATCGGCGCCTGTACCTCTCGTGCAGGAGTACTCGACCGACCCGGCATGGTCGCCGGACGGGCGCGCCGTCGTCTATTCCGGAGCAGACATCGGCACAACGTTCCCGATCAAGTCGACCCAGCTTGACGGATCCGCGACGATCCTGCCGCCGCTCACGCTGACGCGCGGCGCTCGGCATCTGGCATTCCTCGGCCGGCGCCCCGCGCTCGTCCTGCTGCGTGGAGCGATTGGCCACAAGAATCTCTGGCTGCTCGACCTCGAAACGAAACACGAGCGAGCGCTGACGAACGTCGGCGCGGATTTCGCGATCACCGATTTCGACGTGTCGCCCGACGGCGAGCACGCCGTCGTGGAACGAGCCCAGGAACGGTCGAACATCGTGTTGCTCAGCCTGCGCGAGCAGCCATAAGGCCGGCGCGGATCGCAAGACCACCTCCTCTCGGCGCGTCGCGATGGCCCATTTGCGTGTACGATGCCGGACCTGAAGGGAAGCGCGCACCACTCGAGGAGGCATCATGCATCGCTCGCTGCTCGCCGTCGTCGTACTGCTCGTGCCCGCGACGCTCCTGTCGCAACCGAACCTCTCCGGCGACTGGCAGGTCACGGCGCACCAGCTCGGATCGACGCGGTACGGCCTCCTCCGGCTTCAACAGACCGGCGAGAAGGTCACCGGCACGATCTTCGGCTTGACGATCGAATGTCAGCTGCAATCCACGGTGTGCGCCGGGCCCATTCGCGTCGGCAACGATCCGCCCAACGGCACGATACGCCTCACGATCAAGGGCGCCGAGATTCAGGCGGAGGGTTCCGACGAAGACGGCCCGTTCGATTTCGTCGCCCGCCGGCCCCCGGCGCCGAGCGGTCCGCCGCGCACGCACCAGTTCACGCCGACGACGTTCTACAACTACTTCTCGTCGACGTTCCAGCCCGTGCTGCACGTCTCGCCGGGCGACACGATCGAGACGTGGAGCGTAGACGCCGGCGGCGTCGATGCGAGCGGCAAGCACCGCTCGCCCGGCGGAAACCCGTTGACGGGTCCTTTCTTCGTAGACGGCGCGTGGCCGGGCGATACGCTCGTCGTGAAGCTGAATCGCGTCAGGCTGACGCGCGACAGCGCGGTGTCCGGAGACCGCATCGTCCCATCGGCGCTCGCGCCAGGGTATTTCCGCGATCTGAAGTTCGCCGACGCGTTCTCGAGCGACTGGACGCTCGATCGCGCGGCGGGCGTCGCGCGGCTGGCGAAACCGTCCGAGCATCTGAAGAACTACACAGTGCCGATGAAGCCGATGCTGGGGTGCATCGCCGTCGCGCCGCCGCAGGAGATGTCGTTCCGCTCCGGTTATCTCGGGTCGTGGGGCGGCAACATGGACTTCAGCCAGCTCGGTGAAGGAGCCACCGTGTATCTGCCGGTTTTGCACCCGGGCGCGCTGCTCTTCCTCGGCGACGGCCACGCGGCGCAGGGAGACGGCGAGCTGACCGGCGACGCGCTCGAAACTTCTATGGAGTTCTCGGTCACGGTTGATCTGGTGAAGAGCAGGAGCGTCCCGCAGCCGCGCGCGGAAAACGCGCAGTTCCGGATGGCATCCGGGATCGCCAACTCCCTGCCGGAGGCGCTGCAGCAGGCGACGACGAATCTCTCGCGCTGGCTGGCCGACGATTACAAGCTCACCCCGAACGAAGTCGCGATCGTCCTCGGCACCGCGATCCAGTATCAAATCGCGGAGGTCGTCGATCCTCTGGTGCACGTCGTCGCAAAGATCGATAAGAAGGCGCTCGCGGGACTGCAGCAGTGAGGAGATTCGGACGACCATGTCCGACTCCAGTTCGACATCGAGACGCCGCCAACCGTCTTCTACCTCCACGCCGGTCCCGCGTTCGTGATTCACTCGTGCTGTTCGCCGGCGGGATCGCGATCGCGTGGCAGCGCTGGGCGCGATAGATCTCACCGCGGTCGAGCTTGCAGAACAGCACGCACACGTGCATACCCTCACGCCTCACTGTGCGGGGGTGGCCCATGGGAACGACGTCGGGCAGTGGCAAGATCGCACGTTAGGACCCGCTATTACCGCGAGGTGACCGAGCTCCGGTCGCTCCTCGAACAGACGCACACGGTCAGCGACACGCTCGAAGAGCTCGTCCGGCCGCGAGGCTACGCATGGCTTCCGTGGCGGCACCACACGCTTCGTGAACGGGTCGAGCAAGCGCGACACGAGCTGGAAGCGCTGAAGCTCGCGTTGGTGAAGGAATTGATCACGGCCCAGAACATCGACGCGGACCGAACGCACGGCGCGGGAAGCGATCCCGACTCTCCGCCGTACGACGGCGGGATTTGATTCGCATATCGCACGCCGCACACCGCACCCGCTATTCCACGTCCCTCAACACGGCTTCGGCAGCCTGGAGCAGATCTTCGAGCATGCCGCGCACGACCAGGTTCGTCTCGAGCATCGTCTGCGCCTGCCGGATCAGGGCTCTCGCGGCGCGCCGGCGGGCGAGGCGATCCGTCTTGCTGCCCGCCGCGTCCATCTTCCGCATCTCTTCGCGAAATTTCGCGACGCGCCGGAGCTTGGCTTCGATCTCCGATTGCAGGCCGGTGAGGTAGACATCCACCAGCTGTGTGTCGAGCGCGAGCTTGTGACCGATG
This sequence comes from Acidobacteriota bacterium, assembly GCA_046735335.1. Taxonomy (GTDB): domain Bacteria; phylum Acidobacteriota; class Vicinamibacteria; order Vicinamibacterales; family 2-12-FULL-66-21; genus JBKPQB01. Next base: position 89,174 of record JBKPTE010000053.1, on the reverse strand, counting down.
GGGTCATTGGCCGGCATCCGCCCGCATTTTCGGTCAGCCCGCGGATGCGTGCAAGCCCTCCCATGCTGCAGCGTCGACTGATACTCGCTCGTGTGACGAAACCGCACATCGGCGCGGCTGGACGACGCGGCACGCCCCGGCTGGAGTGCGCGATGCACTGGTGCCGCGCGCCGAGCTTGCAACGCTCGTCCCCCGGCAGCATAGTGCTGGTTTCCCCCGGGACACCGCACCCTGTGACGTCAACAACGGAGGTCGCAATGGCGAAAGCAGCAAAGCCAGTCCCCGATGGGTATCACACCATCACGCCGCAGCTCACGCTCGACGATGCGGCGGGGACGATCGAGTGGTACAAGAAGGCGCTCGGCGCCGAGGAACTGGGCCGGAGCCCAGGGCCCGACGGACGGATCATGCACGCGGAGATCAGGATTGGTGATTCGCGCGTGATGGTGAACGACGTGATGATGGGCAAGGGACCAGGAGAACTGGGTGGATCGCCTGCGTCGTTGTGGCTGTTCGTCGAGGACAGCGACGCACTCTTCACCCGCGCCGTTGGCGCGGGCGCGAAGGTCAGCATGCCCATGACGGACCAGTTCTGGGGCGATCGGGCGGGAGCGATCGTGGATCCGGCCGGCTACACCTGGTGGATTGCGACGCGGAAGGAGGATTTCACGCCAGCCGAGATGCGCCAGCGCGCAGACGACTTCTTCAAGCAGGGAGTGCCGACGCACTGACCGCCCGCGCGTCGGGTGCTGGCGCGGCACGCCGCGTCAGCCCCGACCGCCCGGACGTCAATCCGATGCTCAATGCGCGTGCGCCGCCGCGCCCGTGTGATGCGCGCAACTCACCGCCGGATTGAACTGCGCGAACATGCCGTTGGGGTTCTTGCGATAGAGCCACACGTGTCGATCGAAGTGCGGCTCGAACATGTGCGCTTCGTCGATGGGAGTCTTCGGGTCGTCGATCATCGAGTCCCATGCGACGCCGTGGAACGACGGCGGGTTCGCATGCCCTGCCGCACGCCACGCGGCGGCGAACACCAGGTTCTCGATCGCGACGAGCTGCAGCGACCCGTCAGCCTGTGGCTCGTAAATAAGGATGCTCGGCTTGCGGAAGTCCGTGTGCGTGCCGCTGCCGTTGACGCGCGGCGAGGGCGGCGCCGTGATGCCGAGCAGGTCCGGACGGAAATAGTGAATCCCCATCGCTCCCAGGGCCGCGGGGCGCCCCATCATTTCCGCCGTGTCGCACACGTTCATCGGATCCCGAACGTAACCCTCTGCAAGGGCCACCTTGACGTCGCGGTAGCGCTCGGTCGCCTGCCGGACTTCGTCGAGCGTCGGTTCGCCGGGACGTGCCGCCGCGCGGACCTTGGAAGCCGCGGCCAGGCCAACCGCGACGGCTGCCGCCAGCGACAGCGCGGCCGCCCAGGTCACCCACGTCCGTCCAGACCTCATAACGTCCTCCCTGCCACGAGGGCGCGCCGGGCATCCCGGACCGCGCTCGTGCTGCACCCTTAGACGTAAGAAGCGGACCCGAGTTCAAACAGGAGGGATATCCGGAGAGGACACATGAAATGCCGGCGGTGGGGTGCGCCCGCCGGCACCAGAGGATTGGCGGCTACGTGCCGAACGAATAGACAGCACCGGTCGCCGTCTTGTTCGCCATCGTCTTGCTCACGATCTTCCAGTAGTACGTGCGTCCGGGCGTCAGCGCCGGGAGCGCGTACTTCTTCGTCGAGTTCGCCGACACGGTTACATTGCTCGCAAGGAGCGGCGGATTCGACGTCGTTCCAAAGTACACGTCGGCCTTCCAGGCCCATGGGCCCGTCTTCCAGCTCAGATACGCGCCCGTGATCGGCTGCGAGCGCGCGAGATTGGCAGGCGCCACGTAGACCGGCTTGTCCGGCGGCAACGGCGTGAACGCCTTCGTTTCGATGTTGCCCGTGGAGTTGTTCCACTTGCGGCTGAAATTGGACTTGAACCAGGACACCATCCAGCTCTTCTTCGTGAAGTAGTTGTGTTCGTGCTGCGCCTTGTTCGAATCGCTCGTCCAGTTCGAGGATCCAAAGATCGCCATCGCCTGGCTGTACAGAATGACCGTTTTCTGGTGCGTGAAGCCTGCATGCGCGCGCACGCGAATCTGGACGCCGGCCGCATACATCTTGTCGACCTCGTACGACTGCCAGAGATTTCTGGGGTCACGATAGAACTGCGGTTCGACGATGAGACGGACCGGTATGCCGCGCTTCGCGGCGCGGACCATGGCGTCTGCGTGGCTGTTCTCGCTGATCTTGTACATGATCACGTCGATGCGCGACGTCTCCGCGTCGTATCGCGGAACGGCGCGGCTCGCGAAGTTCTGCCAGGGTACGAACAGGAGATCGGCACTGATCGGGAACGTCGGGTTCTCGCGCGCCAGCGGTGTGTGGACGTTGGCGTAGTTCGAAAACAGCGTCGTGTCCATCCAGGCATCGTCCATACGCGTCTTGAACGAATCGACGATCGGGTCGTCGTCGCTGAAGTAGATCGCTTCGTCCGTGTAGTTCTGGTACTTCGTGACCGGAATGAAATACTCGATGCTGAAGTTCGCCGCGGCGAACTCGACCGTTTCCTGCCCGACGAAGAGCATGAATTTCCAGTGCATCGTTGCACCCACGGACCGGACCCGAATCGGGATGCCGGCCGCCGCGAGCGTCTGGAGAATGACGCCGTTCTGCGGCGACACGCTGTTGCGCCGGGCATCGGCAATCACACGGACCGGGACGCCGGCCTTGAAACGCTTGACCAGCGCGTCGGCGATGACGCTGTCTTCCATCTCGTCGAACGCGACCTCGATTTTCGCGTGCTCGTTCGCGATGAGCGTCAGCAGCGGCGCGCGGCAGTCCTCGAAGGAAGGATCACACAGACGCTCCGACGCCGCGCCGGGCGCAGAAGCGGCCAAGAGGCAAACCGTTGCCCAGAAGACAACGATGAGTGGCAGTCGAGGGTGGCGAAGATGACGCATGAGAGAGCCCTCCCGGGGACATGGATCGCAGTAGCGCCCGCGTGGAGCAAGCAGTCTGCCAGTGTTGGCCGTGGGACGCGAGCACATCGGGACGCCTCAGCGGTATCGAATGATGCCCTCGAGCGGCGCGCTGCGCGAAGTGCGGCGTGCGGCGTCGAATGTGATTCCGCGTGCTCTTGCGGCGAGATCGTTCGACCGCTCGCGCCATCGGCGCAGGACGATCATCTCTGGAATCAGGCATCGTTCACCATGCGCGTAGCGAACACGATTGACCCGGCCGCCAGGCGCGCACCTCGCGACGCTCAGGCTGATCCTGAGACTCACTGACTCTCCGGCTTGGCTTTCAGCTTCGCGTCGTTCTCTTGGATGAAGTCGCGGATCTCGTCCGCCATCGACAGGAGCTTCGTCCACTGCTCCTTGTAGAGCGTGACCGGGAACCGCCCCAGCCCGTACACCGAGACGCCGCCCTTCTCGCTCACTTTCAGCGCGACGCTCCGGCCGCGCTGTTTCTTGAGCTGCTCGTTTTCAGCCTTGAGCCGTTCGAGTTCGGACTTCAAATCATCGTCTGACATATCGTCTCCTGCCAGGCAGCGGTGAGGCGCGATTGTATCCCGCGGCTGCCCCGCTCCCCAGCGCGAGCATTTTGTCCGCCGCCAGGGCGACAAAATGCGCGATACAGTTCTGAAAATTGGGTCGAAACGCCCATGTTTCGGCCTGAAGTCCATCCAGAGGAAGGCTTCTGCCCTGGGGCACAGTCGGCTCCCCTTTGCTCAAAGGGTCGCATGACGACCCTTTCTCTCGAACCGCCACGACGCCGCTCCGGCGGCCGGATTCTCGCCATCGAGGCGGACGCGCAACGGGCGCGTGCGCTGCGCCACCTGTTCCGCCGCCGTGAGGCAATCGATCTGACGATCGTCCGGTCCGTCGGCGAAGCGACCGCGTCGAACGCCCGATGTCGTCCTGACCTCCGTGTTCCTGCCGCCGGCGGACGTGGAGGCGCTGACGCTGCACTTGAAGATGACGCCCGCCGCCGCGCACGTGCAGGTGCTCATCGCGCCGGAGCTCGATGGTCCCGCGCACGAGCACAGCGACCGGAATCGACGAGCGCGTCGACTGCTCGCCCGGCGAGTGCCGACGCCGGTCACGACCTGCGACGCCGCGGCCGTCCTCAACCACATCGACAATTACCTCGATCGGGCGCGGCAGGCGGTGTCCGAAGGATCCGAGAACGCCGCGACCGACCGCGGGGCCGAGCGGCTCAGATCCCATATCCGCTGGTGCACACGAGTACTCCGCAGGGCGCGGACTCACTCTCCGACATCATCAGGCGCGTGGACCAGATCGCGGGCCCGAAAGGGCGTGACCGGCGGCGCTCGGGGTCCGGCGTCCGGGAGCGGAGCTGCCGTGGCTCTGGTCCGCGACGACGCCGTCGGGGATCGATCTCAAGGTCGTCGACGTTTCGAACGGCGGCGTGCTCGTCGAAACCGCCCCCAAGCTTTCGCTCGGCTCCACGATCGAGCTGCGCATCATCCGCCACGAGACGAACATGGCCGTGCTCGCGAGGATCGCGAGGACCGAAGTCGCGCAGGTCGACGGGCGCGGCGTGAAGTATCACCTCGGCGCGGCGTTCGCCCGTGACCTCGATCTGGTGCGGCCGGAAGGCGTGTCACCGGAAACGACCCCTGCCCTGCTTGCCGACGTGCGGTCGCGCGTGCTCGCCCAGTCGGACCAGGGCTCGACGGCGGCGCTGCTCTGTTTCGAGCAGGAACTGGCGCAGCTGCTGCCGGTGCGCTCGATCCAGCTGCGCCATACCCCGGCGCCATCGGCCGACGGCAGGGAAGCGGTGTATTTCTCCGTTCCGGGCGCCCCCGGATCGATCCTCCAGGCGAGGTTCGATCGGGATCTCGCGCCTTCGCCGCTCGAATTCAGGCTGTTGAAAGCGGCGGCGAACCTCGCCGCGGTCGTCCTGGAGTTCGTGCCGCCGCAGGGAGCGGTGCAGCCCCGCATCGCCGCACGCTGAACCGGGATCCGGGCATTCGAGGACGCCCGGCAAAGCGGGGGTGCGGACTATCCCGCACCCGCGGGGGAAAATTCGCAAACGGTTGAAAAAGCAATGGCCGTACCGCGCGAATCATAACGGTTTTTCCGGCACTCCTCCTTCGCTACCGCAGGCACACCCGTTGCTCTAACGGATTTCCGGCAGCCTCGCGCCGCAACGGCGCGCCGGCCCTCACACAGGACTCGCCATCATGCTTTCACGTGAACGGGTGGAGACCGTCCTCGACCGCATCCGCCCGCTGATGCAGGCCGACGGCGGCGACATCGAGCTGGTCGACATCGACGGGAACAGCGCGCGGGTACGGTTGACCGGCATGTGCGCCGGGTGCCCGACCGCGCATCTCACGCTGCACATGGGCGTGGAGATGGCGCTGCGCGACGAAATCAAGGAATTCGACGAGCTGCTCGTCGTCTGACGCCGGAAATCCGGCAGCACCGAGGCGGATGTGGTGATGCGTGTATCGGGACAGTTCTCGCCCGACGAGGTCGTCGTCGGGCACAACGCGCGCATGCGCGCCATTTTCGACTTCCTGAAGATCGTCAGCCGCAGCGAGAGCAGCGTCATCATCACGGGCGAGAGCGGCACGGGCAAGGAAGTCGTCGCCAACGTGCTCCACCACTCGGGTCCGCGCCGGCATCAGCCTCTGGTCATCGTCAACTGCGCGCTGCTCTCGCAGACGCTGATCGAGACCGAGCTGTTCGGTCACGACCGTGGCGCGTTCACGGGCGCCATTCGCGACAAGCCGGGACGGTTCGAGCTCGCCAACGGCGGGACGCTCTTTCTCGACGACATCGACGACGTCCCGATGCCGATTCAGGTGAAGCTTCTCCGGGCGCTCCAGAATCGCAGCATCGAGCGGGTCGGCGGCACGCGCGCGATCCAGGTGAACGTCCGCGTCGTCGCCGGGACCAAGAAGGACCTGCGGCAGATGGTCGCGGACGGCACCTTCCGCGAGGACCTCTATCATCGACTGAACGTCCTGGCGCTCGCGCTGCCGCCGCTGCGCGAGCGCCGCGAAGACATTCCGCTCCTGATGGATCACTTCTTCACGCGCTTCGCGCGCGAGCGCGGCGTCGAGGTACCCGAGCTCTCCCCGGCCGTACGCGCGGCGTTCTCGAAATACCGATGGCCCGGCAACGTGCGGGAGCTGGAGAACGCGTGCGAGCGCATCGTCCAGATCTGCTCGTGCGGCACGGCGCGCATCGGCTGTCTCGCGCCAGCGATCCTGCTCGGCGCCGCGCGCGAAATGGCGGCCGCCCCGGTGGAGGCTCCGGCCGCGCCAGAAGCCCGTCCGATCTCGCTCGACCAGCGTCTGCGCGAAGTGGAATCGAATCTGATCTCGTGGGCGCTGAAGGTGACGGACGGGAACAAGTCGCGCGCCGCGGAACTGCTGAACATCAAGCGATCGACGCTGGGGGATCGCATCGCGCGCTGCGGACTCGCCGACGCGGGCGCCGATACGGTGCATTAGCAAGACGTATGCACTGAATGACGCCCACGTCTGGGCCAGCAGAGGAACAGGACCATTGGGCTCCCTGGCCGCGGCTTCGCTGCACTTCACGGCCAGTCCGCCCAACCGTCCCGGTCGCTCGTCCGGCCTATGAGATGCGTTTTTCCGCGGCCGGACATTCGACGCCGCACGTCGACGCGATCGTCGTCCGAAGGTGCTCGACGATACCGGCGGCGAGCGGCGCCGCTGCCTCGATGCACGCGTTGATTGAGGGGGTGCGATAGGAATTCCCCGCGACGAAGAGGCCGGGATGACGGCGCAGCATCGCCTCGATCTCCGCCACGCGGCCGTCGTGGCCGATCGTGTACTGCGGAATCCCACGCCGATGGCGAACGATGTGGACGAACTCCGGACCGATGCGGATGCCCATCGTGCGGCACAGATCCGTGCGCGCGAGCGCGAGCAGGCGGCTCTCGTCGAGCTCCACGGCATCCGGATCCGTTGCACCGCCTATCATCACGCGTAGCAGCGCCCGGCCGGCAGGGGCCCGCCCGTCGTAGATGCTGGTCTCCCAGAGCGCCCCCAGAATGCGGACGCCCTCGCCGCGCGGTGCGAGGAAGCCGAAGCCGTCGAGCGGTCCGCGATCGGCCACCAGCGCGGCCGCGTCGTAGCCGACGCAGACCACCGCTATCGGTGCGCCCGAAATCGACGCCAGGGCACTTGCCAGCGCAGGATCGAACGGCCGCACGAGTTCGGCGGAGTCGACCGACGGCCCGGCGAGCACGATCGCGTCCGCCTCGATCGGCTCGTCACCGGCCATGACGCTGAATGCACGGGCCCCCACGCGCCGCGGTCCGGCAACCGTGCGGGTCCGTTCCCGGACCGCCGTCAGCGCCGTGGCTGTTCGGACCCGATCGCCCAGCGCATCCAGCAGTCCACGGACGAGATCCTCCATGCCGTCCGTGAACGACGTCAGCGTGCCTGCGGGCGCCCCCGGCGGACCCGCGCGTCCGCCGCGCCGCCGGCGCGCCAGCATCGCGCGGAACAGCCCCCCGTGCGCGGTTTCCATGTGCCACATCTTCGGAAAGCACGCGCGCAGCGAGAGCGCGCGTGCGTCGCCGGCGAAGATGCCCGACACCATCGGATCGACCATCACGCGCGCCGCTTCTGGACCGAGGCGGCGCTCCGCGAATTCGTGGATGCTCTCGTCCCCCTCCGGACGGCGCCGCGCCAGCGGTTCCCGCAGGAGGCGGGCCTTTCCTTTCATCGACAGCAGTCCGCTCTTCAGGAACGCGCCCGCGGATGCCGGCACGTCGTGCAGCCGCCCTGCGCGATAGATGAAGCGCCGCCGCGCCTCGTCCCGGCTCCTCAGCAGCCTGCTGCGGAGCCCGACCGCGTCGACCAAAGCGAGCGTCGCGGGTGCGCTGTCGAGAAAGCCGTCGGGTCCGGCCTCGCAGAGATATCCATCGATGCGCTCGGATTGAATGTTGCCGCCCGGCCGCGCGCGCGCTTCCAGGACGATGACGTCAATCTCTGGAGCGGCGTGGACGAGGGCATGGGCGATCGACAGGCCGGCGATGCCGCCGCCCGCAATCACGACGCGCGTCATACGGCCGCACGAGCCAGCACGTTGCGCCGCACGCCAGGGCTCATCCTCTGAACACGACACGGATGTTCCCGGACGTGCCGTTCGACGAGCGATCCCAGCGCGTCGATGAACAGCGGTTCGGTGTTGAGCGCGCGCGGCCGGTAATATCCGGTGATGCCCGCTGCTCGCGCCTTCTCTGCGAACAGGAGATCGACCTCGTACAGGGTCTCGATGTGATCCGACACGAACGACAGCGGCACGACGAGTACGTCGGTCACGCCTTCGCGGCCTAGCTCCAGGAGCGCCTCTTCGGTTCCCGGTCCAATCCACTTCACGGGACCGGTGCGCGACTGATAGGCGAGCGACTGGCGGTTCGGAATCCGGACGCGTTCGAGAATCCCCTGCCGCGTCGACTCGATGTGCTCCACGTACGGATCGCCCTGGTCGATGAACCTCTGCGGCAGGCCGTGCGCGCTGAACAGGACGACCGCACGCTCGCGGCGAGCGGCGGGAATGCCTTCCCAGGCGTCGACGACCGTGCGTGCCATCGCGTCGAGATACAGCGGATCGTCCGCGTAGCCCTCGATGTGCGTGACGTCGAACCGGAACCGGTCCCACTCGGGTCGCGCGAGAACGCGATCCAGCTCGCGCCGCGACGACCCCGTCGTCGCCTTCGAGTAGTGGGGAAACAGCGTCAGCGTGACGATGCGTTTGATCCCTGACGCGGCGATCGCTTCCAGTGCGTCCTCGGACGAGGGACGCGAGTAGCGCATCGCGATGAACACGCGGAACGGGCCCTCGCTCCCGGCTCCGACGTTCAGGCGCTCCTCGAGCGCGGCCGCCTGCGCGCGCGTGATGCGCAACTGCGGCGATCCGCCGCCGATGCGCTCGTAATTGCGGCGGACGGACGGTCCGCGCAGACGGGCGATCAGGCGCGCCATCATCGGCTGGAGGCGCGCGCCGAACGGGAGCTCGATGATCTCGCGGTCCGAGAAGAGCCGCACGAGAAACGGCTCGACGGCGGCCAGGTCCTCCGGGCCGCCCAGGTTGAAGAGAAGAATCGCCGTCGGTCGGGTGGGTTGTGGAACGAACACGTCAGCTCCGTCAGATGGTTCGTGAAAAGACCGGCCTCCCCGCGTGCGAGGGCAGGTACCGATCGAAGGCCATGCAGAGATTGCGGACGAACAGCCGCCCCGTGTCGGTGACCGTGAGGCCGGTCGCGTCGATCGTCACGAAGCCGTGCGCGACGGGGCCGTCGGGCCGGCGCAGATCGTCGAGCTCCGCCTCGAAGTAGTCGTCGATGTCGATGCGGAAGGTGTCGCGCATGCGCGCGCGGCTCACGTGGAAGTTGCACATCAACTGTGCAATCACGTCGCGCCTCACCTCGTCGTCGCCGCTCAGGACGTATCCACGCTCGATCGGGAGCCGCCCCGCGTCAATCGCCGCGTAGTAGGTCGAGAGCTTCTTCTCGTTCTGCGCGAACGCGCCCCGGACGTCGCTGATGGCGGATGTCCCTGCGCCGACCATGTCGGGAGCGGGCCGCGTCGTGTAACCCATGAAGTTGCGGTGCAGCCGCCGCGCGCGCGCGGCAAGCGCGAGCTCGTCTCCGGGCAGCGCGAAGTGATCCAGGCCGATCTGTTCGTAGTCCGCGGCAAGAAAGGTCTCGATCGCGGCCCCGAACAGCTCGAACTTGAGATCCCGGTCCGGCAGCTCCGACGCGTCGATCCGCTTCTGATGCGGCCGCAGCCACGGAACATGCGCGTACGAGTAGACCGCGATGCGATCGGGCCTCAGATCCGCAACCGACCAGAGCGTCTGCTGAAACGTGCGCAGCGTCTGGCGCGGCAGCCCGTAGATCAGATCGAAATTGATCGAGGCGAAGCCCTCCTCGCGCGCGCAGGAATACAGCTCGCCCGTCAACGCTTCGGACTGATGGCGATTGATCGCTGCCTGAACCTCCGGCGTGAAGTCCTGCACGCCCATCGACAGCCGGTTGAAGCCAAGGCTCCGAAGGAGCGCGAGCTGCTCGCGCGACGTGACGCGCGGATCGATCTCGATGGCCCGCTCCCCATCCGGATCCACGTCGAAGTGGCGGCGGATCGTCCGGTCGAGCCGCTCGATCTGCTCCAGCGAGAGATACGTGGGCGTACCGCCGCCCCAGTGAAGCTGGACGACGTGGCGGCGCGCTCCGAGCGCTGCCGCGAGCATCGCCAGCTCACGCTCGAGGTAGTCGAGATATCGCGCCGCCACCTCGCGCTTCTGCGTGATGACGACGGCGCAGCCGCAGTACGTGCAGCGGTGCTCGCAGAAGGGCAGGTGCACGTACAGCGACAAAGGCGTGTCGACGTGCGTCGACGCCTCGGCGAGGCGCGCGCGATAGTCGGGGCCGCCGAACGACGAGTTGAACTCGACGGCCGTCGGGTACGAGGTGTAGCGAGGTCCGGGACGGTCGTACTCCTTCAGGAGCTCGCCGAGCGAGGTCGTACGGTCGGGCATCGACGTGGCAATCACAAACCTCGTGCCGGTTGGCGAGGCCGCCGGAAGGTGGCGAAAACCGTGCAAATCTGGCGAGCCGCCGCAGGCGCGCCGGCGCCTCCGCTGCTGGCTGCCGGAAATCCGTCAGCTGATGCGGTTCGATGCGGCTGCAGCGTGACAAACAAGCGGAAATGCAGCGCGGCGCCGGTGGCACCCGCATTGCGGAAGGTGCTCGCACGACAATCGGAGGTCTCGTGTCCCTGAACGCCTGCGAGCTCGAAATCGATCTCTTCTGCCGCGGATTACGCGTGCCCTCGACGGTTCGCCTGGACGGCGCGCGCGGGATATCGCGTACGCGCGCGGGGCTCGGGTCGGGGCTCGAGATCGTCATTCCGGCGCGCTCGCGGCTGAAGCGCGACATCTGGATGAACGCGCCGGTCGTCGAGTCCTTCGTCGCCCGCTCGCCGTACGCGCTCGACGGGTCGCCCGACGCCGGATACCGGGTCCTCGACGATCGCGACGGAAGCGTGTATCCGATCCGCCTGCCGCAGGAGCCGGCGTGGTATCACCGCCTGACGTCGCGCGACGTCCCGATGTCACGCGTGGGCATCCTGCAGGGGACGTATCTCGGGATCTACGTCAACCCGACCTGCGCGTTCTGGAACTACGAGCCGGCCATGAACTGCCGCTTCTGCACGACCGGCTGCAACGTCGGGGCGCAGGAAGCCGCCGTCAAGACCGTCGAGGACGTCGTCGAAGTCTGCCGCGCCGCAAAGGAGGAGTCCGGCGTCACGTTCGTGCACCTGAATGGCGGGTTCCAGGGATCGCGCGGGCTCGCGTTCGCGGCGCCGTTCGTCCGCGCGATCAAGGAGCACGTCGGGCTGCTGGTAGGCGTCCAGCTCACGCCGCAGAAGGACTTCGGCGAGTACGATCGGCTGATCGATCTCGGCGTCGATCACCTGTCGTTCTGCCTCGAGCTCTTCGATCCCGTGTGGTTCGAGAAGATCTGTCCCGGGAAGGCGCGGATGCTCGGCCAGGATCTGTATCTCTCCGCGATGGACTACTGTGCGTCGAGGCTCCCGCGCGGCGCGGTGTCGGGAGAGATGATCGCGGGCATCGAGACGACGGACCGGACGCTGGAAGCGATCGAGCGGATCACATCGGCAGGGGCCTTCCCGACGATCTGCATCTTCCGTCCGACGGTCGGATCCGACATGGAACACTGGCCGCCGCCGCCCTACGAGGAGATGCGGGAGGTCATGGTGGCCGTGTACGACGCCTGCCGCCGTCATCGAATCCCGATCGGGCTCGCGCCGAACATCGAGGTCAGCCTCGTTGTGAACCCGGACGACGCGGCGCTGCTGGCGCCGAGGGACTGGGCGTTCTATCGCTACGAGCTGTGGCGCCGGGCGCTGCGCGTCGCGGCGCGCCCCCTCTTCGCCTCACGCATGCGGCCGCGCGCGCGCCGGAGAGTCGCTGCGGCGACAACGGACGGCGGCACGGATCCCGTCATGGACGAGCCACGCGTCGCCCACAACACCTGAGCGTGATCACACCGCGAAGCGCGCCCGTTCCACGAACGTGCGCGGCTCACGGACGGCGCCGCCCGGGAACCGCCTCGCCTCGCGTCTCGACCCCCAGAGCAGGATCGGCCCGAGCGCCCGATTGACGGCGGCGCTCATCGAGAACTCCCGTTCGAGATTGCTCCGCAACGCGTGGATGCGGCCGCTGACGTCGGGGTGCGCAGCGCGAAGATATCGCTCCATCGCCCACAGGGCGGCCCCGTACCCGGCGCGAAGCTGCTTGCCGGCGACGGCAACCCGTGCGCGGACGCGCGGGTCGCCGTCCGCTCCGTATCGCTGCCATCGCTCCCACATCGTCCGCACCAGCCGGTAGAGGCTCGGGCCGTTGCGCTCGAAATCCAGGCGGAATGCGCCGTCGAGCAGCTCCTTCGACGCGTCGCGCGAAATCGCCGGGTGTCGGAAGTTGAACTTGAACTGGCCATGTATGTCGGCAAAATCGACGTCGTCGAGAAGACGTCCTTCCCTGGCAACCTGCGCGTGGAGGGGCGTCCCCGGGATCGGCGTGTAGAGCATGAACTGATGAAACACGGTGTCGTGCGCGACGGCCCGCTCGATGTCGCCCTCGATATTCTCCGGCGTGTGGTGCTCGAGGCCGACGATCGTGGACCCGTGGACGCAAATCCCGTGCGCCTGCAGCTCGCCGACGAGCGCGAGCGTATCGGTGCCATTCAGCTTGGCGTAGCTGCTGCCCGATGATTCGAGCCCGAGCCAGATCCATTCGACGCCGAGGTCCACGAGCTGCCGCATCTCGTATTTTCGGATCGCGTTGGCCGACGAGAACACGTACAGCGCCCACGCCTTGCCGTGCTGCTTCATGCACTCGAGCAGCTCCAGCGCCCGGCGCTTGTACAGCAGGAAGTTCTCGTCCATCATGAAGAACGACGACACCCCGAGCCTCCGCTCGACGCCGCACATCACCTCGAAGAGATCGCGCCCGCGCTCGTAGAAGTTCACGAACCGTCCCTTGCCGCCAAAGAACGCGGACGTCGTGCAGAAGTTGCAGCCGAGCGGACACCCGACCGACGGGACGATCGTCGCCGAGGGGCTGCCGCCTCCGCGCGGGCTCGGCATGCCCATCACGCGGAAGCCGAACGACGAGGGGATCGCCGGGTGGACGAACGGGCGCTCGGTGTCCTCGCCCAGGAACTCGCGCATCCACGACACGCCTTCGCCGCGCACGATGTGGTCCGCGTCGATCAGCCGCTCGATGCCCGGGATCGCCGTCACGTGACCGCCGACGACGATGGTCGATCGCGGCGAATGCAGGCGCACGAGCCGGCACATCTCGCGCACCTTTCCCACGTTCACGATGATCGACGAGATGCCGACGATGTCGTACTCGCGGGAGGTCAGCTCCCTGACGAACTCCTCGCGCGTCGGAAAGTCGAGGAGCGTGCACGGCGCCGCGATGTTCTCGTGAATGAACATGAGGCCCCAGCTTCGGTGAAACATGCGGAGCGAGAACGGGCCCTGCGCCCTCGTGACCTGGTTGTGGTACAGCTCGACCGGATTGATGGCACGCGATCCAAATTCATCGTCGCGGGCGAACGGCTTGAACACGGAAGATAGGAGCACGCGCGCACGGGTGCCCATCGGATGGCGCATCGGAGTACCTCTACGAGACTGGTTTCGCGGATCATACGCCGCCGCAGCGTCCGCGCGACCGCGTGACAAAACTCTTACACGCCGTCGCGACGCGCGAGCGACTGCCGGAAATCCGGCAGTCAGGCCGATGCGAGGCGCGGCCTCGCACCAATCGCCACAAATCACGCGCAAATCGCTCCCACCCGCGCCGGGCATCGCCGTTGCTGCGCTCTGACGCACTCTGCCCATGCCGTCTCCCCGGCACGCCCTTGCGGCACTCGTCTGCACGCTCGCTCTCGTCCTGGCAACGGCTGTCGCGCAGACGCCGCCGGGCGAGGTCATCGAGCGCGCGTATCGATCGAACAACGCTGGCGTCGCCTGGCTGGAGCGGTTCGAGTACGCGCGCGCGGCGGAGGCCTTCCGCGACGCGCTGCGGCTCGCGCCATCGCTGGCGATCGCGCGATTCAACCTTGCGCTGGCGCTCTTCTACGACGGCAAGCTCGACGCGGCGCGGCAGGAAGTATCGGCCGCGCGCGCGATGGGAGGGCCACGACCGGACTACCTGCTCGGGCTGATCGGGAAGGCCGAGGGCAGCCAGGCGCACGCGGCGGCGGCGTTCGGGCGCGTCCTGGAGAGCGATCCGGAAGACGCCGCGGCCAACGTAATGCTCGGGCAAACGCAGCTGCAGCAGGGCAACGCGAAAGCGGCAATCGGGCGGCTTCAACGCGCGCTGGAGCTCGAACCGACCAACGCGACGGCTGCCTACAACCTGTCGGTGGCGCTCTCGCGCGACGGGCGTCAGGCGGACGCGCAGCGCATGCTCCAGCGGTTTCAAGCGCTGCGGGAGAGCGGCGCGGCCATCACGCTCGGCAACGGCTACCTCGAGCAGGGCCCGTATGCCGAAGGTGTCGCGTCGAACGGCGCCGAGCGCGAGCTGGTCGATCGGCGTGTTCCCGACGTCCGGTTCGTTGCCCTCGCGCTGGCGACGCATACGACACCTGCTGACGCGCTCGATCCGGTCGGACGGCGATTCACGCCACGCGGGCTCGATACGAACGGCCGCCGTCGAATCGCGGATGGTCTGTCCGGCGGCCTCACCCTCGTCGACATCGACGGCGACGGGGATATGGATCTCCTCGAGGTCTCCGCCGCACGCGAGTACCTCTGGCGCAACAGGCACGGGCAGTTCGTCCGCGATGGGTCCGTCCGCTTCGCGCGCGCGCAGCCTGGCGCGATCGGAATTGGCGCGGTAGCGGGCGATTACAACAACGATGGCCGGCCGGACCTGCTGATCCTCCGCTACGGCGGAACGGCGCTCTATCGAAACGACGGGGGCGGACGTTTCACGGACGTTACCGCGACGGCCCACCTGCGCAGCGCGCCGACTGAACTTCCGCTGGCCGCCGCCTTCGCCGACGTCGATCACGACGGCGACCTCGACATCGTGCTGCCGGGATTCGTCGATCTGGACGGACGCGGCGCCGACGGCGCCCTGGCGTTCCCAAACGGCTTTCCCGCCGCGCCCCTGCGGCTGTGGCGCAACAACGGGGACGGCACGTTCACGGACGTCACCGGGGCGTCTCGCGTGACCGGTGCTCACGTCACCGCGCTTGTCCCCACCGACTACGACCGGCATCGCGACATCGATCTGGCGCTGAGCGAAACGACGGGCCGCCTCGCGCTCTTCAGCAATCGCCGCGACGGCTCATTCCATGATGTCGCGCGTGAAGCCGGGTTGAATGGAACGGGCGCGCTCACCACGCTCGCCGCCGCGGAGCTGAATCACGATGCCCGCCCGGATTTCCTCGCGGGCCGGAGTGATGGTCCGGCGGCGCTGTTCCTGAGCGCCGGACGCACGCGATTTCGAGCAAGTCCAGCACCGGGCGGCCTCACCGGCGTGCTGGCCGCGCAGTTCTTCGATTACGACGGCGACGGCCTCACGGATCTGCTCGCCTGGGCGCCACAGGGGCTGCGCCTGCTGCGATCGCTCGGCGACGGGTGGCAGGACGTCACGGACCGCGCGCTCGGCACGCTTGCAGGGCAAGTGCGGGCGCAGCCGCTGACCGCCGCCCGCGCAATCGTCATCGCGGATTTCGACGGCGACGGCGACGAAGACATCATTCTTCGATCGCGCGACGGCCTGAGGGTACTGCGGAACGACGGCGGCGACCGCGCCGGCGCGCTCGCGGTGCGGCTCCGTGCGCGGATCAGCAACAGGAGCGGCACCGGCGCCCGCGTCGAGATGCGCGCCGGCAGCCTGGCCGAAACGCGCGAGGTATATGCCGCGACGCCAAGCCCCGCGCCGGCTGACATCGTCTTCGGTCTCGGCGGACGGCAGATCACCGATGCGGTACGGGTGCTCTGGCCCGCGGGGATCGTTCAGGCCGAGCTGCAGCCGGCACGCGGGCGTCCGCTCGTCGTCGAAGAGCTGAATCGCAAGCCGTCCTCGTGTCCGTATCTCTTCACATGGAACGGGCAGCGCTTCACCTTCGTCACGGATTTTCTCGGCGGCGGCGAGCTTGGATACTGGCTCGCCCCGGGCGAACGCGCGACGCCCGATCCTGACGAGTACGTCCGCATTCCGGGCGACGCGCTCGTCCCGCGCGCCAACCGCTACCTTCTCCGCGTCACCAACGAGCTGGAGGAGGTGCTCTTCCTGGACCACGTCCGGCTGGACGTCGTGACCCACCGCACGGGCGTCGACGTCTATCCGCTCGAAGGGCTCCTCGGCGAGTCGCGCGCATCGGGCAGCTTCCAGGCCGTACGGAATGTCCGCCGCGTGCTCGCCGCGGTCGACGACAGCGGAAGCGACGTTCGACCGGCGCTCGCGTCAATCGATCGCCGGTACGCGGACGGGTTTCCTCTCCAGCCCATTCGCGGCTACGCGCGCCGTCACACCCTGACCGTCAGGGTCGACGATCGCGCCGACGTTCTCCTGCTCACCGGCTGGACCGATTACGCCTTCTCGAGCGACAACGTCGCGGCGTCGCAGCGCCCACTGCCGCTCGAACCTCCGTCAGTCGAGATCCGTGACGCGCGGGGCCGCTGGCGAACCGCAATTGCGGATATCGGCGTGCCCGTCGGCCGTCCCCAAACGATCGTCCTCGACCTGCGGCAGGCGGCGCTGACGGGCCGGCGCGAGCTTCGTATCGCGACCAGCATGCGCGTCTACTGGGATCGCATCGCGGCGGCGGACGTCGATCGGGGTCCGGTCGAGCGGCGTTCGATCGCAGCCTTCTCGGCGCATCTGTCCTTCCGTGGCTTCTCATCCGAATCATCGCCCGATGGACGGGAGCCATTCACCTACGACTACGACCGCGTGACCACGACGTCGCACTGGAAGACTCCGGTGGGCGATTACACCGCGCCTGGAGACGTGCGCAATCGCCTCGAACGTACGGACGATCGCTTCGTCGTTGCCGCGCCGGGTGACGAGATCGCGCTCGCGTTCGACGCGCGCGGGCTTCCGCCTGTGCCGCTCGGCTGGACGCGGACCTTCCTCCTGTATGCCGACGGGTTCAGCAAGGAGATGGACATCAACTCCGCCAGCCCTGATTCCGTCCGTCCGCTCCCGTCGCACGGGATGCGCGATCTGCCGGGTCTGAGAAACCCGGCCCACGATTCGCCGGGTCTGAGAGACCCGGCCTACGGGGCCGCCGGTCCAGGAGATCCGGCCGACGACCCCGCGGCACGGCGTATCCGCGTGCCGTTCCCATCCATTGACGTTCTGCTGCTCCCGCTCGAGCAGCGTCATCGCTAACGGAGGTCCGAGGTGGCTCTACCCGGCAGCACGGAACGCCGCATCCGAACAGGCTGGAACGCGCTCGCGTCGAAAACGACCGCCGCGGTCGTCGTCGTCCTCTCGGTGACCGGCCTTGCGATCACGTTCGCCCCGTTCCATCGGCTCATCGAATGGGGGCTGTTGCTTCACGCCGCCATTGGCATCGCGTGGCTGGCGCCGCTCGTGTGGTACACGGTGGGGCACTGGAAGGACTACCGCTCGTACCAGTGGTCGTCCGTGCTCCTGCTCGGATACCTGGCTGCCGCGGCGCTGCTGGTCTGCGCCGTGTCCGGCGCCGTCGTGACGTGGCAGGGCCTCCTCGGAACGAGGATGACGTGGGCAGGGCGGCAGGCGCACCTGATCTCGACGTTCGTGGTGCTCGGTGCCGCCCTGCCGCACGTCGTCATCGTGCTCGCGCGCGTGATTCGCGTTGTTCCAGCCGCGCGCGCGTTCCTCGTCCACACGACGCTCGCCGCCGCCGGAGCGCTGATGCTCGTCGCGGCCATGCCCGCCGCCTATCGCGGACCGCAGTACGTGAACGAATTCCCGGCGGACTACAGCTACGCGTTCGGCCGGGACCGCCCGTTCGCGCCAAGCCTCGCGCGCACGAGCACCAACCGCGCCATGGACGCGCGGATACTCTCCGGGTCCGCGGCGTGCGGCACGAGCGGCTGCCACCGCGAAATCGTGAACGAATGGCTGCCGAGCGCGCACCGCTATTCCGCGATGGATCCGCTCTTCCAGCGCATTCAATCCACGATGGCGAAGCAGAACGGACCGGAATCGACGCGATACTGCGGCGGCTGCCACGATCCGATCTCGCTCTTCTCGGGGACGAAGAACATCTTCGTGAAGGACCTCACGAGCCTGCACGGCATTCAGGAAGGCGTGTCCTGCCTCTCGTGCCATTCGATCCGCGAGACGGACATCAAGGGCAACGCGGCCTACACGATGTCGCGTCCCTCCGAGTACCTGTGGCAGTGGCAGACATCCGGCGCGGGACGCCTGGCGCGCGACTTCCTGATCCGGACGTATCCGGACGAGCACAACAAGCTGAGCAAGCGGCTGTTCAAGGCGCCGGAGTACTGCGCCGCCTGCCACAAGCAGTTCATCGACGCGGAAGTGAATCGCGTCGGCTGGGTCCAGCTGCAGAACCAGTACGACAACTGGGCGAACAGCCACTGGAACAAGAAGGGCGATCCGCGAAAGACGATCGAGTGCCGCGAATGCCACATGCCGCTCGTCGATTCGCACGATCCGGCCGCGGGCGACACGGCGGACTACAACCGGACGGCCGGGGACGGCAAGCACCGCAGCCACCGCTTCGTCGCCGCGAATCAGCTCGTGCCCGCGATGCTGAAGCTCGACGGCTGGGAGGAGCAGGTCCGGCTGACAGAGGAATGGCTGCACGGCGCGCGCCGCATTCCGGAGATCGAGCACAAGTGGGCGGCGGGACCGGTCGTCCGCCTCGCGCTCAACGTCGGGCAGCCGACGCCCGCCGCCATTCTTCCCGTCCGGGTCGTCCTGACGTCCAACAAGGTCGGACACGACTACCCCACGGGCCCGCTCGACATGATCCAGAGCTGGGTCGAAGTGCACGTCACGAATCCGGACGGACGCGAGATCTTTTCGTCCGGCACGCGGGACGCGCGCAACTTCATTGCGCCGGGGTCGTTCCTGTTCAAGGCGGAGCCGGTGGATCAGCGCGGCACGCTCATCGATCGCCACAACCTCTGGGAGATGGTGGGCGTCCGGTTCCGTCGAGCGCTCTTCCCCGGGTACTCAGATACCGCGCAGTACGAGGTCGACTGCTCGTCGGCCGGCGCACCGCACACCGTCCGTCCCGGACGATACACGGTCACCGCGATCCTTCAATACCGCAAGGTCGATCAGTTTCTCGCCAACTACCTGATGGGTGAGAACGCCGGCATCACGGCGCCCGTCGTCGAGATCAGCCGCGCAACGGCCGCCGTGGACGTTGCCGTCCGCGATGGCGCCGGCGCGACGGCGACGCTCTCGTCATTCACCCCATAACTGGAGCGCACGCCGATGCAGACCACGACACCCAGACGTTTGAGCCGCCGTCAGCGCGGGCTGCTCCGGACGGCAATCCTCGTCGCGGCGGCGGCGCTCGTCACGCTCGCAATCGTGGCGCGGAACTCCCGGCAGCGCCAGACGGCGGAGTACCACCCCGGTGAGTCGAACGCCGACATCACGCAGTCGCTCGCGCGCGATCTGCCGCGCGATGCGCCAAAGCCCGTGTTCGTCGACGTCACCCGCGAAGCGGGGCTCGGCGACTTCGTCACCTTCCAGGGCGCGAGGACGTCGCAATTGCCCGAAGACATGGGACCTGGCGCGGCGTGGGGCGATTTCGACAACGACGGCGACGACGACCTGCTGCTCGTCAGTGCGGGCGGTCCGCTCGATGCGCCGGACGAGCGCCTCGCGCCCACGTTGCTCTTCGAAAATCTCGGCAACGGGCGCTTCCGCCGCGTGGGGGACTTTCCGGAACCGCGGATCGTCGGGATGGGCGCGGCCTGGGGCGACTACGATGGCGACGGCTGGATCGATCTCGTCATCACCGGATACGACGCGCTGCTCCTGTACCACAACGATCGCGGCCATCTGACGCGGGATGCGCGGTTCCCGTCGCGCAAAGGGTTCTGGGCGACCCCGGCGTGGGGCGACTACGACAACGACGGCCGCCTCGATTTGTACGTCTGCGGCTATGTGAAATACACGCCCGCCTCCGAGCGCCGCGGCGAGGCGTCGCAGCAGTACGGCGCCGTCGTCCCGTACACGCTGAACCCCGCTTCGTACGAGCCGGAACGCAATCTCCTCTTTCACAATCTCGGCCGCGGAGGGTTCCCGGAAATCGGTGCGAAGCTGGGCGTCTCCAACCTGCAAGGGCGGAGTCTGAGCGCCGTGTGGCACGACTTCGATCAGGATGGGTGGCCCGATCTCTACGTCGCGAACGACATCTCGGACAACGTTCTCTTTCGCAACGTGAACGGACGGTTCGAAGACATCAGCCATCCCGCGTGGGTTGCCGATTATCGCGGCGCGATGGGCCTGGCGGTTGGCGACTGGAACCGCGACGGCGACGACGACCTGTTCATCTCGCACTGGCTCGCGCAGGAGAACGCGCTGTACGACTCGCTGCTGAAGGACTCGAAGGCGTTGCGGTTCGCCGACGCGGCGGACACGTTCGGCCTCGGGCAGATCGCGCTGCCGATGGTCGGGTGGGGCGTCGCGTTCCTCGACTTCGACAGCGACGGGTGGCTCGACCTCGCCGTCGCGAACGGCAGCACGATTGAAACCGAACAGACGCCGAAGGCTCTCGTGCCCCAGGCGCCGTTCCTGTTCTGGAATCGCCACGGCGAGTACTTTCACGATCTGGCTCCCCTCACCAAACCGCTTGCGGAGCCGCGCGTCGCGCGCGGGCTTGCCGTCTCGGACTTCGACAACGACGGCGATCTCGATCTGCTCATCGCGTCGAACGCCGGCGGGGTGCGGCTGCTGCGCAACGACACCGCCAGCGGGCACTGGGGCGAACTTCGGCTGCGAGCGAAGCGCCGCGGATCCGATGCAGCAACGGTTGCCACGGGCGCCATCGCGACGGCGACTGTTTCCGGCGTCCAGTTGCGCCGCGCGATCACCGGCGGCAGCTACCTGTCGCAGAGCACGACGATGGTGCACTTCGGGCTTGGGAAGGCCACGGCGATCGACGCGCTTGCGATTCGGTGGCCCGACGGCCTCGTCAGCGCGTACGGCCCGCTCGGCGCGGATCGGGCGTGGGAGATCGTCGAAGGCGACCCGGCGCCGCGCGAGATTCAGCAGCAGGCGCGACGCGAGTCCGCGCCCGTCCCGCTCGACGACCGCGCACGCGTCGTCGCGTTCTGGGATCGCGAGCGCGCGGCCATGCACGCGCTCAAGGTCGAGAAGAACACGTCGAAGGCAATCGGGCTCTTCCGCGAAGCGCTCGCGCTCGATCCCGACCACGAGGACTCGCGCTACTACCTCGCCGCCTGCCTCACCGCCGAGGGGAACACGGAAGATGCCCTACGCGAGTACGAACAGATCTCGCGAATCGATCCGCGAAGCCATCGGGCGCTGACGGCGTGGGGTACGCTCCGTGCGTTGACGGCGCGCTCGGACGCGGACCTCGGGGCCGCCGAGAACGCCCTCGCACGCGCGCACGCGATCAACCCCGAGGAAACGGGCGCGTTGCTGACGCTCGGTGAAGTGGCGCTGATCCGCGGGCATGCGAAGGACGCCGAACGGCATCTTTCCGCCGCGTGCCGCACCAACGCTCGCGCGGCCGGGGGCTTCTTCCTGCTCGGGTACCTGCGCTGGAAACAGGGAGACGTCACGGGCGCCAAGGACGCGCTGCAGAGAGCACGCGCGGCGCTGGGACCGGACTGGAAGCCATCGGGTTCGACGGCCGAAGGCGATGTCGCGAGAGCGCTCGAGCAGACGGCGACGCCGCTGTCGCGGTTCCTCCAGGCGTGGGACGGCACGGCAGACGCGGCTGCCGCCTACCGTCCCCTCGATGCGTATCTCACTCGTTCGGCGACATAGGCTTTCACCGCTCTCGCAACTCCGCGCCGCGCATCAGAAGGTGTAGTGGAGACCCACGTGCACCGAGCGCGGCGGCTGAACGAGTGTTGTCTCCCGGAACGAGAGCCCCGTCAGGACTCGCTCCTCGACCTCGTTTGCCATGTTCAGAAGGTTGTACACGTCGGCCACGAAGACCACGCGTCCTCGCGCGACGCGGAACCCTTTCTGGAGCCGGCCGTCGACGGTGAGCAGGTAGGTGAATCGGGAACGGCCATTCGGATACGCGCGGACGACATCGGCGCCTTGTGCCAGATCCGGAGCGAGCACGAGACGCGAAAACGGTTGGCCATCCTCGTACCGCGCCGTGACGCCGAGCGTGACGTCGTACGCCCATCGATAGATGCCCGACGTCTTGATCGTGTAGCCGCGGTCCGTGAAGTACCGGCCCCGGGCAAACGTGAGCGCATTCGGATCGACGTAGAGATCCCCGGGCAGCCCGCGATCGTTCTCGAGGGGTCCAAAGCCGCGCGCGACCGCCGCCCCCGACGAGCGAGTCGCCGTCGCGCCGGCGAGGAGCCACAGCCTGTCCCCGGTGTGCTGGACGCGCAGCTCGAGGCTCGCTGCTGTCGTCGAGAAGCCCGGCGGATTCGTCAGCAGATAGCGATCGGCGCCAAACGTTTCAGGGCGCCGGCTGTACAAGGGCAGCACTTGATCGTCGCCCGGGTCGAGCAGGTCGGCGCCCACATCGGGAACGCCCCTGACGGTGTACGCCGTGATCGCCGCGCCCGTGTTGACGACAGCGCTCAGATGACGCTCGGCGCGAGTCGCTCCCGTCAGACGAACCGCCCAAGCAGGCGACGGATGCAGATCGACGCCTGCGACGAACTCGTCGAGATACGGCCGCCGCAAAGCCGCATCGATCGCCGAGATTCCTTGCGTGCCTCCAGCACGCGCGACGAGAGGACCGATCTCTGACAGATCGGGCCGCCCATCGCGATTCGGATCGTTCCACCTGAATACGTCTGCGGCCGGCGCGGCAGGATCTCCCACGGCAAGACTCTCGAGCGTCGGGGCATAGCCGTATCGCGCGATGCCGGCGAACAGCGAAACCCGGCGCGGGACGATCGTCCACTGCATCGCGGCGCGAGGAAACCAGTCCTGCCAGGAAAAGCTGCCGCCGCCCGTTGCGGCAGCGCTGACGGCTTCGAACCGGACGCCCGCGTCGATGCGTAACCGTGGGGCAATCTGAAGCCGCTCGTCGACGTAACCGATCAGTCCTGTCGTGTGACGATGGGAATCGACCGGCGACGGGGTCAACCGCCAAACGCGCGCGGGGATCCCATCGACCGTTTCGGCGATGACTGACGCCGGCACCGGCAGCGCGGCGCCGCTCGACGTCTTGATCTCGAGTCCGGCGCGACCACTGCGCAGCCAGCGGTTCGGGTTCGAGGCCGCCCCGTTCGCCCGCAGGACCGCCGACCATTGCCGATGGACGTTTGGCCGCTCGAGCGCGGTCATCACCGGCGCATCCGCGACGGAATCCATGACGAGCACCGGCGCCCCGACTCCGGTCCCCAGCGCGGTGCGCGCGTACCCGAGCGCGGCCGTCCAGTCGATGGACGGACGGCGTTGAACGACGGTCGATTGAATGATGAGATCCGACACACGGTCGCGAGGCGCCGGTTGGATGGACGGGCCGGGAAGAGCACCGGTCGTGATCGGAACGTGCGCCGTGCGGCCGATGATTGCGGCCGTCATGTCGGTCGCGGGCGACACCGAGAACGCCGCGTTGAGCAACGCGCTCCGCTGCGAGCTCGCCGCCACGGTCGGATCCGCACGCGCAAACTGCGTCGCATCGTTGACGACGGCGCCGGCCGCGATGCGGAGCCGATCCCGCCACGCGGGCCCCGTCACGAGCGCCCCGACACGCTCCCATGTCCGCTGGGCGGCGATCGGCGGCGGCCGCTCCCCTGGCGGCACACGGGACGGCGGCGCGAGCGAGGCCTCGAATCGTCCGTGCCAGTTCGCGGTGGGCGGGGCCAGACGCACGTGAACGCCGAGTCCCGGGGCCGACTGCTCGATTGGCATCAGCACCGAGGATACGTAGACGGCATCGAGGAACAGGGGATCGAAGGGCAACAGCGACCGCCCGGCGCTTCCGGGGTCGGTCAGGTCGAG
Organism: Acidobacteriota bacterium; assembly: GCA_046735335.1. Lineage (GTDB taxonomy): Bacteria > Acidobacteriota > Vicinamibacteria > Vicinamibacterales > 2-12-FULL-66-21 > JBKPQB01. The sequence continues at coordinate 64,916 of JBKPTE010000053.1, read as the reverse complement.
CTCGTTCAAGATGAATCCCGTTTGCGACCAGGAACTGCCGCCGGCGCCGATGCGTGCGGCCGTTCCCACCCCGAGCCCGCCGCCTTCGATCCGATCCGAGACGAGCGCCGGAAGCGTCGTCTCGAGAAAGCCGCCGAGCGTGTCGCTCGACGGGAGGTCGCGAAGCGTGGGAGCCGTGAACGCGCTTCGCAGGTCAATCGGCTCGGGAGGCGGCGCCGTCTGCGCGTGCGCGCCCGACGCAGCCATGTGCAGCAGGAGCAGGATGAGGGCCGCGAGGCGGCGGCAAGCCATCTGCGAATTCTTCCAGAATCCGGGGAATCCGCAGCAAGATTCGCGGGACCCGCCCGGCACCTGCGGTAAGCTTCTGCGGCATCTTCGCCGTCAGGAGGCCGTCCATGCGCCGCAGAGCGTTCCTCAATGCCGTCGCTGCACCGATTCTCGTCAGCCGCGTCTCCGCACAGGAGACATCGCCCGTTTCGCCGAAGCCGCGCAAGGGGCGCATCAAGCAGGGCGTCACGCGCGGGGTGTTCGGACGCGGCGCGAGCCTGGACGACAGTTGCCGCGAGGCCGCGCGGCTCGGGATCAAGGGGTTCGACCTGATTGGCCCCACCGACTGGCCGACGCTGAAAAAGCACGGCCTCGTGCCGTCGATGTACCCCGGTCCCGGCGGAACGATTCCCGACGCGCTGAACCGCACCGAGAATCACGCGCGCCTGGGACCGCTCATGCACGCCGCGATCGACGAGGCGGCCGCGAACGGCGTGCCCAACATCATCACGTTCTCCGGTAATCGCAACGGCATGGACGAACGGCAGGGGGCGGACAACTGCGTCGCGTTCCTGAACGGCATCAAGGCGCACGCCGAAGACAAGCAGATCACCGTCTGCATGGAGTACCTGAACAGCAAGGTGAATCACAAGGACTACATGTTCGACCACATCGCCTGGGGCGTGGACGTCATGAAGCGCGTCGATTCTCCGCGTGTCCGGATCCTTTACGACATCTACCACGCGCAGATCATGGACGGCGACATCGTGCGGAACATCCGGGATCACTTCCAGTGGATCGGACACTTCCACACGGGCGGCAATCCGGGGCGGCACGAGATCGACGACACGCAGGAGTTGAACTACCGCTTCGTGACGCAGGCGATTGCCGATCTGGGCTACACCGGGTTCGTCTCCCACGAGTACTCGCCCAGCCAGGGGCACGATCCGATCGCCGAACTGGAGAAGGCGATCGAGATCTGCGACGTGTAGGGGCGCCGCTCCTTACCGCTGCCGGCTTCTGCCACGGCTCGTCTGTTTTTGACCGCCCGGCGCCGCGCCGGCTTCCGGCTGTGCGATCGGCTGCCCGGCGTTTTGTGCCCTCCACATCCGAGCTTCTACGCAATTCATGCCTGCCCGCGCCGCGCCAGCTCACGCCATCGCTGCTGATCCATGCCCCAGTCGAAGTCTTCGTAGAGCGGACGTCCTTCGTACGGCGCGCGGAGAAAATCGTAGCGCGGCGCGCGCCGGAAGCGCTCCGCGTCGAGCGAAAACCACGCGACGATCGCGGCCTGCGAGGCAAAACACTCGAGCGACCGCCCCTTGAGCACACGTTCGTCCTCAGTCAAGAGGAGCGTCTCCGGCTCCCCGCCCGTTCCTGGCAGGAACGAACCGACGCGCATGCCTTCGGGCCCGCGGTGATACGACGTGAATTCAACGAGCAGCGGCGGAGGCTCCAGCGCGACACGCGCAAGCGCCGTGTGAACGGCACAGGCGGTCGCGTCGTGATCGGGATGCCCGCCTTCGAACGGATGCGTGAGGATCACGTCGGGCCGAAGCAACTGGAACACGCCTGCCAGGCGGCCGGCAAGCGCACCGATTTGGAGCGATGCTTCCTGATCGATCACATCCAGAGCCATTTGCTCGCGCGGCTCTATCTCGAGGGCCGCGAGCGCGCGTTGGAGCTCCGCGCGGCGCGCGCGCGCATACTCGTCTCTCGTTCCGAATCCCTGCTGTTGCGCGTCGCGCCCGTCCCGCGGAGCGCCGTCGGTGATGTGGACGAGGTCGACAGTACTCCCGCGCTGCATGAGGCGTCGCAGGAGAATCCCGGCGCTGATGACCTCGTCGTCGGGGTGCGCGACAACGGCGGAGACGACGACAGGCTGAGCTGTTCCGTCGCTCACGGCCGCAGCCACAGCGGCCCACGCAGCGTCGGGCATCGGGCGCGTCATTCCAGGTACAAGCGTTGCGAATACCTCACGGTGAGCCCCCTTGTCCAGCCTCGAGCGTGGCTGATGCCGTGCCGCTGACCATCCTCACCGTGTCGTACCCGCTCGCGCAGGTCGGGCCGAACGCCGTCGGCGGCGCCGAACAAATCGTTCACCTGCTCGATCGTCATCTCGTTGCGATGGGCCATCGCTCGCTCGTGGTTGCGCCAGCGGGATCGTACGTCACGGGCGAGCTGATCCGGGCTGCCGCTCCGCCCGATCGCGTCGATCGTGACACATACGAACGGGCAATCGTCGCCTACCGGCGCGTGATTCAGGACGTCCTCGCGCGCGAGCCGATCGACGTGGTCCATCTGCACGGCCACGAGTTCGACCGCTATCTGCCGCCGGAAGGACCGCCGGTGCTCGTGACGCTCCACCTGCCGCCGGAGCTGATCACCGCGCGCTTTTCGGAGATTCGGCGCCCCTTGACGTGGGCGACGCCGGTCTCGCGCGCGCAGCAGATCCGCCTGCCGCACGTGCCGTTTCTCCTGCCGGCGATCGAGAACGGCGTCGCCGTCGAGGAGCTGCCGCGATCAGTGTATCGGAGGGGGTTCGCGCTCGCGCTCGGCAGGATCTGCCCCGAAAAGGGGTTTCATCTAGCGCTCGAAGCTGCCCGACGTGCCGGACTGCCGCTGCTGCTCGGAGGCATCGCGTTTCCGTTTCACGAACATCAGGCCTATTTCGAGCGCGAGGTCGTACCTCGGCTCGATCGCGAGCGGCGCTTCATCGGACCGGTCTCGAAGGTTCGCAAGCGGCGCCTCCTGAGCGCCGCGCGCTGCGTTCTCGTTCCCAGCGTCGTGCACGAAACGAGCTCCCTCGTCGCAATGGAGGCAATCGCGTGCGGCACGCCGGTCATCGGCTTTGGCAACGGCGCGCTGCCTGACATCGTGGATGAGGGCGTCACGGGATTCATCGTCCGCAGCGTGGAGGAGATGTCGGAGGCGATCGGGCGCGCGGACCGGCTGGATGCGCGCGCATGTCGCGAAGCGGCGCGCGAGCGATTCTCATCTGCCGTCATGGCGCGGCGATACGTGGAGCGCTACGAATGGATGCTGCTGCAGTCGCGCACCCGCGAGACGCCGGCCGCGCCGTCGTCGTTGAGCGCGTGAGGGCGCGCGAAGCGCTTGACGCACTGCGCCCGGAGTGGGAAGCGCTCTGGAGCTCCGTGCAGGACCGCACGCCGTTCCAGCACCCGGCGTGGCTGCTTCCGTGGTGGGACGTGTTCGGGCGCGGAGCGCTGCGGGTCCTGCTCCTGCGCGAGCACGGCATCCTCACTGGCCTGGCTCCGTTGTACATCTCGCCGGAGTGCGAGCTGCGTCTGCTCGGCGCCGGAGTCTCGGATTACCTCGATGCGCTTGCTGCGCCGGGCGCCGAACGAAACCTGGCGGCCGCCGTCTCGATCGAGCTCGAGTCGTCGCGCGCCGACTGGTCGTTCTGTGGATTCGACAATCTGCGCGAACGCTCGCTCCTGCTGCACGTCGACGCGCCATCCGACGCGGCTGCGAACACGGCGTCGACGGACCCATGCCCCTTCGTCCGTCTGCCGGATCGCGTCGACGAGCTCGCGGACCGTATCGCGCCAAAGCTCGCGTCGCACCTTCGCTACTCGCGGCGGCGCGCCGAACGGCTCGGCGGGCTGACGATCGAACGGGCCAGGGAGGAGGAACTGCAGGAGGCGCTCACCGCGCTCTTCGCGCTGCACGGCACGCGCTGGGCGGAAAAGGGGCAGGCCGGAGTCCTCTCGGACGCCGACGTCCGACGGTTTCACCGCCGCGCGGCGACGGCACTGCAGGCGGCAGGCCTCCTGCGCCTCTCGGTGCTGCGCATCGGCACCCGAGTCGCTGCCGTGCACTACGGGTTGCGGGCGGGCGATCAAGCGTTCTTCTACCTCGGCGGCTTCGATCCCGAGTTCGGCGCGCTCAGCATGGGGTCGCTCGCGATCGCCGCCGCGATGGAGCGGGCAATCGAGGAGGGCGCGTCGACCTTCGATTTCCTCGCGGGACGCGAACCGTACAAGTACCGTTGGGGCGCCGTCGATCGACCTCGATCGTGCCGTCACATCACCCGTGCGGACTCCGTTCCGCCGGCGCGCTGAGCAGCCACACCGGCCACGCACGCGGCGCTCGGGCTCGCTTGTCGTCTCGATGCAATCACGCGCGCTCGGGCAGGATGTGTTCGAAGACCACGCCGGCTTCGGGCCCTGTGCCGTGTTTGCGAACCGCGACCCTGGCGCGCCATGGATGCGGAGACAGCGGCGTCCCCGGTTCGCCGCCCGGGCGCGCGCCGGTCGTGAGATACACATCGTCCACGAGGCCGGCATCGAGCAGGGCCGTGGCCAGCGTATGGCCGCCCACACACGACACGCGAGCGATGCCCATCGCACGAAGCTCTTCGAAGGCGGCGGGCAGGCCCGACGCGTCGCTCATCACGATCGAAGTGATCCACGGCCGGTCCCGCAGCGAGGCCGCCATTCCGCGGATCGTCTGGGCCGTCGTCACCAGGATTGCCGGAATGTCGGCGACGTTGAACAGCAGCATCTGCTCGATGGGAAGACCCTGCAGCGTGGCGATGATCTGCACCGGATGACGAGGCAATGCAAGCGAGGATCGGAGGCTCACCAGCTCGGGGTGCCACACGGAAAAGACGATGTCGCGGCCGCGCACGGTTCGCGCTCCGGCCAGCACGGCGTCGGCCGCAACGCGCGAGAGGCCCTCGTAAACGAGGTGCTTGTCCGTGCTCCCGCCGCCGAGCGTTGACGGATCCGCGGCACCGGTGTTGCCGTCTGCCGACTGAACGAACACGAGACCGCAGCCAGGCCGCCGCAGCCCCGCTCGTGAGAGGTGGAAGCGCCCGTCGAAGAGGCGCGTCGACCAGGCGTTCCCAATCGACGCGGCATCCGCCGCTGGCGCGTCCCATTCGGTTGCGTACGGCGGAAGAGGCGCGGAGATCGCGGCGCGCGTCTTCTCGTGTGCGAAACGCTCGAATCGATCGCGCCACGTCTCCGTCAACGAACGAACGCCCAGATCGTGTCGCCCGCGGCCGCAACGACGTACTGGGAACCGTCGAGCGTGTAAGAGATGGGCCCGTTGCTGATCGGCGCGTTCAGGCGGGCGTGCCAGAGCGCCGCGCCCGTCGCGGCATCCAGCGCGACGAGATCGTTCGATGCGCCGCCCGTGAACACGAGATTGCCGGCGGTGCTCAGGAGACCGGCGCGCGCGCCGCCGTCCCAGGCGTGGCTCCATCGTATGCGGCCCGTGCGGTAATCGATCGCCTCGGTCATCGCGTCGGTCCAGCCGCCGCGGTCGCTGCCCGCCCAACCCTGAGGATTGTCGTCGGGATCGTAGATGTAGAAGACGCTGAAGGAGCGCGACGCGTTCACGTAGAACAACGCGGTGTCGGGACTGAACGACGGCGACGGCCAGTTCGCCGCGCCGACGCTGTCCGGCGACACGAGCGCGCCGTCGATCTGCGGCATCTTCGCCGGGTTTGGAATCGGCTGCCCTTTCGCGTCGTAGCCGAGCGACCAGTTCGTTTTCACGAACTCCGTCGAGACGAGCGCCTTCCCGGTGGCGCGATCGAGCAGGAAATAGTGGCCGTTTCGGGATGCCTGCGCGAGCAGCTTGCGCGGACGGCCGTCGATCGTGCCGTCGATCAGCACGGGCGTCTCGTTGGCGTCCCAGTCGTGAGTATCGTGCGGCATCGGCTGGAAGTACCACGCCATCTTTCCGGTATCCGGGTTGAGCGCAACGATGCTGCCAGTGAAGAGATTGGCGCCCGCGCGGTTGGCGTGCGCGATGACGGGATGCGGGTTGCCGGTCCCGACGTAAATCAGGTTCAACTCGGGATCGTAGGTGACGGGCTGCCACGTCATGCCGCCGCCGTGGCGCATCGCGTCGGCGTTCGGCCACGTGTCGGCGCCCGGATTCCCGGGATGCATCGGCACCGCGTACCAACGCCACTGCCGCGCGCCGGTTGCCGGATCGTGGGATTCGATGTACCCCGGATCGTCGAGATCGTCGCCGCTGATCCCGGTGATCACATGGTTGCCGATGACGATCGGTGCCGCGGACCCGTAATAGAACAGATCGAGATCGCAAATCTCGGTGTGCCAGCGTTCCGTGCCGTCCTTGACGTCGAGCGACACGAGCTCGCAGTCGGGCGTCTCGAAGTACAGCGCGTCGCCGAGGATCGCGACGCCGCGGTTCGCCAGGTGATTTCCACCCCTGCTGCGCCAGGCGTAGTGCCAGCGTTCGCGTCCGGTCCGCGCGTCAACGGCCCAGACGTGATCCGGCACGCTGAAATAGAGGACGCCGTCGACCTGGAGCGGCGTGCTCTTGATCACGCCGCCGCCGCGCGTGGATCCCGCGTTCGCCCGATAGAGCCATGCGAGGCTCAGGCCGCTGACATTGGCGTCGGTGATCCGGCGGAGGGGACTGAACCGCCGTCCGGAGTAATCGCCGTTGTAGGTCGGCCAGGAGGAGGTCGGCGGCTTCGACCAATGGCTCGTCGCCGCGCGATCCTGCGCGTGCGCGACCGCGAGCGCGCCGCACGCGACGAAGACGATCGCAACCCGGCGCAGGCCATTCACCGCGACCCCCTCGTGTTGCGGCGCGGCCGACCCGCCGTCGATCGCCGCCTGCCGGCGGCGCTCTCCTTCTTGATGATCGCCACGGCAGTTCGCGCGCCCTGATCGTCCGCGAACCCGAACACAGCCGAATACTTCCGGCCGATGACCTGGGCGACCACGAAATCCAGGTTGATGCCCGCATCCGCGATCGCGCGTGAGAGGCGATGACCAAGCCCCGGGCTGTCGTCCCCTTCCACGAGCAGCGCCGGGATGCCGGAGGCGCCGAAGCCCGCCTGGTCGGCCGCGGCGGTCGCGCGTTTTCCGGTCACCGGGAACAGCTCGACGGCCGCGCGGTCGGGTTCGCCAGGGAAGCGATACGCCATCAGGATCTGGACGTCAATGGCTGCCTCGGTCAGCGGCGCCAGCGAATCGGCCAGGGCGCCCGGACGATCCTGAAGTTCTTTCCGCCACAGCGTGATGGGCCTGACTGTTACCGCCATAAGACCTCCTCAGGCGAAACATATTTGCGTCAACGAAGAATTTCGCGGCGGGTGGCGCCGGGAGGGGCAAGTCGGCGCGAACGCACACGCCGCGCACGCACCGCGATACCATGGTGTCGGGCCGGGTGCCGCCATGATCTTCAAACAGTTCTACCTCAATTGCCTCGCGCATGCCTCGTACTTCGTCGGCGACCGCGAGTCGAGGACGGCGGCCGTCATCGATCCCCAGCGCGACATCGCGCAGTATCTCGCGTACGCAGACGAACAGGGCGTCCGGATCCGGCACGTGATTCTGACGCATTTTCACGCGGACTTCGTCGCCGGGCATCTCGAGCTGCGCGATTGCACGGGGGCGGTGGTGTACCTCGGGGCCGAGGCGAAGGCGGAATACGCGTTCACGCCGCTCGCCGACGGCGCCACGATCGAGTTCGGACGGGTGCGGCTCCAGGCGCTCGAGACGCCTGGGCATACGGCGGAATCCATCTCGATTCTCGTGTTCGACCGCGATCGGAGCGAAACGCATCCGTATGCGGTGCTCACCGGCGACACGCTGTTCGTGGGCGACGTCGGACGGCCCGATCTGCGCGTGGCCCTCGGGTGGTCGGCCGCGGATCTCGGACGGATGCTCTACGGGTCCGTCCACGGCAAGCTCATGCCGCTCCCCGACGAGACGCTCGTCTACCCTGCGCACGGCGCCGGCTCGTTGTGCGGCAAGGCGTTGAGCCGCGAGACCGTCTCCACGATTGGCGAGCAGAGACGCGTCAACTATGCGCTGCAGCCCATGTCGCCCGAAGCGTTCATCGACATCGTGACCGCCGATCAACCGGACGCCCCCGCATATTTCACGTACGACGCCGTGCTCAACAGCCGGGAGCGGCAGACGCTCGACGAGGCGCTCGCGCGCGAGCTGAATCCGATGACGCTGGATGCGGTGCTCGAGGCGCAGGCGGCCGGCGCGCAAGTGCTCGATACGCGCGAAGCGTCCGAGTTCGCCCCGGCGCACCTGGCGGGCAGCATCAACATCGGGCTTGGCGGCCAATACGCCACGTGGGCCGGGACCGTGCTCGATCGCGAGCGGCCGATCGTCATCGTCGCGGATCCCGACCGCGAGCTGGAGTCGGCCACGCGGCTCGGCCGCATCGGTTTCGACAATATCGCGGGGTATCTGGAGCACGGGCTGAGAGCGCTCGAATCGCGGCCGGATCTCACCTGGTCGACCGATCGCCTCAGCGCGCCCGTTGCCGCCGCTCGGCTCGGGTCGTCGCCGACGCTCGTCGCCGTGGACGTCCGAACGCCGCGCGAGCACGCGTCGGGGTCCATCCCCGGCAGCGTGAATATTCCGCTGAATCACCTGACGGACCGTCTGGGCGAGCTGCCGGCCGATCGTCCAATCCTCGTGTATTGCGCGGGCGGTTATCGGTCGTCGATTGCGGCGAGCCTGCTGGAGCGCGCGGGTTTCCCGGACGTCGCGGATCTCGCCGGCGGGATGGCCGCATGGGATGCGGCGGAATTGAGCAAGGCGTAGCGCGCACCTTCAGTTGCGCGGCCCGTGGACCGCGGAACTCAAGCTCCGCGCTACGAGCGATCGATCGGGCGCGTGAGGCACGTCGGGCCGCCGCCGCCCTTCACACTGATCTCCTGACCCTCGTACTCGAAGACCTGCGCGCCGGCGCGCTCGAGCCGCTCGCGCGTCCTGGGGTTCCCTCGGAGCATGATGCAGGTGCGCGGAGCGATGGCCAGCACGTTGGCTCCCATCGTGTCGAACTCATCGTCGGGCACTTCGACCAGTGAGATGCCGCGATCCATCAGCGCCTCGCGGAACGGGACCGGCATCAGCGGCGCATACACGACCGCTAGGTCGCGATCGACGGGACTCAAGATCGACATCAGGTGGAACACGTCGCCCGGCCCGCGCCAGTGCGGCAGCGGGACCACGACGACGTCGATCGCGTCGCCGAGAATGGCGCGGAGCTGACGGATGCCCTCGTCGTTCGTGCGGTAGCCGCGCCCGACGGCAAGCGTGTGCTCGTCGATCCACGCGGCGTCTCCGCCCTCGAGCAGTCCGGGAGGCTCGATGGCCCCAATGAGGGGAACACCAAGTTCCCCATACAGCGGCGCCTGCGCCGACGGCTCTCCGGTGCGATTGGGTTTCCCCATGCTGCACAAAATCGCGCCGCGGTCGCACACGACGGACGCATCGCGCACATAGATGGAGTCGAGCCCGCCCGCGTCGCGGAGAAACGCCGTGGCGACCTCGTGCCCCTCGAGCAGATCGACGAAGCGCTCGTATTCGGCAGCGGCGCGGGACAGATCCGGCGCCTCGGTGAAATTGAGCGCGCGCCACTGGGCGTCGATTGCCGCCGCACTCTCGAACGCCTCGCGCGGTGCCTTCAGGATTACACGCGTGAGCCGGCCGACTTCCGACTGACGCGTCACGTGCGCGCGACCCAGACGTAGACCGGCAGGCCCGCGAGCAGCAGCAGAAAGCCGGACGTCACGACGTCGCTTCCCGCGCCGGCGATCGCCCACATCGAATACAGGAACGCGAGCGCGCAGACCGTTCGCGCACCGGCCGCCATCCGCAGCCGCCCCGAGCGTTCCATCATGAACGCCGCGAGCGAGCAGAAGGCGTACGGGACGAGCGTGCTCAGCGTCGAGAGCAGGATGAAGAACGTGAACAGCTTCACGAGTCCGCGGCCATAGTTCGCGGCGACGAGCGCGGTGGCGACCGCGGCACCAATCGCAAGAGCCGCGACTGGCGTGCCGCGCCGCGAGAGGCGGCCGAACACGCGCGGAAACAGCCCATCCTGCGCCACCGCCATCGGGAGCTGCCCCACGATCAGCGTCCAGCCGTTCAGCGCGCCGAAGCACGAGATCGCAGCGCCCAGCGCGACGAGGCGCGCCGCATATTCGCCCGCGAGCAGCCGCGCCGCGTCCGCAAATGGCGCCGTCGTCGACGCGAGCGTCGCCGGAGGCACGATCCCCATCACGCCAACCGTGCTGATGACGTAGATGCCCGCGGTAATCAGAGTGCCTGCGATCGTGGCGCGCGGAATCGTGCGCTCGGGATCCCTGATGCTGCCGGCCGGAATGGTCGCGCACTCCAATCCGAGGAACGCCCAAAGCGTCAACGTCGCGCTCTGCGTGACGTCGCCGGCCATCGCACGCGGCCCCGTGGAGCTCACCGCAAGGTACGCCGGGTGGAAGTACGCGAGCCCCGCCAGGCCGACCGCCAGAAGCGGCAGGATCTTCAGCGCTGTGGTCGCAAACTGCACCTGCCCCGCGGCACGGACCCCGCGGGCGTTCACCGCCACCATCGTCCACATGATGAGAATGGCGAGCAGCGCGGCGCCGATGGGCGAACGAACGATCGCAGGAAAGAACGGGTCGAGATATCCGACACCCGCGACGGCCAGCGCCGCGAGCGCGGAGCACGTCGAAATCCAGTAGCCCCACGCCACCAGAAATCCTGGCACGTCGCCGAATGCCTCGCGCGTGTACGCGTACAGCCCGCCCGTTGCCGGCATCACGCGGGCCAGCTGCGCGAACACGAGCGCAAGGCACACGGATCCGCCAATCGACACGCTCCAGCCCGCGAGGCTGATGCCGCCGAACGGCGCGAGCGATGCGGGCAGCAGGAACACGCCGGAGCCGATCATGTTCCCCATCACGATCGACACCGCCGTCCAGAAGCCAACCGCACGAACAGCGCTGGGCGCCTGCGCCGCCTTCGTCGTGGTTACTCCCATGAGCGGTGCCGTCATCGTATACCGCGGCAGCGGGACTGGCCTGCCCGCCACGTTTCGTGCTAGAAATGTCGGGCTCCCACCCAACCAGAGGCCACTGGCATCCGGAGGAATCGATGTCCAGAACAGCACGACATCCGGGGATTGTCCTCGCTGGCTGTATTGCCGTCTTCGCGGCGTCGGCCGGCGCGCAGGGCATCACGCAACCGAAACAGGGGAAAGGCGGCAGCGTCGTCCAGGGCGCTGCCGGAACCGAAGGCAGCAAGGGCGACAAAGGGCTCGAGCACTGCCCCGCGCCGATGGGCGCCATGGCGGTGGTCGAACCGCAGAACGAAGTGCTCGTCGCGCTGCAGCGCTACCGGCTTTCGTCGCCGGTCGGTCTCATCCGCATGATGATCCAGCAATCGAACTGCTTCATCGTCGTCGAACGCGGCGTCGGGATGCAGAACATGATGCAGGAGCGCGCGCTGGGCGCGTCCGGCGAACTGCGGCAGGGATCGAACATGGGCGGCGGTCAGATGGTGAGCGCCGATTTCGTCCTCACGCCTTCGGTCGTGTTTTCCGAGAACAACGCCGGTGGCGTCGGAGGCGCGGTAGGCGGCCTGTTCGGACATCGAGCGGCGGCGGTCGGAGCGGTGGCTGGCGGCCTCAAGTTCAAGGAAGCGCAGACGACGATGCTCCTGGCGGATGCGCGGTCGGGCGTGCAGGTGTCGGCCGCTGAAGGCAGCACGAAGAAGGCCGACATCGGCGTCGGTGGTGCGCTGTTTGGCGGCGGGATGGGAGCGGCAGGAGGCGGCTACGGCAACACGAACGAGGGCAAGATCATCGCGGCCGCCTTCCTCGACAACTACAACAGCATCGTGGACGTCGTGCGGAACGACAAGAGCCTCCAGCGGAGCGTCGGGTCGTTGAAGGCGGAAGCGGCGGCGGGCGGCGCGACGAAAGCGGGCGGCGTGTTCACCGAAGGCGATGTGCTGGTGCCGAAGATCGCCAACGTTCGTCTGCTGTCCGGCGCAAGCGATGCGGCAAAGGTACTGGCAACGCTCGGCCGAGCGGACGAGCTGGTCGTCATCGGCGCGATCAAGGATGGATTCGTCAACGTGCAGGGAGCCGCCGCAATTGGTTGGGTGAAAGCCGTCCTCGTGATGAAGCGGTAGGCCTCAGGGGGTCCAATGAAGCTACGTCATCCGGCGCGCTGCGCCGGCCTGCTGGTAATCGGCCTCGCGATGGCCGCGCCGTGCGCCGCCGGCCAGACAGACGGAAAATCGCTGATCCCGCGGCAGGTGCTGTTCGGAAATCCCGAGCGCGCGACGCCGCGGCTCTCGCCCGACGGCACGCAGCTCGCGTATCTCGCGCCGGTGAACGGCGTGCTGAACGTCTGGGTCCGAACGCTGGGCAAGACGGACGATCGCGCTATCACCAACGACACGCACCGCGGTATCCGCCGCTACTTCTGGCAGTTCGACAACCGCCACATCCTCTATCTGCAGGACGAAGGCGGCAACGAGAACTGGCGTCTGTACCAGACGGAGATCGCGACGAAGGGGACGAAGGATCTGACGCCGTTCGAGAGGGTCCGCGTGGACGTCGTCGCGTACGACCCGAAGCTGCCCGACACCATACTCGTCCAGATGAACAAGCGCGATCCGAAGCTGATGGACATCCATCGGCTGGACCTGAAGACCGGCAAGATCGATCTCGATACCGAAAATCCTGGCGACGTCGACAGCTTCGCCGCCGACAACGAGCTGCAGGTGCGGGCGGCGCAGGTCGTCACCGAGGACGGCGGGACAGTGATCCGCGTGCGCGACGATCCGAAGGCGTCGTGGCGCGAGCTGATCAAATGGGGACCGGACGAGACGCTGGGAGGCATCGAGGGCTTCGCGCCGGACAACAAGGCGCTCTGGCTCGTCACGAGCGTCAACGCGAACTCGTCGCGCCTGCTCGAGGTCGACATCGCGAGCGGCAAACAGCGCGTGATCGCGGAAGACCCGATGTTCGACGTCGCGGGCACGATCACGCACCCGACGAAGAACACGCTCGAAGCGGTCGCGTTCCTGCGCGAGCGCCGCGACTACCGCGTCATCGATCCGAGCGTCCAGGCAGACTTCGACATACTGAAGAAGGTCCGCGACGGCGACATCTCCGGCATCAGCCCGGACCTGTCCAACAACAAGTGGATCGTCGCCTTCGTGAGCGACAACGCTCCCGTCTATTGGTACCTCTACGACCGGACGACGAAGAAGGCGACGGTGCTGTTCAGCAATCAGCCGAAGCTCGAACAGTACACGCTCGCGCGGATGAAGCCGATCAGCTACACGGCGAGCGACGGCATGAAGCTGTACGGGTACATGACGACTCCGGCCGGCAAGGAGCCAAAAAACCTGCCGATGGTGCTGTTCGTCCACGGCGGCCCGTGGGGACGCGACGTGTGGGGCTACGATCCGTACGCGCAGTGGCTCGCGAACCGCGGCTATGCCGTGCTGCAGGTCAACTTCCGCGGGTCGACCGGCTACGGCAAGCAGTACGTCAACGCCGGCGATCGCCAGTGGGCCGGAGCGATGCACACCGATCTGATCGACGGCAAGGAGTGGGCCGTCAAACAGGGCATCGTCAATCCGTCGAAGGTCTGCATCATGGGCGGGAGCTACGGCGGCTACGCCACGCTCGCGGGCGTTGCGTTCGCGCCGGACGCCTTCACGTGCGGCGTCGACATCGTCGGACCCAGCAATCTGAACACGTTGCTGAAGACGATTCCTCCCTACTGGACGACAGGGCTCGCGATGTTCCATCGCCGCATGGGCGACACGGAGGAGTTCCTGAAGTCACAGTCGCCGCTGTTCAAGGCGGATCAGATCAAGGCGCCGCTGCTCATCGGACAGGGGAAGAACGATCCGCGCGTGAACAAGGCGGAAAGCGATCAAATCGTCCAGGCGATGCGCAAGAACGGCAAGGACGTCGAGTACTACGTGTTCCCCGACGAGGGGCATGGCTTCGCGCGTCCGGAGAACAACAGCGCCTTCAACGCGGCGACCGAGCGCTTCCTTGCGAAGTATCTCGGCGGCGACGCGGAACCGCCAACGGCGGCTGAAGCGAAGCTGCTCGAGAGCGTCAAACAATGATGTAGCGCCGAACAATGATGTGGGGCGGGTCTCTTAGACCCGCCTCTTAGACCCGCCTCTTAGACCCGCCTCTCAGACCCGCCTCTCAGACCGGCCCACCCCCTCTAGTCGCCTGCGAGCAGAGCGGCGAGAATCAGGATCGCGCCGACTGCGGCGCCGGCGCCCGCGGCGGCGCCAATCGCAATCGCGCGGCCCGGGTTGCCGTGGCCCGGATCCAGCGTGACCCGCGCGACGTCTGGAAGCGCGATCGTCACCGGCTCTTCCGGAATGCGCGTGTTCCGCTGGACGACGATCGACGTTTCCGTCGCCGACATCAGCGTGCCCTTGATGCTCTTGCCGTTCGTCAGCTCCACTTTCACCGTCGACCCTGCCGGCAGCTTCCGGACGTAGTCGGCGATGACGCGAGTGTCGGATTGAGCCTGGCGTACCACGTCAGCCTGGACGGCGCTTGCGCGCAGTCCGGCGCTCGCGCAGCCCGTCAGCAGCGATGCGCACAATCCCAGGGCGATGATCTGTTTGAGCATGATTCATCTCCACTAATCCAACCGGACAATTTGCGGCCGTGACCACGAGTCCGTTCGCAGAGAAAACCGTTGGAGCAGGCCGTCGCGATCGCGAAAAACGCGGCGCAGGCCTGTGACCGGGTTTGGGGATGGGGGTCCCCAAACCGCGTTCTGCAGACAGCAAGCCGGAGCCGCGTTTCCGGCCCGCGGAAGCCGGTTTTCGGAGCGAACGGACTCGTGGTCATCGTGAACCATGGCGTCAGACACTCAGAAATCCACGCCGAAGCCGAAGCGCAGCAGCGCGGTCTCGGCGCCGTTGCGGAACCCCACGCGCAGATCGCTCCGGAAGAATGCGCGCGGCGTGATGTAGGCCTTGAACCCCGTCTGAACGAACGGCCGTACGAAGGCGCGCGTCTGGGGCCCGATCGTGACTGCCGGCTCCAGTTGCGTCGGCTGGCCGGTCCGCGCGTCGTACACGAACAGCGGCTGCTGCTCTTCTCGGCTCCGCTCCCACACGACGTCGGCACCCGCGCCGACGTGCGGATGGAACCACTGATTGCGAAAGAACTGGTACTGCTGCGCGACGGCGACGTGCCGGCGCGAGAACGTCAGGCGCGACGGTGCGAATGTCGGATGCCCGTCGACGACGATGGGACGGATCAAATAGCGCTCGGTGCTCGTCGTGCCGCCCGCGTCGATTTCTGTCTTCATGTGATCGCTCCAATACCAGCCGGCGCCGCCGCCGGCGTCCAGGATGCGGTTGGCCCAGTCGTCGTAGCTCTCGGGCGCGGTCTTGCGGACGTTCAGCCAACCGAGCGTCGCGGATGCGTCGCCGCGCACCAGCGGAGTCGAAGCCCCGATGTGCTGCGCGGTCGCTGGACCCGCCGCAAGGACCACTGCAACGGCCGTCCCCCCAAGGAGTAGTGCCCTCATGCCTTGTAAGGCGGAGCGGGCCGGGGAAGAGGCTCACCGGGATCCGCTGTGGTGCGCCTCACCGGGATCCGCAGTGGTGCGGACGGGGATCCGCCGCCGGGCCGCCGTCTCCTCACGGCGGGAAATCGTCTGGGGCTCGTACTCTGACGCAAGCGCGGCGAGTACGGATGCGCTTCAACGACGGTCGCCAGGTGTAATGCACCGGAACGGGCTCTCAGGCACCGCAGGGATCACAGGGAACGAACTCGCCGCGGTGAATCGCCTCGCCGATTTCCGGCCGCGCGACCGTGCCGCCCTTCGCCGTGGCACGGCCGCGGGCGAGCTCGCCGTGCTCCACGGCGTCCGGCCGCGGATGCCCGTCCGCGCCACGGCGGCAAACGACGTCGCGAGCGGAGGAGCGCCTGCTGCTGCGTTCCGGCGATGCCCTTCGGAGCGAGCCGCTTCACTCCGTCACCGGAAAGCGCGCGCGCCGATTCATCTCGCCGCGTTCCCTCCCGGTGGTCCGCCCAGCCTCTAACCAGCAAAGGCGGTCGAGGGCGTCGGTACAGATGTCGGCGCTCACCATCCGCTACGCGCCGCGGGATCGAAGGGGCATGAGGCGCGAGCGCTTTCCCGGCGAGCGGAGAGGGCTCGCCGGAACGCGGCAACAGGCGCGACGGCGGCTCGGCGGCGGATGCCGTCCGCGACACAGCGGGTGGGAGCCGGGGATAGCAGGATCGCCACGTTCTCTTGCGGCGCGTTCTGGTGCATCATACGGAGCACCATGCAGATCATCTCCCCGCCACGCGTCTATCCCGTGATCGTCATCGGCAGCGGCGCCTCGGGCGGCATGGCCGCGTGGAACCTCACGCGTCAGGGGATCGACGTCCTCATGCTCGATGCGGGCGACACGTTCGATCGATCGAAGTTCTGGACGCACGTGCAGCCGTGGGAGGCGCGCGAGCGGCTCGCGCGCGGCGAGAAGCCGCCGCAGTTCTTCCTCGACACCAAGGAACAGCCGTACCTGACGCCGGACGATCGGCCGTTCGAGCTGACGCGCGTCTGGGGACACGGCGGCAAGACGAACGTCTGGGGACGCGTCAGCCTCCGCTACTCCGAGATGGACCTGAAGGCATCGGAGCGGGACGGATGGGAAATCCCGTGGCCGATCTCGTACTCGGAGATCGCGCCGTACTACGATCGCGTCGAACAGCTCATTGGCGTGTGCGGCGGGACCGATGATTCGGACGTCCTGCCCGGCAGCAAGTACCTGCAGCCGCCTCCCGCGCCGCGGTGCGGCGAGCGCCTGCTGATGCGCGGCCTGCGGAAGATCGACATCCCCGTCGTCGCCGGGCGGCGGGCGAACATGACGCGGCCGACGCGCGGGTTCGCCGCGTGCCATTACTGCGGCAACTGCGGCGCCGGCTGCGACACGGCGTCCTTCTTCTGCTCCGCCGATCACCTGCTGCCCGATGCATTGAAGACGGGCAAGCTCGAAATCCGCTCGAACGCGGTCGTCGGAAGGATTCTGACCGACAAGGAGGGCCTCGCGACCGCCGTCCAGTACTTCGATCGCCACAGCGGCGCCGAGCAGCAGGTGCGCGGAAAGGTCGTCGTCGTAGGGGCGAGCTGCGTGGATTCGACGCGCATCCTGCTCAACTCCACATCCGAGCGATATCCGAATGGCATCGGCAACGGGTCCGACGTAATCGGACGTTTCCTGTGCGAGCAGATGCGGATGAACATGACGGGGTTCTTCCCCGCGCTCCTCGGAACCGAAACGCGCAACGATCGCGGGATCGGCGGCGAGCACATCTACATGCCGCGGTTCAACCATCGGGCGGGCCGGAAGCGCGATTACCTGCGCGGGTTCGGCGCGCAGTTCTGGAACACCGGCGCGAGCATCTCCGGCGCGCACTACGGCTCCGCGTCGATTCCTGGCTTCGGCGCGTCGCTCAAGAAGGAAATCAAGCGCCGCCATCCGGCGTGGTTCGAGATCCATCCGTTCGGCGAGGTGCTGCCCTATGCGCACAACCGCATCACCGTCGACCCGTCGCGCACCGACAAGTACGGGCTGCCGCTGCCGCGCATCGATTACCAGATCGGCGAGAACGAGCGGAAGATGGCCGAACACATGTCGGACACCGTCGAGGAGATCGTCAAGGCATCGGGCGGCGAGCTGGTGAACTACAAGCGCGGCGAGCTGGATGCCATGGGCTCGGCGATCCACGAGCACGGCACGTGCCGCATGGGCGCCGATCCGAAGAAGTCCGCGCTCAACCGCTTCAACCAGATGCACGAAGCGAAGAACGTGTTCGTCGTCGACGGCTCGGCATTCCCGAACGCATCGGAGAAGAACCCGACGCTCACAATCCTCGCGCTCTCGTGGCGCGCGACGGATTACCTGGGAGATGAGATCAAGAAGGGCAATCTGTGATCACGGCCGACGGCTAACCGCGAAGATCACCAAGGCCACAAAGATCACGAAGGAGCTCTTTGTCTCTCCCTTGGTGATCTTTGAGAGCCTCGAGATCTTCGTGAGTAGCCGTCGGCCGTGACAGGAGGATCGAATGGATCGCCGCCAGGCTTTGAGAGCCATCGGGAGCGCCGCCGCAGGCGCTGTGACGTCGCCGCTGTGGGTCAGATCGCTCGGTGCGGTGTCGCGCCAGCAGTCGCACTCGCATGCCGCGCAGACCGCGATGGCCGCAGCGAAGTGGACCCCAAACGTGCTGAACGCGCATCAGAACGACACGGTCGTCGTCCTGACGGAGCTGATCATCCCTGAAACCGACACGCCGGGCGCGAAGGGGACGAACGTGAATCGCTTCGTCGACAGCGTGCTGGGCGAAGCGAAGGCCGAGGACCGCGACAGGTTCCTGAAGGGACTCTCCTGGATCGACGAGCGCAGCCGCGCGCTGTTCGGCAAGGATCTTACGAGCGCGACCCCCGCGGATCAGACCGCCCTGCTGACCCGTCTGTCCGTGCAAGGCAATCCCGACAAAGAGGAGCCGATCGGCCGCGAGTTCTTCGAGGTGATCAAAGGGATGACGATCGACGGCTACTACACAACGGAGGTCGGACTGCGAAAGGAGCTGGGCGACAGCGGCCAGCTCTTTCAGGCGGTCTCACAGGGCTGCGATCATCCGGAGCACCAGTAGGATGTTGGAGGTTGGTTGTTGGAGGTTGGTTGTTCAACCTCCAACCTCCAGCCTCCAACTTCCAACCTCCTCGCTTACTTCTTGGGCATCAGCTTCAACATCTTCCCCGGATCGGCGTCCGTCAGCACGTAGAGCGCCCCCTCGGGTCCCTGGACGACGTCGCGGATTCGCGTTCCCAGATCTTTCAGCAGCCTCTCCTCGTCGACGACGTGTTCGTCCTTGATCGTCAGGCGAACGAGATTCATGCTGCCGAGGCCGCCGATGAAGAGATTGCCTTTCCACGCCGGGAAGAGATCGCCCGTATAGAACGTCATTCCGCTCGGCGCGATGACGGGATCCCAGTAATAGAGCGGCTGCTCCATCCCGGCCTTCTGGGTGATGCCGCCGGTGATCGTGCCCCCCGCGTACTCGATGCCGTAGGCGATCGTCGGCCAGCCGTAGTCCTTCCCCTTGCGGGCGATGTTGATCTCGTCCCCGCCGCGCGTGCCGTGCTCCGTCTCCCAGAGCTCCCCGGTCTCGGAATTGAGCGTCGCGGCTTCGACGTTGCGATGACCGTACGACCAGATCTCCGGGCGCACGCCTTCCTTGCCGACGAACGGGTTGTCATTCGGGATCGAGCCGTCCGGATTCAGCCGCACGATCTTGCCGAGCAAACTATCGAGCTTCTGCGCCTGCATGCGGCCCGCGGTGATCGACCGCTCCCCCTGGGTGATGAACAGCTTCCCATCGCGCGCGAACACGAGCCGTCCGCCGTAATGCTGCTGCGAGCGCATGGACGGCTGCTGGTGATAAATCACCTGGACGTCCTCGAGCTTCGCCGGCGCCGATTGATCGTTCAGGCGCCCGCGCGCCACCGCCGTGTTGTTCGTCCCGTCGTCGTGCGGCTCCGCGAAGCTCAGATAGATCAGATGATTCGATGCGAAGTTCGGATCGATCGCGATACCGAGCAAGCCGCCCTGACTGCGGTAGTCGACGCGCGGCACTCCCTGCACGGGGTTCGACAGCTTGCCGTCCGTGCCGACGATGCGAAGCGTGCCCGGCTTCTCGGTGACGAGGATGCGGCGATCGGGAAGGAAGGCCATGCCCCACGGGAATCGGAGCCCTTCGACGATAGTGACTACGTCGAAGGCGACGTTCGACTTGCGCTCCGGCGCGCGCGTCTGGCCTGGGAAGGCGGGCCGTTGGTTGGGCGCGTTCGGCGGGCTCGGATCCGCGCCGCCCTGCGGCGTCCCGCCGGTCTGCGCCCATGCGCATGCGGCCAACATCATGAACACGGCAGCGAAGGACGTACGCTTCACGTGACCTCCAGGACAATCGGCGGCCGTGAAAGGAGCGCCGCGCACCTTTCTAACTATGTCCGATTCGGTCAGAGGCGTCCAAACGCTCGTCGCGCGTCTCCTGCATACCGACGAGGCCGACGAGCGTCAGCGCGGCCGCGACGGTGAGGTAGTAGCCGACGAACTGGAGACCATGGGTCCGAGCGAGCCACGTCGCGATGTACGGCGCGAGCGACGCGCCGAAGATCCCCGCCATGTTGAACGTCAGCGAGCTGCCGGTGTAGCGCACCGATGTCACGAACAGCTCCGACAGCGCCGTGCCGAGCGGACCGTACGTGAATCCCATGAGCGACAACCCGACCACCGTCGTGAGCGTCGCGCCGCCTGTTCCGGCGCTGAAGAGAGGCGCGAGCACGAAGCCGAAGATCCCGATCGCGGCGGTCACCCAGATGAGCGTACGGCGACGCCCGAGCTTGTCGGCGAGCACCGCGGAGATGGGGATGGTGAGCGCGAAGAACAGGATCCCGAACAGCTGAATGAGCAGGAAGCGTTCGCGGCTGTACCCGAGTGCCGTCGTGCCCCAGGAGAGCGCAAAAACCGTCATCAGATAGAAGAGGACGAATGTGGCGAGCGCCGCGAGGGTGCCAAGGATCAAGGTCTTCGGATACCGGCGGAACACGACCGCCATCGGCACCTTGACGCGTTCGCGGCGCGCGGCTGCTTCGGCGAACACCGGCGTCTCGGTGATCGTGAGGCGGACGTACAGCCCGATGACCACCAGCGCGGCGCTGGCGAGGAACGGAATGCGCCAGCCGAAGCGGAAGAACTGATCGTCGGTCAGCCAAGCCGACAGCAGCAGGAACACGCCTCCCGAGCAGAAGAACCCGAGCGGGGCGCCGAGCTGCGGGAACATCCCGTACCATGCACGGCGCGACGGCGGGGCGTTCTCGATGGCGAGGAGGACGGCGCCGCCCCACTCGCCTCCGAGTCCGAGCCCCTGGCCGAAGCGGCAGATCGACAGCAGCAGCGGCGCCAGCCGCCCGATTGACGCGTAGGTGGGCAGGATCCCGATGATCACGGTCGACACGCCCATCGTCAGCAGCGCAGCCACGAGCGTTGTCTTGCGGCCGATTCGGTCGCCGAAATGGCCGAACAGCGCCGACCCGATCGGGCGCGCCACGAAGGCGATGGCGAACGTGGCGAGCGAGGCGAGCGTGGCGGAAACGGGGTCGGACGCGGCGAAGAACAGCTTTGGAAATACAATGACCGCGGCCGTCGCGTAGATGTAGAAGTCGAAGAACTCGATCGTGGTCCCGATCAGGCTCGCAAAGAGCACCTGTCCCGGGGAATTGATGCGCCGCGCCGGCGGATCTTCGGCAGGCGGCAGGGTTCGTTGCGTGGGCATCCGGCTGAAGAGTGTATCGTGGGGGCGCCTCTCGCATGCGGTTCGCGGCATTTCGTACTGACTCCGGCGAGGGCCTGGGCGCCCTTGCGCCCGACGGGACGATCACGGGCCTGCTCGAAGACGATTCTCGCTATCCGGGAGACCTGCGTTCGCTGCTCGCGCGCGGAGACGAGGCGCTGAACGACGCGTACGAACGTCTGCGGAGCGGAGATCGGATCGATCCGCATCGCATGCGCTGGCGTCCGCCCATCCCCACGCCCGGAAAGATCGTCTGCGTCGGCTTGAACTACGCGGAGCACGCGGCGGAAAGCGGTTTCAAGCCGCCGGCGTATCCCGCGTTCTTCGTTCGCTTCCCCACGAGCCTCGTCGGACACGAATCGCCGATGGTCAGGCCGAACGCGTCCGATCAACTCGATTACGAAGCGGAGTTGGTTGCGGTGGTCGGCCGCCGTGCGAGGCACGTCTCGAAGGACCGCGCCCTCGAGCACGTCGCGGGCTACTCGATGTTCAACGACGGCTCCGTGCGCGAGTATCAGTACAAATCGCCGCAGTGGACGGTGGGCAAGAACTTCGATTCGACGGGCGCGTTCGGGCCGATGTTCGTGACCGCCGACGAGCTTCCGCCCGGCGGCAAAGGCCTGAAGATCGAGATGCGCGTGAACGGAACGGTCCGGCAGACCGCGTCGACGAGCGAGATGATCTTCGACGTGGCCACGCTGCTCGCCACGCTGAGCGAAGCCATGACGCTGGAGCCCGGCGACGTCCTCGTCACGGGCACGCCCAGCGGCGTCGGCAAGGCGCGAACGCCGCCGCTGTTCCTGAAGCCGGGCGATGTGTGCGAGGTGAGCATCGAGCGTATCGGCACGCTGAGAAATCCGGTGATTCAGGAGACGTAGGCCGGGTCTCTCACACCCGGCACACTTTCGGAGGAACGATGAAGAACAGACGCGTGGGGCGCCGGGAATTCCTGAAGGACGTCGCGGGATCCGCCGCCGTGCTGTCGGTCACGACGGCCGCGGCTGCGGCTCCACAGGCGCCGGCGGTCGCCACGAAGGCGCCACCGCGCATCAAGTTCGCCGTCATCGGGATCAACCACTCGCACGTCAACAGCCAGACCGACGCCGTCATCCGCGGTGGCGGCGAGCTGGTCTCCGTGTACGCAAAGGAGCCGGATCTGCTGGCGGCGTTCTGCAAGCGCTACCCGCAGGCGAAGCAGGCGCGCTCCGAAAACGAGATCCTCGACGACCGATCCATCGCCCTCGTGGTCAGTGCCGCGATCCCCAACGAGCGCGCGCCGCTCGGTATCCGCGTGATGCAGCACGGCAAGGACTACATGTCGGACAAGCCCGGGATCACGACGCTCGACCAGCTCGCCGAGGTGCGGCGCGTGCAGGCCGAGACGCACCGCATCTACTCGATCATGTACAGCGAGCGCTTCGAGAACCGCGCGACCGTCAAGGCCGGCGAACTGGTGAAGGCGGGCGCGATCGGCGGCGTGATCCAGACGATCGGCCTCGGCCCGCACCGGATGACGCCGAAGAGCCGCCCCGCGTGGTTCTTCGACCGGCCAAGCTACGGCGGAATCCTCTGCGACATCGGATCGCATCAGGCCGATCAGTTCCTGTACTTCACCAGCTCGACGCGCGGCGAGGTCGTGTCTTCGCAGGTGGGCAACGTGCACCATCCGCAGTATCCCGGGCTCGAAGACTTCGGCGACTGCGTGCTGCGCGGCGACCATGGCACCGGCTATATCCGGGTGGACTGGTTCACGCCCGACGGCCTCTCGACCTGGGGCGACGGGCGGCTCACCATCGTCGGAACGGATGGATTCATCGAGATCAGGAAGAACGTCGACATCGGCGGGCGCCCGGGCGCGAATCACCTGTTCATCGTCGACCAGGAGGACACGCGCTACATCGATTGCCAGAACGTCCCGCTCCCCTACGGCGAGCAGCTCGTGTCGGATGTCGTGAACCGCACCGAAACGGCGATGCCGCAGGCGCACTGTTTCCTCGCGACGGAGCTGATGCTGAAGGCGGAAGCGCAGGCGCAGAAGCTGACGTTCAAGGTATAGACGCGAGGAGAAGACAATGCCGCGCAGGACGAGGCGTCAATTCATGACCTCTGCCGGAAGGACGGTCGCCGCCGCGTCGGTGGCCGCTGGCTTCCCGTCCATCGTGCCCGCGTCGGTGTTCGGATCGACGTCGCCGTCGAACCGAATCAACGTCGGCGCGATCGGGACCGGACGGATCTCGCGCGGTCACGATCTGCCCGGCATCTGGAAGTTCGATGCCGCGCGAATCATGGCCGTCTGCGATCTGGACAGCCATCGTGCCGAGGAGGCGAAGACGCTCGTCAACGACCACTACTCGAAGCAGACCGGGAAACCCCACGACGGTGTGAAGACGTACGGACAATACCGTGAGCTGCTCGCGAACAAGGACGTGGACGCCGTCGTCATCAGCACGCCCGACCACTGGCACGCGCTGATCGCGATGGACGCTGTCCGCGCCGGCAAGGACGTCTACCTGCAGAAGCCCGCCTCGCTGACGATCGCCGAGGGGCGCCTTCTGAGCGACACCGTCCATCGCTCCGGGCGGATCTTCCAGATCGGCAGCCAGCAGCGCTCGTCACCCCAGTTCCGCTACGCGGCGGAGCTCGTTCGCAACGGCCGCATCGGAGAGCTGAAGACCGTCGAGATCGGGTTGCCCGGCGATCCCGCGGGGGACGATGAGCCCGAGATGCCGGTGCCGAAGAATCTGAATTACGAGATGTGGCTGGGATCGACGCCGCTCGTCTACTACACGGAGAAGCGCGTGCACCCGCACGTCGGGTACGACCGCCCGGGATGGCTCCGCTGCGAGCAGTTCGGCGCCGGCATGATCACCGGATGGGGCGCGCACCACATCGACAGCGCGCACTGGGGCATGGGGACGGAGTTCACCGGCCCGATCGAGATCTGGGGCAGCGCGGAGTTTCCGAAGAAGGGCTTGTGGGACGTGCACGGGCCGTTCCGGACCGAAGCGCTGTATGCGGACGGCGTGCACATGATCGTCAGCGGCGACTTCCCGAACGGCATCAAGTTCATCGGGACGGAAGCGTGGGTCTTCGTCTCGCGCGGCAACGAAACGGTGACCGCCAGCGACCCCGTCGCGAAGCTCGAAGACCCGCAGGCGCTCGCGGCAAGCGACCCGAAGATCATCACGTCGAAGATCGGGGCCGACGAGATTCACCTCTACGAGAGCAAGGATCACCACGGGAACTGGCTCGACTGCATCCGCACGCGCCAGCAGACGATCGCGCCCGTCGAAGTCGCGCACCGTGCGTGCTCGGCGTGCCTGCTGCATCACATCGCGATGAAGACGAAGCGGAAGCTGTTCTGGGACCCGCAGAAGGAGCGGTTCCACAACGACGACGAGGCGAACGCGATGCTCTCGCGTCCGCAGCGCCCGCCGTACATCGTGGCGTGATCTGTCGAATGCTTCCGCCTTTAGGCGGAAGCACCCGCGCGCGCCGTGCCGTTCGTCACACCGCTCGACACGTTCGGATCCTTAGCGTCCGGGCGCAGTTCGCTGATCCCGCACGTAGGCGCCGATCTCCGCGACGGTGCCGACCCAGATACCGTTCGATCGATCCTTCAGGTACGCACACAACTGCTCGAGCGCGCCAACGTCCGTCGTCTGATGCGCGCGGGCGCCGATGTCGTGACCGGCGAAGATGATCCACCTGCCCTCCGTCGCGGCTTGATCGACGATCGACTTCATCTGAGCGAAATCGAGATCGTCGATTGCCGTGCCCATCGCCTGCGCAAGGTCCACGAGCGCCGGATCGTTCGGCGACTCGTCGAGATAGCCGCGACCGGCGAGGAAGCGCTCCGCCACGAGCGGGACGTAGCTCTTGACGTCGCGCCCGCGCCCGACGAACTTCTGCCCGCAGGGGTATGCAAATGTCGTCGGCTCGACCCCGAGCAGCGTCTCGATGCGGGCATTCGCGCTGTCGATGTCCTGAGCGATCTTCTCGAGCGTGTAGTTCTCGAGCGCGTTCGAAGCCGAGAACGCGTAGTTCCCTGTGCATGGGTGCGTCGCGGTGTGGTTCGCGATCTCGTGACCGTCGGCAACCGCCTGCTTCCAGCCGGCAAGCTTCTTCTCGACGGCGCCCGGATTCAGGAAGAAGGTCACCTTGACGCCGGCCTTCTTCAACACCGCCAGTCCCGCGTCCACCTGACTGGCACGCCCATCGTCGAAGCTCAGGCTCACGGCGGCGCGCCTGCCCTCCGGCCACCCAAAGGCTTTCCCGGACTGGCGGGATGAGCCTGCATCAAGACTGGCGGAGACGGCAAGGCAGAGAACAACGGCACAGAGTTGTGACATGGCGCCGTCATTATAGGGGCCGCGAACGCACGCGGACTACACTGAGAGGATGGAACGCGAAACCGCGTTTGAGATGGCGGCGTCGAACATCCGTTTCGGCGCGGGCGTGACGCGTGAAGTTGGCGCCGACCTGAAGGAGATGGGCGTACGGCAGGTCCTGCTGATTACGGACGGAACCGTTCGAGGTCTGCCTCCAGTGCAGACCGCGCTCGATTCGCTGAACGAGCACGGAATCGGCGCCGGTGTCTACGCCGGTGTGCGCGTGGAACCCACGGACGGCTCGTTCCAGGATGCAATTGCCGCCGCGCGCGAGCGGACGTACGACGCCTTCGTCGCGGTTGGCGGCGGGTCCACGATCGACACGGCCAAAGCGGTGAACCTCTATACGAGCTACCCTGCTGACTTCCTCGACTACGTCAACCCGCCGATCGGCAAAGGGGTGCCGGTCCCGGGTCCGCTGAAGCCGCTGATGGCAATCCCGACGACCGCGGGCACGGGAAGCGAGACGACGGGCGTCGCGATCTTCGATCTCGAGCGCCTCCACGCCAAGACCGGCATCGCGCATCGCCGGTTGAAGCCGACGCTCGGGTACCTCGATCCGGAGAACACGCGCACGATGCCGCCGGAAGTGGCAGCGTCGACGGGACTCGACATCCTGAGCCACGCGATCGAGTCGTATACCGCCATGCCGTTCACGGACCGTCCTCGGCCGGAGCGTCCGCTCCTGCGGCCCGCGTATCAGGGTTCGAACCCGATCAGCGACGTCTGGTCGATGCAGGCGCTGCGGATGGTGGCGCAGTTCCTCGTGCGCGCCGCAGAAGATCCAGACGATGACGAGGCGAGGGCCGGCATGCTGCTTGCGGCGTCATACGCGGGAATGGGTTTCGGCAACGCGGGCGTGCACCTTCCGCATGGGATGTCGTATGCCGTCTCGGGACACGTGAAGCGCTACAGCGCACCCGGCTATCGGGTGGATCATCCGCTGGTGCCGCACGGCGTCTCGGTGATCCTCAATGCGCCGGCGGTGTTCCGCTTCACGGCGTCCGCGAATCCCGGGCGACATCTGGCGGCGGCCGGCGCGCTGGGGGCCGACGTCTCTCGCGCGCGGGCCGAGGATGCTGGCCCGATCCTCGCGGACCGGATCACGTGGTTCATACAGCGGCTGAAGGTGCCGAACGGGCTGCGTGCGGTCGGCTATTCGACGTCCGACATCCCGGCGCTCGTCGAAGGCACTCTGCCGCAGCATCGTGTCACGAAGCTGGCGCCGCGCGCCGCAGGTCCGGAGGAGCTCGCCGCGCTGTTCGAAGCGGCGATGCTGGCGTACTGAACGCGCCGGACGATACGCCGGCCGCTGTCACGATCTCGCGCCGAGTACGCAGAGGAGCAGAGCACGCCGGCCGCCGCGATCGGACATTTGCCGCCGCGCTGCAAATGTCCGATCGTGGCGGTTGTGTCCTGACGCCCTGCGTGAGATCCGTGACCGTCCTCTGCTCCTTGGCGCCCTCCGCGTGAGATCGTGACCGCGCCCGCGTGAGACCCGTCACGCGGCGGCCTGAAACGGCCACTGCCGCACTCGCCGTGACCAGACGAGGAAGCACAGAACGCCGAGCACCAGAATCCCGACGCCGAAGCCGATCACCCGGACATCCGTCGTCACGAAGATGAACGTCCAGCCCACGAGCGCGACAATCGTCGGCAGCGGATACAGCCAGATGCGATAGGGGCGCGGCATGTCGGGGCGAACGCGGCGAAGCCGCATGACGCCGACCACCTGCCCGACGAACTGCACGAGGATGCGCGTCGCGATGAGCGCGTCGATGACGATCCCCAGCGAGAACAGGCACGCGACGATAGAGATGGCGCCGAGCACGAGCAGCGACACGTATGGGAATCCGCCCGTCGCGTGCAATCGGGCGAACGGCTTGAAGAAGTATCCCTCTCTCGCGGCCGCGTACGGAATTCGCGAGTAGCCGAGCAGGAGGGCGAACACGGACCCGAACGCCGTCCACAGGATCATGACCGTGAAGATCATCGCGACGCCGCGCCCGTACACGCGCTCCATGAAGTTCGACACGATGAAGTTCGACACGGGATGCTGGTCCGCCGGCACGAACTCACGCCACGGAACGACGCCGATGATGGAGAGATTGACCCCGATGTAGATCAGCGCGACGGCCACGGTGCTGATGAGAATGGACCGCGGGATCACGTGGCCTGGGCGCTCGACCTCGTCGCCGATGTAGCAGACGTCGTAGTACCCGAGATAGTCGTAGACGCCGATTCGCGCGGCGGCGCCCAACCCGACGAGAAACCCGAGCGACATGTCGAACGCGCCGGGCGGTACGTCGAACGCCAGCCGCGGGTCGAAGTGCGCCGCACCGGTTGCCATCACCGCGATCGTTGTCGCCAGCGTGCCCACCCACAGGCTCACGGTAATCGTGGCGATTGAGGTGATGCGGCGGTAGAGCAGCACGATGTTCAGGACGCCGACCGCGGCGGCGACGAGGAACAGCGTGGGTCCGGACAGGCCTTGCCAGATGTATCCGAGGTACTGCGAAAACCCGATGTAGCCGGACGCGATCTCCAGCGGGCCGCTGAGGATGAACTGCCAGACGAAGAGGAAGGCCATCAGGCGGCCGAACGTCTCGCGGCCGAACGCCTCGCGAAGGTAGCCGAACGATCCGCCGGGACCCGGCATCGCGGCCCCCAGCTCGCTCCACACCATCCCGTCGCACAACACGATCACCAGCGCCGCGAGCCACCCGAGCATGGCCTGCGGCCCGCCCAGTGCCGTCAAGAGGAGCGGGATCGTGATGAACGGACCGATCCCGATCATGTTGATCATGTTCAGGGCGGTGGCCTGAACGAGACCGAAGCGGCGCTCGGGAGCAGCTGCGGGCGGAGAAGGCGCGGACGTCACAGGCGCGGCTGGGGAGGCTTGATCGGCGCCTTCCAGGACTGGACGCCGGTCACCTTCGTCCTGCGCTTGTACAGCCGGTGGTCGGTGACGATGTAGAGGTCGTGGAGATCGGGGCCGCCGAAGAGCACGTTCGTGATCGGCGCCCGCACCGGCGAGGACAGAATCGCATGGCACTTGCCTATCTGATCGAACACCTGCACGCCGAGCGCCGTCGCCATGTACACGCTGCCGAGCGTGTCCACGGCCATGCCCGCGGCGCCGCTTTCCGCCGCGGCGTCCGGCATATGGACGTAGAAGTAGCGCTGCTTGTGGGCGAGCGAGCCGTCCGGCTGAATCTGGAACGCCCACGAGAGCTGGCCAGCGTGGTCCGACACGTACAACAGCGTCTGATCAGGAGAGAGCATCACGCCTACCGACGCGTGAATGCCTTCGTCGACCACCCGCGGCTTGCCTCCCTTCGGGAGCAGCAACACGTGTCCCGATCCGTCCGTGAAGTACAGATCGCCTTTGACGTTCATGGCGAGGTCGATGGCAGAGACGCCCCGTGCGACGATGCGAGGCCTGCCCGACGGGTCGTACGCGGAGATCTCGCCGCTGCGCGGCGCTGCGGCATAGAGGTCGCCGTCAGGGCCGAACGTCAGCGCGCGCACCGCACTTGCGTGCGTGGCAAACGGCGTCACCGAGCCATCGGAGTCGGCTTTGAAGATGCGATTGGCATCGGTGTCTTCGAAGAAGATTTCTCCCGTCGCATTCGCCGCAATGCCGGCGCCGTGGACGGGCTTGTCGCTGACGAGCTGCCAGTCGTCGCCCGCGATCACCGTCTGGAACACATCCTGCCGTGACTTCCCTTCCGGATTGGCCTTGACGGGGGCGGGATAGTCGCGCCACAGCCATCTGAGGACGTCCGGGAAGATGGCGGTCGCGTGACGCGCGTTGTGCTCGCCGTCGCCCCACTCGTGCCGGACGTCGTAGCCGGCGAACTCGAGCGCGGAGACCATGTCCTGATTCGCGATGAACCAGCTGCCGGTGTAGTTGTTCAGGTCGTTGCGGCCATCCTGAATGAAGATGCGGATCGGCTTGGGCTCCGTCTTGCGAATCATCAGCGGCAGCTCGTTGCCGCCGCGAAGGCCGACGTACGTGCCGATGGCGCTGAACACGCGGCGGAACGCATCGGGCCGTTGCCAGGCCGCCGCGAACGCGGCGATCGCGCCGCTGCTGTTGCCCGCGATCGCCCGGTCGTTCGGATCCGTGGAGAGATTCAACCCGTGCGTCTTCGCCACGAACGGGAGCATCTCGTCGAGCAGGAACGACGCGTAGTCGCCGCTCACCGAGTCGTACTCGACGCTCCGGTTCATGCGATCGAGCGCGGCGCTCGTGGGTGCCTTTACGCGCCCGTGCATGACGAAGACGCCGACGATCGGCGGAATCTCCTTACGATTGATCAGATTATCGAAGACGACCGGCGCGTTGTACTGCAGCCCGTCCTGGAACACCATGACCGGCGCAGGCTTCGATCGATCGAGCCCCTTCGGAACGTAGACCCAGTACTCGCGCCACGTGCCCGGGTAGATGCGGCTCCGATCGAACTCACCCTTGATGACCTCTCCGACCGGCGTACCCGGCTGTACCTGCGAATCGGGTCCGGGCGGCGGCCCAGGAGGGGCCTGCGGCGTGCCGGATTGCTGCGTCGCGTACAACGCAGGCACGGCCGTAATGACCGCGACGGCGATGAGCCCCTGAGCCCGCGTCCTCCTGCGCATTATCTGCGTCCTGTCCTGGTCCGCGTCGTCCGCGTTGGTCCGCGCTAGTCCGCGTTGGTCCGCGTTAGTCCGCGGCCCGCGTTAGCATACCTGCGCTGCCGGGCTACAATCCAGCCTCGTGCATAAAATGATGGCGGGCGCGGGCCTCTCGTCCGCGCGGCAGGCGATCGTCGTCACGGCACGGGGAGAACGCGGAAGGAGTCAGAGCTATGCGGAGCGTGATCGTTGCGGGACTGATCGTGGCGGCGTTGGCCGGCGTGGAGCAGACGCGAACGCAGCCGTCATCCGGCACGATGCTGGTGTATTTCGGGACCTACACGGGCGCGAAGAGCAAAGGCATCTACGTTTCGACGTTCGATGTGCGATCGGGCGCACTCGGCGAACCGCAGCTTGCCGCCGAGACGCCGAGTCCGAGCTTCCTCGCGGCTCATCCGAGCGGCAATTACCTCTACGCCGTGAACGAGGTGGATACGTTCGAGGGCCAACCGACCGGCTCGGTGAGCGCGTTCGCCGTGGATCGCGGCACCGGCAAGCTCTCGCTCCTCAATCAGCAGTCGAGCCGCGGCGCCGGCCCGGCGCATCTATCCGTCGATCGGAGCGGCCATGACGTGCTGGTGGCGAATTACGGCGGCGGCAACATCGCCGTGCTGCCCGTCGCCGGCGACGGACGCCTCGCGCCCGCATCCGCCTTCGTGCAGCACACCGGATCCAGCGTGAACCCATCGCGTCAGAAGGAACCGCACGCGCACGCGATCAACGTCGACTCGTCGAACCGCTTCGCGTATGTCGCGGACCTCGGGCTCGACAAAGTGCTCATCTACCGCTTCGATCCGAGCAGGGGCGCGCTCGAGCCGAACGATCCGCCGTCCGCGTCCGTGCAGGCCGGCGCGGGTCCACGACACCTCGCGATCCATGCCACCGGACGTTTCCTGTACGTCATCAACGAGTTGATCTGCACGGTCACGGCGTTTACGCGCGATCCGCAGACGGGCGGCCTCAAAGCCATGCAGACGATATCGACGCTCCCCGCCGGCGAGATCGTGAAGCCGGACTACAGCACGGCCGAACTGCTGCTGCACCCCTCCGGCCGGTTCCTCTACGGATCGAACCGCGGCCACAACACCATCGTCGAATTTTCTGTGGACCAGAAGACGGGCCGGTTGGCATACGTCGAGAACGAGCCGACGAAAGGACGGACGCCGCGGGGATTCGGGATCGATCCGAGCGGCACCTGGCTGATCGCCGGCAACCAGGAGTCGGACTCGGTGGTGGTGTTCAGGATCGATTCGAAGACGGGGCGGCTCACGCGGACCGCACAGACGCTGAGCGTTGGCGCGCCCGTTTCCGTGGAGTTCGTTCGGGCGCAGTGAGCGCGGAGGTGTCGCGCGATGATACGCGCACCCGGGTCGAACACGGCAATGGCTCAGCTCGCATGCTGAACCATTCAGGGTGGATTTCTATCCCTGGCGTCGGGGACGCCAATGATGCGGTATTGGTACAGGGCGTGCACCCCGAGGCGGCCATGCCTGTCGCGACAGCCGGAGGGCCAATCGTGTCGCTGAACGTGGCCCGCGTGCTCGTCGTGGAGGACGACGACGACCAGCGCAGGCTCGTCGAGGATCTCCTCATCTCCGAGGGGTTCGACGTCATCACCGCCGTCAACGGGGCTGAAGCGCTCCGCATGCTGAAGACGATGACGCCCGACCTGATGGTGCTCGACCTGCTGCTGCCCTGGGTGAACGGCGTCGAGGTCCTCTCCACGATGCGCCAGAACCCGCTGCTCACGCGCGTTCCCGTCCTCGTCACCACGGGATCGTCCACCCAGGAAGGCGACATCGCCGCCTTCGCGCCGCTCGTCGTGCTCCGAAAACCTCTCGAAACGGAATCCGTCGTCAAGACGATCCACACGCTGCTCCAAAACAACGCGCAGTCCCACCTCGCGTAACCCCGAGGATTTTCTTACTCGCGGCCGTGCGGGCCGTGCCAGCCGGCCGCCTTCAGATCCAGCTCGAGTTGCACCCACCGGCGCTGTGTTTCCGAGGATCCCTGCACGAAGTGTGATCGAACGGTCCCGTCCGTCTCCGTGAGGACGATGGCGAAGGTGTCGGGAATGTGGGTGGGAGCGATTTCACACTGCAGAAACCGCTCGTTCTTGTGGAAGAAATAGATCACGATCGCGTATCGGCTCCGGGCGGCAGCCCCCATAGCGCCGCCGCCCTGCCAATCGCGTCAGGCGGTGTTCCGCGGTGTCGATCTGTGCATTTTTTCCGGATCCCACGCCACCTGCTGCCCCTCGAAATAGCTTTCGTTCGTGAGCAGCGCCGGGCCTGCGGCACGGAAGCCGAATGTCGCATCCTCCACGACCGGCTTCCGCGTGCGCATCGCATCGAAGAACACGCGGAAGTGATCGAGGCCGTCGTAGTAGTTCGGCGGGGCCTGGAAAACCTGCTCGTCCGCGGGCCGAAGCTCCGGTCGATCGGGATACTCCGAGCGGTACTCCTTCAGGATCTTCTCCTGCATGGCGAGGGGGAACGTATCGATCGTGTAGCCCGGCTCCTTCGCGGGCTGCCGCTTCGCCAGCGTGACGCTGGACGTGCCAATCGTGAGCACGCCCTCGGGACCGATGAAACGGAACGCCTGGCTCTCGCCCGAGCCGTCCGCGAAGTTCACTTTGAGCGAGAGCGTGAACGCCGGATGCGACGCCGTCTTCGGATAGTCATAGAGCGCGAGCATCACGTCCGGGACGTCGCGGCCGTCGCGCCAGTAGCGCAGGCCGCCCGTCGCCATCACGCGCGTGGGCCCAAGCGAGTCGAGCACGAAATGAATCCCCGTGAACAGGTGAACGAAGAGGTCGCCGGGGATCCCCGTTCCGTAATCGCGATAGTTGCGCCAGCGGAACAGCCGAATCGGGTCGAACGCGTGCTTCGGCGCGTTGCCGAGGAAGCGATCCCAGTCAATCGTCTGAGGCGACGCATCGGGCGGAATCGTGTACTGCCACGCGCCGAGCGCCGAGTTGCGATCGATCCACGCCTCGACCATGTTCAGCTCGCCGATCGCGCCGCCCCGAAACAGCTCGCGCGCCTTGGCGTAGATGATCGAGCTGACGCGCTGGCTGCCGACCTGAAGGATTCGCTTCGTCTGGTGCTCGGCGTCGATGACCTGCTGCCCTTCCTCGATGTCCTGCACCATCGGCTTCTCGACGTACACGTCCTTGCCGGCTTTCATGGCGTCCATGGCGATGTGCGCGTGCCAGTGATCGGGAGTCCCGATGATCACGGCGTCGACGTCGGGACGCGCGAGCACCTCGCGGTAGTCGCGGGTCGTGAACACCTGATTGCCCCACACTTCCTTCGCGCGGGCGAGGCGTCCGTCGTAGACATCGCTGGCCGCGACCATCTCGATCCCGGGAAGCCGGAGCGCCGTCTTCGTGTCGAACGAGCCCTGGCCGCCCGCGCCGATGAGCGCGATCTGGATGCGGTCGTTCGGGGGCACCTGCTGCCCCGATGGGGCCTGGGCGCGCAGCATGATCGGCATCGACGCCGCAACGCCGGTGGCGGTCTTCAGGAATTCACGCCTCGTGGATCGTCTTGCCATCTCAGTTACTCCCTCAATGCGCGGTGACGCTGGACGTCGCCTCGCGGTCCGGCGCGGCGGCGTCATCCGCAATCAGCGGCAGCGCGAGCGGCTGGCCTCCCTCTTCGGCCGATCGATCGGCGGCCAGACAGATCTCCATCGTCTTCTGCGCGTCGAAGACATCGATGGACGTGTCGCGACCTTCGAGCACGCACGCGACGAGCTCGTCGATTTCCGCCTGGAACGGATGGTGCGCCACGTCGACGGAATTCGGCGTGCGGCCGACGATGCGAATCGCGGGACGCCCTGCCACGTCGGTCGCGGGCTCGAACGAGATGTCCGCGAAGGGGCTCGCCGACGCGAGCGCCTCGATATCGATCGGCACATCGTCCCATTGGAGCAGTTCCTGCCGCAGGGTCGCGCGGTCGCCCATCAGCTCCAGGTTGAAGTTGTACGGCAGCATGAAATCCGTGGAACTCGTCACGTGACCGAGCGCGCCGCCGTCCAGCCGCAGGTTCACGATGATGGACGTGGGCCACTCGTAGCCGGGCGTGAACCGCGTGTGGAACGCGCTGACCTCGATCGCCTCACGGCCCGAGCACCACCGCAGTGCATCCACGGCGTGACACCCGGCCGCGAGCAGGTGGCTGCGCCCGCTCGCGCGCGTCCGGACCCAGTCCCATCCGGCATACCAGTCCGTCACGTGCGACAGATACTGCGCGCGGGCGAAGCGGATCTCGCCGAGCCATCCTTCGCGGCGCAGCCAGTGTGCAAACCTGAGAAACGGGTTGTAGCGCAGCTCGAACGAGACGATCGTCCTGACGCCCGCCGCGCGGACGGCGTCGCGAATGTCGATGAGCTCTTCGACGTCGAGTCCGGTCGGTTTTTCAAGGAGGATGTGCTTCCCCGCGCGCGCGGCCGCGACAGCCTGCGCGGCGTGGAGGTGATTCGGCGTGGCAATCGCGATGATGTCGACATCGGGCGCCTCGAGCAGATCTTCATAGCGCGTCGTGACGCGCGCCTCGGGCGCCGAGACCTCGTACTTCGTCAGGTTTGCGCGCGTGCGCCCGGCGTCACGGCCGTGGAGCCACGTGATGCGCGTGTGGGGGTTCTTGTCGAAGGCGGAGATGTGCTGCGCCGCGCACCAGCCGACGCCGGTGACGCCGACGCCGAGCGTTCCGTCGGTTGTGGGCACCGTTGTAGCTTACCGCTAATCCCCGGCCGGTCGCCACGGCGCCTGCTCGTATACTGTCGAGACATCAGGGAGGATCGCAGTGGTCGCAGTCGTCTGGCAGTTCGATGTTCGAGGCGGGACCGAGCACGAGTTCGAACGCTTCTACGGCGCGGATGGCGAGTGGACGAAGCTGTCGCGCCGCAGCCGCTCGTTTCTCGGGAGCTCGTTTCTCCGCGATATCGCTGTGCAGGGGCGCTATCTGCTCGTCGAGTACTGGGGCGAGATGGTCGTGTACGAGAAGCACCTGGCGAACTTCGATGCGGAGGTGAAGACGCTCGAGGAGCAGCGCGAGCGTTTCGTGAACCGGATGGAGAC
This sequence comes from Acidobacteriota bacterium, assembly GCA_046735335.1. Lineage (GTDB taxonomy): Bacteria > Acidobacteriota > Vicinamibacteria > Vicinamibacterales > 2-12-FULL-66-21 > JBKPQB01. The sequence goes on along the minus strand of JBKPTE010000053.1, from coordinate 29,297 downwards.
CATTGGCGTCTTCACGGCGCTCGACGTGCCCGACCGGGTCGGCCCGACGTGGTCGCGCCGCTCCGGCAGCTGAAGATATCAGTCCCTGCCGTGAGGACCCCACCAGCCGTCGTTGACGAGCATGGCCGGCAGCTCGACCCAACGCTCGTGCGCGTCCTCCGACGATCGGAAGCTCTCGACGCGCTCGTCGCCGTCAGGCTCGGTGACGACGATCGTGAACCCGGCGTCTGCGGTTCCGGACAGCTCGCAACGAACGAACTCCGATCCCCGCTGAAAGAAATAGAACACCGGCCGCCACTACCCGCCCCAGGTCGCCTTCCGGGATTCCTTTGGTGTTCGACACCCCACGCGTCCCGCTCCTCCCTCCATCTGCACGATGCGGCGTGCCGCACTGCGCAGCGGCACGAACATCCGTGCAGGCGGACGCTCGGGCCCGCTGCGCAGTACATCGGCGCGATCGCAGCTGAACAGTAGGGTGACGGGCCTGAGCGGCAGGTGTACTTCCGGCGAAAGCCGGAAGCTACAGAGATCCCTCCCCTCGAATCTCTCGTGGAATATCTCGTGGCTGCCGCCGTCAGGCGGAAGGAAGCTCAGTGCTACTCCTGCCGCAGCGCGATGATCGGATCCACGCGCGTGGCGCGACGGGCAGGGAGGTAGCAGCCAAGAAACGCCACCGTCGCGAGCACCCCGACGACCACGGCGTAGGTGGCCGGATCCGACGGCTTCACGCCGTAGAGCATGCCCGAGAGCAGGCGGGCCGCGGCGAACGATCCGGCGAGGCCAAGCGCGAGACCGGCGAACGCCAGCCGCATCCCGCTCGACACCACGAGCGAGAGGATGCTGCGCCGCTCGGCCCCGAGCGCCAGCCGCACGCCGATGTCGTGGGAACTCTGCTCGACCGAGTACGACATCAACCCATAGATCCCGATTGCGGCGAGAACGAGCGCGATCGCGCCGAAGATCGTCAGCAGCAGCATGTTGAAGTTCTGCCGCGCGATGGACGTCTCCATCACCTGCTCCATCGTCTGCACCCTGGCGAGCGGCAGCTGGCCGTCGACGAGCAGGATTTCTTTCTGGATGAGCGGCGCAAGGCCGGAGAGCGACGAGGCCTTGATCACCCACGAGGCCGGGAGCACGCTGTTCGCCAGGCGCGTGAGGCCGTCGCCAATCTGCGCAACGGGAACGTACATGACCGGCGGCGCATCGTGGTCGAGCCCGTCTTCCTTCACGTCGCCGACGAGCCCGATCACCTGCCGCGTCGGATCCTCGAACTCGGGCCCGAGCCCTTTCGCGATCGTGATGCGCTGGCCGATGGGATCGGCGCCGGGCCAGTACTTCTTCGCGAACGCCACGTTGACGATCGCCACGGGCGCGGAGCTCGCCTGATCGCGATCCTCGAACGCCCTGCCCCGCATCACCGGAATCGTGAGCGCGCGGAAGTACGCCGGCGAGATCGATCGCCACTGCTCGTCGCCGTGATAGAGCGCGTTCCCCTCCAGCGCGCGGCCCTCGATCCTGAACGGGAGGTCGACGCTGCTGTCGGGCGGCAGCGAAATCGCCATCGCGGACGCCTGAACGCCGGGCAGCGCGTCGATGCGCTGGGTCAGCGTGCGCACGAGCGACGCCACGCCCTGCGTCGTCGTATAGCGCGTTCCCGCGAGCGACGTTTGAAGCGTGAGCACGCCTCGTGGTTCGAAACCGGGACGAACGTCATGAAGGCTGATGAACGTGCGAATGAGCAGCGTCGCGCCAACGAGCAGCACCAGCGCCAGCGCCATTTCGACGACGACAAGCGCGTTGCGCGTCCGCGCAGCTCGCCGTCCGCTCGCGCCGCGGCCGCCGGCCTCCTTCAACGTCGACGCGAGATCCGCGCGCGCCAGGTGGAGCGCGGGGGCGAGACCGAAGAGGAGTCCGGTTACGAGCGCCACGCCGACCGTGAACGCGATGATTCGCCAATCGAGCACCGCCGTGAGCAGCGATTCGTGCGCAAGATCATCGGCGCGAGGCAGGCCGCCCGGGCTCACGGCGATGAGCGCGCCAGCGCCCCAGACGCCGGCAACGACTCCAATCACGCCGCCCAGCAGCGCCAGGAGCACGCTCTCGACGAGGAGCTGGCGGACGATCTGCCCGCGCCCGGCGCCAATCGCGGCGCGAATCGCCACCTCGCGCCGGCGGCCCGCCGCACGCGCCAGGAGCAGATTGGCGACATTGGCGCACGCGATGAGCAGGACGAGGCCGACGGCGCCGAGCAGGATGAGCAGCGCGGGCCGGACGTCGCGGACGGAGATCTCCTGCAAGGGGTACACGCCAACGTGTTCCTGGTCGGACATCCACCGCGGATTCGCCTTTCGAAATGCGTCGCCGATGACGTTCAGTTCCGCGCGCGCCGTCCCAATCGTGGCGCCCGGCTGGAGGTGGCCCGCCACGACGAGGTAGTTCCCCTGATTCGTGCTGTTCGGATCGGGCTGCAGGGGAATGAAGACATCCGCGTCCGGCTGCGATCGGAACCGTTCGCCGAGGACGCCAACGACGGTGTAGGCATCGCCATTCAGCGAGATGGGCGTGCCGACGATCTGCGGGTCGCTGCCGAACTGTGCGGCCCACAGCTTGTGCGAGAGCACCACCACATGCGGACCGCCAGGTCGATCCTCGTCGGGCGTAAACGTCCGTCCGTAGGCGGTAGTGGCGCCGAAGACTTTGAAGTATCCCTGGGAGACGTGAATCCCTTTCACCTGCTCAGGACGGTCGCCGCGCCCGAGGTTCATGCCAGGACCGGCGAAGTCGTACGCCGCGATTGCATCCAGCGACTGCGCACGTGACCATGCGTTGAACTTCGGAATCGATGCAGGGCACGCGGGTCCCTGGAATTCGCGGCAAATCTGCACGAGGCGCGACGCGTCGTTGTACGGCAGCGGCTGCAGCAGCACCGTATTGACGACCGAGAAGATCGCCGCGTTCGCACCGATGCCAAGCGCAAGCGCCGCAAGGGCCACCGCCGTGAACCGCGGGTTCTTCAGGAACACGCGGACGGCGTACCGGACGTCCGACAGAAAGCGAGTCATGGCTGAAAGCTACGAACGGCTTCGCGCGAAGTTCCCACGCTGACGACATACCCGATCGTCCAGCAGATGACGGAGCCCACGAGGACGTACCACGTCCAGGCAAGATGCGTCGTGGCCCAGATGAGCAGCATTGCTGCCGCCGAGACGGTCATACCAGTAATGACGCCCGTGGCGTTTGCCCGAACGGTCAGGACGCCGAGCAGGAACGCGCCGAGCATCGGCCCGTACACGATCGACGCGACCGTAAGGCCGGCGGTGAACACGGATCCCCACCCCCGGGCGACGACGGCGATGAGGATGAGCACGATGCCCCATCCGGCCGTGCACCAGCGCGAGAGCGTCAGCAGGCGCGAGTCCGACACGCGGCCGCCTGTCAGCGGCTGGTAGAAGTCCATCACCGTCGTCGACGCCAGCGAATTGAGCGAGCCGCTGAGGTTCGACATCGCCGCCGCAAAGATGGCGGCGATCACCAGCCCGGAGATGCCGTGAGGCAGCGTCGTGACGATGAAGCGCGGGAAGATCTCGTCGTTCGTCGTGATCGCCGGCCGCGGGACGGACTGGTAGTACGCATACAGCATGATGCCGATGCCGAGGAACAGCACGAACTGGAGCAGGACGATGAACCCGCTCGTGATGATGGCCTTCTGGCTGTCGCGGAGGTTCCGGCAGGTGAGCAGGCGCTGCACGAGGAGCTGGTCCGTACCGTGGCTTGCGCCGGTGAGGAACGTTCCGCCGATGACGCCCGCCCAGAACGTGAATGGCAGGGTCATGTCCCAGGAGAACGACCACACCTGAAGCTTCCCCGCCGCTGATGCCGTCTCGATGATCGCGTTCCATCCGCCCGGCGTGAGCTGGACGATCTCGTACGCTGCGAGCAATGACCCGCCGATGTAGATGACGAACTGGATCAAGTCCGTCCAGATGACCGCCGCGATGCCTCCTTCGAACGTGTAGATCAGCGTCAGGACGCCGACGAGCGCAATCGACCAGAGCCACAGGTGCGGGATCCCGGGAAAGCTGGACGCAAGCACCGCGGAGAGCACGAGCGAGGCGGCGAAGACGCGGACGCCTTCCGCGAGCGCGCGCATCACTAGGAAAAGCGACGCGGCGACGTGGCGCGTGGCAGGGCCGAAGCGCCGCTCGAGGAGCGCGTACGCGGTCACGAGATCGCCGCGGAAGTACGAGGGAAGGAACACGCGCGCGATGATGAAGCGGCCGATGATATAGCCGATCAGCACCTGCAGATACGTCAGCGTTCCGCCCTGCTCGGGGTGCGCGAACGTGCCGTACGCGAGCGCCGGCACGCCGATGAGCGTCAGCGTGCTCGTCTCCGTCGCGACGATCGAAAGGCAGATGATGATCCAGGAGGTGTTCCGGGCGCCGAGAAAATAGTCGCGGACGGTGCGCTGCGATTGCCGGAACCGCATGCCGAACACCGTGATGCCAGCCAGGTACAGCAGCAGTACCAGGTAGTCGATTGTCGAGAAGCCCATCGAGTGCTACATGCTATTGCCCGAAGTGGCGGTACGTCCATTCGACGACGAGGAAGGCCGCCACGAGGGACGCGATGAGGGCCGCAAGCACCCAGAGCATCATCTTGCGGTACTGCGGATCCTGGAAGGACATCGGCGAGCTACTTCGGCGCCGGCATGAGCGTCACGACGGTGTACCGATCCATCGGAAAGTACTTCTTGAACGTCTCCTGAAGCGACGCCGGCGTCAGCGCGTCGATGCGCTCCACGCGGTGGACGATGAGCGCCGGATCCTGATCGAAGAGGTGCACCGTCTGGAGCCGCGAAAGCCAGTAGGAGTTCTGCTTCAGCGCGGTTTCGTAGTTCCGCTTCGCGGTTTCCTTGGCGCGGTTGACCAGGTCCTCCGACGGCCCGTCCGCCTGCATCTTCCGCACTTCCTGCATCACGCGCTCCTGCATCTTGTCGATGTTCTCGGGAGCGGCGCCGAACGACACCGCCACGTGGCCCGCGCCGCGCTGCGGGAGCGGCTCGGAGAGGCCGACGGAGACCGTGTAGGTCTGCCCGAGCTCCTCGCGGAGGATGTCCCGGAGCGCGATCTCGAGGACGTCCGTCGCGGCGCTCACACGCTCCTGCTCCATCGGGTCGATGGACGGATCGGCGAAGAAGCTCATGACCGTCTGGCTGCGCGGCTCCTGGCCCTTCTCAACAGTCGCGCGCTGCACGTCGCCGGGAAAGTGAATCCCCATGTCGCGGAACGTCGATGGAGCCGCGGAGGGCTTCGCCGGGAGCGTCCCGATGTATTGCGCGAGAAGGGGAAGGACATCCTCCGTCTTGAACGCACCGACCATGAAGAACGTGAAGTCCGGCGCGTTGGCAAACCTGCTTCGATAGAACGAGAGCATCTTCGCGCGGTCGAGCGCGTTGACGCGATCGACCGTGAGCGGCTGCGCGGTGTAGTGATTCGACGTGTTGATCGCGTCCAGCTTGTCGCTGAAGACGGCGCTCGGGTTCGACAGCCGATTGACGATCGCCGCGGAGAGCTGGCGCTTCATCAGATCGAACGCCTGAGGATCGTCACCCGGCTGGGTGAACTTCGCGTACAGGAGCTGCAGCGCGGTTTCGAGCTGCGCCGGCGGAGCGGAGCCCGAGATGCCCTGCGTCGAGTACGAGATGAAGGGCCGGGCGTCGACGAGCTTGCCCGCGAGGAGCTTCTCGATGTCGAGCGCCTTCAGCCCGGCCGCGCCGGAGAGGTTCACGTAGGTCGACGCGAGCGACGCTTCGGGAAAATCCTCGGGTGCCGCGAGCGACGTCCCGCCCTTGCCGTTCAGCGCGAACACGATCTGATCGTTCTTGAAGTCCGTGGGGCGGAGCCACGCTTCGATCCCGTTGGCGAAGCGCACGACCGTGACCTCGACCTCCGGCAGCCTCTTCCGCGAGGTGATGACCGCCGGCTCGGGCTTGTGCTCGATCAGATCGCGGTTCGCCGTCGTGTCCGTCCACGGCGTCAGCGCCGTCGATTCCGCGCCTGCAAGCGCCTTGCGGATGTCGTCTTCGGTCGGCACGGCCACGCCGGGCTTCTGTGGAGACACCGCGAGCACGACACGGCTGCGATCGCTCAAGAGCGCCTTCGCCAGCTCCGAGACCTGCTCGGCCGTGATGCCGGGAAGCAGTTGCTGCACGAGCGCGTATTCGTACGCGATGCCGGGGCTCGGCTCCCGTTCGAGGAAGTGATTGAGGTACTCCTGCGCGAAGGAGCTGCTCTCCGTCTTATCGCGCTCGTTGTACGCGCGCTCGTAGAAGGCGGCCATCCATTTCTTCGACCGGTCCATCTCGGCCGCGCCGAACCCGAATTGACGCGCGCGCCGTGCCTCGATCGCCGCCGCGACGAGGCCGTCCGGGATCTTGCCGTCCGGCAGATTGACCCCGAGCGATTCCGTCGCGACGGTCGGGCTCAGGGTGCCGCCGTACACGCCGGCACCCAGAAACGGCGCCTCGGGCCGGCGTGCGATCTCCTCGAAGCGGTCGTTCAGCATCTGCTCGAAGAAGCGCTGCACGAGATCGCGGCGATAGTCCGACACGTGCGTCTCGTCCTGGCGCGGACGCTTGCGGACGATCGTCGCCGACGATCGCGTCGCTTCCGGATCGGTCACGACGCTCACCAGAAGATCTTCGTGGAGCGGGACGTCGGCGTTGCGGGCCGGCGGTTCCGGCCCGCGGGGCTTCAAGGGAGAGAATGCCGCCTTCACCGCGTCGGTGAGCTTTGCCGGATCCATGTCGCCCACCGCAACCACCGCCATGCGGTCGGGCCGATAGAACGTCTCGTAGAACGCGCGCAGGCGCTCCGGCTTGAACGTCCGCAGAATGTCCGGCTTTCCAATCGGCAGGCGTTCCGCGTAGCGCGAGCGGTAGTAGAGGACGGGAATCTGCTTGTCGCGGATGCGGGAGCCGGCCCCGAGGCTGCCGCGCCACTCCTCGATCACGACGCCGCGCTCCTTGTCGATCTCGTTCGGATCGAGCGTGAGACCGCCGGCGAAATCCGCGAGCGCCGTCAGGCCCTTCTCGACGGCCTCGGGCTTGTCGGACGGGAGGTCGAGCATGTACACCGTTTCTTCGAAGCCGGTATACGCGTTCACGTGCGGACCGAGCCGCGCGCCGTACGATTCGAAGGTCTTGATCAGCTCGCCCGGCGCGAAGTGCGCGCTGCCGTTGAACGCCATGTGCTCGAGCATGTGCGCGAGACCCTGCTGATCGTCCGCCTCGTCGAGCGAGCCCGTCTTCACCGCGAGCCTGAGGAGCACGCGGTTCGCCGGGCGCCCGTTCTGCCGCACGTAATACGTGAGCCCGTTCGGCAGCGTGCCGCGCGTCACGGCGGCGTCGAACGGAATGACGTCCGACGGGCTGAAGCGCTGCGACGGCCCTGAAAGCGCTCGTGCGTCGGGCTGCTGCGCGCGCGCGGCCGCGATCAGGACGGTGATGAAGAACGGGACGAGCGCGATGCGGAAGAAGCGCAACATGAGGCGACTGTAGCAGATTCGTTGTGCGGGTGCGGCGCGCGGCGTGCGGGTGCGGCGTGCGGCGCGCGCGTCAGCGCATCAGCGCGCCATCACGTCGAGCGCGGCGCGAAGGCCATCGGCCACCGTCGCCGGAGCGCCCGTCGCCCAGAAGTGCATGAAGTACAGCTCGGGCGACCCGTGAATCATGTGATTGTGCAGCGCACGGACGCCGATGCCGTGGCTGCTCAGCGCGCGCGCGACCTTGTTCACCTCGTCGGCGGCGAGCACGAAGTCACCGGTGGCCGCAACGTTCCCGTTTCCCGCGCTCTGAAAGTTGAAGCCCGTGGCCATGCCCATTGCGGGTGGCATCTCGGCGCCCATCATCGTGATCTTCTCGGGCCGCGGCACCGATACGGACAGCACCCCGCCGCGGACCGTACCTTTCACGCCAAGCCTTTGCTGGATGACGGCGGCGTCGAAGCCCGCATCTTCGGATGGAGGAGCCGCGGTCGCCTCACCGAGCGGCGTGGCCGTCGCCTCGAGCGCGCTGCGGATCCCCGCGGCCAGTCGCGCCGCATCCCCCCTGCCCCAGATGTGCAGGTACATCACGCGCGGCGTCTCGTTGAGGATGTGATTGTGCAGCGCGGTGATGTCGAGGCCGCCCGCGAAAAGACGAGAGACCGCCTGATCAACCTCGCGCTCGAGGAGCACGAGATCGCCGTCGACGATTGCATCGGATCCCGTGGATCGAAACGCGACCCAGCTTCCGAGCGCGAACCCGGCGCGCAGCTTCACGCCGTTGACGCTGACGTCGAGATCCGTCCGCGGCAGCGAGATCCGGTACACATCACCCTGCATCTGGCCCGTGCGCCCAATCGCGCGAGAGATGGCAGCGGTGTCGAGCGAGGAAGAGGAGGATGCGCCTGTCGCCGGCGCCTGGGTGAGAAGAGTAAAGGTGAGCAGCAGGATAGACATGCTTTCACTCTACTGCCGTTCAACCTCCAACCTCCAACCTCCAACGACCAACCTCCAACCTCCCTGTGTCCTCAGCGAAATCGGGCCAGGTCGATCCGTCCCTGCCAGAGCGGATCGCCCTGCTCGTTGACGATGACGAGGGCGGGATGGGAGGAGTTGCTGATCTCGGCGCGCGGAAGGCTCGCTTCGAGCCGGACGGCGCTCATCGACGCACCGGGCGCCGCGAGTCCCGGCGGATACACCGCCGTCCGTATGAGCGCGTGGTCGGCGACCGGCGGCGACGCCGGCCCCGTGCGCACGTACATCTCGTAGCGCGGCGGCTTCGGGTAGATGTTCTGCGGATGGAGGCGCACCTGCGCGACGAACGTCACGAGCCCCCGAAACGGCGCGAGCGCGCGCGTCAGGTTGTTCTCGTTGAACGAGTACTCGCCCTGGTCGGCGTGCTCGCGCACGATCAGGACCGCGCGCCGGAATTCGGTGATGATCTCGAGCATCTCGACCTCGCCCGAAGTTGGGATCCGGTATGCGGCGTTGAACGCGTCGAACAGCGCCTGATCGTGCGAGCGCCCGAGGTTGAGCGCGTCGTGCAGCGCGTCCGACTGCGCGGCGATCGTCGTGGCCGCCGCCAGGAACGAAGCGAGCAGGATGCACATCTTCACTCGGGGTTTCTCGCTACTTGTTCGGCACCATCGCGATCGCATCAATCTCGACGCGCATTCCCTCGCCCGGGAGCGCGGAGACTTCGACGGTCGTGCGCGCAGGACGATGACCGGCGAAAACGCGCGCGTATACGGTGTTCATCTTTGAGAATTCTTTGATGTCCACCAGGAAGACGCCGCACCGCAGCACGTGCTGGAGTCCGGAGCCGGCCGCTTCGAGAATGGCCGCGATATTCTTCAGCGCCAGCTCGGTCTGGGTCTCGACGTCCGGAGGAAGCGCATTATTTGCAGGGTCGCGGCCAGCCTGTCCTGAAACGAACACCAGGTTGCCGCCGACGGTCGCCGGTGAATATGGACCGGCAGGCGCGGGGAGCGCAGGACTCGTGACGGATTGCACTCGGTCAGTCATGCCGTCATGCTACGCGAGTTCCTCGGCGACGCGATAGTCAGGTTTCGGAGCGACCCTGATCCCGACCCCCGACGAGATGCCACGATTCAAGCTCCTCATCGAATACGCCGGCGGCCGCTACAGCGGGTGGCAGATCCAGACGAACGCGCGGACCGTTCAGGGAGAGATCGACCGCGCCGTCGGAGACGCGACCGGCCGGCGCGAGTTCGAGCTGTATGGCGCCGGGCGGACCGACGCAGGCGTCCACGCGCTCGCGCAGGTCGCGCACCTCGACATCTACACGACGCTCGCGCCCGCGGCGCTCCGCGGGCGCATCAACGAGCGGCTCCCCTTCGACATTCACGTCCGGCGAATCGACAAGGTGCCGCACAAGTTCCACGCGCGCCACGACGCGGTCTCGCGCAGCTACGTGTACCAGATCGCCACGCGGAAGACGGCGTTCTTCAAGCCGTTCGTGTGGTGGATCAAGGAGCCGCTCGACGTCGATCGCATGCGCGAGGCGGCGCGCGGGTTCGTCGGGATGAAGAACTTCGAGTCGTTCAGCGCGGAGGCGGAACTGGAGAAGTCGACGATGGTCTTCGTCGATCGCATCGAGCTTGTCGAGATCGGTGCCCTGCTCCTCATCCGAATCCAGGGGTCCCACTTCCTCTGGCGCATGGTGCGGCGGATCGTCGGCGTGCTCGCGGCGGTCGGGCGCGGTGAACTGACGCCGGCCGACATGGAGCGGTTGCTCGGCGAACGATCACCGCTGCCCGCGACGCTGACCGCACCCGCGTCGGGGCTCTTCCTGGAAGGAGTGTATTATCCCGGCGACGCGGGGCCGGGGGAGCTCGAGGCAAGCCTTCGAATCCCCAATCCCTAATCCTCAATCCCCAATCCCGCACGCCGCACCCGCACGCCGCACCCCGACGGCGTCACCGCGCGCCGCGGACCATCGGCACGAACCGCACCGGCAGCGTGTCGAGCGTCTCGAGCCGCTCGCCGCGGCGCCGCAGCACCTGCAGCTCCTGATGAAACACGCCCACAGGCAGCACGAGAATGCCGTCTTCCGCGAGCTGCGCCACGAGCGCGGGCGGCACGTCCTCCGCCGCCGCCGCGCCAATCACGCGATCGAACGGCGCGTGTTCCGGCCAGCCCGCGTACCCGTCCCCCACGCGCGTGCGCACGTTTCCGTAGCCGAGCTCCTCGAGCGTCGCGCGGGCGCGTACGCCAAGCGGCTCGATCACTTCAATCGAATAGATCTCGGCGGCAAGCTCGGCGAGCACCGCCGTCTGATAGCCGCAGCCCGTGCCGATCTCGAGGACGCGGTGCTGCGGCTCGAGCCGCAGCGCTTCCGTCATGAACGCGACGATGTACGGTTGGGAGATCGTCTGACCGTAACCGATGGGAACCGGATGATCCTCGTACGCCTCGGCGCGGGATTCGGGCGGGATGAACAGCTCGCGCGGAACGCGCTCCATTGCAGCAAGCACGCGCTCGTCGCCGATGCCGCGGGCGCGCATCTGCTCGGCGACCATGACGCGCCGCGCCTGCGCCGCAGCCTCATCGGTCACATCCTCATTATGCGGCCGGACAGCGGACGCGAAGCTCAGCGGACGATGTGCAGGTTGGTGGGGGCACGGGGCGGCGAGGCGCCTTGCCACCCGAGCTGGACGACGTCGAAATCATCGGCCGTCAAGCTGTGAAACGCGGGATTGAGCACGCTGTTGTCCCACCGCGCGTCCATCGTACCGGAGACGTACATGTCGGAGCCGTTGTCCGCCACGATGAGCCCGTAGCGCTGCATCGCCCGGAAGATGCGCTGGATCTCGGGCCGGTAGCCGGAGAGATCCTTCGACGATTTCAATCGCAGCCGCGCGCCCATCGGCAGCGCGCCCGCCGTCGACCCCGCGCGATGGGACGCGGGCCACACGTAGCCGTTCGTCCGGCTGACGGTGACGCGAAACGCGTGCGTGAGGGCTGCCGCGGCAAACGCCTCGTCGTAGCGCACCAGCCCGGGCAAGATTGCGAGCCCCGCGGCATCCGCGGACGTCCATCCCTCGGGCCGGCGATCGTTTCGATTCAGATCGAAGGCCGCGCCGCAGTTCGCTTCCCATCGGCCGAGCGCCGCGTTCCAGAACGTCGCGCCGGTCTCGTACAACAGCCAGTTGTCGGCGTCGACGATCAGGAGATGCCGATCGCCGTCCGAGCCGCCGCCAGGCACGGCACCCTCGATGTAATCCGCCCCCGTCTTCGCTTCGTGTGGAATCGGATAGCCCGGCGGACGCCCGGGCGCCCCCGCGTCGCTCTCGTCGCCGTACGCCGTCCACACCGGCACGACGAGCGGCTGATCGCCGCTGACGACCACGTACGGGAATCCGTACGGGGACGGCCCGAAGTCGGGATGCACCTGGCGCCGCGACGTTGGAGCGCTCGCCGTGCGCCCGCTCACGAAGTTGATGTAGGCCGCGGAATTGACGTCGACCGGCGCCGCGCTGATGTCGGTGTTCCACCAGTTCGTGACTGGAAACACCTGACGGCCGACGAGCGGCCCTGGACGAGGATTACGAATCTGGCGCGGACTGGCACGGCCCGAGAGGCTTCACCATCCGTGCCAGTCGTAACTGCTGATGCGACCGGAGGCGACGTGCGCGACGGTGTTCCGGACGCGCACCGCGCGAATACCCTTGTAATCCAGCCGCCAACCGACGCTCAACCGAGGCGTTATTTCTTCTTGACCCCAAGCTCCTGCAGCTTCGCCGCCATGTCTTCGCCGGCGCTGCCCGGCTTCACTTCGCGATCGATGCCCAGGATCTTTCCGTCGGGTCCGATGTAAAAAGTCCAGCGGGATGCGAGCTGGTGTTCGGGCGTGACCACGCCGTACTCGGTCGCCACCGTTTTTTGAGGATCGCTTAGCAGGATGAAATCGGCTTCGGTGGATTCAGCGAATTTCTTGTTCGTCTCGGGATCGTCGACGCTCGCCATGAAGTAGACGACGTCGTAGGACTTCAGGCTGGGGCCGCTCGCACGGAGCGATTTGCATTCAGCCGTTCATCCACCGGTGAACGCTTTCGGGAACCAGGCAAGCACGACGGTCTTGCCGCGATAGTCGGCTAGCGAGTGCGTCTTGCCGTCCGAGCCGGGAAGCGAGAACGGCGGCGCCGGATCGCCGACCTTCAACGCATCGGGCGCGGCAGGCGACGGGCGCATGCCCGCGGCCATCGCGAGACCGGCCGCGCAGAACAGTGCCAGCTTCAACATGCATGAACTCCTTGAACAATCGCGGGCCTGCTCCGGACGGCAGCCCCTACGCGACGGTAACGGTAGAGTACCGGACGGAGAAGGGGGATTGCAACGACGCCTTCGCCGCGTGGCGCGGACTTACGCGGAATCCCCTACAGAACTGCCCGCCGGCGGCCGAAAAATCAGATGATTATTGATGAGTCCGCCGGAATTCCGGTATCAGCTGCTCTCGATCGGGATCAACCGTGAAGCGAACGGCGCGAGCATTCGGGCGGCCGAGCGCGATGCCTTCGGCATCTCGTGGACCTTCGCGCAGCTTGGCTACTGGCGCGCGGACCGCAATCGCTGCCTGATCGGCACGCAGGCCACGCGGGCCGCGCTCGACGCGCACGTCTCGCACAGCGCCGAACAGCTCGATCTCGATCTCCTGTTGATTTACTGGAGCGGCTACATCGCGTCGATCGATTTCGTCGTCGACGCAATCGCGGGGCATGCCGACGCGCGGCTGCGCATCCTCATCGTCGATACGTGCGACGCTAGCGATCGCGTGCGACGGCTCGACGCGCGGGTGCAGGAGCTGCCCGACGTGCAGCGTCCGGTCGTCCTCGCCTCCTGCGCGCCCGACGGCCGCGCGCGCGAGAACAGCCTCCACGGATTCTTCACCGGCGCGCTCCTCAAGCAGCTTCGGCGCCCGCGTCGTCCGGGCACGCGGTCGCTGAACCTGCTCCACGCGTTCAACCGCGCGGCCGACGAAGCGGTCCCGCGCGTGGGTGCGCCGATCTTCACGACGAATGGATCGGGGCGGTTGAGGATCCCGATTCTCGCGCAGGGCGCGCTGCCCTTCGAATCACCACTCGCGAATCCCTAATCGCGCGCGCCGCGCACCGCACCCGGACCCCGCACCCGCACGCCGATTCAGCGCCAGATGCGCGCGCGGTTCTGACGGAAGAGAATTCGACCCGTTCGCGCGTCCACGAGAATGTCGTACGGCGCGGGCACTCCGTCGGGTTCGACGACGACGTGCCACGCGGAGCGGAGCTGGCCGTCCATCGGAAAGTAGACGAGCGACGCGATGGGCTCGCATCGCAGCGGCCCCGCCGCCATCGTCGTCCGCAGCTCGGGTCCGGGCTCGCGGCGTACGACAACGGGTCGAAATGCGTCGAGCGACGCGCGAACGTTGCCTGAGGCGAGGCGCACGGCCTCCTCCGCACCGACGATCCCGCCGCGCAGGTACGCGGGTGTGGCCCGAACGCCGTCGCCGATCTCCGCGCCACTGACGTCGCTGGCATCGAATACCGGAATGCCATCGACCGTCCGATCGAATCGCACGCGGTGAACCCGCGCGCCGTTCGTCCCTCGCGGTACGTTCGGCGTTGCCGCTCTCCCCTCGCGAATGTCGAAGTCCGGCGCGACGCGCGCGGCACCGGCGGGACGCTGCAGGGCCGACACCCGCGCCGGGAGGCAGACGAGAGCTGCCGCAATACCAATCAACGTGAGTCGATTCGGGCGGAACATGCGAGAGCTCCTTTCCTTCGGTGCTTGCGGCCACGGCAGGACGCGCCGGAGCCCGCGGCGGAACTCGCGCGGGCAGAGGCGGAGGAACAGCGCTGCGGGTGCGAGGCGCGGGCCATCGCGAGTCCTCAACAGAATCAGTTGGTTACGGGCAGCAGCCGCCTCGCCGGCGGACAGAAATGGCAGCGGCGATACGGATCGGGGATCGGGGTGCGACGTGCGGAGTGCTTGATCCGGGTCCGGGATCCGGGATCCGGGATCCGGGATCCGGATTGGGGACTGGGGATTAGCGATTCACAACTGCAGGGCGTCCCCCTCGCTTGCCGTCTCTGTCGCGGAAAAGATCCGGCGTGCGTCGGTGCGAATTCGCACGAGCTCCTGATCCGATCGACCAGGCTTATGGTGAAAGAGCCAGAGGCCGCCGACGTCGGCGGCAGCCGCGAAGGCGGCGGCCTGCCGCCAATCGCTGTGCCCCCATCCGCGGTGCTGCGGCAGCTCCTGCGGCGTGAAGTGGGCATCGAGCACGAGCGCCGCGGCGCCGCGCGCCAGCTCCGCGAGCGGCTCGTCGTACGCCGGGTCGCCGAGCTCGTGATCGGTCGCGTACACGAAGTCGCCCGTGACGCCGCGAATCTTGTAGGCGAACGCGCCGCCCGGGTGATTCAGTGGGACGCTGCTGATCTCGAACCCCGCGATGTCGACCGAACCGGCGTTCACGAGCTGCACGTGCGGACGGTTCGGCAGGTGCGAGTACGGGACCGGGAAGAACGCCGACTTGAACATCGTCTCGAGCCAGCCGGGATCGTGCGACGCCAGCAGCGGCGCGTAGATCGTCGTTTCCCACCCCGGCTGATAGAGCGAGGCGAGGAAGGGCACGCCCTGAAGGTGATCCCAGTGGTAGTGCGTCAGCAGCACCGCGACAGGCTGCGGCTCTCCCGAAAGGATCTCTGCCGAGCTCACGATCCCGGAGCCGGCGTCGAGGAGCAGCAGCGAGCCCGTGCGCTCGTCGACGATCTCGAGGCACGGCGTATTACAGCCGTGTCCGATCGCCGAAGGGACCGACCAGGGGACGGACCCGCGGACGCCTCTGAACCGCACGCGCATGCGTGCGGATGATAGCCGATCGGTGCCGCGGTCAGGGCATCAACTGGTGGCGAGCGCCGGCTGCCTGACGAGACGCAGCGCGGGCGCGGCGGTCACGACGGCTGCGGGCGCGGCAGCGGTGGCCACCGCCTTGTCTTCTTCCGCGATGACCGGATCGACGAGGCACGACGCCAGCCGCGGCGCCAGCAGCTCCAGGAGCCGTACGTCGTCGTCCGAGAATCCATTCGGGCGATCTCGGTAGAGCGCGAGGACGGCGATGAGCGCGTCCCCTTCGATCAGCGGCAGCACGAGGCAGGAACGAAGCGGAGGCGTCAGCTCCGCTGCCCGCATGCCGAGGTCGAGCGTGGGATCGGCGTTGAGCGCCGCACGCCGGTTCACGGCGACCCATCCGGCGATACCCGTGCCGCGCGGCCGGCTCACGTCGCGCAACGCGTGGGCATGCGCGCCGGCGGCGAACCGGATGGCGATCCGGTCCGTGCTCTCGTCAGGCAGGAAGAGCGCCAGCGCTTCACACGGCAGCACCTGGCGCACAACCATCCAGATGAGCGCGCCGACGTCCGACACGCCGGCCTCCCCGCTCATCGCGCGCGACAGGCTCGCAACCGCGAGCAGACCGTCGTTCACGCCTCCAGGGGCTGGAGTATCCGCAGCGGTCGCGAGACGCTCCTGGCGTTCCTGGGCACGCGCGTCACCGATGACCCGCGCGACGGGATGCGGCACGCTCTCCGGAGCGGGCATGATCTCGCGATAGGAGGCGACGAACCGGTCGACGACGAGCGGGTCGTACATCGTGCCGCGCCGGTCGGTGATGATCCGGAGCGCCCCCTCGTCCGTCATGCGTCTGCGGTACGGCCGATCGGACGTGAGCGCATCGAAGCAGTCGACGACGGAGAGAATCCGCGCGCCGAGCGGAATCTCCGATCCTTTCAGGCCGTCCGGGTAGCCCGTGCCGTCCCAGTTCTCGTGGTGGTGCCGCACGATTGGCACGACCGGATACGGGAACTCGATCGACGACAGGATCTCCGCGCCGATCGGCGCGTGGAGCTTCATCTTCTCGAATTCGGCGGCGGTGAGCTTGCCCGGCTTGTTCAGGATGTGCTCCGGCACGGCGATCTTGCCCGTGTCGTGCAGCAGCGCCGCGGCTTCGAGCGCCTTCAGCATCTCCGCATCGGTGACGCCCAGCGCTCGAGCGAGACCGAGCGTCCCCTGCTGCACGCGTCGCACGTGATCGTGAGTGACTTCGTCCTTCGCGTCG
Organism: Acidobacteriota bacterium; assembly: GCA_046735335.1. Taxonomy (GTDB): domain Bacteria; phylum Acidobacteriota; class Vicinamibacteria; order Vicinamibacterales; family 2-12-FULL-66-21; genus JBKPQB01. The sequence continues at coordinate 12,637 of JBKPTE010000053.1, read as the reverse complement.
ATCGCGGTCGCGAGCGTTTCGACGGTCGAGAGGAGGAGGCGGTTCAACTTGATCACGTGCTGTTTCGAATCCTCGAGCCGCCCGAACGACGAGCGGAACGTGAGATACGAGATCAGGAGGAGCGGCAGGATCAGCGCGATCGCGCCGAAGTGGACGACGCGGAGGGCGACGGCGAGGAGCAGCGCGACCGACGCTGCCGCGAAGTAGCTGGGGCACAGCGGGAGAAAATGCTCGCGCCAGACGCCGACGACGGATCTGCGCGACGTGAGCGCGACGGCCAGAGCGGTGAGACCGCTGTTGATGCCGAAGTAGGTCGCCGTCATCGCCCCGAGCGGCGCGATCACGCCTGCGCCCACGGCGTCGCCGACGTACAACGGTCTGCTGCCGGACAGGGCGAAGAACACCGCGCCGGACGCCCATACGGAGATCAGCAGGTTGGCGAAGTTGAAGATCGATTGCGTCCGCGAGAGCCGTTGCCGCATGCAGATGAAGATGCCGTCGAGGGCGAGCGTGACGGCGCCTGCCTCCGGCCCGAACTGCAGCGCGCACGCGAACGCAAACAGCTCGGACAGCGAGAGCGTCGAATCAATGGACGGAATCTTGAGCGTGAGGAAACCCGCTGCAACGGTCAGCAGCGCGAACAGCAGCCATTCTCGTGGTACGTCCGTGTAGACGAGCACGTAGCCGCAGCGCACGGCGACCGCCGCCCCGGCGAGCACGACGGCCCCGACGAATGTGCGCGTACGCCGGGACAACTAGTGCCCGTCTCCCGTCCAGGCGCTGCCCCAGATGACGTAGTTCGGATCCGAATAGTCGCTGCTGCCCCAGATTACGTACTGGCCGGACGGCGACTGGATCGAACTGCCCCAGATCACGTAATAGCTGCTGCTCCAGCCCGCAACCTGTCCCCACACGAGCCGGTTGGCAGGCGTGTAGCCGAGCGGATTCGACAGACCCAGCAGGTTCAGGACGCCCCATTCGCCGTACTCGGCCGACTGCAGGAGCGGACCGAGATCGAGGATGCCGAGGAGCCGCAGTCCGGACCGATCGTAGATGCCATCGATGAGGCCGCCCCGGTCGCGGAACGTCGCGCCGCTCGACAGCCCGAGGACGCTCGTCACGGTGTTGAGCAGCGACGGGATGAGCCCCTGCTGCGCAACCTTCATCGACTGCGCGAAGTTCACGCCGCCGGCGCCCGCGCCGATCAAGCCGCCATCGGGCATATAGCGCGCGCCCATCTGCAGCGCAATCTTCAACTGCGCCGGCGTGAGCGACGGGTACGCGTTCAACAGCAGCGCCGCTCCTCCGCTCGCGACGGCCGTCGCCATGCTGCTCCCGCTCAGCCGCATATATGCGTTCTTGCCGCTGCCCGCGATGTGCCACTGGGGGAACGTCGTCGACAGGTAGCTGTTAGCCGATTCGAGGGAAACGATTCTCGTGCCGGGCGCCGCGATATCGGGCTTCACGACCAGCTCGTATTCCGTCGGGCCTCGCGAGCTGTACGGCGCAACGCGATCGTCCGAGGTGCTCAGCGTGCCGAACGTATCGATCGCGCCGACGGTGATCGCTAACGGCGAGTTGCCCGGCGACGTGATCCCCCCGAGCACGGGCGCACCGGTCGCCGTGGTGCCGTAGTTCCCCGCGGACGCAAACACGGCGATGCCCGCGCCCGCCGCGCGCGCAACCGCCTGGCACAGTGGATCCGTCGTCGACGGCTCGGTCACTGGGTGTCCGAGCGAGAGGTTGATGATGCGGATGTTGTACTTCTTGCGATTGGCCACCGCCCAGTCGATCCCGGCGATGACATCGCTGGTCAGGCCGACGCCGTTCGCCCCGAGCACGCGCACGTCGATCAGAGAGACGGCCGGAGCGCTGCCGCCGGAATACGTTGTCGTGACCCGGGACGCCGCTGTCGTGTTGCCGCCGACGATGCCGGCGATGTGCGTGCCGTGGCCGAAGAGATCGGAGTAGGTGGACTCGCCCGAGACGAGGTTCACGTGCGTGACGACGCGGCTGTCCAGCGCCGTGTGCGGCGCGATCCCCGAGTCGAGAATCGCGACGCCAACACCGCGTCCCGTATACCCGGGCGTCGAGAAGAGCCCGAGCAGGCCGCCGCTCGTCCCCTGCCACACCGTCTCGGCGGCAGTGACCTTGTTCGTGACCGCCATTCCCGCGTTGACCGGCAGGTCGCCGGAGATGTGCGCGATCGAACTGTCGCGCTGGAGTTCCGCGAGCTCCGCGTCGCCGACCTCGAGCACCGCGGCACCCGCGAGGAGGCGTCGCAGGCCGCGCGCGTGCCGCGCCCGCAGCCGCGGCATCGCATCGTCACCGGCCTGGACGATGACGCGGTGGCTGCCGTGGCCAGCCGGATGGAGCGCGAGGTCGCCGGACAGCGTCGGCAGATGCTGGCCGTGCGGCGCCGCTGGCCAGGAAACCAGGGCAGCGACAACGAGAGCGACGATGATCGCGAGCCGTTTCGTCATGGTCGAAGATGTCCGGAAGCGCACCAGCGCGCGCCCCGGACATCGCAACGATTGGTCCAGCTTGGATGCGGCTGGCCACGGCGTTCGCAAGTGCTTTCAGGAGAGCCGGTTCGGTCCGACGAGAGGCAGCGGATGCAGCGGTGGCGCACAAAGCCGCACATGATGCGGAACGGGACATCATGACCCTCCAGGGAGCCGTTGGGAGGCGGCTAATGATTGTGGGATCGAGAGTTACGGTGCGTTGCGCCGTTTCGGAGCACGGTTTGCGCCGGAACAGAACAGAGACTGATGGAGGGCGGGCTGCCCTGGTCCGCCTTTGTCGAGGGAGGGCGGGCCTCTGAGGCCCGCCCTCCCTCGCGGCTTCTACGAACCCGCCGGCAGGACGGAGAGGCGCCAGACGGCGCCTTCGGCTTCGAGATCCCAGTTCAGGAAATCAATCGCGATCCGCGCGGCGACGAGCGGATCCGGCGCGATCGCCAACAGACGGGCGTTCCTGGTCAGGCCGTTGGCCGCCGTGTAGATCGTGGCGGCGCAGACGCCTTTCCAGGTCGCCGTATCCAGCGTGTAGACGCGGTACTCGGTGGAGGGATCCCACGGGGAACCGAGACGCAGGCGGCACGCGGCCGGGTGCTCGTCGCAGGCGTTCAGCACCGCCTCCTGGTCGTCGCGGTCCAGCGGCGCCCAGCCCGCAGGGAGAACGGGCGCATCGTGGGGCTCCGGGTACACCTTCATCTGGCCCGCATGATCCACGAGCCGCACGGCGCGGCGGCGGCGGATCTCGGGCAGTTGATCGTCCTTCATCGCCGCGGGGAAATGGCCGCCTGGCATGCGGAGTCCTCCTCATGGCGGCGCTGCTCGAGCGTCCTGGTTCTCTGCAGTTGGGCTTCGTACAAGCGGATCCAGACTTCCGCCGAACCGCGCAGATCGTCGTGCGCCGCGCGGAGCCGTTCGAGTTCACCCGAGAGACGCGAGTTCTCGACCGTGAGCCGCTGGATTTCTCCGTGACAGTTACGGTGTTCGTCGCGCATCCGTTCCATGGCGGCGCCAGCCGAGGCCGGCGCCTTGGTGGTCCTCACGTTGACCCCCACGAGGTGAAGAGCGTTCATGCTGGATATAACGAAGGAGAGGGGCGGAGCGAACAGTGAATCGGGGTTCACGGGGTTCACGGGGTTCACGGGGTTCACGGGGTTCGAGGGGTTCAGGGTTCAGGGCTGGGTTCGCGGGTTCGCAGGCGTTCGCAGCGTTCGGGTTCAGGGTTTCCGGACCCCGCATCCCTGACCCCGACCGTCGCGATCCTCAGCGGCGAAAAACCGGATTGTCGCGCGCCGTGAGAGAGCCGCGGGAAAGGGGTGCCCACGAGACTCCCCGTGGCCGCATTCCGGCGCCGGCCGCGTAAAGGACGCTTTCCGTGATGCCGTCGATGCGGAGGTCGCGTTCGATCTCGTGGTCATTAAGTCCCATCAGGCAGAACGGCGCGAGGCCGAGCCACGTCGCGGTGAGGCAGAACGTCTGGCAGACATGGCCAGCCTCGGCCAGTGCGGCTCGATAGGCGCGCGCGTAGGGATACCGCCACAGTTGGCGCTCGAACACGGCGGTGAAGACCACCACAAAGGCGGCCTTCGCGAAATAACCGCTCCGCGGCATCCAGACGCGTAAACGGTTCGTCAGGTTGCCGCCGCGGATCTTCTCGAGCGCGTGATCGTCGCCGGCGTAATGGTAGAGCCCTGGACGAACGCCTGTTACGCGGCGGACACAGACGTAACATTCGATCGGGTGCCGCGCGCCCCCAGAGGGAGACGTCTTGAGCGGAACATCCCCGAAATCCGTACGCACCCATCGATGGACGCCGGCGGTCAACGCCAGCATCGTCGCGAGGTCGCGCCTCGCGACGGGTTCGACGGAAAAACGGCGCCACGTGCGGCGGGCGCATAGCACCTGGGGAAACTCGCTCTCGAGCGCGGGGCGAGGCAGGGAGGTGAGGCGCGTATTGCGAATACGCTTGATTGGCGAAGGCATCGGCCAGCGGCGCGCCTGGTCGTGCAGGATTCGGCTGGCGGTCGTTGCCGGAAGAAAGCGGACGTCCTTGGTGGCGGTGTGAAAAAAGCCCGCGGCGGGATTCCATCCAGCCGAGTTGAAGCCGTCCATCGCCGCTTCGCGGGGATTCGGGCGGCGGTCGCTGCGGCGCAGCAGCGAATGGATGACGAGGAGCCGCGTCAGCCTTCGAGCACGAGATGGGGTCGTCTGGATCGCGGCGGCGATCTCAGACGATGTACGCCAGATTTCGCAGGCATCGAGTACGGCGCACAGAAGGGGCGTCCCGTCGACGCTGAACCCGGTGGCATAGTTGTGCGCAACGAGTGTCCTGTCCCGCCAGTACAGGACGACACACGGCGAACGACGAAATCTGACCGGGATTGCGCGGGCGCTTTCAGATCTGGAACGCCATGTCCGGACCGCATCCCCCCGGCCGTGGCCCGCAGATCAAGTTCAACTGCTCGAGACACTGCTCGAGCCGCTTGATGGTCTGCGTGACCGCGTCGTTCGGTTCCGCCTTTCGCAGGCCTTTGAGGCTCGCAGCGACCTGCGCGCGCAGGGGCTTGATCCTCACCACTCTCTTGACGCGGCGTTTCGAACCGCTCTTCGATCGGCCCCGTGTAGCCCTCGTCGAGGCAGCGCGTCGCGACGATCGACTCGTAGATTTCGACACTGCGTTTCCTCCGATCTGATGGCGCTTGTCGCGCGTGAGTCTAGCGGTGCAACTCCCATGGGTCAAGCTATCCGAAGCCCAAACGGGCCAGAAGTGCGGCGAACCGCGGATCGCTGCGGATTGGATCGAGCCGCGGATCTACCTTCATCCAGAGGACGCCCGGATCGCGTTCGCTCACCGCCTGATCGAGCAGGTCGAGCGCGCCATCTCGATCGCCTAAAGCAAGCTGGAAGTACGCCTCGTGTTCGGGGGACAGCCGCTTCTGCTCGCGTTCGAGCCTTCCCTGGAGCTCCAGAAACCCGCGGCGTGCGAGGCCCGGCTGCCCTGCGAGCGCGCGAAGGCGAAGCGCCTGCGCCCTCCATGGCGGGGTATCGGCCAAGCGCAGCGCGCGATCGGTGACGTCCATCGCGCTGTCGTATCGCCGCTGCGCTTCGTAGACGCGCCCGAGGGTGAAGTACCCGCCTGGAAACCGCGGATCCATTCGCACGACGCGCTCCAGCGTGGCGGCGGCGGCGTCATACTGGCGCGCATAGTACTCCACGAGACCCGATGCGAGGACCGTGTTGGCGGTCAGCGGATCGATGGTCACGGCTGCATCCACGTGCTCCCTTGCAGCATCGAGCTTCCCCATGGCGGCGAGGAGCCTCGCATACTGCGTGCGCGCGTACGACCCGCTTGCGTTGAGCGCGATCGCGCGTTCGTACTCCGCGCGCGCCGCGGACCAATCCCATTCGTAATAGGCGCTGATGTCCGCCAGTGCCGCATGCGCGTCCGCTAGCTGCGGATCGAGCTCGATCGCGTGGCGGGCCTCGCGAGACGCGAGGGTACTCGCGTCGCGTTGGGTTATCTCTTCATCGAAACCGAGGATGACGTATGTTCGCGCGGCCGCTGCGTAGGCGGGCGCGAAGGTCGGGTCGAGGCTCCTCGCCCGCTGGAAAGCGTCGAGTGCAGCGCGAACCTCGGCGCCGTGGCGGTTCTGGGCGAGGTACGAGAGGCCCTCGAGATAGGCCTGTTCGGCCGGCGCGTTCGTCCGCTTTGCGCGGTCCAGGTGAGCGGATTCCGCCGGCGTCAGCGTTGCGGTCACGCCGTGCGCAACCACGCGCGCGATAGAGGCCTCCAGCGACAGCAGGTCGCCCATCGGCCGCTCGAACGATCCCGACCAGAGCTGGAAATCCGATCCGGCCCGAATCAGTCGTAAGTTGACGCGCACCCGCGGCGTGCCGGAGCCATATTGCACGAAGAGCGATCCTTCCATGACGGACTGGACGCCGAGCTCCCGGGCAACGTCGCCAGCCGGCTCGGACGAGCCCTTGAATCTGGCGACCGACTGATAAGACGTCACGCGCAGAGAGCCCACTTCCCCCAGTGTCGTGATCAACTGGTCCGTCAGACCGTCAGCGAGGTACGCCGCGTCAGGGCCGCCGGAAATCAGCTTCAGCGGCAGGACTGCAACGGACTTGATTCCGTCCGTCCCTCCCGCGGTGCGATGCGAACCGCCAATCAGGACGCCAATCAATGCAAGGATTGCGGCAACCGTCACGGCCGCAAGGGCCCATGGCAGCCGTCTCGACGGTTCGACGGGCCTCGCGTCGACCGCCTGCCGCAGCGCCGATTCCATCGCCGACGCACTCGCGTACCTCGCGGACGGCTCGGGCGAGAGAGCGCGGTCCACGACACGCGCGAAGGCCGCTGGCGCATCGGCCCGCACATCACGAAGCGCGCGCGCGCGGCGCTCCCGATGTGCCTCGGCAATGCGGTCGAGCGAGTCCCCTTCCACGGGAAACTGCCCCGTGACGAGATAAAAGAGCAGGACGCCCACGCCGTACAGATCCGTCTGCGCGGTCGCGGGCTGCCCCGCGAGCACTTCGGGCGCGAGATACAACGGCGTCCCAGCGAGCCGCGGCGTGCCGTGCGAGAGCTCCTCACCGGTACCGAAGTCCATGAGGACCGTGCGCCCCGTCTCCTCGCGGACGACGTTCTGCGCCTTCACGTCACGATGCAGCAGTCCGGCCGCGTGAACGGCGCCGAGCGCCGAGCACAGATCCATGCCGATGCGCGCCGCCTCCGCGAACGCGAACGGCCCTTCCTGCCGCACGATCTCGTCGAGCGACCGGCCGCGCACCAGCTCCATCCAGAGGCCGATTCGCGACTCGTGCCGCTCCGCGCCATAGACGTTGACGACGTGCGGGTGCTTGATGCGGGCGAGCCGCCGCGCTTCCTGCAGCAGCCGTGCGTTTGCCGCCGCATCGGACCCCGCATCGTCGCGCAGCAGCTTCAGCGCGACGTCGCGCTGCAGCTCCGCGTCCCACGCACGATAGACGTCTGCGGACGTGCCGCTGCCGATCCGATCCAGCAGAATGAGCCGTCCCCATCGCGGACCGTCGGGATAATCCGGCGCGGCCGCGTGCACCGCCTCGTCGTCCTCCAAGGGCGGCAGCGTGCGATATACGGTCGCCACGCTGTCGATCAGCCGCAGGTGGCGGATCAGGCGTTCCTCGCGCCCCCCGACCTCGGCGCAGGCCCTGTCCCAGTCGATGCGGACGCCGTCCGCAACCGATGCCGCGACGTTCTCGATTACCCGCGCGGACGCTTCAGCCCTCAACGTCCATCTCCTCCGCCAGCCTCACCAGCGCGCGCGAGACCGCCATTCGTGCCGCATCGGCGCTTGCCTTTGCGTGCACCGCCGCAATCTGTTGATAACTCTGTCCAAGCTCCACACGCGCGATGATCAGCTCCCGTTCCTCGGCCCGAAGCCGATACAACGCCACCTCGTACCGCCGGAGCGCGTCGCGCCCTATCGCTTCTTCGAGCGGCGAGGCCGCGGGGTCCTCGTGCTCGTCGGCGAGGGGGTCCGGCAGCGCGCGGCGCGACACACGACGCACCTCGTCGCGCACCTTGTTCACGAGGGCCTGTCGCAGGTACGCCTGAAGGGCCCCTTCGTGCCGTGGCTGAAAGGAATCGAGGTGCTTCAACGTCTGCACGAGCGTTTCCTGCACCACATCGTCGGTGTCGCGGACGTCGCGGGTCCATCTCGGAAGGCGGCCGCGAGCCCACCGGCGAAGGGACGGCAGGTATCGGCTGAACAGCTCGTTGAGCGCCTCGCGATCTCCGTGGCGGGCGCGCTGGAGGAGATCCGCGGTCGAGGCGACCGGCTCAGCAGGAGGAACGGCTCCTGGAGGCGTGGGTCGATCCATGTAAGAGGCGCGCGGATCATAATTCGATTCCCCGATCGATGTAACGAATTGTCGGGGCCGACCGAACGCGGACGTTTTCGTGCGATTGTTGGACAGATGCGCGACCTTCGTTTCGCCTTTCGTTCACTCCGGAAGCAGCCGGGATTCACGGCCATTGCCGTCCTGACGATTGCGCTGGGCGTCGGCGCGAACTCCGCGATCTTCAGCGTCGTGGATGCCGTCATGCTGCGGCCCTTGCCGTTTCACGAGGCGAATCGGGTGGTCGTCATCAACGAGCACACGCCTCAGTTCCCGACGCTCTCGCTCAGCGCCGAGAACTTCCGCGATGTGTGCGCGCAGTCGCGTTCCTTCCAGGCGTGCGGCGCGTTCCGCAACACGACCTTCAATCTCAGCGGACGGGGGGAGCCGCAGCGGATCGCCGCGAAGATGCTAACGGCCAATTTGCTGCCGCTGCTCGGGATCCCACCGGCGCTCGGCCGATCGTTTTCCGCCCGCGAGGACGCCGCCGGAGGACCGGCCGTCGCGCTGCTGAGCGATGGCCTCTGGCGCGCGCGATTCGGCAGCGATCCGGGGATTCTCGGGACGCGCGTGCTGCTGGATGGAGAGCCATACGCCGTCATCGGCGTGCTGCCGGCAGGGTTCCGGCTCTTTCAGTCCGCCGATGTGTTCGTCCCGATTGGACCGTTCCTCGCGGCGCAGCCGGCCGATCGAAGCTGGCACCCGGGCATTCTGCCGATGGCGCGCCTGGCCTCCGGCGTTTCGCTGCAGCAGGCGAACACCGAGATCGCGGGAATCGCCCAGCGGCTCGAGCGCGTGTATCCCGAAGCGAACACGAACGTCGCGATGGGCGTCACGCGCGCGCAGGACCTTCTGGTCCAGGGCGTGCGGGCCGCGTTGCTCGTGCTGCTCGCCGCCGTCGGAGGCGTCCTGCTCATCGCGTGCATCAACGTCGCGGGGCTTCTGCTCGCGAGGGGCCTGGCACGACGGCGTGACATCGCGATACGCGTCGCGCTCGGCGCCGGACACGGCCGCGTGATTCGGCATCTGCTCTCCGAGAGCCTGCTCATCGCGCTTGCCGGCGGGGCCGCCGGCCTCATGCTCGCGGCGTTCGCCGTTCCAGCCCTCGTGCAGCTCGTCGGACCGACGCTCCCGCGCGCAGACACCGTCGTCGTCGACATGCGCGTCGTGGCGTTCACGCTCGCGACCGCCATTCTGACCGGCATCGTGTTCGGGACGATTCCGGCCGTACAGTCGGCACGCGTCGACGTTCGCGATGCGCTGAACGAAGGCGGACGCACGGGCCCCTCCACGAGCGTCTGGCAGCGCCAGGCCCGCGGCGCGCTCGTCATCTGCGAGATCGCCGTCACGCTCGTCCTGACGATTGCCGCGGCGCTGCTGATCAGGAGCTTCGCCCGCTTGCAGCAGGTCACGCCGGGATTCGCCGTCGAGCACGCGCTGGCCGCGGAGCTTCCCTTCTCTTCGGCGAAGTACAACGACGACGACTATCGCACGGCCATCGTGCAGCAACTCATCGATCGCACGTGTGCGCTGCCCGGCGTGCGCTCGGCCGCGGTCACCACGTTCCTCCCGATGAGCGGCGCGGGCGCCACCATTCACTTCAACGTCAAAGGACGCCCGCCCGCCGGGCCCGATCAGTACACGCTGGCCGGCTACCGCGCCGTCAGCGGGAAGTATTTCGAGACGCTCGGCATCCGCCTCGTGCGCGGCCGGTTGATCGACGAGCACGATCGCCACGGATCGCCTCCCGTCATCGTCATCAACGAGACGATGGCGCGAACGTATTTTGGCCGCGAGGATCCGCTCGGCCAGCACATCCAGCTCGGCGCCACGCCCGACCCCGATCCGCAGTTTCCTTACATGGAGGTCGTTGGCGTCGTCGGCGACGTGCGGCAGCAGCCCGACGCGGAAGCACAGTCGGAGATGTACGTCCCGTACGCGCAGTATCCGGACCAGTTCCTGCGGCGGATGTACTCGAACGTGAACCTGGTGGTGAGGGCCGAGGGGCGTGCGCCGCAGCTTGCCGGGGCCGTATGGGACGTCGTCCGGGGGATCGATCGCGATCAGCCGGTCGCGAACATTCGATCGCTCGACGAGGTGATGGCCGCGTCCGTCACACAGCCGCGCTTCCGGACGCTGCTGCTGACGCTGTTCGCCGTGCTCGCGCTCGCGCTCGCAGGCGTCGGCGTGTATGGACTGCTGGCACACGGCGTCGCGCAGCGGCTGAACGAGTTCGGGATCCGCCTCGCGCTGGGGGCCTCACCGTCGAGCGTGCTCAGTCTCGTGCTGCGGGAAGGATTGACGCTCGCGGCCGTCGGCCTCGCGTTCGGCATCGTGGGTGCTGCGATCACGGTTCGGACCCTCAGCACGGTGATCTATGACGTCAGCCCCTGGGATCCGCTCGCCTGGATCGCGGCGATCGTGACGCTGCTCGGGGTGTCCGTCCTCGCGAGCTGGCTGCCCGCGCGCCGCGCGCTGCGCGTCGATCCCGTCGAAGCGCTGCGCGGACGTGAGTTCGCGGGCATCCATCACTAGGCGGCCCTTTCAGGGCCGCCGTTCACCGAATCTCGAGCGTCGTCTTGATGGCGTCGCCGCGGTGCTCGAACCACGTCTTGTAGTCGTCCCACGGCCGGCGATCGTTCAGCAGCCTGTCGAGCGCGCCCGGCCACTTGCGATCGATCGCGACGAAGTCCTTGACGCCCATCGCAAAGTGGCGCGCGTTCGCGTTCACGCTCCCGAACACGACCTGGTTGCCGAGCACGAGCCGCGTGTTGAGGCGGTCGATAGGCTCGGGCTTCATCGCCTTCCCCCCGGTAACGCTGAGGAGGCAGAGCACGGCGTTCGCGCCGAGGATCTGCATCGCGTCGAAGACGACTTGTGCGCTGCCCGTCGCCTCGACGACGACGTCGGGAAATCCCGTCTCCTTCGGCACCTCCAGGAGCGGACGGCTGGCGACCGAGATGTACTTCGCTCCGAGCTGCTGCGCGATCTGCGCGCGGATGTCCTCGGGTGACTCGCGGCCGATCACGACCGTGCGGAAGCCGCGCGCGCGCAGGACGGCCGTCGCGAGGAGACCAATCGGGCCGGCGCCGAGCACCATCGCCATGTCCGGACGCCACGTCAGGCGTCGCTGGATGCGGAACACGTTGTCGATCCCCTTCTCCACGATCGACATCGGCTCGAGCAGCACGGCGAATCCGCTCACCTTCTTCGGCATCTTGTGCAGGAACTGCGGGACCTCGACGTAGTACTCGGCCATGAAGCCATGGCGCCCCTTGATGCCGCGCTCCGTGTACTGGCCGCTGCTGCACATGTCGATCTCGCCCGCGCGGCACTGCGGACAGACCCCGCACGGCCGGCGAACTGTCGACACGACGACGTCGCCGGTCTTGAAACCCTTCACCTTCTTGCCGACGTCCTCGACGATCCCGAGGTTCTCGTGCCCGAGGATGAGGAACGGCTCGCCTTCCGGAGCGGTCCCGAAGTAGCCGTGGTTGATTTCCGCATCGGTCGCGCACAAGCCGACGCGCAGCGTCCGTACGGCGACCTGCGTCGGCCGCATCTGAGGATCCGGCACATCGCGCATGTGGATGCTGTCGACCTGGCCGGGATTGACGACGATCGCTTTCATACCTTGCCCGATTTTACGTTCCTCGGTACAGGACGTGCAGAACCGGTGCCGAGGAGGCACGCATGGCCGACGAGGTCGACGAGGATCCGATTGAAGAGGATCCGCAGCCCGACGAACAGGATTTCACGCCGCCGCACGGCGACGACTTGCGTTCGGAGGAAACCTTCGGCCGGACGGATCGCTACACGAACGTCGACGATGACGAGGCGGGACGCGGACAACGCGGACTAACGCGGGCCCCGGACTGACGCGGAAAACGCGGACGGATCAGCTGAACAGATTTCGGACGACGAAGCCGATGTTCGCGGGCCGCTCCGCAAGGCGCCGCATGTACCACGGAAACCAGTGCTCGCCGTAGCTGATCAGCACGCGCAGACGGCGGCCTGACGCTGCGAGGCGCTGCTGCTGCGCCCGCTGAATGCCGTAGAGCATCGCGAACTCGTACGAGGCGGTCGGGACGCGGCGTTCGTCGATCACGCGCGCAAGGCGATCGGCCAGTTGCGCGTCATGCGTGGCGATGTGGAGCAGCGTGCCGCGGCGGACGGAGTCTTCGTCGAGCAGCCGCGTGCAGAGCCTGAAGTAGTTGTCGTCGACGTCGGACTTC
>JBKPTE010000052.1:0-79037 GCA_046735335.1 Acidobacteriota bacterium | reverse complement strand
CCGCCACGCTCGACGTCGCGCTCGAGTACGGAACGCCCCACGTTGGCTTGCTTTCAGCGGCGGAAAAGAAGGGCGCAGGCGTCATCGTCGTCGGGCCTGGAGCCCAGTGCTCGTTGTGCGACTCGCTGCGGCGTGAGGGTCGTCTCGGGATGGGGCGATATGTCGCTTGTCGATGATTCTGTCCGCTGCCGCATTGGTCTCGCGGACACGTGTCTCGTTCGGCCTGCCGCTTGCACGCGCGTTCAACCGCGTCCATCCCTCTTCACCCACCCACGGCCGCGGAAGGTCTGACAGTATTGCTGGCGAACGTGCAGGACTGAACGCCGTGAGCGCCGAGCAGAAAATGGTTTCCCGTCTCCTGCGAACGTTGACGACCGTCGCGCTTGTGTCCTTCGTCGTGACGTGCGCACCGAATGTTGCGCCCGCTGCGCAGATGACGAACCGGAAGATCCAGCAGCGTTCGAGGAGCGAGAGAGCCGATGCCGATCGCTCGTCTCGCGCCCTTCAACTCCTGATGATCGACGGCGAGCACGTGACGCAGGTGCGCGAGAGCCTGCGCCGCGGAGAGCCGCAATTCGAGCCGGCGCTGGCGACGCTCGAAGCGGACGCGAACCGGATGCTGAGCGTCGCGCCGATGTCCGTGATGGACAAGAACGTCACGCCCCCGAGCGGCGACAAGCACGACTACATGAGCCAGGCGCCGTACTGGTGGCCCGATCCCTCGAAGCCCAACGGGACGCCGTACATCCGCATGGACGGGCGGCGAAATCCGGAGATCGATCGGATCACGGATCGCGACAATCTGGAACGCCTCAGCGACACGGTCTCGACGCTGGCGCTTGCCTACTACCTGGACGGACGCGACGTGCAGGCGTACTACGCCGCACGGCTCGTGCGGGTCTGGTTCCTGGATCGTGCAACGCGGATGAATCCGCACCTCCAGTTCGCGCAGCGCATCCCAGGCGTCTCGGAAGGGCAATCGGCCGGTCTCATCGAGACACGGTTCCTGCCGACGATCATCGACGGCATGACGCTCCTCCAAGGCTCGTCCGCGTGGACGCCGTCCGACGATGCGGCATTCAAGCAGTGGATGGCCGCGTACCTTCGCTGGCTCCTGGAGAGCCGCTTCGGACAGGAGGAGCTCGCGAGGGGCAACAATCAGGAGACGTGGTACAACGTGCAAGTCGTCGCGCTGGCGCTCTACACCGGGCAGACCGACGTCGCGCGGAATAGACTCGTTGGAGCGCGCACCGAGATCGGGCGTCAGTTCGAGACGGACGGCCGTCAGCCGCGCGAGCTCGCACGGACCCGCGCGTGGGACTACAGCATCTTCAATCTGACCGCCTACCTGCACCTGGCGGCGCTCGGCGACCGCGTGGGCGTAGACCTGTGGCAGTATCGCACCGACGAGGGGCGCAGTCTGCGACAGGGTGTCGAGTACCTGATCCCGTTCGCAACCGGCGAGAAGCGCTTCCCCTACGAGCAGGTCACGGCATTCCGCGCATCCGCGCTGCATCCAGTGCTCCGCCGCGCGGCGGTCGGCTGGAGCGAGCCGAGGTATCGGGAGCTCGCGCGGCGAATCGGCGGCGGGACGCGGCGGCTGGACTTGACGCTCCCGTGAGGGCGGTTTCCACCGGCGGCGATAGACTGAGCGAATCATGACCGAGGGACGAGGCGCGGCGACACCCGCCAGCGAGACGGATCGGGAGCCCGACGCGCCTCGCACTGAACGCCCGCCCCGACCATGGCGCACTGAGGGACTCCCGCAGGGACAGCCGCCGAAACAGGGCCGGCGGTGGCTGACGCTGCTGGCGTGGATCGTCGGCTATGCCTTCCTGTTCGGCACACTCACGCTCCAGGATCGGCTCAGCGGGCCGCAATCCGTCCCGTACACGGAGTTCAAGAGCCAGGTGGCGGCCAGCAACGTCACGGAAGTATTCGCGAAGGGCGACACGATCGAGGGCGCATTGAAGAAGCCCGCGCCGCTCACCGATCATCCCGATCGCACCTACCAGCAGTTCACGACCGAACGGCCAACGTTTGCGAACGATGATTTGCTGACGGAGCTCACGCAGGGAGGCGCGACCGTCCGCGCGACTCCTCTCGTCCAGCATCGCGGGTTCGTGGCGAACCTGTTGATCTCGGTGGCGCCGCTCCTGCTGATCGTCGCGTTCTACGTGTTCATGTTCAGGCGTCAGCAGGCGGCGATGGGCGGCATGTTCCGAGGCAAGCAACGGCGCGTCGATCCCGAAAGCGTTCGCGTCACGTTCGACGATGTGGCAGGGATCGACGAAGTGGAGGCGGAGATCAACGAGGTCGTCGACTTTCTGCGCGACCCCGCGAAATACCAGCGGCTCGGCGCTCGTGCACCGAAAGGCGTCCTGCTGGCGGGGCCGCCCGGCACCGGCAAGACGCTGCTCGCCCGCGCGACCGCTGGCGAAGCCAAGGTCCCGTTCTTCAGCGCGAGCGCCTCGGAGTTCATCGAGATGATCGTCGGCGTGGGCGCCGGCCGCGTGCGCGAGCTCTTCGCGGAAGCGCGGAAGGTGGCGCCGTCGATCATCTTCATCGACGAGATCGACACGATCGGGCGAGCCCGCGGCGGGCCTCGGGCGTTCGGCGGCCACGACGAGCGCGAGCAGACGCTCAATCAGATCCTGACCGAGATGGACGGTTTCTCCGGGCACGAGGGGGTCGTCGTCCTGTCGGCCACGAACCGGCCCGACGTGCTCGACCCGGCACTGCTTCGACCCGGCCGGTTCGACCGGCAGATCATGGTGCACCCGCCTGACCAACGAGGCCGCGCCGCCATCCTTCGCGTCCACTCGCGAAAGGTCCCTCTCGCGCAGGACGTCAACCTCGAGCAGATCGCCGCATCGACACCCGGCATGACGGGGGCGGACCTGGCGAATCTCGTGAACGAGGCGGCGCTGCTCGCGGCTCGGCGCGGGCAGGACGTCGTGTTCCAGCGCGATCTCACCGAGGCTCTGGAGAAGGTTCAGCTCGGCACGGCTCGAAACGTGGTGATCTCGGAAGAGGATCGGCGCCGGACGGCGTACCACGAAGCCGGCCACGCGCTGCTCGGGATGCTGCAGCCAGGCGCGGATCCGGTCCGCAAGGTTTCCATCATTCCTCGCGGTCGTGCCCTTGGCGTCACGCTGTCCACTCCTGAAACCGACCGGTACGGGTATGACGAAGGCTACCTCCGCGGCCGGATCATCGGCGCGTTGGGAGGGATGGCCGCGGAGCAGGAAGTGTTCGACGTCGTGACCAGCGGCTCCGAAGCGGATCTCGAGATGGTCACGCGGATCGCGAGGTCCATGGTGGGGCGCTGGGGCATGTCCGAACGAATCGGCAGGCTGTCCGTCCTGCCAGTCGACGGAGATCCGCGGATGTCCGGCATCTCGGATGGCCTGCTCGACGCCGTTGACGAGGAAGTGCGGCGGATCACCGACGAATGCTACGGCGAAGCGAGACGGCTGTTGAAGCAGCACCGGAACAAGCTGGACGCGATCGTCGCACAGCTCCTGATCCACGAGAGTCTCGACGAAGCGGAGATCTATGCGGCCGCGGACATTCCGCGGCGGGTTGCAGCGGCCTCTCCGACGCCGGTCGGGTCCTAGTTCAGGCGCGAGAAGAATCGCGGCGCAGCGGCTTCAACCGTCGTCGCTGGACGCTCCGCCGCACCGCGAGCGCCGCCCCGTTCACGGCGCGATCGATCGCGGGTTGAATGGCCGAGTCGCGTTCCTCCACGACAACGCTCGGAAGGCCGCTGAGCACGACCTTGATCTGGCATACCTGATCGCGGCCGCCCCTCGGGCCGTTCGCGTCTGACAAGCGAACGGTAATCCGCTCGATCGAGGAGGAAAACTTCCCGAGCTTCCTCCCGAGCTTGCGAGTGATGTTCTCGCGAACCTGATCGTCGATGTCGGCGCCGACCACGCGGACGTGCGCTGGAGGCGGCACGGCGTGGCTCCGATCGCGCGCGAGCTTCAATGGACGCGGAAGCGTCGTGGGCAGCGAATATCGCTGCGCGGGAGTCTTTCGCGCCCGACGGCCGCCCCGGGGGCCCGTCGGCCGGCGGACGGCCCTCTTTCCGCGAACGCGTCCACTCCCGGGCGGCCGGCGGAGCGGCGCCGCTTCCGTCCTGACGGTCGGTCGCGTGGCTCCGCGTCCCAACTGGTCCAGGAGGTCCGTCGTCGTCACGAGCCCGACCAGCTCTCCATCGTCCACAACGAGAAGAGAACCGATGCTGCGGCCGCGCATGAGATTCGCGGCTTGACGCAGTGTCGTGTCCGGCGTCGCGCTCACCACGTCGGCAGTCATCACCTCGCGCACGCGGCTTCCACCGCGACCAAGATCGCGTTCCGAACCGATTCCGGCGACGCGGCCGCCGTCCACGACGACGAGATGGCGGATGCGGTGGCGCTTCATCTTGGTGCGCGCCGCGCTCGCCGTTTCGTCGGGACCAATCGTCTGGATCCCGACGGTCATGATGTCTCTGAGACGCATGCATGAACTCCCTTCGCCGTGGGCCGCTTCATCTGCGCATCCGAAGGACTTGCCGACCAGCGAGGCACCGATGCACGCGAACGGCCGCCGGGATCACGATACCCTCGGTCCGTGGATCGTCACGCACGAAAACCGTGGCACGTCGCCTGCAGCCGCCACCAGTCTCAACTGGAGCTTCCCTTGCCCGAGCTGGCCGACACTCGCACGCAGCCCTACAGCGGATTCGATCAGGTGTTCATCGGAGGGCGCTGGCGCAAAGGAGGGAGCGATCGCGCGAATCAGGATCTGAACCCATGGACGGGAGAGATCCTGACCGAAATCCCGCAGGCGAGCCGCGACGACCTGGATGAGGCGTACGCCTCAGCGCGGGATGCGCAGCGCGGCTGGGCCGCGATGCTGCCGAGCGAACGCGCGGCCGTCATGCGTCGCGCGGCCTCCGTGATGGAAGCGTGTCACGACGAGATCGTCTGGTGGCTCGTCCACGAATCGGGCAGCACCTGGCTCAAGGCTTCGCTCGAGTGGCAGGCAGTGTACGGCGTGCTCGGCGAGTGCGCGTCGCTTCCCTATCTCGTCGAAGGACGCATCCTGCCGAACGACGCGCCCGGGAAGGAGAGCCGCGTGTACCGGCGGCCCGTCGGCGTGGTCGGCGTGATCAGTCCGTGGAACTGGCCTCTTCAGTTGACGGCGCGTTCGCTGTTTCCCGCGCTCGCCGTCGGCAACGCGGTCGTCGTGAAGCCCGCGAGCGACACGCCGGTGACCGGCGGGCTCCTGCACGCCAGAATTCTCGAAGAGGCCGGGCTTCCACCCGGTGTGCTGAGCGTCACGGTGGGTGCCGGAAGGGAAATCGGTGACGCATTCCTTACCCACCCTGTCCCTCGGGTGATCTCATTTACCGGTTCCACTCCCGTTGGACGCCACATCGCGACGCTCGCCGTCGAGTCGCCCGTGATCAAGCGAATCGAGCTCGAGCTCGGAGGCAACAGCCCGTTCGTCGTCCTCGAGGACGCCGATCTGGAGCAGGCGGTGGAAGCCGCCGTATTCGGGAAGTTTCTGCACCAGGGCCAGATCTGCATGAGCGCAAATCGTTTCATCGTGCACGATCGCGTGTACGACGCGTTCGCTGAGCGGTTCGCGGATCGCGTGAGAAAGCTGAAGGTCGGGGATCCGGACGCTCCCGACACGATGATTGGTCCGGTGATCAACCAGAGCCAGTTGGACGGCCTGGTGCGGCGCATCGAGGAAGCGCGCACCTCCGGTGCGCGCGAGCTCGTCGGCGGCCCTCCGCGCCGGTGGGTGCTGCCGCCGCACGTCTTCGCCGATGTTGCCAACGACAACCCGCTTGCGCGTGAAGAGATCTTCGGTCCGGTTGCTCCGTTGGTCCGCGCCACGGACGAAGAGCACGCTCTTCATCTGGCGAACGACACGCCGTATGGACTGTCGAGCGCCGTGTTCACGAGCGATCTCGAGCGCGGGGCGCGGTTCGCGCAACGCGTCGAGGCCGGCATGACGCGCGTCAACGATCAGCCGGTCAACGATCTGCCGTTCAGTCCGTTCGGCGGGGAGAAGAACTCGGGTATCGGACGGTTCAACGGGCGTTGGGCCGTCGACGCGTTCACGACGGATCACTGGATCACCGTGCAGCACGTGCCGCGCAGGTATCCCGCCGACGCGCGGGAACTGCACAGTCGGTTTGGCGGAGGGTAGGCAGATGAAGCCCAGGGTGGGAATCATCGGAGACGGCAACGTCGGAAGCGCGCTCCGCCGCGGGCTCGAGCGCGCCAACTATGACGTTCGCGCCGTCGGCAAAGATCCGCGCGAGGTGAAAGATACGGGAGGATGGGCCGATGTCGTGATCCTCGCAGTGCCGTACGGCGCGATAGACGACGCGATACGGGAGCTCGGTGATGGTATCGCGGGCAAGGCGCTCGTCGATGTCACCAACGCGCTCACGGGCGACATGCAGCTCGCGAGCGGCTGCACGACGAGCGGCGCGGAAGCCCTTCAGCAGAACGCGCGCGGTGCAAGAGTCGTGAAAGCGTTCAATACGCAGTTCGCATCCCACATGGACAGCGGCGCGGTGGACGGTCAGCAGCTCACGACCTTCGTGGCTGGTGACGATCCGAGGGCGAAGGAGCAGGTCATGCAGATGGCGCGAGACATCGGCTTCGACGCTGTCGACGCCGGCCCGTTGCAGAACGCGCGTCTGCTCGAGCCGCTGGGCTACTTCAACATTCAGCTGGGATACGCGCTGGGGCTTGGAACGCAGATCGGCCTGAAGCTCGTTCACGCGTAGACGAATGTCGGCTCACTGATTTCCGCGCGCGTGAGTCGTCCTCGCCGCGGGCCAGGGAAGCGGCCGGGCGTCGTGCGTGACGAGCACGGGACACAACGAGCGGCTGAGCACGCCGTGCGTCATCGACGTCCATCGGCGCGGCGCGCCGATCACGACCACATCCGCGGCCGCCGCAGCGGCAATCCTGACAATCTCCGCGCTCGGCATGCCCGACGTCACGAGGACGTCGACGTCACACCATTCCTTCGTTTCGGGTGGAATCGCGGCGAGCAGCGCATTCCGAGTGTCAGACACCTGTGTCGAGCTGTCTTCAGGAAGAACACAGGCCAGGGTGAGAAGTCCTCCTGATTCCCACGCAAGCGACAGCGCCTGTCGAATGACGCTCGCGGACGACGGTGCGGGATCGACGGCGCACACGATTCGATTGAACAGCCCCGTGGGATCCGCTGGCGGCATCGGGTGCGCGGGCACGGCGAGCACTGGACAGTCGGACCGCGCAATCACGACGGATGCAACGGGTCCCAGAGGACGCTCCGGTCGATCGGCGCCAGGTGCGCCCATCACGATCAGATCCGCACTGATCCCTCGGGCGAAATCCAGAATCTGCGTACCCGGATCTCCCTGACGAACCGCAGCACCGACGCGGGCGGGCCCGGCTTCGGCCAGCAGCTCACGCAGGCGCTCCATCAACTGCTCGTGCCGAAGAGAATCAATTGCTTCCGGCGACGCTGGGCCCTCCGTTGGAACCACGTGCAGTGCCCTCAGCTCGGCGTTGCGGGCTCGCGCGATTGCCATCGCGTACGACAACGACGAGTTGAACTCGCCTGACAGACCGATCGGACACAGGATGTGCCGCAGTTCGAGTCTCTTCATCTGTGTGTGTTGCGTGATGTTTCGTCGGCGCGAGATCGACGACCCAACCATATGCGGTCGGCGTCAATCGTGCAAGCCGTGTTCGCCACGATATGGCGGAGCAGCACTAACGCGGATGAGCGCGCGCGAGAGACCGATGTCACGCGACGCGTGCGGCTCGCGATTCACGCAAGACGGGCGAGGAGCACATCATGTTCAGGGTTTTTCATCGGGCGATGTTGGTCGTTGTCGTGTCGGTATGTCTGAGCTCGCTCGAGGGGGTGTTGGTGAGAGCGCAGTCACCGTCCACCTTGCCGTGGATGAACACCAGCCTCACTCCCGAGCAACGCGCCGATCTCCTGATTCCGCAGATGACGCTCGAACAGAAGGTCGAGCAGATCTCCAATGACACGCGGCCCGCGAAGAACCCTGCCAATCGACCACCGGGGTGCGGCTTCACCGATATCGGACGTCACATTCAAGGAATTCCCGAACTGGGCATCCCAACCGTCCGCATGATCAACGGCGGCACCGGCGTCCGCGGAGGCGATTGCTCTCCCGAGCCCGTCTCAACTGCCCTGCCGTCGACCCCCGCCGGCGCGGCGACGTTCAATCCCGCGCTGGCCTTTCAGTTGGGCGATGTCCTCGGCGACGAGACCCGCCGTGACGGGCATCAGGTCATGCTCGCACCAGGGATGAACCTGCACCGTCACCCATACGGCGGGCGCAACTACGAGTATCAGAGCGAGGATCCGTATCTCTCGGGGGTAATGGCCGCGCAGACGATCAAAGGGATTCAGGCGAACGGCATCCACGCGAATGCGAAGCACTTCGCAGCGAACGAACAGGAGACCCAGCGGCGTCAGATGGCGACCGTCGTGCCGCCACGCGCGCTTCACGAGCTGTACCTTCTTCCGTTCGAGATGGCGGTCAAGGATGCCCAGACGGCGTCGGTCATGTGCGCCTTTCCGGAAATCAACGGCGTCTCCGCCTGCTCGAACCCGGATCTGCTCAAGACGACCTTGCGTGACAGCTGGGGTTTTCAGGGATATGTCATTACCGATCGACGGGCCGTACACGATGTGGGACCTTCGATCAAGGCCGGCGTCGATTGGGAACTGTCGCACAGGACACCGCTCCAGTACGCGATGGAGCCCGAGCCCGGTCAACGCGGCAATCCGGGTAGTGAAGGCATCCGCGCCGCGCTTGCGGCCGGCACGATCACAATCGCCGATATCGACCAGATGCTGCGGCGACGTTACGTCCAGATGTTCAAGCTCGGCCAGTTCGACACCAACTTCGATGTGCTCTTCGAGGCTGAGCCCGATTACCTCGCCCACGGCCTCATGGCTCGAGAGATCGCCGAGCAGGGCGTCGTCCTCCTCAAGAACCAGAACAGCTTTCTGCCGTTGAATGCGGCGAACCTGAACTCGATCGCGCTCATCGGCGCGACGTGGTTCGCGGGCCAGGCGAAGTTGCCACCTCGATCCACACGGGGCAACAACGTGGGCGTCATCCCTCCGTACACCGTGTCTCCCCGCGAAGGATTGGAGAACGCGCTGCGCGCGATGGGCTCCGCGGCCACCGTGACGTACGAGAGCGGCGGAGGGACCGGAACAAAGGCTGACCGCGATCGTGCCGTGGCGCTCGCCCAGAAATCGGACGTGGTCATCGTCATGGTGGGCGACAACCCGCATGAACTGTGCGATCGCGAAACGCTGCGCCTGCCGATCATCCCGCCGGCAGACCCGAACTTCTGTGGGTGGGACGAAATCGCGCCCGGCGAGGAAGTATTCGTCAAAGCCGGGCAGCCGGCCGCCCCCGATGTGACGCGAAACAGCGAGGGGGAGTTCGAGTTGCCGAAGGGGCCGCGAGGTAAGGGTACCGACCAGGAGGCCCTCATGCGGGAGCTCGTCGCGGCACCAGGTGTTGCGCAGAAGATGGTTGTGGTGCTCAAGACCGAAGGCATGGTCCTGATGCCGTGGCTCGATCAGGTGCCCGCGCTCGTCGAAGCGTGGTATCCGGGCCAGGAGGACGGCAACGCCGTTGCCGACGTCCTCTTCGGCTTGCGCAACCCGTCGGGCAAGCTGCCGATGACGTTTGGCAATACCGCGGCGGAGGCGGCCTTCACGACGACGGCGCAATTCCCCGGTCTGTTCGTCCCGCCGCCCCCCTGGTTGAACCGCCCACGCCTGGAGGCTCAGTACAGCGAGGGGCTGCAGGTCGGTTACCGGTGGTACGAGGCCAACAACGTCACACCGGTGTTTCCGTTCGGCTTCGGCCTCTCGTACACGACGTTTTCGTACAGGGGCCTCTCCGTCGCGGCTACAACGGGTTCGTCTGGCCAGCCGGTGCTCAACGTTTCGTACACAATCACGAACACGGGAACCCGCCAGGGCGCCGAAGCTTCACAGGTGTACGTCCGGCTCCCTGCGGCCGCTGCCGAGCCGTCCAAGCGACTGGTTGGTTTTCAGAAGGTCGATCTGGCGCCGGGCGCGAGCCAGCAGGTCACCGTTACCATCGACGCCGCGGCGTCCAATCATCCGCTCTCGTACTGGGTACCGCAGAACGATGCGCCGGTGCCCGGCTGGGGCCTCGGCACATGGAACACTGCCGGCGGTGACTACACGATCCTCGTTGGAACTTCGTCCGCGGATACGCCCCTTGCTCAGACCGTAGCGCTCTCCGGCTTTTCGACTCCCGGCCAGCCTGGCACCTGCTCGAGTGCCCAGC
The DNA here is from genome assembly GCA_046735335.1 of Acidobacteriota bacterium. Taxonomy (GTDB): domain Bacteria; phylum Acidobacteriota; class Vicinamibacteria; order Vicinamibacterales; family 2-12-FULL-66-21; genus JBKPQB01. The sequence goes on along the minus strand of JBKPTE010000052.1, from coordinate 68,650 downwards.
CAGCACCTGACTGGGTGTGTGTGAATGGCGGATGGGTACCGCCTGGCATGACGCCGACCACACCTACACCGGGTACGCCAGGACCGCCCAACGGACCGGGCGTCTGCTCGACGAATCAGCCCGCACCTGACTGGGTGTGTGTGAATGGCGGATGGGTGCCTCCGGGCCTCGCACCCGGCACGGGCACTCCGGGCACGCCTCCTTCTCAGCCGGGAACCTGCTCGACACCTCAGCCTGGAGCCGATTGGGTGTGCGTCAATGGCGGCTGGGTACCTACGGATCATCCTGCGGCCGCGCCGGGCACGTCGCCAACTCCTCCGACGGGCTGCTCGACAGTGCAGCCGGGTGCCGGCTGGGTGTGTGTCAATGGCGGATGGCAGCCGCCGGGGCAGCCGGTCGCCGTGGGCGCGGAACACGAGCGCAGCGAGCCAATCCACCTCTTGGAAGAACGAGGAGATCGGCCGACGGATCCGCGCGTCGCGGAACGAGTGCCCGGGGTGTGACATGCGCAGCGTTCTGCGTGGAGCGGCAGTCGTCGCTCTCGCATCTGTTGCTCTGACGTTTCATCAGACGGTCGTCGGGCGCGCGCAGCAAGGCTGCGCGAGCGTGCAGCCGGCCGCAGGTTGGATGTGCGTCAACGGCGGCTGGTTGCCGCCCGACAACCCGCTCGCCGGAGGCGCCCCGGTTCCCCCGTCCGGTGCGCCGGGTAGACCCGCGACTCCCCCGGCGAGCTGTCCGACCATCCAACCGGCGCCGGGCTGGATGTGCGTGAATGGCGGCTGGCTGCCGCCCGACAATCCGCTCGTTCCGCGCGGCCCCTCGACGGCGCCCGCGAGCTGTCCAACGGTGCGACCCGCGTCCGACTGGGTGTGCGTCAACGGCGGTTGGCTGCCGCCCGGGTTTCCGCTCCTGAATCCCGGGCCGGTGCAGCCGTCCACCAGCCATCAACTCCTCTTGGTGGACAGCGCGCATGCAGCGCTGGTGCGTGACAGTCTGCGCCGCGGAGAACCGCAATTCCAGCCCGCGTTGAGCGCGCTCGTGACGGACGCCAATCGCGCGCTCACGCTCGCGCCGCTCTCCGTGATGGACAAGCGCGTCACCCCGCCGAGCGGCGACAAGCACGACTACATGAGCCAGGCGCCGTACTGGTGGCCGAACCCTTCGAAGCCTGGCGGGAAGCCGTACATCCGCCGGGACGGCCGGCGGAATCCGGAGATCGATCGCATCACCGATCACCAGAATCTTGCCGTTCTCGGCCGAGCGGTCACGACGCTCACGCTCGGGTTCTATTTCACCGATGGACAACAGTACGCGCAACACGCCGCGCGCCTTCTCGAGGTCTGGTTCCTCGACCCGGCGACGCGAATGAATCCGAACCTGCAGTTCGCGCAGGGTATTCCGGGCATTGCCGACGGACGAGCGGCGGGAATCATCGAAAGCCGGTGGCTCGCGGACATCGTCGGCGCTGTCTCAATTCTCGAGAGCTCGCCCGCGTGGAGCGTCTCGGACGATGCGGCGCTCAAAGACTGGATGCGGGCGTATCTGACGTGGCTTCTCGAGAGCAAGCTTGGACGCGCGGAAGCCACGAGGGGCAACAATCAGGAAACCTGGTACGAGGTGCAGGTCGTCGCGCTCGCCATTTTCACCAGTCAAACCGACGTTGCGCGGACGACGCTCGAACGAGCGAGGGGGGCGATTGGACGCGAGTTCGAGCCCGACGGCCGTCAGCCGCGCGAGCTCGAACGCACGCGCGCGTGGGACTACAGCATCTTCGATCTAACGGCGTTCGTCGAGCTCGCAGAGCTCGGCAAGCTCGCGGGCGTGGACCTCTGGAACTACCAGACCGCGGACGGACGCAGCATACGGAAAGGCATCGAGTTCTTGATCCCCTTCGCGACGCGAGCGCGGCGCTTCCCATACCCGCAGATCACCGAGTTCCAGCCGTCTGCGCTCGGTCCCATCCTCCGGGCGGCGGCGACCGCCCTCAACGAGCCCGGATATCTGGACATCGCACGAGAAATCGGGGGCGGTGCTCGGAGGCTGGATTTGACGCTCCCCTGACACAGCCCCCAGCGACGCGGCTCCCACACATGCGAAGATAGGCGTGCAGAATTCCGCCATGGTGCCTGGCGCCGAGAGCTGCCTGTCGACATGAGTGCCTCTTGCTAGGCAACGAACAAGTCCTCCTCAGCACGCTGCTGGTCGCGTTCGATCTGGGCGGCACCTTCGTGTTCGCGATCAGCGGCGCGATGGCTGGCGTCAAGCACAGGCTCGATCTGTTCGGCGTGCTGGTGCTCTCGTTCGCTGCCGGCAACTCGGGAGGCATCACCCGCGATGTGATGATCGGCGCGACACCGCCCGCGGCGATTGGCGACTGGCGGTACATCACCGTCTCGATCCTCGCCGGATTGGTCACGTTCTACCGGTACGGGGTCATCGACAAGCTGCGCAATCCCGTGCAGATCTTCGACGCCGCCGGTCTCGCGCTCTTTGCGGTGTCCGGCGCGACGAAGGCGCTGGCGTTTCACGTCGGTCCCGTTCCGGCGGTGTTGTTCGGGATGCTGACGGGGATTGGCGGTGGCATGGCCCGCGATGTCCTCGTGAGGGAGATCCCCACGGTGCTGCGCACGCAGCTCTACGCGGTCGCCGCGTTGATCGGCGCGGGTGTGGTGGTCGTGGGAGGGATGCTGGACCTGCCATCTACCGCCGTGGCGGTCGCCGGCGCCGGTTTGTGCTTCGGGCTCCGCATCGTCGCGATGCGACGGGACTGGCAGCTTCCCGTCGCGGGATCGCCGACACGCTGACACGCCCGTGGCTAACGCCGCATGCGCGAAGATGTGTGGCGGTCTCCGGCCCCACTCCTGAACGCCGACTCCCCTACTTGGTCATCGCGACCGACTTCCCGCACGTGGGACACAGATAGACGCGAATGCGTTCCCCCTCCGACCGGAGGGTCATCGTCACGCGTCAGGCAGAACAGATCGGGTTACTCGCGGGAACAGGCGTAGGGAGGGCCATGTTCGCTGCCTTTCAGGATGGCGGCCTCGATTGGCTCAACACACCGAGCCCGCGGCATGATACAGCCGCACGCTCGAAATGTAACGCGCTTTTCCCGGGTGTGCCGCGCAAGACTCAAAGCACGCCGATTTGACGGAGGAACCCGACCTGATCGTAGAAGAGATTCTCCTCCACGATTTCGCCGTTCTGCCATCGCGCAACGGTGCAGAACTCCAGCTCGAACGATTTGCCGGTCGCGTCGTGCACATGGCCATTGAGGTCCTTCCATGGACCGATCATCTTCCCGTTCCAGCGGGCGATCGTGCACGTCCAGTCGCCGGAGCCGAACATCACGCGGTACGGGTTGTTGTCGAGATGGTTCTCGATCGATTTGAAGAACGCTTCGGACTCGGCCTGATGCGCATCGCGACCGCGTGTCGGATCCGGCTGCCCAGGCCAAAATACTTTCGTATCGGTCGAGTGCCGCTTCCGAAAGACCTCCCAGTTCTGAGCGTTCCACGCATCGTCGAGCGTCTTCATCCGCTGCAGGTTCTCTTCAGCGCTCATGCGTCACCTCGCGTCCTCGTTGGTGCGGCGCGGCGGCGGGCCAGTCCGAGCGCCATGCCTCCGGTCTCGCGTTCGTTTCGTAGGAAATTCTCACCGGCATCGCGCTCAGCCTGTCGGCGAGCTTGGCATCGGCGCGAATCGGCCACCAGTCGTACAAGAAGACCTCCATGGGACGCCACATCGCGACCCACCCGCCGATCACAAGGCTCTCCCGCAGGATCCCGCCAAGACGATCTTCGCCGAACAGCCGTGCGACGACATCGCCAGCGAACAACGACACGGCAAGGACGGTCACGCCGATCAGGAGGCTGGTGCGGCCCTGCTTGAACAACTGACGAAGCCGTCGCCTGGAGGCTTGCGCGCGGTTCCTGAAAAATTCCGCGATCGCGTCGCGTAGTATGGCGGGCTCCTCGGGAAGACCCTCCGGCCGATCCAGATGGACAACCAGCCCCAGCGGCACGTCACCCGGAATCTCCCGCGCCCAGCCAACGATGAACTCCTCGGCGGCGGGATCCAGGTCCCTGTTGCGAAAGGGCGCCGGATCGATCGCGTTGAACAGCTGGTTCAACTCGCCGACGTGCACTTCGATGAGCTGACAGTTCGGCGGGATTGAATCGCCGGCCGAGTGCGCGGTCACAGCTCTTCCATCATCACTGTTGCGGAGTCCCCGAACCCGTTCGTCTTCGTGCAAGCCATGATCCGCATCCTCTTTCCCACGCTCAACGACGGATACACCACCCACCTTACATCCGCCGTATGATGGTTACGCGCACTGAAACCAATAAGCGCGTCCTCGCTGCTCCAGACCGTCGCCTCGGCTTCCGCCTCTTGCGGATACGAGCCGGCGCGATCACGGTTGGGAGTTTGCAGAGGTCCTCGGCATCCGGTCGACCCCCATCGAATCAAGGAGCTGGCATGAGTGTCAGTCGAAGGACGAATGCGCTTGCGGAACGCCTGGAACAGGGGGCCCGCACGCTCGCCGATCTCGCGAGCAGCCTCACCGATGCGCAGTGGCAGGCGCGGGTCCCGAAGGACGGACGGAAAGTCGGCGTCATCGTGCATCACGTGGCGTTCATGTATCCACTCGAAATCCAGCTCGCGCAAACGCTCGCCGGCGGCAAGGCGATCGAGGGCGTCACGTGGGACGCGGTCCACGGCATCAACGCAAAGCACGCGAGCGACCACGACGCCGTGACGAAGGAGGCTGCGCTGGAACTGCTGCGGAGCAACAGCGCCACGGCCGCCGCGGCGATTCGTGCGCTCAGCGACGACCAACTCGATCGCGCGGCGCCGGTCTCGCTCAACGCCGATGCACCCCTCACCTGCCAGTTCTTCCTCGAGGATCACGCCGTGCGGCACAGCTATCACCACGTCGCGCGGATCCGCGCGGCGCTCGCCGTACCGGTGTCGTGAGCCGCAAGCGTTCTGCTCACTTCTGAGTCGTCCAGGCGCGTCGAGCGATTCATCGCGGTGCGGGTGCCAGTCGGTACGATCGGAGTGGCTCTGTTCGCCGCTTCTGCTGGACTGGCGTTCGGCCAGACAGCGGCGCCGTTATCGCCTCCCAATGATCCGGCGCCGGTGCAGGCGGCGGCTTCAGCGGCACCGGCCTTCAGGCCGACGCTGACGATTGGCGGCTACCTGCAGGGCGAGCTCGATGTGGGGGCGGCCGGCGACTCGCGCTTCCCCGCCGGCGATCGATTCTTCCTCCGGCGCGCCCGTCTGACCGCCAGCGGCAGCGTCCTGCCGACCCTGACGTATCGTTTGCAGGCGGAGTTCGCCGGCGTCCTCGGATCGGGCAACGGCCTGACGGCGTCGCTCACCGACGGCTATGTCGAGTGGACGAAGATTCGCCAGGCGCATATCCGATTCGGCCAGTTCAAGGCGCCGTTCGGCCGCGAGTGGCTCGTGTCGAGCACACGGCTCCTGACGGTCGAACGCTCGCTCGTGTCGGATCGTTTGACCCTCAACCGCCAGATCGGCGTCGAAGCGCTCGGGAGCGCGTACGGCGGACGCGTCGGCTATCTCGCTGCCGTCGTGAACGGCAATGGCCGGAACACGACCGTCAACGACAACCGCGACTTCATGTACGTCGTCCGCGGCACGTCGACGTGGCGTATGCCGACTGGCGGCCGTCTCGATGTGGGCGCCAATGGCGTCTGGTCGCGGGATACCAGGTTGTCCATGCCGCAGGAGTTCGGGTTCGACTCGACGACGGAAACGTCTGCGGCCGACAACCTCTTCACGGGCCGACACCGCGGCGCGGGGCTGGACGGGCATTTCGAGCGCGGCATCCTGTCCGTGGACGCCGAGTGGCTGCGCGCGCGGTTCGAACAGGACGCGGCCGGCGCGCCGGTCGTCACGAGCCACGGCTGGTACGTGATGCCGAGTGCGTTCGTCTTCCGCCGACTCCTGCAGGCAGTGGGGCGATACGCCACGTATCGGCCGGACGTCCACATCGGCGCGAACGAGACGTCCACGTGGCTGGGCGGCGTGAACTATTACGCCCGCGGCGACGGCGCCAAGCTGACCGTCGACTATCTCTGGGTGAACTCTCCAAAGGCGACCGCCCACGCGAAGCTGCTCGCACGGGTGCAGGTCGTGTTCTGATCGCCTCACGATCGCCGCCTTCGACCCGGCTCGATTGTCCTCCCCGGCGCAAACCGGGATCGAACGGATGCTCGGGGGGGTTGCACGGACGATAGCCTCGGTGTAGAGTCGGCCCACTCCACGATGGGCGTGGGCTCGATTCGACGTGCGCGGAGACCCACTGTTGCCATAGACGATAACGACTAATAAGGAGCCGAGCGATGCGCGGAAGAGCGAACGAGTTGCGGGCGGCGGCTGTGTTGGTGGCGATCTCGGTCTGGCCGGGGATGGCGTTGGCGGCGTCCACCGTCACCGGAACCGTGACCTTCGACGGAAAACCCCCCGCTCTCCGCCCGCTCGCGATGGACGCCGAGCCCGTCTGCGCCAAAAAGCACTCGGGGCCGGTGCCGAACGAGATGCTCGTCCTCGGCAACGGCAACACCATGGGCAACATCATGGTGTACGTCTCGAAAGGGCTCCCGAGCGGCAAGACCTATGCGCCCCCCAAGACGCCCGTCGTCATCGATCAGACCGGTTGCCAGTACAAGCCGCACGTGATGGGGATCATGGTCGGGCAGACCTACAAGATCCTCAACTCCGATGGCATCCTCCACAACATCCACACCCTCCCCAAGGTCAACCCGCAGTTCAACAAGGGCATGCCGGGGACCGTCAAGGAAGCGGAGACGGTGTTTCAGAAGCCGGAGGACGTGTTCCACGTCAAGTGCGACGTCCACCCGTGGATGAGCGCCTACGTCGGCGTCTTCACGCATCCCTTCTTCTCGGTCACCAGCACGGACGGGAAATTCACGATTTCCGGCCTCGATCCGGGGACGTACGAAATCACCGCCTGGCACGAGAGGCTGGGAACGCAGACCGCCTCGGTGACGGTCGGCGCCAACGACACGAAGACCCAGAATTTCAAATTCGCTCTGCCGGCCGCCAAGTAGCCACCGGGAGAACAGCCGCATGAGCAAGGTAGCAGCCGACACGGCGTCCAAGCCGCACGCCGCGCACGACGTCCATCACGAGCTCGGGTTCTGGCGGAAGTACGTGTTCTCCACCGATCACAAAGTGATCGGGATCCAGTACGCCATCACCGCTCTCCTGTTCCTCTTCTTCGGCTTCACGCTGATGATGCTCATGCGGTGGCAGCTCGCCTATCCAGGCGCCGCGCTGCCGTGGCTGGGCAGGCTCCTCGGCGACGCGCGCATGCCCGGGGGGACCATGCTCCCCGAGTTCTACAACGAGCTCGGAGCGATGCACGGCACCATCATGGTCTTCCTCGGCGTCGTCCCGCTGGCCGTCGGCGGATTCGGGAACTTCGTGCTGCCGCTCCAGATTGGAGCCCCGGACATGGCGTTCCCGAGGCTCAACATGGCGAGCTACTGGTTCTTCGTGCTCGGCGGCCTGACGATGCTCGCCAGCTTCGTCGTGCCGGGGGGCGCCGCACAGTCCGGGTGGACCTCCTACGCGCCGCTCTCCGTGATCGCGACGACGGGCCAGACGATGTGGCTCGTCGGGATGATCTTCCTGATCACCTCGTCGCTCCTCGGCGCCGTCAACTTCATCACGACCACGATTCAGCTCCGCGCGAAGGGCCTCACCTTCATGCGGTTCCCCTTCTTCGTGTGGGCGCAGTTCGTGACGGCGTTCCTCCTGCTCCTCGCGTTCCCGCCGCTCGAAGCCGCGGCGGTGATGCAGCTGATGGATCGGCTGGCGGGCACGAGCTTCTTCCTCCCGAGCGGGCTGGTCGTGAGCGGCCAGGTGCTCACCAACGCCGGCGGCGGGAACCCGCTGCTCTGGCAGCACCTGTTCTGGTTCCTCGCCCACCCGGAGGTCTACGTCCTGATCCTTCCGGCGATGGGCATCGTCGCGGAGATCATCGCGAACAACACGCGGAAGCCGCTCTGGGGCTATCGCTCGATGGTCTACTCGCTGATCTTCCTCGGCTTCATGTCGTTCATCGTGTGGGCGCACCACATGTTCATGACGGGCATGGGGACGGCGATGGCGGCCTTCTTCCAGACGACGACGATGATCATCTCGATCCCGTCGGTCGTGATCCTCACCGCACTGATCATCTCGCTGTGGGGTGGATCGATCCGCTTCAATACGCCGATGCTCTTCGCCGTGGGCTTTCTCCCGATGTTCGGCATCGGCGGGCTCACCGGCCTTCCGCTCGGCCTGAACGTCGCGGACATCCCGCTGCACGACACCTACTACGTCATCGCGCACTTCCACTACGTCGTGGCGCCGGGGACGATCTTCGCCCTCTTCGCGGGGATCTACTACTGGTATCCGAAGGCGACCGGGCGGAAGATGAACGAGCTGCTCGGGATGATCCACTTCGCCGGGTCGTTCGTGTGCATGAACGTGATCTTCATGCCGATGTTCATGCTCGGCCTCGCCGGTGTCTCGCGGCGTCTGTTCGACGGCGGGGCGACGTACGCGTTCGCGCAGCCGGTCCTCCACCTGAACGTGATCTCGTCGTGGGGCGCGTGGACGCTCGCGCTCTTCCAGATCCCCTTCATCTTCAATTTCTTCTGGAGCATGAAGAAGGGAGAGAAGACCAGCGACAACCCGTGGCAGGCGACCACGATCGAGTGGGCCGCTCCCTCGCCGCCGCCTCACGGTAACTTCCTCCAGGCGCCGCAGGCGTACCGCGGACCCTACGAGTACAGTGTGCCGGGCGCGCCGAGGGATTTCGTGCCGCAGAGCGAGGCGTGATGGACATGGATATTCCGTACACCGTACAAATCCGCCGCGACACGGGCCTGACGAACGGGAAGATCGGGATCTGGCTGTTCCTGGCCTCTGAGGTGATGCTGTTCGGCGCGCTGTTCGCGAGCTACATCCTCATCCGCACAGGCGCTCCGACCTGGCCTCGCGGCGACACCATCCTCAACGTTCCGCTCGCGACCATCAACACGATCGTCCTGATTTCCTCGTCGGTCACGATGGTCATGGCGTGGGCGTCGCTCATGCGCGGGCGTTTCGGCACCTTCCGGATGTATCTCGGGGCGACGATCCTGCTCGGGCTGGTGTTCCTCATCATCAAGGGCTTCGAGTACAGCCACAAATTCGAGACCGGGCTCTTCCCGAGCACGAGCAACTTCCTGGCGATCTATTTCACGCTCACCGGGCTGCACGGGCTTCACGTGCTCGGCGGCATGTGCGTGAACGCCTATCTGCTGGGCCCCGGCGCGAAGCTCTGGAAGACGAATCCGGCATGGTTCACCAACCGGGTCGAGAACTCCGGCCTCTTCTGGCATTTCGTCGATCTGGTCTGGATCTTCCTGTTCCCGACCCTCTACCTACTGTAGGCAGCATCCATGGCGAGCGATCACGCAGTCGACGTCACGACCGACCACGCCGCTGAAATCGACAAGTACGTCCGGATCTACATCACCGTCTTCGTCGCGTTGATGGTCCTGACCATCGTCACGGTTGCGGTCTCGCGCTTCCACCTGCCCCTGCCGATTGCCGTCAGCGTGGCACTCCTCGTCGCGACGATCAAGGGATCGCTGGTGGCGTGCTACTTCATGCACCTCATCTCCGAGAAGAAGCTGATTTATGCGGTGCTTGCGATCACCGCGTTCTTCTTCGCCGCCCTGATGGTGCTTCCCGCGATTACCCACAGCAATGGCTTCTGGATTCACGGGCTGCACCCATGAACCTGCGGTGGGTCCACGCGGTGTTGATCCTGTTCTCGGCGGCCCTGGCGGTGCTCTTCGGCGTGTGGTGTCTGGCGCTCTACGGGCGCGAGGGAGGGAGCGCGGCCCTGCTCGCGGCGATCGTGGCGTTCGCCGTATCGTTCGGACTGATCATGTACGACAGGTGGTTCCTGCGGAAAACGAGGACGTTGCGGTGACCCGCGCCTTGATCACAACGGCGGCGGTAATGATTGGCAGCGCGAGCGTCCTCGCGTGCCCCGTGTGCTTCGGCGCCCAGGAGACCACGCTGGTCAACGGCACGAAGCTCGGCGTCCTCGTGATGGTGATCGTGACGCTGTTGGTACAGGGCGCGTTCGTGGCCTTTTTCCTTTATCTCCGCCGCCGCGCGAAGCGGAGTGCGGACGTCGAGCTCGAGACGGAGTGGTCCGAGCTCCAGAGAGCGTCGAGCACATGATGACCAGATGGCTTGGACTCCCGGCGCTCGCCGCGGCCAACGGCGGGCAGATCGACAACCTGATCGGCTGGACGCACGCGTTCATGCTCATCCTGTTCGTCGGGTGGGGAGGGTTCTTCCTCTACTGCCTGTTCCGCTTCCGGCGCGCGCGCAACCCGGTGGCGAACTACGCGGGCGTCAAGTCGCACACGTCCAGCTATCTCGAAGTCGGCGTCGCCGTTGTCGAAGCCATTCTGCTGGTCGGGTTCTCAATCCCACTGTGGGCCGCGAGGGTCGACCACGTCCCGTCGGAGAGCGAAGCGCTCGTCGTCGAGGTCACCGGCGAGCAGTTCGCCTGGAACGTGCACTACGCGGGTCCGGACGGGAAGTTCGGCAAGACCGACATCAAGCTGCTGGACCTGCAGTCGAATCCTCTCGGCGTCGACCGCTCGGATCCTGTCGCGAAGGACGACGTGACGACGGTGAACCAGCTGTATCTGCCGGTCAACAGGCCGATCATCGTGAAGCTGCGGAGCAAGGACGTCATCCACAGCTTCAACCTGCCGGAGTTCCGCGTGAAGCAGGATGCGGTGCCGGGCTTCACGATTCCGATCTGGTTCGTCCCGAACATCACCACCGCGGATATGCGGAGCCGCACCGGGAATTCCGAGTTCCAGTACGAGATCGCGTGCGCACAGCTCTGCGGCCTGGGTCACTTCCGGATGCGTGCGTTCGTGACCGTCCTTGGCGCCGACGAGTTCCAGAAATGGCTGAAGGATCAGGTCAAGGAGCAGAGCGCCGCGGACATCTTCCGATAACCGCGCGTCAGCTCCGCCCGAAGATCTTCGCGGTCGGCATCCATCAACCGGGGGCTTCGCCCCGCCGGGCCCCCCTACACGCGCTCTCGCTCGGCGCTTCGCCGCTTCGCTCCGTGCGCGTGGCTCGTTCGCTGCGCTCACTCGCTCGTCAAACGTTGCGAGCAGCCGGCTTCTTACCGAATAGTTTCGGCGTCGGCATGCGTGCGCGGATGCGTTCGAGCTCGTCGACCGTGACACGATCGACGCCGCTCTTTCGGCACGACTCCTCGACGGCTTTCACCACCATTCCGCGTACGAACGCGGGAATCCTCTTCATGCGCTCGTTCGCCGCGGCGTCCCACGCGATCGTCGCCGGTGCTTCCGGACCATATTGGAGTGCGGACGCTCCTTCGCCGGGGCGCGCGAGAAGGCGCGAGCCGAGAAACCGCCCGGGCGTGTGCGTGCAAAGCGGGTCTTCGGCCATCAGATCGCCCGTCATCCCGAACGCGCGCGCGCGGCAGCCTCCGCACTGCGCGTTCAGCTCGCACGCGCCGCACCGGCCGCCAAGCGAGGAGCGGCGGCGAACATCGGTGAACAGCTCCGATGAGGCCCAGAGGTCCGCCAGTGTCGCGCTTCGCAGGGACCCTGCGAACACCGGCAGATACGGGCAGGGCGTCACGTCGCCGTTCGGACGGATGCCCATGTAGTGCGTGCCCGCCGGGCAGCCGCCCGCGCCGCCGGAGTACGTCCTGACCCCGGCACCGCCGTTCTCGAGGACCGTCTTGATGTAGTGCGGCGCGCACTTCGCGTTCACGAGCATGCGGCGGTCGTACTTCTGCTGAATCCGGTACAGCGACGCCAGGACCTCGTCGTACTGCGCAGGCGTGATGTCCGACACGAACTGCCCGCGGCCCGTCGGCACGAGGAAGTAGAGGTTCCACACCTTCGCGGCGAGCCGATCGTGCGCGAGGTCGGCGATCTCATCGAGCTCGCCGAGATTGTGCGACCCCGCCGTCGTCTGCACGATGAACGGCAGCCCGGCCCTGTTCAGGATCTGCGCCCCTTCGACGGTGTTCTGCCACGCGCCGCGCACCCGCCTGAACCGATCGTGGCGTTCGGGGTCGAGCGCATCGAGCGAGAGCGACAGCCCGCGTGCGCCCGCCTGCGCCAGCCGCTGGGCGACGTTCTCGCTGATCCGGACGCCGTTGGTGCCGACGACGACCCAGAGCCCGCGCTCCGCCGCGCGGCGGACGATGTCGAGAATGTCGCGCCGCAGGAGCGGTTCGCCGCCGGTCAGAATCGTCACGCACTCGGGAGCGAACGCGGCAATCTCGTCGATGACCCTGAAGCATTCGTCGGTCCCGAGCTCGCTCCGATCGGCGAAGTTGTCCGTGCGGACGAGAGGGCTGCCGCCCGCGTCGAGATAACAGTGCTCGCACGCGAGGTTGCAGCGATAGGTCAGGTTCCAGGAGATGACATAGGGCCGCTCGAAAGTATTCATGCCCAATCACATGCCGAAGAACTCGCGCGCCGCGTCGAGGATCGCCTCGTCCACCTCGGGCGCGCCGCGCTCGCGCGCGAATCGCTCGATGCCGCTCCGCGCCATTGGTCGCACGAATTCGGGGACGTTCGCGAGACGCGCTTCTGCTGCCGCTGACCACTCCAGCCCGGGGGGCTTCGCCCCGCCGGTCCCCCCTACGCCGTCGCTCGCGGGGGCCCCTGGGCCCCGCTCCGCTCCGGCGGGCGCGCTACGCGCGCCGTTGCTGTCCAGACCGGGCGCGTTCGGTATCATCGCGGAGAACGGACATCTGCTGCCGGCGCTGGCCGCTTCCGCGTCGGGCTCGGGGCCTATCCGGACGCCGAGCGACTGCACGATCTGCGTCTCGTACGCGTTGGTGAGCATCGCCATCTCGTAGCCGCACTCGGGACACGAGTAGACGACGGAGAGCGAACCGCGATCGGGAGGCCCGACCGTCTGGAGCTTCATCGGGGTGTCGCAGGGGACGCAGAGGAATTTCATAGGGTGTCCAGCAGTTGCTGCGCGATACCGTTCACCGCGAGCCCAACGGGGGTCTCGCAGTGGTCTTCGAACCGCAGCCCGAGGTCGCAGCTTCGCGCAAGTTCCGGATCGAACGGAACGGCGCCCAGGCGCGGAATTCCCAGGCCGGCGGTACCGTCCGAGCCGAACAGCGGCTTGACCGCATTGCAGTCGCGGCAATAGTAGCCGCTCATGTTCTCGACGTAGCCCAGCACGCGATTATCGCGCGTCGACAGCGCAGCCACCGCGCGCGCGACCACGCCCCGCGCGACGAGCGACGGGATCGTCACGAGCACCAGCGATAAGGTCGACCCCAGGAAGTCGGCGTATTGCACCGTGCGCTCCGCTCCCGGCGGCAGATCGAACAGCAGCACATCGAGCGCGCCCCACTCGAACGACGCGAGCACCTCGCCGAGGAGCGCGAACTCCCGCGTCGCGCGCCACGTATGCGACCCGCGATGGGCGGTCGCCTCGAACTCGAGGGCGTCCGACTCGGGCACGATCGAGCCCATCGAGAAGACGCCGATTCCGGACGCGGTCCGCGGCAGCGGGACCCTTCCGCAGCCGCTTGCCGTGCCGGAGCTCGTGGGCGAAGGCGGAACGAACACCGCGTCCTGAACGGCCGCCATGCGCGCCTGCGACGGGCCGTTGAAGTCGGCGTCGAGAATGGCCACCGGCACCCCACGCGCACGCAAGGCGCTCGCGAGGAGGAGCGTCAGGGTGCTCTTGCCCACGCCGCCCTTGCCCGATCCAACGGCCACGAGATGCCGCACCCCGGCGAGCCCCTCGGCGATGCGAGCGCGCTGCCCCGCAACCTGCTCGAGGATCCCCGACCCGCCGTCGCCGGCAATCTCGTGGTACGTCTTCATGGTATCGACGTTCCTTTCGCGGGTTGAAACTCCTTGTGGCCCGTCTGCCACAGCAGGAATGCCGTCTGTCCCGCGAAGTTCCGGAACGTGACGATCTTCTCCTCCGTGAAGTGGCCGTTGTCGTAGTTGACCTTCAGCAGCACCGGTTTGCGGGACGTGCTCGCGGCCTGCATCGCGGCGACGAACTTCCCCGGCTGCCACGGCACGACTCGCGGGTCGTTCCAGCCGGCGACGCCGAGTACCGCCGGATACTTCACGCCCGGCTTCACGTGCTGGACGCCGTCCATCTCGTACAGCGCCTGCGCCTCCGTCGCGTCCTGAACCGTGCCGAACTCGGGTGTGTTGACGGGACCGTTCGGACTGAACTCGACGCGTAGGGCGTTGGCCACGCCCACATTGCACACAGCGGCCGCAAACAGATCCGGGCGCTCCGTGATCGCGCGGCTGATCAGGATGCCGCCCGCGCTGGTGCCCGTGCCCGCCAGCTTGTCTGCGCTCGTATAGCCCTTCTTGATCAGGTATTCGGCGGCCGAGATGAAGTCCTTCCAGGTATTCGGCTTGGTCGTCTTGTAGCCGGCCCTGTACCAGGCCTCACCCTTTTCACTCCCGCCGCGCACGTGCGCGTACGCGAGCACGACTCCATGCAGGGCGACCGAACGGCGCACGCTGAACGACGGCGTCATGCTGATCCCGTAGGCGCCGTACCCTTCGAGGATCGCGCTCGCGCTGCCATCGAGCTTCAGATCCTTTCTGTGGACGATCGACAGCGGGATCATCGTTCCGTCGTGCCCCGGCACCTCGACTTCTTCCGTGACGAGGTTCTCGAAGCCGGGGTACGAGACGGCGCTGTTGAAGATGCTCTTGGTGAAGGTGTCCTTCTCCGCGTCGAAGTCGTAGAGCGTCGTCGGCTGGACCCACGATGTCGTGAACAGGATGCAGTGGTCGCTTCGGAAGTCGGGACAGCTGACTTCGATCGTCCCTGACGCCGGAAGCTTGACCTCTGATGTCCTGCTGCCGTCGAGCGCGTACTTGACGAGCCTGCCGACGATTCCATCCGAGTAGACGACGAACAGGAAGCTCTTGCTGTGCGTGATGTACTGAATGGCATCCTCCGCCTCGGGGACGACGGTGTCGGCGGTCTTCCAGTCGGGATGCTCCACCCGGGTGCGGACGATCTTGTACTTCGGCGCGCCAGTGTGCGTGACGGCGTACACGGAGTCCCTGGCGAAGACGATGCCGCGCACGAGGTTATCCGCCGGTGTTGCGAGCACGGACCACTTGACCTTCCCGGTCCCGTTCATCTGTGCCGCTGGCGCGTAGTAGAGCCGCATCTCGTTCTGCACGGTCCCGACGTTGCCGACGACGTAGCTCGGGAACGACTCGTCGATCGACGCCATCGGCATTTCCTTGGGCGCGATCCCGAGGTCGGGGTAGCTCTCGTTGCTGAAGAAGTCGGGATCAGAGGAGACGGGCGTTCCCAGCTTGTGCAGGCGCGTTTTCCGATTCAGCTCGATCTCGGGGCTCTTGATGTCTGCGACCCTGCCGGCGTCGTAGAAGAACGATTGGCTGTCCATCGTCCACCCGAGGGGGCCATAGGACGGGTAGATCGTTTCGACGCCCAGCTTCCGGCTGTCGACGTCGAGCGGACGCAGCTCGGAATATTCCGCGCCCGCCGCGGAAAGACCCAGCACGACGTGCCGTCCGTCGGGTGAAGGCGCGTAGCTGACGATTGTCGAGACGTCGCCGGGCTTGGCGCCCGTCGGCGTCATGCTGGCGGGATCGAACAGCAGCTGTTCCGCCCCATTCCACCCCTCGCGAAAGTAGAGCTTGCCGACGTTCTCCCCGCCGAGCGTCTTCTTGTAGAACACGCGGCCGCGCTCGTAGGTGATCTGCGAGTAGCTGGCGGGCTTCAGTTTGTCCAGCGCCATCCATTCGTCCGCCAGCGAATCGCGCGCGGGAATCTTCGCCAGGATGCCGTCGGTGAGATCGGCCTGCGCCTTGAACCACGCCTGGACGTCGTTGTCCTTGAGGTTCTCGAGCCACCGGTAGGGATCCTTGTAGCTCTTGCCGAAATAGATATCGACCGCGTCGGTCGTCTTCGTCGACGGATAGGTCCACCGCGGCGGCGCCTGGACCACCATCGCGAGGAACGCGATGGAAGCGATGATCCGCGTCATGACAGCTCCTCCTCTGAACGCCTCGCACGCATTGCGATCAGTTCGCCTGCGCCCGTGCGGCGTAGCGCCAATGCAGGCCGGCGGCGCGAAACCCAAGCGTCTCCAGGCATTCGTTGGAGACTTCCGCCGGATGGACCTTCGCGAACCTCCAGGCCGTCATGCCAGCTCGCGAGAGCAGGTGCGCAAGGCGGCACCCGCCGTCCTCCACGAACGAGCGCATCGACAGGATGTCCGCCGTTCCCTGGGTGCCCTCTATATAAAGGATGCAGGCCTCGATTCGCTCGTCCGATGCGATGGCGAGCCCCGCCATGCCGTCCTTCCTTGCCCTGAGCGCCTCGACCGAACGCTCCCAGCAGACGGCGTGCGCATCTGGCGCTTCGAGGAGGCCGTTGGCCGCGAGATCGTCGACGGTAACCGGAATCTCGAACCTGCCGGCTATCCCGGCTGCATCGGCCTTTGCACTCTCACGCACGTAGTCCGTCAGGGGTGCTTCCCGCTCGAATCCGCATGCATCGAACAGCTCGGAGGCCGGCGCGAGCGTGTCTGGAACTTCGGCGACGATTCTCGGCGGCCCGAGAATCGCGAGCTTGGAGCCGAGCGATGTGAGCAGGTGCCGTCCGTGGCCCTGCCGCCGGTGATCCGGATGCACGGCCACCTTGTGAACGAGCGTGCCGGACGGCCGCTTCGCCCCGATGAGCACACCAATCGGATCCGAGCCCGAGAACGCGACCATGCAGCTGCTGCACCAGACCTGAAGATCGCGGATCGCACGCTTGAACGCCGCCGGCGTCGCGGGCGGCTCGCCGGGGACGTACGGCAACCAGCAGCGATTCAGCGCGTCGACGAGGAGCGCGATGTCGTCCGTGCGGCAGAAGCGATATGCAGACATTATTTAGGCGCGTGGGGCCCCACCCCACGCGCAAACGCGCCTTGGGCTTGCCGCCTCGCCTTGCTCGGCGGCCTAGTGAGGTTCGCCGGACGCCTGGCGGTCTGTCACCAGAGGCTGCGCGCCGACTTCATTGAGATAGCCGCGGCCGTGAGCGGCTGCGGAGGGTGCCGCTTGTGGTGACGTCGTCGTCGCCGCTGCGCTCGCGCCTGGCGCGGAGTACGACGCGATCATCTCCGACATCATCTGTTTGCCGATCTCGATTCCCTCCTCCACCAGCGGAAGGTCGATCGTCGCGGCCGTGCGTCCGCGCGCGAGCTCTTCGATCCGCTCCTGTGTCTTGTTGCGCATGAATCCGGCGGGGACCCGAAGGATCCGCCGTGCGGCGTCGCTCGTCCACTCGAACGTCGAGACCAGCGGGTTGTTCTTGTCGTCGCGAGCGATGAGCCGCGCCTGGTCCGGGCCGCCGGCGGTCTTCTCGTCGAGCGGCGCCGACGGCGCGTCGATCGAGAGCGGCGCTCCCGTCTCCTCCTCGATCACCTGACGCGCGAACTCGAGCGTGATCGCGTCCAGCTTCATCATGCGCGCGCGCTTCTCGACGCGAGCCTTGACGCGGCGCCGCTGATACGCGTTCTTCATCGTCCAGAGGCCCTTCCGCGCGGTCTCCGTCCACCGCAGCTTCCGTCCGTCGTAGGTGGTCTCTTCCTGGAGCCCGCCCTCGACGGCTGCGATCCGCTCGATCATGTCCTGCGAGATAACCTCGAAATCCGTCGCGCCGCAGACGGTGCACCGCACGGGATCGCTCTGGGTTGCCGCCACGCCGCAGGCGCGACACATCGAGACAGGCCCTCTCTTCGCGCGCTCGAGCGCCACCGCTTCGGCCAGCGCCTTCGTCCTCGCCGAGGCGCTCTTCGGCATGAAGCGGTCCATCGCTTCGTCGATCACCGCGCTCGTCACGACCGAATGCCCCTTCTCGAGCGCGAGCCGAAGGACGCCGGTGCGCGCAATTCCCTTCACCTGGTCGGGGACGTGCTTCATGCGCTCCTCGGCCTCGGGCGTCCAGCGCACGCTCTCTTCGGCGCGCACGTCGAGCCGCGGCACGACGAGCCGCGTGGACAGGAGGACGTCGCATGGCGCTCCGCGGAGGATGTTCTCCACGTTGCTGCCCAGCCCCGTTTCGTCCTTCGGGCTGTGCACCCCTATCCGGCCGAGCACGAGAAGCCATGGATTCGTCTTGCGCGCGTGGTCGAGGATCTTCTGAAAGGGCTTGCCGTCGAGAAGCGTCTTTCTGACCGCGATCCCCGCTTCGCTCGCCATCCGCTCGGCGACCTCGAGATGGGACTGATAGATCTGCGCGAGCCCCGTGTCGATGATCTCTTCGTGGAGCTGATTCTGCTCCTCGAACCGGAAGACCTTCGCCGCCTGCTCCGTGAGGACGTTCACGATCCCGTTGAAGACGGAGTAGTGAAGGTACGGATCGTAGACGGCGATGGCCTCGACGGTCTTGCCGAACTCGCCGGCCAGCTTGACGGCGGTCATGAGCGCGCCGAACGACTGCGGGCTTCCGTCGATCCCGACGAGGATCGTGTCCCGTTCAGCCTCGCCCGGTTCGGGCACGTGCTTGACGACCCACACGTCGCGGTCGGCCTGCCGCGCCACCCGCTCGCACACGGAGCCGATCACGCTGTCCCGCGCCCGTCCGATGCCCAGCGCGCCGATGACGACGAGGTCGTGGGGAGAGCCCGACAGATCCTTGAGGATCTCGATGTGATGCTTCCCGTCCATCATCCGAGGCTCGAAATCGATCCCAGAATCGCCGCACAGGCGCGACATGCCATCGAGATAGCTGTCGGAAATGAGCTTGAGGCCCATCGTGATCAGGCTGTCGTGGATCTTGCGCTGGCGCTCGAGCTCCACTTCGTCGAGATACTCCTCGGGCAGGGTGTACTCCATCTGCCGGAAGCGATAGTCGTGGAGGCTTGCGGCGTAGACATGGCACCCGACCAGCTTCGCGGAGAATGCCTTTCCCAGCGCGACGGCGCAGCCGACCGCACGGTTGGAGTGGTCCGAGTTGTCGACGGGAACGTAGATGCTCTTGTACATGGGTGTCCTATAGGCTTGTCGCCGGCTGCTGTCGCTGCCCGCCACCAAGCTCGTTCCGGGTACGGGCGGCGTAGCTCCGCCGCACCCACATGATCACGATCACCTCGAGAGCGAGGATGAAGAGCGCCGTTTCGAGCATTGGTCCGACGGCGGAGGGCACGGTTTCGGGCTCGACGTAGAGCGAGTACCACAGCGACAAGCCGCGCCGATTCCCGCGCTCGCGCGAGAGCCCGTCCCAGACGGAGAACGCGATTGGCAGGAACTGCCCCGCGGCGAACGGCGCGCCCGATGCGGAGCGAAGCGGCCGCCTGAAGATGACGGACCACTCCCCCTGGTCGTAGCTCGCAGCCCCGGTGACCTCCGCTGGATCCTTCGGCGTGATGTCGGCGCTTCCCTTGCCCGTGAACTGGGCCGGCGCGGGACGAGCCAGGTCGAAGAACCAGAGATCCACCGGGTTCTGGCTGTCGCCGAAGATGAAGTACGGCTTGCGGGGACCGGTGGGTGCCTGTGACGGAATCTGAATCGCGACCGCGTCGGAGAACTCCGACGCCGGAGCGGATGGCGCCTCGGCTTCGGCAAACGGATCCTGCGGCTTGTCCCCCTGCGCCGGCGCCACTTCCGCGTCGCCGAAGACGCCCTCCGATGCGGGCGCGGTCGAGGGCTCCTGTTCCTCCTGCGGCGGCACTGGGAGCGACGGCCCGTTCGCCCCCGTCTTCTGCGCGCTCATGTCGTCCCAACGCACGAGGATCGCGATCGATTCGGCGTCCCAGATCGCCTGGACCGCCACCGAGGTCGCGGGAGGATGGAACGAACGCCCGGGCTGCATGATCTGTCCGATGATCGGAAGACGCGCCACCGGCGCGGACGCGAAGTTCGCGGCCCCCTTGGCCGGATCGATCCGATCGCGGACGTGGCGCGCGACGACGAGGTTCGTGTAGCCCGGGCCATTGCTCCCCGAGAGCGACGCGATGAAGTCCGTGATCGCCCACCGCTGCTCCGGCGTCAGCGCGTCGGCAAACGACGGCATCGGCGTTCCGTTGAAGCCGGTGCTCATCGTCCTGAAGATGTCCTCGCGCGTCGATCCGCCGCGGAACGTCCAGTCCTGCGAAAGGTCCGCGGGGCGAATCGGATTGCCCAGATCGTCCTTCAGCGTCGGGGCAGAAGGCCCATCTCCCCGGCCGAGTGTCCCGTGGCACTTTCCACATCCGGTGTCCGCGTAGACCTTCTTCCCCGTCTCGATCGATTCCTTCGTCGATCTCGGCGCGCTCGGCAGCGCAACTGGCTGCGCCACGTTCTCCGGATTGGAGAAATCTGGAGAGAAGGTGGTGAGGAAGTAGGCGATGTCCGAGACTTCCTGATCGGAGAAGTTGGTCCAGGCGGGCATCGAGGTGTACGGCATGCCGCGCCGGATGATGTTGACCAGGTCCTGGTGGGTCGGCAGCGCCCCGTTGGGCGTCGTGCGCACCTTGAACTTGGCCGTCGTGAAGTTGCGCGGCTTCGGATGCAGATGGATCGCGGCGTAGCCTTCGCCATCGCCCTTCTCGCCGTGGCACTGCGAGCAGTACTTCGTGTAGAGCTGCTTGCCCGAGTCCCGCTGCGCCTGCGTTCCGACGTCCGGACTCGCCGCTCGCACGAGGTCCGCCGGCGCTCCACCCAGCCCGGCGAGCAGCACGACGACCGACGCGCGCGCGATCGTCCGGCCTTTCATTGCTTCGCGACCTCCTCCTTCGCGCGCGGCCTGCGCCCGGTGAAGTCGTAGAGGAAAAGAATCGCGTCCCAGACGTCGTCCGGCTTCAGGAACTGCTCCCACGCGGGCATCGCCGTGTCCCACGGGCCGCCTTCCTCGGGAAGGCCGGGGCCCCCCTTGGAAATGCGCCAGAAGAGAAACGTCTCGCGCAGCATCGCAATGGATCCGGCGTCATTGAAGTTGGGCGGGATCGGATCGAGCCCGTGCACGAACATGCCGTTGCCGGCCAGGTTGTCGCCGTGGCAGAAGACGCAGTTCTGGTAATACACCTGGCGCCCGTGCTCCACGTGCGTGCGGAACTCCTGCGGCTTCGACGTCTCGAGCTGCCGAAACGGGTTCTCGCCATTGTCGAGATCGATCTTCTGGTCGTGAACCGAGATCTCCGATGGCGACGCCGGATGGACCGTGCGCGCGAAGAACGGCGGCTGGAGAGGCGCGTTCATCTGGACGTAGACGTTTGCGGCCGCGAGGGCCGGAATGGCAACGAACAGGATGCCGAGGAGCACCGCGTATCGCTTCTCCGTCATCAACCGGACGAGCGGACGTGCGACTTCCTGGCGGCGCGCCTGGCTCGAGGACACGTACGCGAGGATCGCCATCGTGACGATCCCCATGTAGATCGAAATCACGGACGAGGGGATCGGAGCCGTGAAACCGAACCGGAGCACGACGTAGATCCCCGCCCACCACGCGATCGCCCACGTCAGCAAATTCGCGCGGCGGAAGCGAAGCAGCCCGAAGACAACGGCCACGACGATGACGACGAGGATCTTCATTGCGCAACCGGCGTCGCAGCGCCGCTGTTGTAGTGATGCTTCGTCTGCAGCGTGACCGTCGTCGTGCCGCCGAGCGTCTGGAGGTACGCGATCACGCAGAGGATTTCCTTGTCGGTCAGCCCTATCGGCGGCTTGTTGATCGGCGGCATCGCCGGCGGAAATCCGGGAACTACGAAGGCCGTCGGGTCGTACATCGACTGCGCGAAGTACTCGACGTCGTTGAGGCCCGCGACACGAGTCTTCGCGCGGACGTCGACATTGGCGAGATCAGGAAAGCGGTAGGGGCCGGTCGCCTTCCCGATCGTGTGGCACGTCAGGCAGAAACCCTTGCCCTCCATGATCTCGCGGCCAGCCTTGGCCATGTCGGCCGGGCTCATGTCGCTTCCGATGGCCGTTTCCTTCGGCGGCTGCACTTCCTTCTGAGGCACCATCTGGCCGACATAGGTATAGAACCCCGTCGTCGCGAGGACGAGCAGCGCGATCCGGAGCATGAGCGGGATTCTCATGTCACCTCCGCCTCACGCGCGCCGGCTTCGCGGGCGGCCTTGCTGCGGCGTTCGAAATCGGGCCGATCGTGGAGGCTCGAGATCCAGAACACGACCGCAATCAGCATGAAGAACAGAATGACGGTGACGGACACGACCCTCGTCGCAAAGCCCAGAGTGGGCGTGAACGCGTCGACCGACCGGTCCCGAACGACGCCGTAGACGTGCCAGTGCTGACGCAGGCCCGAGCGAACGTAACCCATGAGCCCCATCAGCCACGTGAACGTGACCGCGATGAAGATCAGCACGTACTGCGAGATTGGCGGAATCCTGCCCCAACGTACTTCGCCCGTCTTCCGCGCGCCGCGGAAGAGAAAGACGTCGATGACGGTGATCGAGATCATCGCGAACAGAACCGAAAGGACCTGCGGGACCGACAGCTTGATTCGCACCGTCGCCTCGACGAAGTATCCGTACACGCCGAGGAAGATGACGAACACCGCGACCGCGGCGAAGATCGTGAGCTGCGCGGCATGCCCCGTCTTCGCCCACGCGACCGCCGCGACCTTTCCCGTGCGGCGGTACAGCAGGAAGCTCATGAACGTGGTGAGGATCAGGATGTTCACCGCCGTGTTCTTGGCGGACATCACGCCGAGGTAGCCGAGAATCGGATGCGACGTGCCTCCCATCGCGCGAACTTCCGAGACGGTCGCGATGATCGATCGAGGCGTGGCCCAGACCATGAAGCAGAGCGCAATCCCGATGAGCAGGTACTTGATGAACTTCTGGAGCGGCTGCACGCCGTCCACCCGTCCCATCCCGAGCCAGAGATAGTAGTTGGCGGCGAGGAACAGATTCCCGATCAGGACCGCCTGAATGATGAACAGCCATGAGAAAGCGCCGCCCATCATGGTGAGGCCGAGCGTCTGCGAGAAGGCGTAGATCTCCTTCGCCAGCCAGTAGCCGGCGAACGGGAGCGGAAGGAACGCGCTGATCGCGACGAAGTTGCCGATGTACCCCATCCAGTCGTAGTGCGCGCGCTCTTCGTCGGTCTCGGCCTGGAGGAACTTGACGGCCGCGTAGGCGCCGGCGACCGATCCGCCGAAGGCGACGTTCGCGATGACGCGATGGACGTTGATCGGCATCCACGTGGGATTGAAGATCGCCTCCCGCAGCGAGAGCACCGCCCCCGCGTCCGAGACGCCGCGCGGCGACATCATGAACGTGAGCCACGCATTCGCGATCATCATGATCGCGGTGCCGACCAGGTTGAGGCCGAGCCCGAGGCCGAGGTGCACCAGCGGGTGAAACTTCCCCCAGCCGTAGTAGTAGGTGTAGAGGAAGAACGCCTCGAAGAAGAACAGCAGCACGTACGGCAGGAACGTCGGCGAGAAGACGCTCATCAAGTAGTTCGTGAACTTCGGGTAGAGGATCACGAGCATGAACGTCAGGAACGCCCCGAAGGTCGCCGTGAGCGAAAACGAGACCGAGAGGAGCTTGGTGAACTCGTACGCGAGACGGTCGTAGCGCACGTCTCCCGTCTTGTAGCCGATCACCTCGATGATGAACGCGAAGAGCGGAACGGCGAGGACGAACGCCGCGAAGAGCAGATGGAGCTGCGCGACCGACCAGATCGCGACACGGCTGCCGACGACGGGGAAGGTCCGGTACTCCGCTTCGACGTACGGCTTCGATTGTCCGTTGTCAGGCGGGCTCGCCTGCGCGGCCGTGGACGGCGGCGCCGCGTTGGAGCCCTGGAGCTCGCGGGCGGCGCTCCGCACCGACCCCGCGAACATCACGAGAAGGGCAAGCGCGCAGAAAAAGAGCAGGATTCTGCGATGTGTCACCGCGCCTCCTCTTCGAAGAAGGCGTGACAGGGGCCCGCGATGGAAAGATTACGCCACATCCTCGCCTCTTCGAAGCACCGGCGCAGGGGACGACGAACCCGCGGATTGAGGCGGCGATATTACTCACGAACTCGGAGAGGGGTCAAGCCGACCGCGCGCGCCCTGCTTGACAGCCGCAATCTTGGGGGCGTATGAAGATATCCTCTCGGCGATTCGGCGCGGCTTTCCGGAAACCTTGAACGAGGTCGTGGCCATGAAAACAGCCAGCATCGAGCGAGCGGACTTCATCGCGTACCCCACGAATCGGGTGGTTGGAACCGTCGGCGACGCCGCGAAGGCGCAGGCAGCCATCGACGCGCTGCTCCAGGCGGGATTCGACCGGCAGCAGATCGATCTCCTCCACGGCGAGGAAGCGCTCCACCGGCTCGATCCGACGGGCGCCGAGCACGGTTTTCTCGCGCAGTTCCACCGAAGGGTCATCCGCACGTTCGAGCTCGAAGAGTTCAAGCAGCTCCGGCATCACGTCGACGACGTCCGCGCGGGGCGATTCGTGATCACGGTACTGACGAAGCGCCGCGCCCTGCGGATCCTGGCCGCCGACATCCTGCACCAGCACGGGGCCGAGTTCGTGGGGTTCTACGGCCGATGGGCGACCCAGGAGATTCCCCCGACGATCAAGAGCTCGCCGGAAGAAATCCCGGCGCTGTTCGCGCGGGCGTGGAACGGCCACGATTCGGACGCGCTCGCCTCGCTCTTCGACGAGGATGCCGAGTTCGTGAACGTCACCGGCCTCTGCTGGCACGACCGCAAATCGATCCGCGACGCGCACGCGCAGCGGCTGGCGCGCGCGTTCGGGGCGCCGACAACTGGTGACATCAAGGTCAAGCTGCTGTCGCCGGACGTCGCCGTCGTACACACACGAATGACGCTCGTCGGCGATGACGCCGCCGCGGACCTGGGCTCGCGGACAACCATCGTGTCCTTCGTGGTGCATCGAACGGGCGACCGATGGGTCTGCGCGTCGGTCCACAACACGGACGTGATGGCGCCTGCGGGGTCGACGGTCATGGACAGCGCCGCCGCGGGATAAGCGTTCGTTCGGCGGCTACCGAGCTCACGGGGAATCGAGCGCAGCTCAGTGGAGCTGTCCTGCGTGGCCGGCGTGCGCTCCGAGGCGATCGCGCTCGGCGCGGACGGCGAAGCTTCCGTCCGTGACGATTGCATCGCCTGGCTGGACGCCGCCGAGTACAGTGACGTCGCTACCCGATCGATCGCCAAGGCGGATTTCCCGCTCCACGAACCTGCCCGGCCGCTTCGGATCCGCCAGGTAGACGACCGTCCTGGTCCCGACGTTCTGTACGGCGGCCCGGGGTATCAGCGCGACAGCGCGTACGCCGGGCGTGTCGAGCATCACGTCGACAAACATCCCGAGCCGGAGTTCGTGGCGAGGATTCGGCACTTCGACACGGACTCTCACTGTCCTCGTTTCGGCGTTCACTTGTGGATCGATGTAGCTCACGCGGCCCGGGATGACCGTGTCCGTACGGGCTTTCGTCGTGATACGGGCAGGGACGCCCTCCCGCACGTGTGAGAAGTCCTTTTCGTAGACGTCCACCACAACCCACACGGTAGAGAGATCCACGACGGCGAAGAGCTTCGCCGTCGTGTCCACGTTGAGGCCAGGGTTTGCCGTGCGCTCGGTGACGACGCCGCTCATCGGCGCCGGGACGGTCGTAATGGCGCCGACAGCGCCGCCGGAGCCAAGCCTTTCGATCGACGAGGCGGATACGCCGAGCAGTTGGAGGCGCGACCTGGCGCTTTGGACCTCGGTCTGTTTTGCGGTGTGCTCCGCGTGCAACCGCTCGAGCTCCTGACGGCTCGCCGACCCAATGTCGACGAGCTTCTCCGTCCGCTGCAGCTCGCGTTCATGCGCAGCGAGCTCGGCCCGGGCGGAGACGAAGCGCGTTTCCGCCTCGGCGAGCTCGGGGCTGAATATTTCGGCGAGCGGTTGCCCCGCACGCACCGATTCACCGAGCGCGACGAACACCCGTCGAACGCGGCCGCTGACGAGCGGCGTCACCACGACCTGCTTGTAGGCATTCGGCTCGATCACGCCAGGCAGCCGCGTCGCAATCGCTGCGCTGCCCTCCCTCACGGTCCCGAGAACGATTCCGCCGCGCTCCATCGCCTCGGGCGTCAGGTTGACGACGACCTCGCCCTCCACAAGGTCGGACGCCGGACCTGCGACGGCGGTCGGCGATGGATCGCCTCCAGCCGCTGGCGCGCCATGCGTGTCAGCGTGCCGGTCCGCTGATGGCAGCGTCGACGATCGCACGACGACATACGCGAGTCCTGCGCCGGCCGCGACCAGAGCCAATGCGCCGGTCAACAGCGCGGGCCAGCCAATCGACACACGTGAACTGCGGCTCATCGCACCCCTCCCAACGCAGTTTCGAGGTCCTGCCGGGCCTCGTAGGCTTCGCGCAGAACGTCTGTGTAGGTTCGTTCGAGATCCAGATACCGGCGCTGCTCGTTCAGCACATCGAGGAGAGTGCCTCGTCCAAGCTGATAGGTCTGCCGAACGACGGAGAGGTTTTGTGTGGCCAGCGCAATCGCCTCTCCACTGTAGGCCTCCAGCGCACGCCGCGCGTGCTCTTCGCGCGAGCGCGCCACGCCGATCTCGTTCTGTGCCGCGAGGCGCGTGGCTTCCAGCCGTGCAACCGCGCCGCGCCGATCGGCTTCAGCCGCCGCAACGCCGCCCTGGTTGTGATTCAGCACCGGCAGCGTGACCATCGCGCCGGCCGAGACGTAATGGAAGACGCCGCGAATTCTCTGGAACTCGCCGCCCGGCGAGAGCCCCTGCTGTGGAAACCCGGCGTCCATGCGCATGTAGGCGCCAACCAGGCTGACGTCGGCTCGCCCCTCGCGGTGCGCGCGATCTATCTCCGCTTCGGACGTGCGGACGCGCGCCTCTGCTTCGCGCACGTCGGGACGCGCCGTCGCGGCGCTCGACGGGTCGGAGGAAGGCCTCGCATCGCGCTGAACGAGTCCCTCCAGCGACTCACGCAACGTGAGGGGCGCGTCGACTGGCATACCCAGCAGCCGCTTGAGCTCGATTAGCCGGCGATCCGCGGCCCCAGCCTGAAGCATGCGGTCGGCCTCCAATCGCCGCTCTTCCACGCGCAACATGTCTCGATCGATCGGCGGCGTCGCCCCCTCGTCCACCTGGGACGCGACCAGCCCGCGCTGCCGCGTCGTAGCCGCCAGCAACTGCTCCGTTACGGACAACATCCGAACCGCTGCCGCGACCTCTCCGTACTTCATGCGAACGTCGCCCGCCAGCGTTCGTTCGCGATCCGCGGCCGTCTCCTGCGCCATCTCGATCTCACGGTCTGCAACCGCGGTGCGCCCGGCCTTGCGAAAGAGATCGAGCGGCCACTGCAGCTCGAGGCGCGTTTGACGGTCGGTGCCCGCAGGCTCCTGTTGCTGAAAGAACGAAACCGACGGGTTCGGACGCAGGCCCGCCTGTTCGCGAAGCCCACGCGTGACGTCCACTCGAGCGCGC
This sequence comes from Acidobacteriota bacterium, assembly GCA_046735335.1. Classification (GTDB taxonomy): domain Bacteria; phylum Acidobacteriota; class Vicinamibacteria; order Vicinamibacterales; family 2-12-FULL-66-21; genus JBKPQB01. The sequence continues at coordinate 41,100 of JBKPTE010000052.1, read as the reverse complement.
AACGCCTGCAACCCCGGCTCGTTCTGCAGTGCCTGCGCGATCGCATCGTCCAGCGACAAACCGCCGATCGGATCGACAGATGAAGCCGTCGCGGAGGCCTGCTCCGTGTGCGGTATCTGCGCTCGCAGCGAAACGCTCAGCGCCAACACCCCGATCGCCACCCCTGCTACTCGCGTCGTCATTGAGCTGCCCCTTCAAACGTCACCGAACCGTGTCCCGCCGGCCCATCCCACCCGATCGTGATATGCCACGCGCCAGCCATACCGAACTCCGCTGTGGCCTCGTAGCGCCCGACGAAGGACGTGCGCGACAGCCGGAGGTCACTCGACATCACCATGCCGGGCATCGGCATGGTCGCGCTCGCGTGAACGGCGCCCGGGTCGATCGGACCGCCCGCCGCAGACCGAAACTCGATCGCGAACGCATTGCGGCCTTGATGCAGCTGGCCCGTCGGCGAGAGCAGCACGATTTCCATGTCGCCCATGCGCACTCGCTCGACGACCTGTCCCGATGGCACAATCGCCGTTCGATCCGGAGCACCTGCATGGCGCCACATGAAGATCGATGCCGCGGCGATCAGCATCGCCGTGGCAATCGCCGCGACGGGCCGCCACTTCATCCGAACCGGGTTCACGGACGTCGCAAGCGGCTCGCGCTGCAGCCCAAGCCGGCGCTCCTGCAGCCAGAAGAAGATCACCGGCGTGACCACGAGGACGTGCAGGAGGGAGGAGATCATCCCGCCCAGCACAGGCGCCGCGAGCGGCTTCATGACCTCGGAGCCCGCGCGCGTGCTCCACATGATTGGCAGCAGCCCGGCGACGACGGTGGTCACCGTCATCACCTTGGGGCGCAGACGCAGAAGCGCGCCTTCCACGACGGCATCACGCAGCGCACTGCGCGTCAGCGTGCCGCCCATCTCCTCCCGCTTGCGGGTGACCGCGTCTTCCAGGTAGATCACCATCACGACGGCAGTCTGAACCGCGGTGCCGAAGAGGGCGATGAACCCGACCCACACCGCCACCGAAAAGTTGTAGCCGAGCAGCCAGAGGAGATAGACGCCGCCGGTGAGCGCGAACGGAACGGCGAGCAGCACGTGGGCTGCTTCCGCGAGCGAGTGATACGTGAAGTACAACAGGACGAAGATGACCAGCAGCACCATCGGCAGCACGAGCTGCAGCCGCTGCCGCGCATGCGCCTGGTTCTCCCAGCGTCCGCTCCAGCCGATGTAATAGCCGGCCGGCAGCGGGACGTCGCGCGCGACGCGCGATCGCGCGTCCTCGACGAAGCCGCCGACGTCGCGCCCCTGCACGTTCAGCAGAACGGTCGCGAGGAGAAGCCCGTTCTCGGATGAAATCATCGCGGGCCCGCGCGCGTGCTCGATCCGCGCGAGCTCGCCGAGCGGAACCTGCGGCCCGCGCGGCGACGCGACGAGAACCTCGCCGAGCGCCTCCGGGTCAGCGCGATACTCGGCGGCATAGCGGACGCGCACCGGGAAGCGTTGCCGGCCTTCGATCGTCGACGTCAGCACCGTCTCGCCGATCGCGGTTTCGATGACCTGTTGAATCTCGCTCACGCCTACGCCGTACCGAGCCGCGGCAGCACGGTCGATTTCGATGTTCACGTACTGGCCGCTCGTGACCTGTTCCGGGTAGACATTGCTCGCGCCCGGCACCTGCCGGAGCACGTCGGACACGCGGCGGGCGAGGTCCTCGAGCCTCGTCAGATCGGGGCCGAAGATCTTCACGCCAACCTCCGAGCGCACGCCGGTCGTGAGCATGTCGATCCGGTTGACGATCGGCATCGTCCAGATATTGGAGACGCCCGGCATCTGAACGGCACGCCCCATGTCGGAGCGAAGACGATCCAGCGTCATGCCGGGACGCCATCGGTCGCGCGGCTTCAAATGGACGACGGTCTCCGTCATGTTCAGCGGCGACGGGTCCGTCGACGTGTCTGCCCGCGCGACCTTCGCGACCGCGTACTCGACCTCCGGAAACGACATCAGCGCCGCGTTCTGCTTCGCGGCGATCTTGGTGTTCTCCTCGAGCGAAATGCTGGGATCCGCGATTGGCATGAACATCAAGTCGCCCTCGTTCAGCGGCGGCATGAATTCGCTGCCGATCCCGCGCGCAACCACCAGCGCACCGGCGAACAGCACGAGGGCAGCGACGATCGTCACCCGGCGGTGACCGAGTGCCGTCTCGAGCACCGGCCTGTACACGCGTCGAAGACCGCGCATCAGCGGATTCGCGTCCTCCGCATGAAACCTCCCGCCGAGCAGGATCGAACAGAGAACTGGAACCAGCGTCACGGAAATGAGCGTTGCCGCGAGGACGGCAAAGGTCTTCGTGAATGCGAGCGGATGAAACAGCTTGCCTTCCTGTCCGGTGAGGGCGAACACGGGGACGAAGGCCAGCAGAATGATCGCCATCGAGAAGAAGACCGGGCGTCCGACCAGGCGCGTGGACTCCAGGACGGTCTGCCACACGCGCTGCCTGTCGCGAGGATCGACATTCCGCTGCTCGACGTAGCGAAACGCGTTCTCGGTGACCACGATCCCGGCGTCCACGAGCACGCCGATCGCGATGGCGATGCCGGCGAGGCTCATGATGTTCGACGAGATGCCCGCGTAGTACATCCCGAGAAACGACAGCAGGACGGCGAGGGGGAGAGGAAGCGTCACGATCACGATCGAGCGGAAGTGCATCAGGAAGAGCACGTGCGCAAGCGTGACGAGCGCGATCTCCTCCAGCAACGCCCGGCGGAGCGTGTCGACCGATTGCGCGATGAGGGTCGAACGGTCGTAGAACGGAACGATCTTGACGTCCGGCGGCAGCCCTGGTGCGATCTGCGCGAAGCGCGCCTTGACGTCGTCGATGACGCGCTTCGTGTTCGCGCCCGTCCGCGCCACGACGACGCCGCCGACGGCCTCACGGGTGCCCTTCACGAGCGAGCCGATGCGAAACGCATCGCCCATATGGACGTCCGCGATCTGGTCGACGTAGATCGGCACCCCGTTCGCCGCACCGACCACGATCCGCCTGACATCGTCGAGCGACGCGATCAGTCCGACTCCGCGCACGATCAGCCATGCGCCGTTCGACTCGAGGACGTTGCCGCCGACGTTCAGATTGCTGTCGCGAACCGCGGCAACGACCGTGCTCAGCGGCAGGTTGTAGGTGCGCAGGCGATTGGGATCGACGTCGATTTGATACTGCTGGACGTAGCCGCCGACCGAGGCCACTTCGGCGACGCCGGGCACGGCGTTGATCTGGTATCGGATGAACCAGTCCTGCAGCGTGCGCAAGTCACGCAGCGAGCGGGTCGGACTCTCGACCGTGTACCAAAAGACGTGGCCCACGCCCGTGGCGTCAGGACCCAGCGTGGGGGCCACGCCCGCTGGCAGCGTCTTCGCGAGCAGGCTCATTCGCTCGAGCACGCGCGATCGCGCGAAGTACAAGTCGACCTCGTCTTCGAAGATGACGTAGATCATCGAGAAGCCGAAGGCGGACTGCGATCGCACAACGCGAACCCCGGCGAGCCCCTGAAGGTTGACCGTGAGCGGATAGGTGACCTGATCCTCGACTTCCTGCGGACTGTGGCCGGGCCAATCGGTGAACACGATCACCTGGTTGTCCGACAGATCGGGAATCGCGTCGATCGGCGTCGCGCCAAGGGCCCACCAGCCCCACGCGGCGAGGCCGAGGTACAGCGCGACGACGATGAACCGGTTGCGAAGAGACAGCTCGATGAGTCGATTGATCATGCGCAGACACTCGTCATGCGGTGCGGACACCCGCACCACGACCGCCCTGGACACACGTCCAGGGAGACACGACGACTGTCTTGGGCTAGACGAGCAGTATGGAAAGCAGGAGGTGCTTGGGTACGGACGGGGCGCGCAGCGTCGCCATCGTTCCGCGATGCGGCGCCCGGCGTTCGGCCGGAAGCTGGATCGCGAGCAGTGCGGCCGGTGCCGGCGCGATCACACTTGACGAGGTGAGCGTCGAGCCGGACGTGGTCGAATCACGGCGCGGCGTCTCAGCGGCGCAGCAGCGGTCTGCCTGTGCCTGGCTGGCGCCGGACTTCGATGAGGAATGATCGTGGCCGCCCGAATCGGGCATCGGACACCCGACGTCGCTGCGGCAGCACGCACGTCGCGCTTCGGGTGTCGGCTGCCAGCCGGCGCAGACCGCGACCTGTCCGGCGCACAACGCCAGGATGGCTGCAAAGGCCGCCAGCCGCCGTATCAGGGCTGCCATTTCCCTTAGCATGCGCAACTGGCGAGACTCCTGTCAAATATTCGGCATATAGTCAGTCACCTTGCGACGATTCCGCATCGCAACCCGCATTGCCTCGACTGTCGCACTGCTGGCTGCAGCGACGTACTGGAGATCCTCGTCGCCGGCGGCTGCGCAGGCGGCCTCCGACCTCGATCAACTCGTCGGCCGCATCGGGCAGCGCGTGGCGGAGTACTACCGCCGCGCGCAAACGGTCATGTGCCTCGAACGTTCGACCGTCCAGCCGATGCGGCCCGACTGGTCGCTCGACGGCATGGGCCGCACCGTCGAATCCGACCTGCGCGTCGAGTTGAACGCCATTGACGCGCCGGGCGAGCCGAGCGTCGTTCGCGAGATTCGCCGCATCAACGGCCGGATGCCGAGCGAGCGCGACGCGAAGAGCCGCTCCGGCTGCACCGATCCGAATCCGCTCTCGCCCGAGCCGCTGGCCTTCCTCCTCCCAACCCACCGCGGCGAGTATCGCTTCTCGTCGGTCAAGAACGACAAGGAGCGCGGCCGCGCCGCACTGGTCGTGGCGTTCCAGACCACCGAGCGGAAGAGCCGCCCGGAATTGATCGAGGACGAGCGCGGCCACGACGACTGCTTCGACTGGAAAGGGCCTGTCGCGAGGAGCGGCAAGCTCTGGGTGGACGCCGAGACGCACGACGTGCTGAAGCTCGAAACGCGACTCGAGGGTCCGGTCGAGATCCGCGTCTCGTCCGGGTTGCAGCGCCGATACCACATGTCGCCCTGGATCGTGCTCGAGCGCGACGACGTGACGCTGAAGTACAAGACCGTGCGGTTCAGCGATCCGGACGAAGTGCTGCTGCTGCCCGACAGCATCGAATCGATGACCGTGCTTCGGAGCGACCTGCAGTCGGTCCGGCGCACGGATCTGTTCAGGGACTACCGCCGGTTCCTCACGTCCGGCCGCATCACGAAAGGATCGGGATGACGAGACGACTGTGTCTTGCGTTGCTGCTGGTTATCGGCTCGACATCCGGCCGCGCGGCCGGACCGACGATTGCGATCGACGCCGCATCGCCGGCAGGCAAGGTCAGCCCGCTCTTCTACGGGTTGATGACGGAAGAGATCAATCACGCGTACGACGGCGGGCTCTACGCCGAACTGGTGCGGAACCGCGCGTTTCTCGACGATGCGACGTCTCCCGTCCACTGGTCCATCGTGCAGGCCGACGGCGCGGCCGCCACGATCGCCCTCGATCGGGGCCAACCGCTGAACGCCACCATCGGCACCAGCCTCCGCCTCGATGTGACGAAGGCCTCGCAGGGTCATGCGGCCGGCGTCGCCAACGAAGGCTACTGGGGCATTCCGGTCAGGCCGCGCACTCGCTATCGCGCGTCGCTCTACGCCAGGGCCGCACCGGGATTCGAGGGACCGATCGCAGTGTCGATCCAGAGCAACGATGGGCGGACGACGTACGCCTCGGGACGCGTGTCGGCTATCACACAGGCGTGGAAGCCCTACGAGCTGACGCTCGATACGGGCAATGTCGCGACGACCGCCGACGCACGCTGCGTCGTGAGCGTCGAACGGCCCGGGACGCTCTGGCTCGGCCTCGTTTCGCTGTTCCCTCCCACGTTCAGGAACCGGCCGAACGGCTTCCGGCCGGATCTGATGCAGATGCTCGTCGACATGAAGCCGAAGTTTCTCCGGTTTCCAGGCGGCAACTACCTCGAAGGCGATCAGATCGCGGACCGCTTCGACTGGAAGAAGACGCTGGGCCCGCTCGCGGACAGGCCAGGCCACATGGGGCCGTGGGGCTACCGCTCGTCCGACGGTCTGGGTCTCTACGAGTTCCTGCTCTGGTGCGAGGACATGAACGCCGAACCGGTTCTCGCCGTGTACGCGGGCTATTCGCTCAAAGGCGCGCACGTGACCCCGGGGCCGGACCTGGAGCCGTACGTTCAGGACGCGCTCGACGAGATCGAGTACGTGACGGGCCCGCCCACGTCGAAGTGGGGAGCCCTGCGTGCGAAGGCAGGCCATCCCGCTCCGTTCAGGCTGACGTATGTCGAGATCGGGAACGAAGACTTCTTCGACAAGTCGGGGTCCTACGATCAGCGGTACGCGCAGTTCAAGGCCGCTATCGACGCGCGCTACCCGCAGCTCGAGGTGATCTCGACCGTCGGCTTCGAACACCCCGAGAACCGCCGCGTCCACAGCGTCGAGCCTGACGTCGTGGACGAGCACTACTACCGGCCCGTCGACGTTTTCCTGAAGATGGCTCGCGGGCAATACGAGACGTACGACCGGAAAGGACCGAAGATCTTCGTCGGCGAGTGGGGCGCGTACGAGACGCCGTTCGAGCCCTGGGACCGCCGCTCGCGGACGGAGCCGCCGACGCCGAACATGCAGGCAGCCCTCGGCGATGCGGCCCTCATGACCCAGCTGGAGAAGAACTCCGACATCGTCGTCATGAACTGCTACGCACCGCTGCTCGTCAACGTCAGCGCGGGTGCGCGCCAGTGGCGTCCGAATCTGATTGGCTACGACGCGCTTCGCGTCTACGGATCGCCGAGCTACTACGCGATCGAGATGTTCGGCACGCACGTGGGCGACGAGATCCTGAAGGCGACAGCAACCGACACGGGCGTGCTCGTGGCGGCCACGCGCGACAGCCGGAGCGGCACGATTTACGTGAAGCTCGTCAACCCTGCCGATGCTGAAGCGCCCGTCGCGCTGACCCTTCAAGGCGGCCGCACGCTTGCGTCGACCGCCACGGCTCTCACGCTCGCCGCCGATCGCGCGGCCACGAACTCGATCGACGCGCCGGCGACGGTCGTGCCCGTGACGTCGAAAGTCCAGGGAGTGAAGCCGGGCTTCACCTACAACGTTCCGGCGCACGGGATCGTCGTCCTGACGCTCGGGAGCCGGTGACGCCCGGTCTGAGAGACCCGGCCTACACATCGTGCCGGTGACGCCGGGTCTAAGAGACCCGGCCTACATCGTACCGGTGACGCCGGGTCTAAGAGACCCGGCCTACAGAGACGCGGCCTGCACGCGCTGATAACATCTCGGGGCGATGTGGGAAGAGCGGTGGCATCCGCTGCGGGAGGAGTGGGTCATCGTAGCCGCGCACCGGCAGTCGCGGCCGTGGTCCGGCGCCAAAGTCGCGCCGCCGATGCCGGCGCCGCGGCGGTTCGATCCGGCCTGCTATCTCTGTCCGGGAAACGTCAGGGTCAGCGGTGCGGCGAACCCGTGCTACGCGGGCACATTCGTGTTCGACAACGATCACCCGTGCGTCGGGCTGGACGCGCCCCGAGAGCTCGCGCCGCCGGCAGGCATTTTCCGCAACCGTCCCGCGACGGGCATCGCACGCGTCGTCTGCTACAGTCCGCGGCACGACGTGACGCTCGCGGAGCTCGACGTCGACGACGTGGATGCCCTGCTCCGGACGCTGCAGCAGCAAATGCAGGATCTGACGGCACAACCCGACGTCGCCTGCGTGCTGATCTTCGAGAACAAGGGAGAGGTCGTCGGCGTCAGCAACCCGCACCCACATTGTCAAATCTACGCGACCAACTTCACGTTCAAACACATCGAAACGGAGCTGCTGGCCGGACGGCGGCACCTCGACGAGACCGGCCGGAACCTGTTCCAAGACGTTCTGGCGGCCGAGCGCCAGGACGGCCGACGGATTATCACGCTGCACGGCAGCGCCGTGGCGTTCGTACCCTACTTCGCGCGCTACGCGTACGAAACGTATGTCGCGCCGCTGCGGAGCGTCGGAACGATTGCGGCGCTCGACGATCGGGAGCGGCGTGATCTCGCGACGGCGCTCCGTGACGTCGTCATTCGCTTCGACAATCTCTGGCGGATGCCGTTCCCGTATGTGATGGCCCTCCACCAGGCGCCGGTGAAGGGAGACGCCGACGGCTTCCACTTCCATATCGAATTCCACCCGCCGCTGCGGCGGCCGAACCTGCTCAAGTACCTGGCGGGTCCCGAGATCGGCGGCGGAAACTTCCTGAGCGACACATCGCCGGAAGAAAAGGCGGCCGAGCTCGTCGCGGCCGGCGGTCCGCATTACCGCTCGACGCCCACGTGAGACCCGAGCATCCGCTTCTCGCTCCGATCCAGGCCCTTCATCGACGCATCCGGCGTGATGTGGTCCGGGCCTGCGAACAGGCGGCCGTGGAATCGCTGTCTGCCGTTGCGCGCGAGCGCGAAGGGGACACGATCTACGCCGTCGATCGCGTCGCGGAACACCTGCTCGTCGAAGAGATCGGACGGACGATGGCGTCGCACGACGCGCCTGTGCTGCTCGTCGCCGAGGGGCTGCAGGACGGTGAGGTCGTGGTGCCAGACGGGGCGAATCGCGCCGCCGCGCGGTGGGTAATCATTGTCGATCCGATCGACGGCACGCGGGGCCTGATGTATCAGAAACGCCCGGCATGGATCCTGACCGGCGTAGCTGCGGGCCCCGCCCCACGTACGCTGGCGGACATCGAGCTGGCGGTGCAGACGGAGATTCCGCTGATCAAGCAGCACCTGTCGGAGGAACTGTGGGCCGTTCGCGGACAGGGCGCGTCCGCGCTCCGCGTGGACCGGTTCACCGGCGAAACGATGCCTCTCGATCTGCATCCGTCGACCGACGCGACAATCGCGCACGGCTTCGCGACGATTTCGCGGTTCTTCCCTGGCAGCCGCGCCGAGCTCGCCGCCATAGACGACGAACTGATCGAGGCGGTGCTCGGGCCGCCGCAGGCGGGCAAGGCGCAGGCCTTCGAAGATCAATACATTTCGACCGGCGGACAGCTCTACGAGCTGATGGCGGGCCACGATCGGTTCGTTGCGGATTTGAGACCGGTCTTCGAGCGCCAGCGGGCAGGCGGCGCAGCGCTCTGCTGCCATCCGTACGATCTGTGCACGGAGCTGATCGCACGCGAGCTCGGCGTATCGGTCACGGACGAGCGCGGAAAGAGGCTCAGCGCGCCGCTCGACGTCACGTCCGACGTGAGCTGGATCGGCTATGCGAATCGAGCGCTCGAGGATCTCATCGAACCGCATCTCCAACGCGCGTTGAGGCGACGCTCGCTGCTGGAATGAGCCCGCCCCTTCGTCCCGCATCAATCGTGCCCGCGGGTCTGCCGGACCTGGAGCACTTCGCGCTCGATATCGCGGCCCGCGTGAACGCCCGCGCCTGGCCTCGGGACTCGATCGCAGCTGAAGACGAAAGACCCGTGTTCGTTGCGCGCGCGCCCGGACGTCTCGACGTGATGGGCGGTATCGCCGACTACTCGGGTGCGCTCGTCCTCCAATGGCCGATTCGCGAGGCCACGCTCGTCGCCGTCCGCCCGTGGAGGGAACGGATGGTGTCGATCACGTCCGTTTCGCACGACGGTATCGAACGTCATTGCGACGTGCCGCTCGACCTCGTCACCGATCCGCATCGCCCTTACGACTCCGTCCGCGCGTGGTTTGCCGCGGAGCCGGCGCGGCATTGGGCGGCCTACGTGGCGGGCGTGTTTCACGTGCTCTCGCGCGAGCACGGCGTCAGGTTTCCTGGCGGAGCTGCCATCCTCGTCGAGTCGGATGTCCCCGAGGGCAAGGGCGTCAGCTCCTCTGCCGCGCTCGAAGCCGCAACGATGGAAGCCGTGGCTGCGGCGTGGCAGGTCACGATCGATCCGAGGATGCGCGCCGTCCGATGCCAGCAGGTCGAGAACCTGATCGTCGGCGCGCCCTGCGGCGTGATGGACCAGATGGCGTCGATCTGCGGCGAGGCCGGCAGCCTGATGGCGCTCCTCTGCCAGCCCGCGGAATTCGAGGGGAGCATCCCGCTGCCGGACGGCCTGGGCGTGTGGGGAGTCGACTCCGGCATCCGCCACGCGATCGCCGGCGCCGACTATGGAGCCGTGCGCGTGGGAGCGTTCATGGGATATCGGGTCCTCGCGGACATCGCGGGGTTTCGCGTGGTGCCAGGCGACCGCGACGGCCACGTCCGCGTGGACGATTCGCGCTGGCACGGCTACCTCGCCAACGTCGGGGCCGAGGCGTTCCGTGCATTCGCGCCGGATATCCCGGTGGCGCTCGACGGCGACGCCTTTCTCGCGCGCTATCAGGGCACGACCGACCTCGTCACGCGTGTCGATCCGGCGCGCCGGTACGCGGTCCGCACGCCGACCGCGCATCCCGTGTACGAGCACGCACGTGTCGTCGACTGGGTGCAGTATTTGAAGGGAACACTCTCTCGTTCGTCCGCGGAACGCCTCGGAGCGCTCATGTACGAATCGCACGCAAGTTACTCTGCGTGCGGTCTCGGCACGAGCGGCACGGACCGGCTCGTCGCCCTGGCGCTCGAGGCGGGCCCTGCGCGGGGAATTTACGGCGCCAAGATCACCGGAGGCGGAAGCGGAGGGACGGTGGCGTTCCTCGCTGATTCCGCAGCCGACGATGAGATTCGCGCGATCGCGCGGCGGTACGCCGGGGAGACAGGACGCGACGCGCACGTCTTCGCGGGCACGTCCCCGGGCGCCGCCCGCGTCGGAACGATGCGTCTCGAGCGTTCTTGAGGCCGCCCGAAGGCCGGCAAGGCCAACGGTTTACTGCTGTCCGACGGCGAGCGTCATGATCCGCTCCTCCGTACAGTCGTCGTGTTCGAGGATGCCCCTCAACCGTCCTTCGTGCATCACCGCGACCCTGTCGCACAGGTGAAGGATTTCTTCCATGTCGCTGCTGATGGCCACGATTGATACGCCTTCGCGCGCCAGCCCGCGCAGCAGCCGGTAGATTTCGGCCTTGGCGCCGACGTCGATGCCGCGCGTGGGCTCGTCGACGATCAGGACGCGCGGGCCGAGCGCGAGCCACTTCGCAAGCACGACCTTCTGCTGGTTCCCGCCGCTCAAGGTCGCGGTCTTCACCTCGATCGACGGCGCTTTCACCTGGAGCTGCCGGCACACGGCGCTGGCAGCCTCCCCCTCCTGCGCCTCGGACACGAGGCCATACGTCGCGTACCGCCCCAGCGACGGAAGCGAGACGTTCTCGCGGATCGAGAAGTCGACCACGAGGCCGGACACACGGCGATCCTCGGGAACGAGAAACACGCCGTGGCGAATGGCGTCCGCCGGATCCGCGATCGTCAGCGTCGTTCCATCCAACACGATCCTTCCCGCCACCGGCGTTTCGACGCCGAAGATCGCGCGGGCGACTTCGGATCGGCCGGCGCCGACGAGACCCGCAAGACCGAGGATCTCTCCGCGCCCTGCCGCGAACGAGACGGCATGCTGCGGATATCGTCGCGTCCGCAGCCCCTCGACGCTGAAGTACTCGCGCTCGAGGCGCCGCTCCGCCGCCCGCCGATCGACGTCGATTTCCCGGCCAACCATCAGGCGAATCATGTTGTCGTGCGTCAGTTCGTCCCGCGCGAGCGCGCCCGCGTTCGCGCCGTCGCGGAGCACGACCGCACGGTCCGCGATCACCTGCACTTCGCCGAGCCGGTGCGTGATGTAGATGACGGCGACGCCACGCTGCCGCAGGCCGGCCACGACGTCGTGCAGCCGCGACGTTTCGGCGAGCGTGAGGCTGGACGAGGGCTCGTCCATGATGAGCAGGCGCGCCTCGAGCGAGAGCGCCTTCGCAATTTCAACGAGCTGCTGCTGCGCGATCGACAGCACGGCGACGGGCGTATCCGGAGACACGTCGACGTTCAATTGATCGAGGTACGGCCGTACGATGTCGCGCATCCTCGCGCGATCGAGCAGGCGCAGCGGGCCGCCGGACCTCGGCTCACGGCCCAACAGCATGTTGCCGGCAACGTCGAGGTTGTCGAGCAGGTTCAGCTCCTGATGGATGAAGGCGATGCCGAGCGAGGTTGCGGTCCGGGCATCCCGCATCACCACAGGCGTGCCGTCGACGAGCACATCGCCCGAGTCGGGCTGCTCGATCCCGCCGGCAATCTTCATGAGCGTGGATTTGCCGGCGCCGTTCTCCCCGAGGAGCGCGAGGACTTCCCCCGCGTGCACCTCCAGGCTGACGCCCCGCAGCGCGTACACGCCGGGAAAGCGCTTCTGGATGTTCCGGAGCTGAAGGACCGGCACGATGGTCGCGCGCGTCAGCGACCCCGGAGCTGCGCGAGCGTCGCCCTGAAGTCGTCCACGTTGCCCTGGCGGATGACCATCGTTGGGATGAACAGCTGCCGGCTTGGCGGGATGCCCGAACGATCGCCCGCGATCGCTTTCGCGAGCAGCGTGATCGACTGGTAGCCGAACTGATACGGCTGCTGCACCACGGTCCCCACGATCGCGCCCGACTTGACGCCGGTGAGCGTTTCATCGTCCTCGTCGAATGCGATGATCTTCACGCTGCCGATTCTGCCGGCATCGCGCACCGCGTTGAGGATCGCCGGGCCGTTGTAGCTCCACAATCCGACGAGGCCCGCGACCTCCGGGTGGCTGACGAGCATCTCCGCCACGTTCGCCTTCGCCCGGACTTCGTCGGTGTCGTCGGTGCGAACGTCGAGAATCTCGATCTTCGTTCCCGCGATCGCGTCCTTGATCCCCTGCAGCCGCTCCTGCGCGTTGCGCGCGTCGAGCTTCCCGACGAACAGCGCGATCGTGCCCCCTTGGGGCAGCGCTTCCTTGATCAGCTCCCCTGCCTGACGGCCGGCGGCAACGTTATCGGTGCCGACGTAGCACTCGCGCTTGCTGTTCGGCGCGTCGCTGTCGTGCGTGAACACGACCGCCCTCTGTGCCGCATCGTCCAGCATGGCGGTCTGGTTTGCGGGGTCGACAGGGCTGATCGCGATGCCATCGACGCCCTTCGCGAGCAGGTCGTCGACGATGCGCTTCTGGGCCGCCGCGGTGCCGTCTCCGAGCCGGAATTCCACCGTGACGCCGGGCAGTTCGGCGTCGGCTTTCTCCGTCCCCTTTCGCGCGATCGTCCAGAAGTCGGCCGCATTATTGGTGATGAAGGCAAGCGTGTGGGTGGACGTCCGCCCCCGCCCGCAGCCGGGGAGGACGAGCACGGCAACACACATCAGCACGGCCGCAGTCTTCGACGCCATTCGATTCACCTCGCTCATGCTTCGCGCCCCTCCTCTACACCGGAGCCGCGCCATCCGCGGCCCGCCTCGTTCTCGTCGTCTGCGGCGCGACCCGGGCCGCGCGGCGTTGGAAAAGCTGGTCGCCGATCACGCCGACGAGAATGACGCCCCCCATCACCGCAAAGTTCAACGAACTCGGGATACCGAGCAGGTTCACGAGATTCTGCAGTACCTGCAGCAGCGTCGTCCCCAGCAGGATCCCGACGATCGAGCCTTCCCCACCTCGCAGGCTGCAGCCGCCGAGCACGGCGGCCGCGATGCCGTACAGCTCGAAGAAGCTGCCGTGCGACGAGGGGGAAATCGAGTTCGTGTAGAACGCGAAGATGATGGCGGAAATGCCGGTGAGGCAGCCAAGAATCACGTAGGCGCTCACGATCACGCGGTGCGCGTTGATGCCCGAGTAGCGGGCGGCGATTTCGTTGCGGCCCGTCGCGAAGAGGTGACGCCCGTACACGGATCGGTGCAGTACGACCCACATCGCCACGCTCGCCAGGATGAGCGCCACGAACGGCGTCGGCACATGGACGACGCTGCCCGTGGCGAGGCGCTGCAGGGTCTGGAATCCGGCCGCGTCGCCAAAGCCTTTCGTCTCGTCACCGGCAATGAACCGCGCGAGGCCGCGGTACAGCAGCAGGCCGCAGAGGGTCACGATGAACGGCTGCAGGCCAAGCCGCGTGATGAGGAGACCGTGGAACGCGCCGAGAAGCGCGCCCAGCGCCAGGACGATCAGGACCGCTGCCGGCCAAGGAAGACGCCACTCCGTCAACATGATCGAGAGCAGCACGCCGAGCAGCGCCAGCGCCGAGCCGACCGACAGGTCGATGCCGCCGGTGATGATGACCAGCCCGAGGCCCAGGCTGAAGATGCCGAACGCCCCGATCAAGCGCGCCGTGTTCTGCATGTTGGCCGGCGACACGAATCGCGGGTTGAGCGCGGTGACGATGGCGCACAGCACGACGAGCAGCAGGAAGGTGGCGAGTTCCTTGCGCATCCGCCCGGATGTTATATCGCGGACGGGGATGGGTTCATAGGGTTCACGGGGTTCACAGGGTTCTGGGTTCCAGGTTCTTTGGGTTCGGGGTTCTTTGGAAGTAAGCTTTCGACGACTGAGTCATGGACCTTACACGCCGGGAATTTGGGAAGCTGGCGCTCGCCGGCACCGCGGGGCTGACAGGCTTCGACCGGGTCGTTGAAGCGTCCGCGCTACAGTCGGATGCGCCGAATCGGTCGTGGTTCAAGGGCGTGCAGTTCGGACTGCAGCCGTTCTGCTACCACGACCTGCCGATGACGCCGGAGAATCGCGGCACGTTGATCACCCGCCTCGTACAGAACGGCATGGGGATGGTGGAGCTGCACGCGACGTGGGTCGAGCCGCGATTCAACGAGCCGGGCACGAGCGCGACAGAGGCGAGGGAGAAGCTCAGGGCGTGGCGCGTCAGTGCTCCGGCGGATCATTACCGCGCGGTCCGGGACGAGTTCGACAAGGCAGGCATCACGATCTTCTCGTACTACATCAACCCTGACGACAGCTTCACCGACGCCGAGGTCGACGCGACGTTCGAGGGCGGGAAGCTCCTGGGCGCACGCGGATGCGTGGGCTCGTTCGGCCTGCGAATGGCGCACCGACTCGCGCCCTTCCCCGGACGCCACGGCATGTTCCTCGGCCTGCACAACCACGCCAACCTGTCGGATCCGGATGCCTTCAACACGGAGGCAAGCTTCGAGAAGGGGCTCGCCTACTCTCCCCATTTCAGGGCCACGCTCGACGTCCGCCACTTCACCGCCGCGAACGGCGATTGCCTCGGGTTCGTCGCGCGCCATCACGATCGGATGGCATCGCTCCACCTCGGCGACCGGCGCAGGAACAACGGGAGGAGCACGCCGTTCGGCGAGGGGGACGCGCCGATCATCGAGATCCTTCGGATGCTGCGCGACAACCGGTGGCCAATCGTCGCGCTGCTCGAGTTCGAGCACGGCACGCTGCGGACGGAAGTGGAGGAAGTCCAGCTGATGTTCGACTACTGCAAGCGGGCGTTGGCCTGATCAGCGCTCGCGAGGCAATGACCATGCGTGATCGTCGATCGATCTGGCTCCTCGCGTGCCTGCTCGTGCTCGCCCGCTCCGTCGCGGCGCAGACACCGGCGCGCCCCGGCTACGACGTCGAGTTCCTCGGGCCTCCACTCTCCGATCCCGTCCTGCAGCACGCCAAGGAAACCTACGTCCTCTTCGGGTGCGCGTACTGTCACGGCGTGAATCTCGTGCCGCGCGGAGAGGCCGCCGACCTGATGCACTCCGCGCTGGTGGGCCTCGACGACAACGCCGACCGGATCGGGGCCGTGCTCCGGTCGGGCATTCCACAGACGCCGAAGCTGTCCCCGATGCCGCAGTTTTCCGACCTGAGCGAACAGCAGATTGCGGCGATCGCGCGCTGGATCCACTACGCACGCCGGCAGGGACGATTCAAGGAGCTCACGAACGCGCCACTCGCGGGAGGCGATCCCGCCAAAGGTCATGCGTACTTCGAGCAGACGTGCGGATCGTGCCACTCAGTCGAGGGCGACCTGGCGTCGACCACGCGCAGCGACAATCCTGCCGCGCTTCGAGCGCACATCCTGATCCCGGCGGCGCTCGACGAGAACGGCTCGTTCGAGCTCGATCGCCTGCGCGATACGAAGAGGGCCGCCGCGCGCGAGAGCCATCACCGAGTGCTGGAGAACATCGCCCGCGAGGACCTCGCGGACGTCGTGAGCTATCTTCTCGAGCGGAAGTAGGCCTTCTCCGAACCCGCCCTTCTCACGACCCCATTCGCGACGAATCGAGCGTGATGTCAGCGTCCTTCCAGGCGCGCTTGAAGCGCTCCTCCACCAACGCGGCGTCCTCTTTCTTCCCTTGTGCCCGGAGCGCCTGCATCAGCCCGAACAGGGTCCACCCGTTCCCCGGGTTCTTCTTCAGATCCTCCCAGTAGACCGCTTCGGCTTCGTCGGCGCGTCCGGCCTGCATCAGCACCGCGCCGAGATTCTGGCGAACGGGCGCGTGCCAGTCCGGCGGCTCCTGATAGATGAGCGCGTCTTCGTAGCGAACGGCGCGATCGAGGTGCAGGGTGGCCGCGTCCCAGTCTTTCCGCTTCGCGGCAATCTCTCCAGCGACAACCTCCGGCGCGATGCGCAGGATCGCAAACCCGTTGTTCGTCGAGAACGTCGTCTGCTGTTTCAGGGACGCGTCGCCGAGCAGCGACTGCAGCTCGTGCAGCTCCTTCTCGGCCTCGTCGACTCGATCCTTCGCCGTGTACGCCAGCGCACGGGCGTAACGCCATGCGCCTCTGGTGAACGCCGTCTCGAACCTTGGACCTTTGTCGGCGAGGATGTCGTCCCACTGCCCGAACCGCACCATCGCCCAGTACGGTACGACGAGGAAGCCTTGCAGGATCGGGATCTGCCCGAGCGCCTCCGCGGGTATCGACGCGGAGAGCTTTCGCGCGGACTCGAGTGCGAGCGCACGCTGGCCGGAGGCACTCGCCCCCATCCAGATGAAGTGAATATTGTGCGGATAGTAGCTGAGCGGATAGAGCCCCTGCGCGCGGCACTGCGCAATGTAGTCTTCGTCCGCCTTTGCCGCGAGCTGATTGGACTTCACGACATCCGCGTGGCGTCCCACGCGCATGTAGATGTGCGCCGGCATGTGGACGACGTGGCCGGCGCCCGGCATCAGCGGCAGCAGGCGATCGGCTTCCGCCTCGGCGCGCTCGGGCGTGTCGGTCGGCTCCCACAGGTGAATCCAGTAGTGCAGCGCGCCGGGATGACTCTTGTGTCTTGCGAGCACCTGCTGGAGCGCCGACTGGATCTCGCGGGTTTCCGGATAGGGCTCGCCGTCGCGCGTCCAGTAATTCCAGGGGCGCAGATCCATCAGGGACTCGGCGAAGATCGTCTTGGCGTCGAGATCGGCGGGCCACTTTCGAACGAGCGTTCGCATCGCGTCTGCGAACGCACGGTCGGCCGTCTGGCGATCCTCCGGCTTGCCGGTGTACCGGCGCGCCAGGGCGTCGATGTAGTCACGTTCCCGCGGCGACGCCTTCGATTTCAGCGCGACCGCCTTCTGCACGAGCGCCAGGGCCTTCGGCTCGTCGTCCGGGTTCATCGTCGCGTTGATGTTGGGGCCGAGCACGAGCGCGTGTCCCCAGTACGCCATCGCGCAGTCAGGGTCGAGCCGGGCCGCCTCCGCAAAGGCGCGCGCCGCTTCAGGGTGATTGAACCCGTACGCGAGGTTCACGCCCTGGTTGATGAAGAGCTGGGCGCGGCGCGATTTTATCGTGACCGGAAACGTGTGGACGCCGAGGTTCTGAAGCCGCGGCGCAAGCGGCATCCCTGGGGCCGGTGCCTGCTCGAACGCCGACTGGGGTGCGTAATGCGTGTGGTTGGGCCGCATCTCCGGTTGTGCGGCGGCGACCGAAGCGATGCCGAGGAAAAAGCAGAATGCGGCGAGCGGTCTCAGCGCGTGCATGCGCTGATCTTTTCCGCGCTCCGCACATTGTCAAGCACTTTCCGGGAGGGGCTGGCGGAGAAGTGACGTCCGCTCGGGGGCGAGCGCGCGGGCCTGAGAGGCCCGCGCCCACAATTTAAGAGGCCCGCGCCCACGACATCAGAGGGGCTGACTTAGTACGAGAACGTGCCGAAGAACGACGAGCGCTTGTTCGGGTCGCTCCACTTCGTGGAGAGCGACGCGCCGCTGTACGCGTTCTCGGCAGTCGTGCCCATTTCAGCGTGATCGACCGCTGCGAGCGGGCCGAACCACTGCTTGTTGCCGCAGCTGGCGTCGTGATTCAGATGCTTCTCGACGTCGAGCTTCAGCGTGTTCGCCGAGACGCGGATCTCGTGGCCCGTGTCGACGAACTGGATCGGCGCCGACGTCTCCTGCACGATGCTGCCGATGACGTTGCCCGTGAGCGACTTCACCATCGAGACGAGCGCTTTGCGCTGCGCGGGCGTCGCGCGCGAATCGAGGAACAGCGCGGCGCGCGCAACCGTGGATTCCCCGCCAATCTCGTGAATACCGAGGTTTGCGTCCGCAGAAAGCGCCGCGACGACGGCAAGCCCGTCCACCGACACCCCGTTCACCTGGCCGCGATCGATTTTCCAGGCCAGCAGGGCTTCGCGTCCGGTCGTCGCCGCCTCGCCGTTCATGACGCAGGCGCCGGCGAACACTTCCGCGGTTCTGGCTTCGACGTAGGTGCCCGTGACCGCAGCCGGCTTGGCCGACAACGTCGCGAACGTCAGGCCCGAAAGGGCAAGCGACAACGCGATCTTCTTCATGGCGTCTCTCTCCGGTTATCTCACAACATGCAACAGCCGCGCCCCTCGCAGCACACGTCCGGCCGGACGGGCTGGCGATCGGGACCAAGACCGGTCTGCGTCAGGACACACCACCACGCGGTTTGGTCATACCTATCGTAGAACGTCCGCTCGGCCGGGTCCACCACAGCCTGGATATACATGCTTTTCGTGCGGAGTTTGAGGCAGTGCACGCCAACGGTGATTTTCGGCGAGGTCAGCGATTCCATGGCGGTTTCCCTCAGGCGATCGGCAGGCCGGCGGCCTGCAGGATGGCGCGCTCGACGGCGGCCTTCGCCACCTGAATCTTGTAGGCGTTCTGGCTGAGCGGCGCCGCCCCGCGCAGCGCCGCGTCGGCTGCGGCAGCGGCGGTTTGCGGCGTAATCGTCTTGCCCGCCAGCGCCTGCTCGGCGGCCTGCGAGCGCCACGGCACCGGAGCGACAGCGCCCATCACCACGCGCGCTCCCTGAACGGTCGATCCATTCATCGTCAGCAGCACCGTCGCAAAGGCGATCGGCCAGTCGTGCGATGCCTTGTAACGCACCTCGTAATGGCCGTGCTTCACGCTCCCCGGCGGCGGCAGGATCACCTGCGTCAGCAGCTCGTCGGGCTGCAGGACGTTTTCGCGCTGCACGTTCTGCAGCGTCGGCATCGTGAAGTACTCGGCCGCCGGAACCAGACGTTCCCCCTTGGGCCCGAGCAGCCGGAACGTCGCGTTGTACGCGACGAACGGCACCGCGAGGCTCGAAGGATGGACGATGTAAGTCGGGCCGCCGCCGAGGATGGCGTGGAACTGGTTCTCGCCCGCGGGCGAGAAGCAGGTGTTGCCGCCCTTCTTGAAGCAGACGAATTCCTCGTTGCGGTAGTACCAGCAGCGCGGACGCTGATTGATGTTGCCGCCGACGGTGCCCTGATTGCGGATCTGCGGCGTGCCGACTTCAATCGCCGCGGCGGCCACGGGCGGGTACAGGCGCGCGATGTCCGCGTGCTCGGCGACGTCCACCATCTTCATCGCCGCGCCGATGCGCAGGCCGCCGTTGTACGGCGTCACCGTTCCCTCGAGCGCGTTCTTGATGTTGACGATGCGGTCGGGCTGCGTGATGTAGTCCTTCATCCGCGCCAGGAGATCCTGCCCGCCGCCGAGCGGCAGCGCCTTCTCGTAGTCCGGCGACAGCGCGGCGACGGCGTCCTTCTCGTTCGTCGGGTTCACGTAGGCAAACGGCTTCACAACACCCTCACGCTTTCTGCTGCAGGGTCTGCAGGATCTTCGCCGGCGTCAGCGGCAGGCTGCGGACGGTGACGCCAATCGCATTCCGCACCGCGAGCGCGACGGCTGCGGCCGTCGGGACGGTCGGCGGCTCGCCGAGGCCGATGACGCCGCGTTCGGGCTGGTTCTTCAGGCGCACCTCGATCGGCGGAATGTCCGACATCCCGGCGAGCAGGTACCACTCCATGTTCGGGTTCACCATCTGGCCCGTGTTGCGGTCCAGGATGCGATCCTCGAAGAGAGCGAAGTTGAGCGAGCCGATGACGCCGCCGTAGCATTGGCTCTCGGCCGTGAGGGGATCGAGGACGAGGCCGCAGTCCTGGATCGCCAGCACGCGTGTGACGCGGACGAGTCCGGTCTTGACGTCGACGGTTGCCTCCGCGAACTGCACGCCGGAGGTCGTCACCGACGTCATGCCCGGCTGCCAGTCGGCATCCGCGCTGATCGGCTGCGGGCCGATCCGCTTGCACGCGTCCGCCCACGACATCCCCTTCGACGTGTTGTCCTTGACGTGGATGCGTCCGCCCGACGCGACGAGCGCCGCGGCGTCGCCACCCAGTGCCGGGGCGATCTTCTCCTTCAGCAGCTCGAGCGCCTTCAGCGACGCAATGCGGACGCCGGGGCTGATGCTTGCGGCCGTCGTGCTGCCGCCCGATCCGGGCGCGACGCCGTACTCGGTGTCGCCGATCTGCGGCGTGATCTGCGCCGGCTGCACCCCGAGCGCATCGGCGGCCACGATCGCGACGACGGTGCGCGTGCCGGTGCCGATGTCCTGCGTGCCGATGCGCACGACGACGCTGCCGTCGGAGGCGATTTCGCAGTGCGCGCGCGCCGGCCCGCGGCCGCCGCCGCCCCACGTGCCGATCGCGACGCCCATGCCCGTCTTGATGGATCCGGTGGACGGGTCGCCCGTGGGATGGCGTTTGCTCCACCCGAACGCGTCGGCGCCCTCGCGCAGATAGGCGCGCCACATCGCGTTGGGCGCCTCCGGCGGAAGGTTTTTGATCCGGAACTCGATCGGATCCATCTTCACCAGGTCCGCGAGCTCGTCCATCATGATCTCGGTGATGAACGATCCCTGCGGATGGCCGGGCGCGCGCATCGGGCGCTGCTGGCCGGTGTTGATGAAGACGTCCTTGTGCGCCCGGCGCCGGTTCGGCATCTGATAGATGTAGGGCAAGGGGAACCCCGCCGCCGCCCCGGCGCCGCCGGTGCCCCACGATTCCGCATCGAACGCGGTGATCATGCCGTCGGCCGAGACGCCCGCCTTGATCCGAGCCGCCGCGGACGGGCGGTTGCCGGTGACGAGGTGCTCTTCCTTGCGATCGAGCATCAGCTTCACCGGCGCGTTCGCCATCTTCGCGAGCCGCGCGCAAATCAGCCCTTCGGCCCCGAGATTGAGCTTGCTCCCGAAGCCGCCGCCCATGTACTGACAGATGACCCGGATGTTCGCTTGCGGAATGCCCAGCCCGTTGGCGAAGTTGTCCCGCGCCGAGTTCACGCCCTGCGTCGTCACCCACGCGGTCAGCTTGTCGCCGTCCCACTCGCAGACGGTGCCGTGGGTTTCGAGGCAGACGTGCGTGATGACGTGTGTCGAGTACGTCTGATCGAGGGTGAATGCCGCGGCCTTGAAGCCGGCCGCCAGATCGCCGCTCTCCTGCGTCTGTCCCTGACGGACGTTCGAGGGAGTGAACACCGGCGGCGCCGTGCCGGCGAGCGCCTGATCGACGTTGATGACGTGGGGCAGCGGCTCGTACTCGACCTTCACCAGGCGCGCCGCATGGATCGCGCGCTCCTCGGTATCGGCGGCAATAGCCGCAACCTCGTCCCCCTGGAACATCACGGCGTTCGTCTTCTCGTCGGCGGGATCGCGGTGCACGAGCGCCGCTTTCACGCCGGGCGCGCGCTGCGCCGCGGACAGATCGACCGAGATGACGCGGGCGTGCGGGTACGGCGAGCGGATCATCCGCCCGTAGAGCATGCCGGGCCGCGTCACGTCGAAGGTGTACTTGGCGCGCCCCGCGACCTTGTCAGGGCCGTCGAGCCGCTTGACGCGCGTGCCGACGACCGTGGCCGGTGTGGCGGGCCAGTTGTACTTCGGGTCGACCGGAGGCGCCTGCGGCGCGCCGCCGCGACCGCCACCCTGTTGAGGCCGCCGCGTATCAGCCACGCTGCACCCCCTTAAGGCTCGATACCGCCTCGAAAATGCGGGTGAACGTGCCGCAGCGGCAGATGTTGCCGTCGAGCCCTTTCTTGATCTGCTCCGGCGTGGGGTTCGGATTCTTCTCGAGCAGCGCGACGCTGGCCATGACGAAGCCTGGCGTACAGAAGCCGCACATCAGGGCGTCCTTGTCGCAGAACGCCTGCTGGACGGGGTGAAGCGTCCCGCCGCTCGCCAGCCCGTCGACGTTGCGAATCTGCTTGCCCTGCACGTCGATCGCCAGCGTCGAGCACGAGTAGACGGGGCGTCCGTCCACGAGCATCGTGCACGCGCCGCACGTGCCGCGGTCGCACACGCGCTTGTTGCCGGTCATGTCGGCGCGCATGCGCAGCGCGTCGAGCAGCGTCACACGCGGCTCGATCGTCAGATTGACGGCACGCCCGTTCACGGTGAGGCGGACCGGGACTTCGCCCGGCCCCGCCGCAGGCGGCCCGTTCTGCGCCGCAAGGCCCGCGGGCGCGATGACCGTCGCCGCGATGCTGGCGACGCCGGTGGATTTCAGGAAGTTGCGGCGGCTGAGATTGACCCCGTCTGGCGGATCGTCATTGTGAGCCATGGCTGTCTCGCTTGAAGTACCGAGACTGTATACCGCAAATCGTGTGAAAACGTCCACATTCTCCGGCGTCCGCACGCGACCGACCACAACCTCGACCGTGGCTCACCAGTGGCGAGGATCGTGCGCTAGACTCGCAACATGGCGAAGGAGCAGCAGAAGCAGCAACCCAAATCACAACCGGAACGCGCACAGGGCGAGACGCAGGCGTTCACGCGCGACGACCTCATGAAGGCCCTCAACGAGGATCTCTCCCGCGAATACCAGGCCATCATCGCGTATGTCGTGTACTCGCAGATGATCAAGGGCGCCGCGTACATGAACATCGCCGAGGAGCTCGAGGTGCACGCGAAAGAGGAGCTCGCGCACGCGCTCAAGGTCTCCTATCACATCGATTATCTGGGCGGGACGCCAACGGTCACGCCCAAGCCGGTGAAGGTCTCGGACAAGGCGGAGGACATGCTGCGCTTCGATCTGGACAACGAGAACCAGACGGTGCGCAACTATCGCGAACGCGTCCGCCAGGCGGAGAGCCTCGGCGAATACGCGATCGCGGAAGACCTCCGCGAGATCCTCCGCGACGAGCAGGAGCACCAGAATGATCTCGCGACGGCGCTCGGCATCGACGTCCCCGACGTCTCGAAGCTGTAACGCGCAACGTTCGTGGCGCGCAACTTCGTAGCGCGCAACTTTAGGTGCGCGGCTCCTCGCGCCGAACCACCCGATGCAGGACCGGTGACGCCATCAGCAGCAGCGCCGCCCAGAACAGCGGCCAGTTGAACCTCGTGGGCAGGACTTGCAGGACCGCATCCCGCCCGCCCGGCAGCGCCCGACCCGCATCGATCATGAAGACCGCGAGCGCCGTCACGATACCGATCCACCCAAACGCCCATGGCCACCGGGCGCGGGCGGCATCCTCACGGGACTGCGTCGCGAGCGTGCCCCACACGATCATCACCAGCGCGATGCTGACCGGCGCCAGCACAGGCCCCCACCATGGGAGCGGCAGCAGGAAGAGGATGTCCCAGTCGAGGAGCGTCTTCGGCCAGCCCGAGATGAGCCGAAGGAAGACGTAATAGAAGATGTCCCAGGCGCCGAAGGCAATCGCCGCGTAGCCGGCGCGCCGGCGCCAGGTGCGGCCCGCGAGCAGTCCCACCGCGGCGAGCATCACGAGCGTCGCCGATTCGCGCCACAACTCGACGTTGCCGAGCGCGCCGGTGATCGGCAGCGGCTGTGCCTGATATGGCTCGATTCGATCGACGAGCGTGCGGATGTAGAACACGCTCGCCGCCTCGACCCACGCCATGGCGATCGCGAACGCCAGCACGATCGTCCAGCGGGTCCGCGCGGAGAAGTAACCGATCATCGCGAGCACGCCTCCGTCCGGGAATCGAGGCGGCAGACCTGCCGGATCGCGGCCGCGACGCGATCGATCACCTCGTCGGGCGTCGAGGTCCCGGCCGTCAGGCCGACGACCTCCGCGCCCTCGAGCAGTTCGCCGCGGATTTCCGAATCGGTCTGGACGTGGTAGACGCGGGCGCAATGGCGCGAACACGTCTTGACCAGCTCTCGCGTGTTGTTGCTCGCTCGCCCTCCGACAACAATCACGACGTCGGATTGGCGTGCGATCTCGACTGCCGCCGACTGGCGCTGCTTCGTGGGCTTGCACACCGTGTCGACGAAGCGCACGTCCGATCGCGGAAAACGCCGCCGTATGGAGTCGACGAGGCGCCGCACCTTCTCGACGGGCTGCGTAGTCTGGGCCGCCACGCCGAAGCGCGGATGTTCCTCGAGCGCCTCGACGTCATCGTCGTGCAGCACGACGTCGAACCGATCGAGATCGCCCGTGAGGCCGCGCACTTCGACGTGCTCGCGCTGCCCGACGATGACGACGTGATAGCCGTCGCGCGCGAGGGCCGCGACCGCGCGGTGCGCGACCTCCACGAGCGGGCACGTGGCCTCGACGACGGTCAGGCCGAGCGCGCGCGTGCGCGCGAGCGTCCGCTCGGACGTACCGTGGGCCGTGACCATCACGGTGGGCGTCCTGACCAGTGCCAGGTCCTGCGCGACCGCGATCCCTTTTGCGTCGAGCTCGTTCAGGACGGTCGGATTGTGGACGAGGTCGCCGAGAATCGTCAGAGGACCGGCGTCCGCGTGCTCGAGCGCGAGCGCGATGGCGTCGCGAACGCCGAAGCACATGCCCAGGTGGGCGGCTCGAAGGATCCGCATACTTTCCAATGCAAAGCATACACGGTACACTTTGTCGTGTAAAGCGCGTAGGGGCCCGCGCTCGCACGCCGCACCCGCTAACCGCGCCCCGCCTCCGCGCTTCGCGCTACGGCGGGCAAGCCCGCACATCGCACCCCGGACCCCGCGCCTACAACGCCCGGCGACGAAACGCACGGATCGCATAGAACAGCGTCAGCAGCGTGAATCCCGCCGCCCACCAGACCATCAGCGGCGAGGGCACCGACGCGCCGAGCGCCAGCATGCCCGTGCTGCGCAGGATCTCCGGCTGCAGGTGATGAAGCGCCAGGCGCCACATCGAATCCGCCGGACTGATGAGGCTGACGAGCACGCCGATGGTCCGCATCGAGCTGACGCCGGCAAACCCGCCGATCTGCTCCACGAACCCGCCGATGAACGCGACGCCAAAGAAGCCCACGGCGGCAATCGCGTTCGTGACGGTGCTGAACCGAGCGCCGCCGGCCACGGCAACCGTGAGCGAGAGCGTGATCTCCAGCATCAGCAGGGGAAGCGCGCGCGGAACGCCGAGGGGCGCCAGCCCGCCGACCACGCGCATCACCAGCAGAATGCCGGCGCACAGCAGCAGCAGATACGCGAGCGCCAGCAGAAGGTGGCCGGCCCACTTGCCGAGCACGATCTGCGCGCGATCGATCGGCTTGGACGCGAGCGTCTGGATCACTCCAGAGTCGATCTCACCGGACAGGGTATCGACGGGCAGCAGAATGGCGAAGATGACCGACAGGAAGTTCGCCGCGACGAAGCCCACCAGCATGATCGCCGTCAGGGTGGCCTGCCGCTGCACGAACGAGATGCTCGCGTCAGACGCCATTTCCCGGTACGCGAACACGACGGCAACGGAAAAGACGACGAGAAAGGCAAGCGCGCACACCGCGCCGGCAAGCACGATGCGGCGGCGGCGTGCCTCGACCAGCGTCAGGTGCGCCACGGTGATGACGTCACGCACAGGCTACCCCGGCCGCTCGTCGTCGCCGATCACGTCGAGGAAGACATCCTCGAGCGATTTGCGATGCGGCTGTACCGCGTGGATCTGCACGCCCTGCTGCACCAGCCAGGAGACAATGGCCGGCACGGCCGCGTCGCTCTCGGTCCGCAGTGCGATCAGATCGGGTCGCGGCTGTGCGATGTTCGTTCCGAAGCGCGACAGGCCCTTCAGAATCGCCGCGCCCGCGGGCGAGCCGACACGAATCTCGACGTCCAGTACTTCGGCCGGAGTTGAAAGGCGGCGTTCCTCGACGACCCGGCCGCGTTTCACGAACGCGACGCGATCGCAGGTCGCCTCCACCTCCCCCAGAAGATGGGAATTGAGGAACACCGTGACACCATCGGCACGCAGCTCGCCGATGATGTCGCGTACCAGCAGCCGTCCCAGCGGGTCGAGGCCGGAGGTCGGCTCGTCGAGGAACACGAGGCGCGGCTCGTTCAACAGCGCCTGCGCGAGCCCGACCCGCTGAAGCATCCCCTTGCTGTACCCGCGCAGCGGACGATCGGCCGCGTCGAACAGGTCCACACGCGTCAACAGCCGATCGACGCGAGCGTCGAGCGTGATGCCGCGCAACCCGTACAGACGCCCATGGAACCGCAGCAGTTCTGTCGCGGTGAGGGTTTCGTGAAAACGGAAGTGTTCGGGAAGAAAGCCGACACGTGCGCGGGCCGCGCGATCGCCGAGCGGCGCGCCCATCACGTGCCCCGTGCCGGACGAGGGCTCGATGAGCGCGAGCAGCATCTTGATCGACGTCGTCTTCCCCGCACCGTTCGGCCCGAGGAACCCGAAGATCTCCCCCTCATCCACCTGGAGGGATAGATCGGAGACGGCCGTCGTGGATCCGAACTGCCTGCGCAGCCCGTGCGTCTCGATAATCAACGCACTGAGCTGGCCATGGTCATGGCGTCCGCGACTCCCTGGATGCTCACCAGGGCAAAGACACGCTCGGGCGTCGACCACACGATAGTGCTCGTCGGCGACTGATTGCGGGGCTGATGCTGAATCAGCACGCCGCGATGCCCGCCGATCTCGACCTGCTGGAAGGACGACGCGTTTGGCGGCACGGGCACGACGAGCGTGGTGTGCCAGTCGATGGCGTGCGCGAACTGCTTCGCCTCCGCCGGCGGCAGTCCCAGAATGCGCAGGCCGATCTCCCCGAGCGCCTGCACGTCGATGCTGTTGGGCAGCGTGAGCTGCGGCGTCCGCGCCTGAAACAGCCGGCTCCGTCGTCCGTTCTGGTGATCGTAGCGAATCATCACCACCGGCGGCACGTGCACGTTGACGACCTGCCCGTCGAGCCCCGCGGGTACGGTGAGGTCCTTGATGCCGAGCGCGTCCATGACCTGCTGCAGGCGCTGGCTGTTGGCCGTCACGCGCATCACGCGTTCGCCGACGACGGCGGTTTCGATGACCCGCGTGTTGTTGGGCAGCCACTGCGGCGTGGCGAGCGTCATCCCGGCCGCAGCCGCCGCATCGGCAAAGGATGGCACGTCGAGCGGAGGCCCGGGATCCTGCACGACCTGGACGTGTTCGCCGATGAGCGCGCCGATCTGAAGGTCATCGGCCTTCAGTCGCTCGATGCGACTGGAATCGACGGGCACGGCGACGACATTGATCACGCGGAACAGCGACACGAACTGCGCGACGGATGCGCGCACGCCGGGCACGGAGATGAGGACGCCAACCACGAGTACCGCCGCGGCAGGCACCAGTGCGCGCCGTGGCCACTCACGGCGGGCGGCGAGCGGGGCCGCCTCCTGTGCGCGCAGACGCTCGCGCAGCTCCGCCTTGAACAGCGGCGAAGGGTCGGTTCGCAACGCGCGGAGCCAGGCTTCGTTGGTCATGATTCCTCTCCTCACCAGCGGCCGCGCAGCGCTTCGACGGCGCGGTGCAGAATGGTTCCGACGTTGCTCTCGGTGAGCCCCGTCGCGAGCGCAATGGCGCGGTTCGTCATGTCCGCGCCGTACTTCATCGCAATCAACTCGCGCTGGCGCGGCTCCAGCGTCGCGAGCAATGCGCCGAGCCGTTGCGCCTCGGATTGCTGCACCGCCTGCTGCTCGGGCGTGCTCTCGGGCGACGGCACGGCCGACGCGACGTCGAGCGGTTCGTGACGCTGGCGCGCCCGCAGGTGGTCGATCGCGACATTGCGCGCGATGGTCAGGAGCCAGGTCGAAAACCCGGCGAGGTCGCGGCGGTAGCGATGGCGCGCGCGCCACGCTTTCTCGAACGTCCGAGCGGTGAGATCCTCGGCATCGGCCGCATGGCCGAGCCGATATCGGAAGAAATTCAGCACGCGCGGCAGCTGCTCCGCGTAAACCTGGTCCCAATCGGGTTCCGTCGCAATCCAGCTCGCGAGCCGTCTCGGCAACACCTGCACCGACGCCATTTGACTCTATATACGGCCGGGCGGCGGATGTATCACAGGCGGGAGGCAGCCGGTCGAACGTCGCATCGCTGCGCCCGTGCCAAACATCCGCGCAAGTCGCGCGCGGCGTCGGCCGTCGTGACCGTCATCTTGCTGAACCTGGACCGGCTTTCAAGGCTGCTCGACGCCATGCGGCCGATGTCGGAGCTGCGCTGAGCGTGCTCGTGCACGCCAGCTATGGGACCGCCTGCACTGAACGTCCGGTGCGGGGATCGTCGAGGAGCAGGAGCGAGTCGCTCCTCCTTCGCCGCACGTCGCTAGAGCGGCTGAAACATGACGAGGACATCGACGTAGCCCAGCGCTGGATGCTGGAACGCGAGCGGGAGGCGTCCAACAATCTCGAAGCCGAGCGACGTCCACAGGCGCACCGCTCGTTCATTGGTGCTCACCACGAAGTTGAACTGCATGGCTCGGTAGCCGCGAGCCCTCGCATGGTCGAGCGAGTGCCTGCACATCAATCGAGCGACCCCCCCGGCCTGTCGCGGCGGCGCTGGTCATATACCCGCAGTTGCACACGTGCGCGCCGCCGCCAGCCTGATTCGGGCGGAGGAAATAGGTGCCGACGATCGAGCCGTCCTCGGCGACGAAGGTTTCCTTGTCCGCTGCCAGCCAGTAGGCGAGCGCGTCCGCTTCGCTCATGCGCGGATCGAGCGCGTAGGTCTCCCCCGCCCGGATCGTCGGACCGATGATCGACCAGATCGCGGCAGCATCGCCCGGGCGCGCAGGACGAATGACCATCGGCTTATTAAACGCCAGGGCAGCCACACATGAGGGCTGAACGCTGGTCCAGGGGGACGCAAGCAACCTCCAACTCTTAATTCTTTAATTGACACGCGAACGAACGGCCTGATACAGTCGGCCCTCAAGTTTGAATTCCTTAAGAGTTGAAACATGGCGAGAAAACGGTCCGCTGCGCTGACCGACGCGGAGGCCGACGTGATGGCCGTCCTCTGGCGCCTGCGACGAGCCTCCGTCGGCGAGGTCGTCGCGGGAATGAAGAAGACGCGCGCCGTCACGTACAGCACCGTCCAGACGATCCTCAGAATCCTGGAAACGAAAGGCTACGTGGCGCACGACAAGGTCGCGCGCGCGTTCATCTACGAACCCGTCGTGGACGAACGTCAGGCGCGGCGGCGTGCGCTGCGGCACCTCGTCCGGCGATTGTTCGAAGGATCGCCCAGCCTGCTCGTGCTGAACGTTCTCGAAGACGAAGAGATCGACTCCGCAGAACGCGAGCAGCTTCGGAAACTGATCGAGCGCGCTTAGGAGCCCGGATGGACGCAGTGCTGAACTGGATGTGGCAGGGTGGCGTTGTCGCAGCAGCGGTGTTCGTGATGCTCCTCGCGCTCAAACGGGCGCCGGCCAACGTCCGCTACGCCGTCTGCTGGGTCGCGCTGCTCCTGGTCGTGGCGCTGCCCGCCCTTCCCGCGCTCCAGTTCCCTGCGGTTTCGACCGATACACTCAGTGCACCGCAGGTGGATGCGCTGGTTTCGCTCCCCGACACCTGGTGGACGTCGACGTTCGTCCTGCTCGCCGCCTGGATCGTGTGGGCCGGCGTCCACGCGGTCAGGTTCGTCGCGGCCGTCACCGCGATGCGCCGCGCGCGCAGCCGCAGTGTTCCCTTCCCATCGGACGTGGAATCGAGACTTTCGCACTGGGCTCGCCGGCGCTCCACTCGTGGCCGCGCCGCTCTCGTGCTGTCCGATTCTGTGACCACCGCTGCCGTGCTCGGGTGGGGAGCGCCGATGATCGCCGTGTCCCCCGCGCTCGTGACGACGATCGACGAGGAGGAGCTCGATCTGGTCCTCATCCACGAGTGGGCGCACGTGCAGCGTCGCGACGACCTCGTCAACATCGTCCAGATCGTGGTGCGTATGGTTGTTGGATGGCATCCGGCGGTCTGGTGGATCGATCGGCGCTTGAACATCGAGCGTGAGATAGCCTGTGACGAGGTCGCGGTCGCGAGCACGGGCTCACCCCGCACGTATGCCGAATGCCTGATGAAGCTCGCCAGCCTGAGCCGCAGTCCGCGAACGCTGCAGGCCGCCCCCGCCGTCACCTCTTCCGGCCTGCGCGCACGCATCGTCAGGCTCGTGTCGAGGCGCCCGTCGATCGCGCCGATCTGGTCGCGGAGCGTCGCCCTGGGGATCGTCGCCATCCTGTGCGTGATGGCGATGGGAGTAGGTGGACTGACGCTCGTCGACGCGCCAGTACTCGCGTTGCCGATCGTGTCCGCGCGGACGCTGAGCGCCACGTTGCACCGGGTGGCACCGATCCCAGTTCCGAGATTGGCCGCGGCTGCCAGGACCGTCGCTTCAGCGCGTCGGGCGGTGAGCCGCCTGGCATCGACGCAGCTTCCGCCAACAGCACCCGCGCCTGTGCCAGACCGTGGACGCGACGTCGAGGCGCCTGTTGCACCACCCGATGCTGGCGAGCGCACGGATCCAGCGACGCCAGCGGTCGCGAATCCGCCTCGCCGCGCCGAGGCGCCGTCTCCCGCGCCGGCGCCGCAGGTTCCACCGGCGGCGTCTGACGCGGCGGCGGAGAAGCCGCGCGCGCCGTGGACGGCCGCGGCGGACGGAGGGGTCGCCATGGGCCGTAATTCCAGGGATGCCGGCGTCGCGACCGCCGGCTTCTTCACCCGTTTCGCGCGCCGGGTCGCCGGCTCGTACTAGAGGTCAGCTTGCGCATTCACCTGGTCAATCCAAGCGACGTGTCTTTCGGCACCGCGGTGATCACGCCGCGCTGGCAGTACGTGCTCGCGGCGGCGACGCCGGCGCGTCACGGCACGCCGCTGCTCATCGACGAAACGCTGGATCCAATCGATGAAGAGTCCGTGCAGCCGGGCGACCTGGTCGGCATCAGCATCCACACGGGGAATGCCTTGCGCGGCTATCGCATCGGACGGGCCGCGCGAGGGCGCGGGGCCTTCGTCGTCTTCGGCGGGATTCACGCGACGCTGTTCCCGGACGAAGCGCGCGAACACGGCGGCGCCCACGCGGTGGTGACCGGAGACGGAGACCTCGTCTGGCAGACCGTCCTGGACGACTGCGATCGCGGCAACCCGCAGCCGCTGTACGCCGGAGGACGCGTCGACGGCGAGTCCTTCTATCCGGCGCGATGGGATCTGCTGCCGAAGAACCGCTACATGTGGGCGTCGGTGCAGACCGTGCGTGGCTGCCCCAAGCACTGCTCGTTCTGTTCGGTCTGGCGCACCGATGGGCAGAAGCCGCGGCAGCGCGACGTCAGCGTCGTGGTCCGCGAGATCGTCGAGCTTCGGCGGCAAGGCTTCCGCTTCATCGTCCTCGCCGACGACAACTTCTATCCCGTCACGCTCGCGGACCTTGCCGCGGCCGATCGCCGCGCCGACAAGGCGCAGCATGCGGCGCTCACGCGCATCCGCGACGAACGGTTCGAGCTGATGGCGCGCCTCGAGCAGCTTCCGAACGACATCGTGTTCTACACGCAGATCACGATGGAGGCAGCGGAGGACCCGGCGTTCCTGACAGCCATGCGCCGAGCCCACATCCGCGGAGCGCTGGTCGGGATCGAGTCCGTCACGCCTGAGGGGTTGAAGGCCGTCTTCAAGAATTTCAACGAGACCGGCGACGGCCTCGTCGAACGCTTGCAGGCCTTTCGGGCGGCCGACGTGCATGTGCTCGGCTCCTTCATCTTCGGCCTGCCGACCGACACGCCGCAGACGTTCCGGGCGACCGCGGATCTCGCGGAGCGCGCGGGCGTGTCGTTCGCGCAGTTCGTCATGCTGCAGCCTCTTCCCGGCACCATCGACTTCGGCAGGTGGGAGCGTGAGGCGACGGACGTACCGGTCGTCGATGGCGTGCCGTTGACGCGCTATTGGCTGATCCCGCCCGAGCATCGTCCGCGCGTGTACTCGCCGCACCCGATGATGACAGCCGACGAGCTGCGCGCGCACACGCAGGCCGTCTGGGATCGGTTCTACGGATTGAACCTCGTGTGGACGCGCTCGCGGTTCCTCAAGAGCGTACGTGCTCGGCTGGCGTTCGTGCTCATCTCGAAGCTGTACAGGCAGATGTACGCCAATACGGGGATCGCCACGGACAGCGCGCGCATTCAGCGCTCGGCGCTCAGGGCGCGGTGGCTGGCTCGGTGTGCGCACCGGCTCTTCGCGTCCGACCCGATGCCGGACCTGCGTGAGCCGCGTCGTGTGCCGGCCGTGACGATTCCCTGAGGCGCCAATGGCCACGCGGCTGCTCGCCACGCTGATCCTGATAGCGCTCCTTGCGACGCCAGGTGCGGCAACGCCGGATCCTTCCAAAACGTTTCTGATGACGGCGTTCGGCCTGTCAGCGGCGGATATCGGACGTATCGACCTTGGCGGCGTCGTCTCGAGGACGCTCGAGGCGAAGAACCGCCGCGAGGTAGCGACGCTGGGAGTTGTCCGCATCGCAACGTCACCCTCGAGCTACGTCGAGCGCCTTGCCGATATCGCCACGTTCAAGCGCACGGACGATGTCCTGCAAGTCGTGAGGTTCAGCAGCGTGCCGCAGGCAACAGATGTTGCGTCGATGAGCATCGACGAAGGAGACCTGAAGCGGTTGCGCGAGTGCCAGGTCGACCACTGCGACGTGCAACTGTCCGCGGAAGGAATCGAGCGCGTCAGGCGTGAAATCGACTGGCGCGCACCGGATGCTTCGCGCAATGCGAGCGTGCTCGTGCGCCAGCTGCTCGTCGCCTATGTGGCGCGATATGTCCGGGCCGGCACCGCGGCCACGATGGAGTACGCGGATCGCGCCCCGCGAGTGAACGTCGGCCGTGAGTTCGCATCGCTCATTGACGCAGACACGATCACGGCGACCTATGCTCCGCGATTGCGCCGGCACCTCCTCGAATATCCGACCTCGTCAGCCGAGAAGGTGACCGATTTCGTCTACTGGTCGAAGGAGCTGGTACACGGCCGGCCCGTGATCAGCATTACCCACGTCGCAACCGCAGCGGCTGTCGATGACTCGCCGGTGGCGTACGCGATCGGGTCGAAGCAGATCTACGCGATGCACTACTACGACGCGTCCCTCGGGCTGACGCTTCTCATTCCGGATCGCGCGGCGCCATCGGCCGCGACGTATGTGGTGTACCTGAACCGTTCGCGAATCGATCTGTTCGACGGGCTGTTCGGCGGCGTCGTGCGCCGGGTCGTGGCCGGGAGGGCCAGGGGACTCGTCGCGGACCAGCTCCAGCGGCTGCAGCGTGTGCTTGCGAGCGATGTGCCGCAGCACGGCAGCAGCCGCTGAACGATCGTCGAAGGCTGCGACTGGTTCGCGCATCCCGTCGTCAAGGTCCACCATTCGCGGTCCGGCTTCTTACGTGGTCAGCGGTTCGTGCGCGCACTTGGCGCCGAACCTCTTCAGCAGCGACATCATCGGACACCAGTTGCTGAACCCCGATTGCAGCAGGTTCAGGCCGACGAAGACTGTGAACCAGAGGAAGTACGGGTGCACGTACATTCCGAGCAGCACACTTGCGATGACGAATACGCCGGCGATGGCACGCAGCATGGGTTCGAGTGTCATAGCGAAGCTCCTTCATTGGTTTCTGGTACGACGCGGATCGCCGCGGGATCGACGTCTCGCCGGTGCCGGTGCGTGACGTAATAGGTGATCGGCACGGTCATCCGCGAGAGCAGCAGGGATGCGACTTCTCCGGCCATCAACGAAATCGCCAGCCCCTGGAAGATCGGATCGAAGAGGATCACGGCCGACCCGACGATGACCGCCGCGGCCGTGAGCGCCATCGGTCGGAAGCGCACCGCGCCGGCATCGACCACCGCCTCTTCGATGGGCATGCCGTCCTTCACCCGCAGCTCGATGAAGTCGACGAGGATGATCGAATTGCGTACGACAATGCCCGCGCCGGCGATGAACCCGATCATCGACGTCGCCGTGAAGAACGCGCCGAGCAGCGCGTGCGCCGGGAGGATGCCGACGAGCGAAAACGGAATCGCCAGCATGATCGTGAGCGGCGTCACGAACGACCCAAACCAGCCGACGACGAGTATGTAGATCAGCACGAGGACGGCGGCGAAGGCGATGCCGAGATCGCGGAACACCTCGTACGTGATGTGCCACTCGCCGTCCCACTTCATGGCGTATCTCGAGCTGTCGAATGGGAGGCGCGTGTTGTAAATCTCGAGCCCGTAGCCTTCCGGCAGCCGCAGCGACGAGAGCGTCCGGTTCATCTGGAGAATCGCGTACACGGGGCTTTCCACCGCGCCGGCGACATCCCCCGTCACGTACGTCACGGGCTGGAGGTTCTTGTGATAGATGCTCTGGGCCTCGATCGTCTGCGACGCGCGCGTGAGCTCCCCGACCGATACGGCGTGCGGGCCGAGCCGAAGGGCGCCGACGGGGTCGAGGGAACCGCGATCGGCGCGCGGCAGGCGCAGCAGAATCGGTACGTCCTCTCGCGCGCTGGAATCGTGAAGCAGGCCGGCGGGCGCGCCGTCGGTCGCCATCTGCACGACCGCGGCGATGGCATCGCTCGACAGCCCGGCAGCCACTGCCTTCTCATCGTCCACCGTCAGCGTCCACTTTGCCTGCGGCGTATCCACATACGCGTCGACGTCGACGACGCCGGTCGTGCCCTCGAACGTGGACCGTACCCTCCTGGCGAGCGCGAGGCGCCGGCCGGCATCCGGCCCATAGATCTCCGCAACGAGCGTCTGCAACACCGGTGGACCGGGCGGCACCTCCACCACCTGGATCGTCGCGCCCAGCCGCGCCGCGACCGGTGCGAGTCGAGTGCGCAGCCGTTTGGCGATCGCGTGACTCTGCTCGTGGCGGTCGCCCTTCGGCGCGAGCAGCACGTGCAGGTCGGCGAGGTTCGCCTGCCGCCTGAGGAAGTAGTGGCGCACGAGTCCGTTGAACGTGTAGGGGGAAGAGGCACCGCTGTAGCTCTGCACGCTCGTGACGGCTTCGTCTTCCAGGGCCTCGTCAGCGAGCGCAGCCGCTGCCCCCGCTGTCGTTTCGAGCGGCGCGTCGTCGGGAAGCCGCACCATCACCTGCAGCTCGCTCTTGTTGTCGAACGGGAGCATCTTGACGGTGACCCAGCCGAGCGGCAGGAAGGCGACCGCCGCGAGCAGCAGCAGCCCGACCGCCGCGAGTGCGATGAGTCGTCGCGCGGGATTTGCGATGAACGGCTGCATGACACGGCGGTAAAGACGCGTCAGCCGGTCCTCGGCCCGATCGTGCTGCGCGTGCTCGCGGGCGAGCAGCCTGACTGCCGCCCACGGTGTGACGACGAACGCAACCACCAGCGAGAAGACAATCGCCGCGGAGGCACCCACCGGGATCGGCCGCATGTACGGGCCCATCAGCCCACCGACGAACGCCATCGGCAGAATGGCGGCGATGACGGTGAGCGTCGCCAGAATCGTGGGATTGCCCACCTCGTCGACGGCGCGGACCGCAATCGCTTCGAGGCTCCGCCCGTCGCGCGACATCCGCATGTGCCGCACGATGTTCTCCACGACGACGATCGCGTCGTCCACGAGAATGCCGATCGAGAAGATGAGCGCGAACAGCGTGATGCGGTTCAGCGTGTACCCGTAGAGATAGAACACGAAGAGCGTCAGGGCGAGCGTGACCGGAATCGCGGTGAGCACGACCGCTGATTCGCGGCGGCCGAGCGCCAGCCAGATGAGCGCCGACACCGAGACCACGGCCAGGAGCATGTGCCAGAGCAGCTCGTTCGATTTCTGCGCGGCTGTCTCTCCGTAGTTCCGCGTCACGGAGACCGTGAGGTCACTCGGCAGCGTGTACCCCCGGACGGTCTCGAGCTTTTGCTGGACCGCGCGGGTCAGGGCGATCGCGTTGGTCCCTTTTCGCTTGGCGATCGACAGCGTCACCGCCGGATACGCCTCGCCGCGCCGCGGATGCTGCATCACATAGGAGTCTGGCTCGCCGCCGCCGTCATGGACGTTGGCGACATCGCCAAGCTGCACCGGCGCTCCCTCGCTGACGCCGACGATGACTCGGCGAATCGCCTCGATCGAGGCGAGCCAGCCGCCAGCTTCGAGCGTGGCCGTCGCGTTTGCGTTGACGACGCCCGATGCCGTCGTGCGCACGTTGACGCGCGCGAGCGCCTGCCGGACCGCGAGCGGATCGAGATGTCGCGTGGCGAGCGCGGCGGGATCCAGATCGATCGTGACGCGCCGCGGGCGGCCGCCGATGATCGAGACCTCCGAAACGTCAGGCAGTTCCTTCAGCGTGTCGTGAAGCTGCGCCGCGAATTGCCGCAGCTGTGCGTCGTCGTAGCGCGGCCCCCACAGCGTCAGGGCCATGACCGGCACGTCGTCTATGGCGCGCAGCTGAACGACCGGAGAGGAAGCGCCTGGCGGGATCAGCGCGGCGTGGGCGGCGAACTTCTGGTTGAGCCGCACGAGCGCGCGCTCCTCATCCTCCCCCACGCGGAAGCGGACGATGACCATCGCACGGCCCGGGCTCGACGTCGAGTACAGGTACTCGACACCAGGAATCTCCCAGAGCACCTTCTCGATGGGCCGTGTGACGCGCTGCTCCACCTCCGACGGGGATGCGCCTGGCATCGCCACGAAGACGTCGATCATCGGCACGATGATCTGCGGTTCCTCCTCGCGCGGCAGGGCAATGACGGCGTAGACGCCGAGCAGGAGCGACGCGAGGATGACGAGCGGTGTCAGCTTCGAGTGGATGAACGCCGCTGCGAGCCGTCCCGCTGCGCCAATGGGTTTGCTCATGGCCGCGCTCCTGCCGCCGCACCGTCGGCCAGGGCCGGGGATGGCGAGGTCACGACCTGCTCCCCCTCGCGTACGCCAGCCAGCACCTCGGTGCGGTCACCCGCTGTCGTTCCGATCGAGACCGGCCGCAGCCGCACGTGCCGGTCCGCGTCGACGACGAACACAAACGTCAATTGACCGCGCCGCAGGAGCGCCGAGGACGGTACGGTCACCGCTCGCCGCACGGGTCCGTTGAAGGAGGCGCGGCCGAATTGCCCTGACCGTACGGCCGTCCCGGGCGGCAGATCGATCTTCACGAGGAAGCTGTGCGAGATCGAATCCACCCGACCGATCTCGACGACCCGCCCGC
Organism: Acidobacteriota bacterium; assembly: GCA_046735335.1. Classification (GTDB taxonomy): domain Bacteria; phylum Acidobacteriota; class Vicinamibacteria; order Vicinamibacterales; family 2-12-FULL-66-21; genus JBKPQB01. The sequence goes on along the minus strand of JBKPTE010000052.1, from coordinate 3,615 downwards.
GAATGGATCCGGCGCGGGAGTCGAGCTCGATGGAGGCCTCGCCGCCGGGCGCGACGAGTGCTGCGCGTGCTTCGTCGAGCCGCACTTCCAGCCGATACGTCGTCGGATCCTCGAGCGTGAGCAGCGGTGAGCCGGGCGCGGCCATCGAGCCGGGTTCCGCGCCTCGTTCCGCGACGAGGCCGTCGAACGGCGCCGTCAGCGTTGCGTAGGTCGCGGTAGCCGCCGCCGCGTCTGCGGCAGCCTTCGCCGCATCGCGTCCGGCGGTCGCCGCCGCCAGGCGTGCCTGTGCCGCGGCATGCTGCGCTTCGGCGGCGGAAAGCGCGGCAACGGCCCGATCCAGTTCTTCTGCCGTCGCCGAACGCTTCGACTGCAGCGCAGCAATGCGGTCGTGCGTCAGCCGAGCGAGCTGCGCGGTCGATTCCGCGGCCCGCACGTCGGCTTCAGCCGCACGGACCGATTCGGCTGCGGAGACTGTTGCGGCCTGCGCGCGAGCATCGTTCGCTCGCAGATCGCGGGCATCGAGCGCCACGAGCACTTCCCCGCGACGCACACGATCGCCGGCGCGGACGCGCACGTCGACGATCGGCGCCATGACTCGGCTCGCAACCAGTGCGGTGACTCTCGCACGGACGACGCCGCCGGCCTCGACGGCCGATGCAAGCTCGGTCACTTGCGCCGCTGCCGTGTCAACCGGCGTCGCGGTCCGCTCGTCGGGTTTGTGACCCGGCGGCGAGGCGCACGCCGCCGAGAGTGCCGCCGCGCCGATCCAGACGAACAATGTGGGTCTCACGTCAGCATCCCTCATCACGGCAAACGGCCGACGGCGCGCCGCAGCATCGCTTCGGCCACGATCAAATCGACGACAGCGGCGGTCCGATTCATCTCGGCGTCGAACACGGCCGTCGACGCCCGCAGGACGTCGTTCACGCCGGCGAGTCCCTGTTCGAAGCGATCGCGAATAATTCGTTGGCTTTCGCGGGCCTGATCCGCTGCGACGCGTCCGACCGCCTCGCGCGCACGCGCCGATTCGACGCGGCCCGCGGCAGTGACGACCTCGACGTGAACAGCGGACCGTACATCCTCGGACTCCGCCGCTGCCCGAGCGATCGCGGCAGTCGCGGCGTTTCGGGCGGCGACCTCTCCGCCGCCGGTGGAAAAGGTCCAGCGAACCTGCCCACCGAGGACCCAGGCGCCGGCGCGATCGGCGATGCGCGTTCCGCTCGAGGTGTATGCCGCCGCCGCCGTCACCTGGGGGATCAGCGCCGCGCCTGTCTGCGCGCGGTTCTGCTCCGCAAGATTCGCTGCGGCATGCGCATGCTTGATTTCCGGCCGCGCCGCATCCGCTTCGCCGAGGAGCACGCCGAGGTCCGGCGAAGACGGCATCGCGGCGGGCACCGGCAGCACCGCGACGATTGGCGCATCAACCCGTGCGCCCATCAACCGGTTCAGCTCCGCACGCGCGACGGCGCCCTCGCTGCCCGCCTGGATAGCGCGCTGGCGCAAATCGGCGACGTGGACGTCGAGCGAAAGCACGTCGGCGTCAGTGGCCATCCCGGCGTCGCGCCGGTGTTCGGCGCGAGCGAGATCCTGGCCGGCGGATTCGAGACCGGCGTCAGCGGCCCGCTTCGCCGCGTCCGCTGCGAGCAGGCGCCCGAACGTTTGTGTCGTCTGCAGCGCGATGTCCGCGGCGGCCTGATCGACCGAGGTCCCGGCCATCTCGCGTCCGAGCGCCGCGGCAGCCGCCGCCGCGCGCTGCCGGCCGCCGTCGTAGACCAGCTGCTCGACGCCCAAGGTCGTGCGGAAGAACCCGATCGGCTCGGGGTGATTCAGCGCGTCGATGGCGAAATTCGACGCAGCGAAGTGGCGCGACGAAAGCAGCGAGCCGAAGACGAATACGGGTTCGTTGCCGCGCTGCCATGCTTCGCTGACGGACAGCCGTGGATAGAAGCCCGAGCGTGCCTCGGTCGTCCGCGCCGCCGCCTCGTCGACCCCCGCGCGGGCCGCGCGAAGGGACGCATTGTGGGCGATCGCGGCCTGCACGGCCCCTTCCGCCGTGAGCGGCTCCTGAGCCGCGGCGCCAACCGGCAGCAACGCCACCGCTGCGACGAGAACCCGTCGAAATACGCGTGTCACTCCTTCAGAGATGCAGGAGACGCGAGGATGGTGACAATCCTTCGAGGCGGCTGTTACCGGCCGGCCGCCCGTCGAATGAATGCCGCGGCCCGTGTCACCGATCGCTGCGTCCCGCATCTCTGATAGAGGCAGGAACGCCGTCCCTGCGCGAAGCCGACGCAATTGCAGGCACAGGTTCGTACAATTGAGTCGTGCAGGGCTCCGGGGTAAAGGCCGAATACGCGGCGCTCGTCAAGGAGGCGGCTGCAGGCGACCGCGCGGCGATGGAACGGCTCCTGATGCGGGCTCAAGAAACCGCGTACCGCTTCAGCCTGCTGGTGTGCGGCCATCCGGAGGACGCCGAGGATGTCATGCAGGAGGCGCTCCTCAAGACGTATCAGCACGTGAAGCGCATCAGCGACCCCGAGTCGTTTCGTACCTGGCTGTATTCCACCGTCAGAAATGCGTGCCTGATGAAACGGCGGCGCCGCGTGGGTGAACCCTCCGCCTTCGTCTCCGTCGAGCAGGACATCGACGGAACGGGACGCCGAGCGCTGGCCGGCGTCCCGGATCAATCGGTTCCCGTCGATCAGCAGGCCATGGCCAGCTGGATGAACAGCCGTCTGCACGAGGCGTTGAAAGCGCTGCCTGCCTCGTACCGGATGATTGTCGTGATGCGCGAGATGGACGGGTTGTCGACGAAGGAGGTGGCCGATATCACCGGCCTTTCAGAGGCGAACGTCAAGACGCGGCTGCACAGGGCGCGTCTCATGCTCCGGCGGCGATTGGAGGCGATGTGAGCGAGCCCGTCAGCGATTGTCGAACGATCCTTGCCGGTATTTCTGCCTATCTCGACGGCGAGCTGGATGCCACCGCGTGCGACGCAATCGAGCAGCACTGCGAGCGATGCGCCAGTTGCGCCGCGCTCGTCAGCGGCTTGCGCGAGACGGTTGGCCTGTGCCGGCAAGCGGGGTCAGTTCCTCTTCCGGAAGCGGTACGCCAACGGGCGCGCGAGAGCGTGCGAGCGCTTCTCGACCGCGAGTCGAAGACGTAGACTGTTCAGGGTCAGGAAGACCGTCGTACCGACGTCAAGAGTCGCCGCAATGTGGACCGAGGCTGCTGATGAAGCGATGGCGCGTGTATCTGATGCTCCAGCTGTGCGTACTCGCACGATTCCCTGTCGTCGCGGTCGCACAGACGACGGCTCAATCAGGTCCACCCCAGGCGCTTACGCTCGAAGCGGCGATTCAGTACGCCAGTGAACACTACCCGGCGGTAAGGGCGGCGCTCGAACAGGTCAATGCCTCCGCGGCCGGAGTCGACGTTGCGCGCTCGGCATATCTGCCGCGTCTCGACTCGGTCTGGCAATCGAACCGCGGCACCACGAACAACATCTTCGGCCAGGTGCTCCCGCAGACGGTGATTCCGGCCCTGACCGGTCCCGTGCTCTCCTCCCCATCCTCCGAAAGCGTATGGGGCAGCGCGGCGGGTGCACTGTTCTCG